>JAEWYT010000197.1 GCA_023458595.1 Pseudomonadota bacterium
GTTGCGCACCGCGTGCGCAGGCGCATGGCTTTTGTCCGGGTTGCGCAGTTGTTCGTTGATGTTCACGCCCTTCTGGTAATAGTCGGGGTCCACGACGGGATCTGCGCCACGCGTGGCAATCACCAAGGTGGCAATGCCCGCCACCACCACGATGGCAGGACCCGCCAGCACTAGCCACACATGACCGAACTTCCACCAGGGAGCGGTCGAGACTTCGGGCTTCATTTCAGCTTGAGACATCCTAGACTTTCTGAGAAATAAACAAACACCGCGCACAGTGCCCGAGGGGGCCGTGCGCCAGACCCGCATCCACGGTCAACGGGGCACCAGGAACACGGATTTTTCGGACACCCGGCCCTCACCGCTGCGCGCGTCGATGTCGAACACGATGTGGTGCGAGCCGGGCTCCGCCGCACCGTAGGGAATCTGCACCCGCACGGCCACGCCGCGCGTCTGGGCGGGCAGCACTTCGACCTCGCCCCCTTCGACCAGTTCGATCCCGTTGAGCCCATGCACCTGCACGTGGTAGGTCTGGGTGGCCTCGGTGGCGTTCATGACCTGCAGCCGATAGACATTCTCCAGCTTGCCACCGGCCACGATCCGGGCCAGCGAGGCTCGGTCACGGATCACGTCCACCTTCAACGGCTCACGCAGCGCCATGCTCACCACCATCGCCACCGACAGGCCGACCAGAACCGCACCGTAAATCAGCACCCGAGGACGGGCGATGCGCCGCAGGATCTGGGAGCGCGGCCAGCGCTGGGTGACGGCGTTTTGCGTCGTCAAGCGGATCAGGCCCCGCGGGTAATGCATGTTGTCCATCACGTTGTTGCACGCATCAATGCACAAGCCACAGCCGATGCACTCGTACTGCAGGCCGTTGCGGATGTCGATGCCCACCGGGCAGACCTGGACACAGAGCTTGCAGTCGATGCAGTCGCCCAGTCCCTGGGCCTTGTAATCCGCATCCTTCTTGCGCGGACCGCGCGCTTCACCGCGCACGGTGTCATAGCTGACCACCAGCGTGTCCTTGTCAAACATCGCGCTCTGGAAGCGCGCGTAGGGACACATGTACTTGCAGACCTGCTCGCGCATGTACCCGGCATTGCCATAGGTGGCAAAACCGTAGAACAGCACCCAGAAGATCTGCCAGCCACCTTGCAGGGCCAGTAGTTCGCTGCCCAGCTCGCGGATGGGCACAAAGTAGCCCACAAAGGTGAAGCCGGTCCACAAGGCAAACGCCACCCACAGCAATTGCTTGAGCGATTTTTTCCAAACCTTCTCCCAGGTCCAGCCGGCCTGGTCCAGACTGATGCGCGCACTGCGATCGCCTTCGACCTTGTGCTCGATCCACATGAAGATTTCCGTGTACACCGTCTGCGGGCAGGTGAAGCCGCACCACAGTCGCCCAGCCACGGCCGTGAACAAGAACAGGGCCAGCGCACTGATGATCAGCAGCCCCGTGAGGTAGATGAAGTCCTGCGGGTACAGCACGTAGCCGAACAGGTAAAAGCGCCGCGCGCCCAGATCGAACAGCACCATCTGGCGCTGCCCCCAATCCAGCCAGGGCAGGCCGTAGAACAGCAGCTGCGTGGCCCATACCATCAGCCAGCGCCACCGCATGAAGGTCCCGCTGATGGAGCGCGGATAGATTTTCTTATGCGCTTCGTAAAACGAGACAGATTTTTCCTGGCTTTCCGCTTTGATAGGAATGACTTTTTGCGGTTTCTTTTGCTCGGAACTCATGAATTACGCTCCCCTAATCGCACCAAATAAAAAGGCGGCACACAGTGCCGCCTTTCGGATCGCCACAACGATCAGTTAGCCGCTGCGGGCTTGTGTGACAAACCCCAGACATAGGCGGTCAGAACGTCGATCTGGGCAGGGGTCAACTTCTTGTCCTGCGCAGGCATTTCGTTCATCTTGCCATTGTTGATCATGTCCACAATCGCCTGTTCGCCCCAGCCGTGAAGCCAGATGTCATCGGTCAGGTTAGGCGCGCCGAGCATGGTGTTGCCCTTGCCGTCCATGCCGTGACAGGCTGCGCAAGCGGTGAACTTGGACTTGCCCAGCGAAGCCTTCAGCGAGTCATGGGGACTGCCGGACAGGCTCAGGACATAGTGGGCCAGGTTGCGCACATCGTCGGGAGAGCCCACGGCCTCGGCCTGGGGAGGCATCATGCCGATACGCCCCTGGGTGATGGTTTGCTTGATGTTCTCAGGCGCGCCACCGTGCAGCCAATCGCTGTCGGCCAGGTTCGGGAAGCCCTTGCTGCCGCGGGCGTCGGTACCGTGGCATTGCGCGCAGTTGTTCATGAACAAACGCTCGCCGATGGCCATGGCCTGGTTGTCCTTGGACACATCTTCCGTGCTCATGGCCGTGAAGCGTGCATACAGCGGCTCCAGCTCGGCCTTGGCTTTTTCCACCTCGGCTTCGTAGGCGCCCACTTGGCTCCATTGCAGCTTGCCGGCATAAGTACCCAGACCGGGGTAGGCCGTCAGGTACAGCAGACCAAAGATGATGGTGATCACGAACATCCAGACCCACCAGCGTGGCATGGGGTTGTTCAGTTCACGCAGGTCTTCGTCCCAGACGTGGCCGGTGGTGTTTTCCTCATCGGAAACCACCTTCTTGCGGGCGGTAATGACCAGGAGCACCAAGCAGCCGCCGATGCCGGCTAAGGTAATGCCTGCGCCATAGACCGACCAGAAATTGTTTATGAAATCGCTCATGGGATCTTCTCGTTCTGGTGGAGAGAATCAGTCTTGTTGGAAAGGCAGCTGCGCCGCCTCATCAAAGCGGGCCTGGTTACGGCGGGCATACGCCCACCACCAGATGCCTAGAAAACACGCCAGCGATGCCAACGTCGCAACAATGCGCATGGTGGTGATATCCATAACCCGCTCCTTCTTACTTCAGCGCAGTGCCCAGACCCTGCAGGTAAGCAATCAATGCTTCCATTTCGGTCTTGCCCTTGATCTGCTCCGCTGCACCGGCGATTTGCTCGTCGGTATAGGGAACACCCACCGTACGCAGCGCAGACATGCGCTGGGCCACCACGGTGTGATCCACCAGGTTCTTTTGCAGCCATGGGTACTCGGGCATGTTGGACTCGGGCACCAGATCACGAGGGTTGTTCAAGTGGATACGGTGCCATTCATCGCTGTACTTGCCGCCCACGCGGTGCAGGTCAGGACCGGTACGCTTGGAGCCCCACTGGAAGGGGTGGTCGTACACGAACTCACC
>JAEWYT010000198.1 GCA_023458595.1 Pseudomonadota bacterium
CGGCGGCCTGGGAAACGGCATCCATCAGGCAGCGCCGAGTTTCTTCGCCGCCTCGGCAACGGGCGCCGAGGCGCGTTCGCCGGTGCGGCGGTTCTTCAATTCCACCTCGCCGGCGGCAACGCCACGCGGACCGACAATCACCTGCCAGGGCAGCCCGATCAGGTCGGCGGTGGCGAATTTGGAACCGGCGCGCTCGTCCGTATCGTCATAGAGCACGTCCTTGCCGATGGCTGTCAGCGAGCGGTAGAGTTCCTCGGCGACGCGGTCGCAATCCGGATCGCCCGCCTTCATGTTGATGATCGCGGCATCGAAGGGCGCGACCGATTCCGGCCAGATGATGCCGGCGTCGTCGTGCGAGGCCTCGATGATGGCCGCGACAAGCCGCGTCGGGCCGATGCCGTAGGAGCCGCCGGAGACGAAATGTTCCTTGCCATCCGGGCCCGTCACGCTGGCGCCCATCGGCTTCGAATATTTTTCGCCGAAATGGAAGATGTGGCCGACTTCTATTCCGCGGGCCGACAGGCGCTCACCCTTTGGGATCGCCTCCCATGCCTTCTCGTCATGCATGTCGTCGGTCGCGGCGTAGGGCGTGGTCCAGCGCTGGACAATGCCGGCGATCTCGGCGTCGTTCGTGAAGTCCGTGCCCTCGCCCGGCACATCGAAGTCGAGATAGGCGCGGTCGCAGAACACCTGGCTCTCGCCGGTGTCGGCCAGGATGATGAACTCGTGGGAAAGGTCGCCGCCGATCGGTCCGGTCTCGGCGCGCATGGGGATCGCCTGGAGGCCCATGCGCGTGAAGGTGCGAAGATAGGACACGAACATGCGGTTGTAGGCGGCCCGCGCGCCCTCGAAGTCCAGATCGAAGGAATAGGCGTCCTTCATCAGGAATTCCCTGCTGCGCATGACGCCGAAGCGCGGGCGCACCTCGTCGCGGAACTTCCATTGGATATGGTAGAGGTTGAGCGGCAGATCCTTGTAGGAGCGCACATAGGCGCGGAAGATCTCCGTGATCATCTCCTCGTTGGTCGGACCGAACAGCATGTCGCGCTCGTGGCGATCCCGGATGCGCAGCATCTCCTTGCCGTAGTCGTCGTAGCGCCCGCTCTCGCGCCACAGGTCCGCCGACTGGATGGTCGGCATCAGCAGCTCGACGGCGCCCGCGCGATTCTGCTCCTCGCGAACGATCTGCTCGACCTTCCGCAGCACCTTGAGCCCGAGCGGCAGCCAGGCATAGATGCCGGCCGCCTCCTGGCGCAGCATCCCGGCGCGCAGCATCAGCCGATGCGAGACGATCTCGGCTTCCTTGGGGGTCTCTTTGAGGATAGGCAGGAAATAGCGTGACAGGCGCATAGTGTCGGGGGATCCGATGTGTTCAGCGATGCGCGCGACACAAGCGCATCGGCGTGGAAAAGACAAGGCCGCCGACGGGCATCCGCTCTCCGCCGCTCACATGCCGGACCGTGGCCCCACGCCTTGTGGAAACCTCGGACCGGCTCCGCCGGCTCGTTCGCATTGCGAACACGAGAGCGCCATCCGGACGAAGTGCCACATTGGCCCGTTCACGAGAAGAAACATATTGCAACGAGCGAATGGCTGCGTATTGTATTCGCCACAAAAAGACCAGCTGCACAGGCGCCTCGCAGGAGGCGACATCGGCCCAGGTCTCGGGAGGAAAGCGGCTCGACAGTCGGCGCAGTTCGACTTCGGGTGAACGGGTTAGGCGGAGGCCGCCGATACCTTCGCTATAGACTACCAAAGCAAGGCGAAAGCCTTGCTTTTTTATTTCCAGTCCTTCGGCGTGAAATCGGGCAGGAACGGGATGTCGTCGATCGTCATCCCGCCGTAGATGACGACGCCGGACAGGATCGCGAAGATGATCGCGGACACCACTGTCGTGGCGACGAGCTTGCGCACGAGCATCGGCCGCATCGGTGCGCTCGCAGCCGATCCGGGCACCACCTCCCCCTGCTCGTCCTGCGTACGCACACCCCACGGCAGGACTGCGAACAGCACCACCCACCACAGGACGAAGTAGACGGCAAGCGCACTGGTGACGGTCATCGGGCGGACTCAGGCTTGCTCCAGCTCGACGAGCGTCCCGCAGAAATCCTTGGGGTGCAGGAACAGGACCGGCTTGCCGTGCGCGCCGATCTTCGGCTCGCCGCTGCCGAGCACCCGCGCGCCCCCGGCGAGAAGCCTGTCGCGGGCGGCGATGATGTCCTCGACCTCGTAGCAGAGATGGTGCATCCCGCCGTCCGGGTTGCGCTCGAGGAACTTGGCGATCGGCGAGTTCTCTCCGTAGGGCTCGAGCAGCTCGATCTTGGTGTTCGGCAGAGTGATGAACACCGTGGAGACGCCGTGATCGGGCTGCGCCACCACGTCGGACACCTCGGCGCCCAGCGTGTCGCGATAGGTTGCCGCGGCCGCCCTGATGTCCGGCACGGCGATCGCAACGTGGTTCAGTCTTCCGAGCATGATGTCCTCACTGCGAGACACGGAAACCGCTTCGCCGCGGCTCATACCGTGACGACGAAGACATGACAAACGGGCTTTTTGCCCCAGCCCGCCATGACCGCGTTGCGCACCGCGCGGCGCACCGATTCCGCCAGCGCGTCCGGATCGCGCCGCCGTGCCCGCGGCAGGCCCGCCAGCACCTCGTCGACGGCATCGTGGACGATATCGATGAAAGGCACGTCCTCGTCGTCACGCTCGGGAATGCCGTCGAGCGTCACTTCCGGATCGCCGGCAAGCTCCCCCCGCTCGTCGACTGCGAGCGCCACCCCGACGAAGCCGACGAAGGCGAGCTTGCGCCGCTCGCGCACCGCCTCGTCGTCGGCGCGGATGACGAGCCGCCCATCCTTGTAGAGGCGCCCCGCCACCGCCTCGTCGACGATCTCCGCGGGCCCGGGGCCGAGCCGCACCATGTCGCCGTTGTAGGCGGTGATCACCTGCGGAACCTTCATCGAGCGGGCGAGCCTGGCATGAGCTGCGAGATGCTGCGCCTCGCCGTGCACCGGCACCGCGATCTCCGGCCTCACCCACGCGTACATGTCGCGCAGCTCGTCCTGGCGCGGATGGCCCGAGGTGTGGACGAGCGCGTCGCGGTCCGTGACGACCTCGATCCCGGCCCTCACCAGCGCGTTGACGACGGTGCCGATCTCGCGCTCGTTGCCGGGGATCGTACGGGCCGAATAGATCACCCGGTCGCCGGCGGCGAGCTCGATCGTGGGATGGCTGCCCGCCGCGATCCGGGTCAGCGCCGCGCGCGGCTCGCCCTGGCTGCCGGTGCAGAGAACGACGACCTTGTCGCGCGGCAGGCTGTCGTACATCTCCTCGCCGAGGAATTCGGGCAGGCCGTCGAGCAGGCCCAGTTCCCGGGCGACCGTGATGACCCGCTTCATCGCCCGGCCGACGACGATCGTGCTGCGGCCGGCCGCCGCCGCCGCCTCGCCGATCGAGCGGATGCGCGCGACGTTGGAGGCGAAAGCCGTCACGGCGACGCGGTGCGGTGCCGACGCGATCACCTCGGCGAGCCCCTTGCGCACGTCCCCCTCCCCCGGCGAACGGCCGTCGCGCAGGACGTTGGTGGAGTCGCAGATCATCGCCCGGCAACCCTCGCGGCCGAGCGCCACGAACGGGGCGGGATCGAACGGCGCGCCGACCACCGGCTCGGCGTCGATCTTCCAGTCGGCGGTATGCAGGACCGTGCCGGCAGGGGTGCGGATCACCACGGAGTTCGGCTCCGGGATGGAATGGGTGACGGAGACCAGCTCGATGTCGAAGGGACCGGCGGCGAACCGCGCGCCGAGCGGCACCGTCTCGACGGGGATCTCGGGGGCGCCCGGTTCCTCCATCAGCTTTGCCGCGAGCAGCCCGGCGGTGAAAGGCGTCGCGAAGACCTTCGCCCTGAGTCGCGGCCACAGGTCCGGCAACGCGCCGAAATGGTCCTCGTGGGCGTGGGTGAGCAGGATGCCGACGAGATCGCCGCGCTCCTCCTCGATGAAGGAGATGTCGGGCAGGATCAGGTCGATGCCGGGCAGGTGCTCCTCGGAAGCGAAGCTCACGCCGCAGTCGACCATCAGCCACGTCCGCCGGCCCGGCGTGCCGTAGCCGTAGAGGGCGAGATTCATGCCGATCTCGCCGACGCCGCCGAGCGGCAGGAACACGAGGTCGGGCTGCTTCGCCATTCGCCTGCTCCCTCAGCCTGCCGCCGGCAGCGACGCGGCGTCGCCGAAATGTACGTCGCCCGCGGAGACGGGAATCCTCGATCCGTCGGCCGTCAGCACGACGAGGCGCCCCTCGGCGTCCAGCGTCTCGAAGATGCCGCGGATTTCCTTCGGCCCGGCCGTCACCGCCACCGGCCCGCCGATCCCCGCCGCCCGCTGCAGCCAGGCGGCACGGATAGAGGGCATGCCGCGCCCCTCGTCCCACTGCGCGTAGCGCTCGCTCCAGCGGTCCGAAAGCGCCGAGAACAGGGTTTCGGCGGTCACCGTCAAACCGCAGTCGGAGAGACAGGTGGCCGGATAGGGCAGCCCATGCGGCGCGGCGACGACGTTGACGCCGATCCCGACGACGACGGCGGTCATTTCGCCCGCCCGGTTTTCGGATTCCAGCATGATGCCGGAGATCTTCGCCCCGTTCGCGAGCACGTCGTTCGGCCATTTCAGCGCGATTTCGGCGCCCGCATCGAGGGTCAGCAGCGCGTCGGAGAGGGAGAGCCCGGCGACGAAGCCGAGCGTCGCCGCGCTGTGGACCGGAACGGCGCTGGAGATCAGCAGGCTCGCGGCAAGATTGCCGGGCGGTCCCTGCCACGCCCGTCCGCGCCGGCCGCGGCCCTGGGTCTGGGAGGCGGTGACGAACCAGATCGGCCCCGTCTCGCCGTCGCGGGCACGCTTCAGCGCCTCGTCGTTGGTGGACCCGAGCGTCTCGAAGGCTTCCAGCCGGTAGCCGGCTCGCGCGGCGGCGGACCCGAGCGCGAAAGCCATCGTCAGAACAGCGATTTCGCCGCCGCCCCCGCGGCCTGGACCAGCGGTGCCGGATAGACGAAGTAGAGCAGCACGATCAGCCCGGCGATGCCGAGCACCGCCTTCAATTCGCCGCCCATCCGCTCGAACGGCGCGACCGGCTCGTCGAAATACATGATCTTGACGATGCGCAGGTAGTAGAAGGCGCCGATCACGCTGGTCAGCACGCCGATGACGGCGAGCACGTAGAGTTCGGCCTCGATCGCCGCCAGGAACACGTAGAACTTGGCGAAGAAACCGGCGAGCGGGGGAATGCCGGCGAGCGAGAAGAACAGGACGGCCAGGAAGAACGCCGCCGCGGCGTTGGAGCGCGACAGCCCCGCGAGGTCGTCGATCGTCTCCACCACGGTGTCGCCGCGGCGCATGGCGAGGATGAAGGCGAAGACGCCAAGGGTCATCGCGAGATAGATCGCCATGTAGACGATGACGCCCTGAACGCCCGCTTCGTTGCCTGCCGCGAGCCCGACCAGCGCGTAGCCCATGTTGGCGATCGACGAATACGCCATCAGCCGCTTGATGTTGCGCTGCCCGATCGCGGCGAACGCGCCCAGCGCCATCGAGGCGATCGCGATGAACACGATGACCTGCTGCCATTCGGTCGTGATCGTCGGGAAGGCGTCGATGACGACGCGCACCAGCATGCCCATGGCCGCGATCTTCGGCGCCGAGGCGAAGAAGGCCGTGACCGGGGTGGGCGCGCCCTCGTAGACGTCGGGCGTCCACATGTGGAACGGCACGGCCGATATCTTGAAGGCGATGCCGGAGAGCAGGAACACCAGACCGAAGATCAGGCCGACCGAAGCCCCCTCCGCGCCGACCGCATCGGCGATTCCGGCATAGGAGACGGTGCCCGAGAAGCCGTAGATCAGCGAAGCGCCGTAGAGCAGCATGCCCGAGGCGAGCGCGCCGAGGACGAAGTACTTCATGCCGGCCTCGGTCGAGCGCACCGAATCCCGCTGGATCGCCGCGACCACGTAGGCTGCGAGGCTCTGCAGTTCGAGGCCCAGGTAGAGCGTTATGAGGTCGGTCGCCGACACCATGACGAACATGCCGGCGGTCGCGAGCACGATCAGCACCGGATACTCGAACCGCGTCAGCCTGCCGAAGCGCATGTAGTCGACGGACAGGAGGATGGCGGCGGCCGACCCCACAGCGATCAGGGTCTTGAGAAGCTTGGCGTAGGGATCGAGCAGGAAGCTGCCGCCGAAGATCGGCTCAGGCGTCGCCGGCACCAGCCAGACCAGCACGCTGGCGGCGATCACGAGCGCCATCGACAGCCCCGCGGTGATCGAGGCCGACGAACGCTCCTCGCGGAACACGCCGAGCATGAGCGCCACCATGGCGCCGACGGCCAGCAGCATTTCCGGGGCAACCGATATGAGGTTCGGGGTCATCGGATCTGCCTCGTCAATTGGCAAGCGCGGCGAGCTGAGCCGCCTGCTCGAGCGCCGCGTGGTAGTCGTTCACGAGATTCTCGACCGACACCGCCGTCACGTCGAAGACCGGCATGGGATAGATGCCGAACAGGATCGTGAGAACGACGAGCGGAGCGAGGATCGCCACCTCGCGCCGGGTCAGGTCCTTGATTCCGCGCAGGTTTTCCTTCTCGATCGTGCCGAAGATCACGCGCCGGTAGAGCCACAGCGCATAGGCGGCCGAGAGGATCACCCCGGTCGTCGCGAACACCGCAACCCAGGTGTTGACGTCGAAGGCGGCGAGCAGCGACAGGAACTCCCCGACGAAGCCCGAGGTGCCCGGCAGGCCGACATTGGCCATGGTGAACACCATGAAGGCGAAGGCATAGAGCGGCATGCGGTTGACGAGACCGCCATAGGCGGCGATCTCACGGGTGTGCAGCCGGTCGTAGACGACGCCGACGCAAAGGAAGAGCGCACCCGACACGATGCCGTGCGACAGCATCTGGAAGATGCCGCCCTGGATGCCCTGGATCGTGCCGGTGAACACGCCCATCGTCACGAAGCCCATGTGAGCGACCGACGAATAGGCGATCAGCTTCTTGATGTCTGTCTGCATCAGCGCGACGAGCGAGGTGTAGATGATCGCGACCACCGACAGCGTGAACACGAAGGGGGCGAACATGTCGGAGGCTTCAGGGAACATCGGCAGCGAGAAGCGCAGGAAGCCGTAGCCGCCCATCTTCAGGAGGATGCCGGCCAGGATCACGGAGCCCGCCGTCGGCGCCTCCACATGCGCGTCGGGAAGCCAGGTGTGAACCGGCCACATCGGCATCTTCACAGCGAAGGACGCGAAGAAGGCGATCCACAGCCAGGTCTGCATGTTCGCCGGGAAGTCGTGGGCGAGCAGCGTCGGGATGTCGGTGGTGCCGGCGTCCCAGTACATCGCCATGATGGCGAGCAGCATCAGCACCGAGCCGGTCAGCGTGTAGAGGAAGAACTTGAAGGCCGCATAGACGCGCCGCTTGTGACCCCAGATGCCGATGATCAGGAACATCGGGATCAGGCCGCCCTCGAAGAACAGGTAGAACAACACGAGGTCCAGCGCCGTGAAGACGCCGATCATCAGCGTCTCGAGCACCAGGAACGCGACCATGTATTCCTTCACGCGGACATCGATCGCGGTCCAGCTCGCCAGGATGCAGGCGGGCATCAGGAACGTGGTCAGGATGACGAACAGCATCGAGATGCCGTCGACGCCCATGTGATAGGTGATCGTCCCGCCGAGCCACTCGCGCTTCTCGACGAACTGGAAATCCGCGGTCGAGGGATCGAAGTAGACCCAGATCAGCAGCGACAAGAGGAAGGTGATCACCGTCGTCCACAGCGCCACGAAGCGGGCATTGCGCACGGCGATCTCGTCGTCGCCGCGGATCGCGAAGATGAACAGCGCGCCGACGAGCGGCAGGAAGGTGACGACGGAGAGGATGGGCCAGCCGGTCATTTTACTGCGCCCCTCCGGCGAACATGTACCAGGTGATGAGCGCGGTGACGCCGATCAGCATGGCGAACGCGTAGTGATAGAGATAGCCGGTCTGCAGCTGCACGACCCGGCGCGTCACGTCGATGACGCGCGCCGAGATGCCGTCCGGCCCGAAGCCGTCGATCAGCCAGCCGTCGCCCTTCTTCCACAGGAACCTGCCGAGCGCCTTGGCGGGTCGGACGAACAGGAAGTCGTAGATCTCGTCGAAGTACCACTTGTTGAGCAGGAAACGGTAGAGCACGTCGAACTGGCGCGCTAGCGCCGGCGCCACGGCGGGATTGCGGATGTACATGTACCAGGCGATCGTAAAGCCGAGCAGCATCATCACGGTCGGCAGCCACACGACCAGCTCCGGCACCTCCTCGTGCATGGCGTGCAGGATGTGGTTCTCCTCGCCGAGGAAGATCGCGCCGCGCCAGAAGTGCTCGTAGTCGTGGCCGATGAAGAACGAATTGAAGGCGAGCCCCGCCCCGAGCGCTCCGAGCGCCAGCACGAACAGCGGCACCAGCATCACCATAGGCGACTCGTGGATGTGCGCCTGCACCTCCGCCGACGCCCGCGACTTGCCATGGAACGTCATGAACAGCAGCCGCCAGGAATAGAACGCCGTCAGCAGCGCGGCGAACGTGGTCAGGCCGAAGGCGTAGCCGGCCATCGGGTTCTCGCCGACGAACGTCGCCTCGATGATCGCATCCTTCGACACCCAGCCCGCCGTGAGCGGAAAGCCGGTCAGGGCCAGGCTGCCGATCACCATCATCCAGTAGGTGACCGGGATCTTCGTGCGCAGCCCCCCCATCTTCCGCATGTCCTGCTCGTCGGACATGGCGTGGATCACCGCGCCGGAACCGAGGAACAGCAGCGCCTTGAAGAAGGCATGGGTGAACAGGTGGAAGATGCCCGCCGAATAGGCGCCGACGCCCAGCGCTGCGAACATGTAGCCGAGCTGCGAGCAGGTCGAATAGGCGATCACGCGCTTGATGTCGTTCTGCACCAGGCCGACGGTCGCCGCGAAGAACGCCGTCGTCGCGCCTATGAAGGTGACCACGGTCAGCGCCGTCGTCGAGAGCTCGAACAGCGGCGACAGGCGCGCGACCATGAACACGCCGGCGGTCACCATGGTCGCGGCGTGGATCAGCGCGGAGACCGGCGTCGGGCCTTCCATCGCGTCCGGAAGCCACGTGTGCAGCAGGAACTGCGCCGATTTGCCCATCGCGCCCATGAACAGGAGCAGGCAGATGATGGTCAGCGCGTCGAAGTCGTGGCCGAAGATGAAGAGCGTCTTTCCCGTGGCGTCGGCGGCGTTGGCGAACACGGCGTCGAAGCTGACCGAGCCATACATCACGAACACGCCGAAGATGCCGAGCGCGAAGCCGAAATCGCCGACGCGGTTCACGACGAACGCCTTGATCGCCGCGGCGTTCGCCGAGGGACGCTGGTACCAGAAGCCTATCAGCAGGTACGAGGCGAGACCCACGCCTTCCCAGCCGAAATACATCTGCACGAAGTTGTCGGCGGTCACCAGCATCAGCATGGCGAAGGTGAACAGCGACAGATAGGCGAAGAAGCGCGGGCGGTGCGGATCGTGCGACATGTAGCCGATCGAGTAGACGTGCACGAGCGCCGACACCGTCGTCACCACGACCAGCATGACCGCCGTCAGCGTGTCGACGCGCAGCGCCCAGTCGACGCTGAGCGAGCCCGACACGAACCACGGCATGATCTGGACCTGCACGTCGCCATCGTGCAGGCCGACCTGGAAGAAGGCGACCCACGACAGGATCGCCGAGATGATCAGGAAGCCCGAGGTGATCAGCTCCGCGGCTCGCGAGCCCTGTGCGGCCGGATGGTGGCCGTGCGCCCCGTCATGATCTCCGTCGTGATGCTCCTCATGGCCGCCCGAGCCGCCGTGGGCGTGCATGTCGAGGCCGCTCGGGTGGCGGGCATGCGCGCCGACCAGCGAGATGATGCCGCCGAGGATGGCGCCGAGCAGCGGCAGAAAGACGATCGCCGAATACATTGAAGCGCTCAGCCCTTCATCATGTTGACGTCCTCGACCTCGATCGAGCCGCGGTTGCGGAAGAAAACCACCAGGATGGCGAGACCGATCGCCGCCTCGGCGGCGGCGACCGTCAGAACCAGAAGAGCGAACACCTGCCCGACGATGTCGCCGAGATGGGTGGAGAAGGCCACCATGTTGATGTTCACGGCGAGCAGCATGAGCTCGATCGACATCAGGATGACGATGACGTTCTTGCGGTTCAGGAAGATGCCGAAGATGCCGAGCGTGAAGACGATCGCGGCGACGGCGAGATAGTTGGATAGGCCGATCGCCATGGTCAGATCCCCTTCCCGCTCTCGACCTTGCGCACTTCGACGGCCGTGGCCGGGTTGCGCGCGACCTGGGCTGCGATCGACTGGCGCTTGACGTTAGGCTTGTGGCGCAGCGTAAGCACGATCGCACCGATCATCGCGACGAGCAGGATGATGCCGGCCATCTGGAAGTAGAAGATGTAGCGGGTGTAGAGCACCTCGCCGATCGCCTGGATGTTGGAGACCGACGGATCGGCGGGAATGGGCGCGGCTATGTTGGCGGCGACGTCCGGCGAGATCGCCCAGCCACCGAGCACGAGCAGCAGTTCGACCAGCAGGATGAAGCCGATCAGCGCGCCGACCGGCAGGTAGTTGAGGAAACCCTCGCGCAGCTGCACGAAATCGACGTCGAGCATCATCACGACGAACAGGAACAGGACCGCCACCGCGCCGACATAGACGACGACCAGGATCAGTGCCAGGAACTCCGCGCCCATCAGGATGAACAGGCCCGCGGCGTTGAAGAAGGCGAGGATCAGGAACAGCACCGAATGGACCGGGTTTCGCGCCGCGATCACCATCACCGCGGAGGCGATCATCACCGCGGAGAAGAGATAGAAAAAGGCAGTCGCGACGATCATGGTCCGGCAGGTCCCCCGGGGAGGCCGAGTGCCGGGAATCCGGCGGCCGCGGCCTCTATAGAACGGTTACGGATACGCGTCTACCGACCCTCGGAAGGGCTCAGCGGTAAGGCGCGTCCAGTTCGATACTCTTGGCGATTTCGCGCTCCCAGCGATCCCCGTTCGCCAGGAGCTTGTCCTTGTCGAAGTACAGTTCCTCGCGTGTTTCCACAGCGAATTCGAAGTTCGGTCCCTCGACGATGGCGTCCACCGGGCAGGCTTCCTGGCAGAACCCGCAGTAGATGCACTTCACCATGTCGATGTCGTAGCGTGTCGTGCGGCGCGTTCCGTCGTTGCGGCGCGGTCCGGCCTCGATGGTGATCGCCTGCGCCGGACAGATCGCCTCGCACAGCTTGCAGGCGATGCAGCGCTCCTCGCCGTTCGGGTAGCGGCGCAACGCGTGCTCGCCCCGGAAGCGCGGCGAAATCGGCCCCTTCTCGAAGGGATAGTTCAGCGTCGCCTTCGGTTTGAAGAAGTATCGCATCGCCAGCACGAAGGCGGAGACGAACTCCTTCAGGAAGATCGAACGGGCGGCCTGATCCAGCCTGGCCATTTTGCAAACCTCTTGGTTCTACGGCGCCCAGCCGGTGAATTGCAGGACCCCGGCCACGGCGACCACCATGAACAGGGAAATAGGCAGGAACACCTTCCAGCCAAGCCGCATCAGCTGGTCGTAGCGGTAGCGGGGCACGAACGCCTTCACCATGGCGAACATGAAGAACACCGCGCAGACCTTGATGACGAACCAGACGACACCGGGAATCCAGGTGAACGGCACGACCTCGAAGGGCGGCAGCCAGCCGCCCAGGAACAGGATCGTGGTCAGCGCGCACATGAGCACGATCGCCACGTATTCGCCGAGCATGAACAGGAGATACGGCGTGGAGGAATATTCCACCATGTAGCCGGCCACGAGTTCCGATTCGGCTTCCGCCAGATCGAAGGGCGGCCGGTTGGTCTCGGCCAGCGCGGAGACGAAGAAGATCACGAACATCGGCAGGAGCGGCAGCCAGAACCAGCCGAACAGGCCCCAGTTGCCGCGCTGCGCCTCGACGATGTCGGAGAGGTTCAGTGAGCCGACGCAGAGCAGAACCGTGATCAGCACGAAGCCGATCGAGACCTCGTAGGAGACCATCTGAGCGGCCGCCCGCAGCGCGCTCAGGAACGGATACTTCGAGTTCGACGCCCAGCCGCCCATGATGACGCCGTAAACGCCGAGCGACGAAATCGCGAAGATGTAGAGGATGCCGAGGTTGATGTCGGCGATCACCCACCCAGAATCGACCGGGATCACCGCCCAGGCCGACAGCGCCAGGATGCAGGTCACCAGCGGCGCCAGCAGGAACACGCCCTTGTTGGCCCCGTCCGGGATCACCGGCTCCTTGAAGACGAACTTGAAGAGGTCGGCGAAGGACTGGAAGAGCCCGAAGGCTCCGACGACGTTCGGACCGCGCCTGAGCTGCACCGCCGCCCAGATCTTGCGGTCGGCAAGCAGCAGATAGGCGATGACGACGAGCAGGCAGACCAGCAGCAGCACGCTCTGCGCGGCCATGATGATCAACGGCCAGAGCCAGGTCCAGAAGAAGTCAGCCATGGGTCCCGGTCGCCTCCCCTCGCCGCGCCCGAGCCAGCGCGCTCATCTCGGCCATGACGGCTGAGGCGCGCGCGATCGGATTGGTCATGTAGAAGTCGCCGACCGCGCCGACGAACGCCGCCTTGTCGAGCTTGCCGCCCGCCTTGGCCAGCGCGGGAATCGCCTCCGCGGACGCCGCCTCGACCCCGTCGCAACGCGCGAAGTGCGGGTGGGCCTCATAGAGCGCGGCGCGCAGCTGGCCGGGAGTATCGTAGGGAAGCTTCTTGCCGAGTACGTCCGAAAGCGCTCGCAGGATCGACCAGTCCTCGCGCGCGTCGCCGGGCGGGAAGCCCGCGCGGTTGGCGAACTGCACCCGGCCCTCGGTATTCACGTAGGTGCCGGCCTTCTCGGTAAAGGCGGCGCCGGGCAGGATCACGTCGGCGCGGTGGGCGCCCCGGTCGCCGTGCGTGCCGATATAGACGACGAACGGTCCGGCCGGCACCTCGACCTCGTCGGCGCCGAGCAGGAACAGGACGTCCGTTCCGCCACTCAGCATGCCGGCCACGTCCTTGCCCCCGGCGCCCGGCACGAAGCCGAGATCGAGCCCGCCGACGCGCGAAGCGGCCGTGTGGAGGAGCGCGAAGCCGTTCCAGTCGGCGTCGCCTTCCGGGCCGACCGCCCCGGCGTCGACCGCGATCTTCGCCGCCGTCGAAAGCACCGCCGCGCCGTCGGGACGGGCGAGCGCGCCCTGGCCGACGATCACCAACGGCCGCTTGGCGTCCTTCAGCACGCCGGCGAACGCATTGCCGCCCGAGGCGATCTCCGAAAGGGTGTCGGGTCCGGCGCCGAGATAGTCGTAGTCGTAGGTGAGATCGGGCCGCTCGCCGAGCACGACGCCGACCTTCATGCCGCCGCGCAGCCAACGCTGGCGGATGCGCGCGTTGAGCACCGGCGCCTCATGGCGCGGATTGGAGCCGACGATCAGGATCGCGTCGGCGTCGTCGATGCCCGTGATCGTGGCGTTGAACAGATAGGTGGCGCGGCCGGGCTTCGGATCGAGCGCCGCACCGTCCTGCCGGCAGTCTATCGAGGCGACCCCGAGGCCGTCCATCAGGCCCTTCAGCGCGAACATGTCCTCGACGCTGGCGAGATCGCCGGCGATCGCGCCGATCTTCTCGGCACTCGCAGCCTTCACCTTGTCGGCGATCCTGGTGAACGCCTCCTGCCAGGACGCCGGCTTCAGCCTGCCGTTGTCGCGCACATAGGGACGGTCGAGACGCTGGGTGCGCAGGCCGTCCCAGATGAAGCGGGTCTTGTCGGAGATCCACTCCTCGTTCACTTCATCGTTGTTCCGCGGCAGGACACGCATCACCTCGCGCCCGCGCGTGTCCACGCGGATGTTCGAGCCGAGCGCGTCCATGACGTCGATCGATTCCGTCTTGTTCAGTTCCCAGGGACGCGCCTGGAAGGCGTAGGGCCGCGAGGTCAGCGCGCCGACCGGGCACAGATCGATGACGTTGCCCTGCAGTTCCGACGACATCGCCGTTTCGAGGTAGGTGGTGATCTCCATGTCCTCGCCGCGACCGATGGCGCCGAGTTCGGGCACGCCGGCGACCTCGGCGATGAAGCGGATGCAGCGCGTGCAATGTATGCAGCGCGTCATGATCGTCTTCACCAGCGGGCCGATGTACTTGTCCTCGACCGCGCGCTTGTTCTCGTGGAAGCGGCTGGAATCGACCCCGTAGGCCATCGCCTGGTCCTGCAGATCGCACTCGCCGCCCTGATCGCAGATCGGGCAGTCGAGGGGATGGTTGATGAGCAGGAACTCCATCACCCCTTCGCGCGCCTTCTTCACCATCGGCGTCTTCGTGAAGACCTCCGGCGGCTCGCCGTTCGGGCCGGGGCGCAGGTCGCGCACGGCCATGGCGCAGGAGGCGGCCGGCTTCGGCGGTCCGCCCTTCACCTCGACCAGACACATGCGGCAGTTGCCGGCGATCGACAGCCGCTCGTGGAAGCAGAAGCGCGGAATCTCGACGCCCGCCGCCTCGCACGCCTGGAGCAGTGTGTATTCGGCCGGGACGTCGACCTCGGTGCCGTCTACGATGATCTTGGCCATTGTCCAATCAGTTCCGCGGTTTACGGCGCTTCAGCCGAAAATCTGGTAGAGCACGAACACGATCACGGCGAGCGCGACCATTCCCTTCTGCATTCCGAGAAGAAGCCACGTCTCGATCATGACGACGCACATCACGAGCATCGCGCCCGACACGATGAAGACCGTCCGCCCCGGCTCCCCGATGAGCGACAGGACCACCATGCATCCGACGGTCAGCGCGGCCGTGGTGACATAGCCGACCTTGCGCACACGCGGCCGCTTCTCTTTCGGGATGATGTCGGCAGAGGGCATGGCGCAGCACCGTTCTCACTCCGCCGCCTCGAGAACCGGCCCGCCCTTCGACTTCGCCGAATAGGCGTCGATCCGCCGCTCGATTTCGCCGCGGAAGTGGCGGATCAGCCCCTGCACCGGCCAGGCCGCCGCATCGCCGAGCGCGCAGATCGTGTGACCCTCGACCTGCTTGGTGACGTCGAGAAGCATGTCGATCTCACGCTTCTCCGCCTCGCCGCGCGCCATGCGTTCCATGACCCGCCACATCCAGCCGGTCCCTTCCCGGCACGGGGTGCACTGGCCGCAGCTCTCGTGCTTGTAGAAATACGACAGTCGCGCGATCGCCCTGACGATGTCGGTCGACTTGTCCATGATGATCACCGCCGCCGTGCCGAGACCCGACTTCAGGTCGCGCAGCGTATCGAAGTCCATCGACAGATTCTGGCAGGTGTCGGCGGGCAGGCACGGCACCGACGAGCCGCCGGGGATGACCGCGAGCAGGTTGTCCCAGCCGCCGCGCACGCCGCCGGCGTGCTTGTCGACGAGTTCGCGCAGCGGAATGCCCATCTCCTCTTCCACGTTGCACGGATTGTTCACGTGTCCGGAGATGCAGAAGAGCTTGGTGCCGGTGTTGTTGGGCTTGCCGAGACCCGCAAACCACGCAGCGCCGCGCCGCAGGATCTCCGGCGCCACCGCGATCGACTCCACGTTGTTGACCGTCGTCGGGCAGCCGTACAGGCCGGAATTCGCCGGGAACGGCGGCTTCAGGCGCGGCATGCCCTTCTTGCCCTCGAGGCTTTCGAGCAGCGCCGTCTCCTCGCCGCAGATATACGCGCCGGCGCCGTGATGGACATAGAGGTCGAAGTCCCAGCCGTTCTTGTTGTTCTTGCCGATCAGGCCGGCCTCGTAAGCCTCCTCGACGGCGTGTTCCAGGTGCTCGCGCTCGCGGATGAACTCGCCGCGCACATAGACGTAGCAGGCGTGCGCGCGCATCGCGAAGGAGGCGATCATGCATCCTTCGATGAGCTGGTGCGGCTCGAAGCGCAGGATGTCGCGGTCCTTGCACGTGCCGGGCTCGGATTCGTCGGCGTTGACGACCAGATAATGCGGCCGCTCACCCACCTCCTTCGGCATGAACGACCACTTCAGCCCGGTCGGGAAGCCGGCGCCGCCGCGCCCGCGCAGCCCCGAGGCCTTCATCTGGTCGATGATCCAGTCCTGGCCCTTCTCGATGATGTCCTTCGTGTTGGACCAGGTGCCGCGGCTGAGCGCACCCTTGAGGCGCCAGTCGTGGATACCGTAGATATTGGTGAAGATGCGGTCCTTGTCGGAAAGCATCGGCTATTTCCTCTTTCCGGTCCGCTTTGAGAATTCCGTCTCGCCGCCCGCGGCGAGGGTCTTGGCCTGCGCGATCCAGTCCTCGCGGTCGATCCGCCCCTTGAACTTGAGGTAGCCGTCGACCCACGCGACCTCTTCGGGCGACCATTCGGAAATCTGGTCGAAGTGGAAGATGCCGAGCGAATGCAGGAGGCCCTCGATCTTCGGGCCGACCCCCGAGATCTTCTTCAGGTTGTCGGCCTTGCCCTCGCGCGGTGCCTCGATACCCTTCGGCTTGTGCTCGTCGAAAAGCGTCGCCGACGGCTCGGCCTTCTCCTCCTTGGCGGGAGCGGCCTTCTCGGCCTTCTTCGGCTCCTTGGCGGGCTTGGCCGCCTTCTTCTCGCCCGTCAACACAGTCGGGCCTCCGAGCGGCGCCGAATAGTGCCGGCCGTTCTGCGGGCCCGGCGTCGGCTGCTTGCCGGCGGCGAAATCGTCGAGCAGCGCCTGGAAGCTCTCCGGCGTCAGATCCTCGTACGTGTCCTTGAACACCTGCACCATCGGGGCGTTGACGCAGGCGCCGAGGCACTCGACCTCTTCCCACGAGAAATCGCCGTCGGCGGAGAGCTCGTGGGCGTGCTCGGCGATGCGCGTCTTGCAGATCGCGATCAGGTCGCCCGCCCCGCGCAGCATGCACGGCGTCGTGCCGCACACCTGGACGTGCGCCTTCCTGCCGACCGGCTGCAGCTGGAACATCGTGTAGAAGGTCGCGATCTCGAGCACGCGGATCCTCGGCATGTCGAGCATCTCGGCGACGACGCGGATCGCCGGCTCGGAGACCCAGCCCTCCTGCTCCTGCGCCTTCCAGAGCAACGGGATCACCGCCGACGCCTGGCGGCCTTCCGGATAGCGCTTGATCGCTTTGTCCGCCCAGGCCTTGTTTTCCGCCGTGAAGGCGAAGCTTTCGGGCTGCTCGTGCCAGAGACGACGCACAGACATCAGCGATCCACCTCGCCGAACACGATATCGAGGGAGCCGAGGATCGCCGAAACGTCCGCCAGCATGTGACCACGGCAGATGAAATCCATCGCCTGCAGATGGGCGAAGCCGGGCGCACGGATCTTGCAGCGGTAGGGTCGGTTGGAGCCGTCGGAGACGAGATAGACGCCGAACTCGCCCTTCGGCGCCTCGACTGCGGCGTAGACGTCGCCTTCCGGCACCTTGTAGCCCTCGGTATAGAGCTTGAAGTGATGGATCAGCGCTTCCATCGAGCGCTTCATCTCGCCGCGCTTGGGCGGCACGATCTTCTGGTCGGTCGAGCTGACCGGCCCCCGCCCGTTCGCCGACTTGAGCTTCTCCACGCACTGCTTCATGATTCCGGTCGACTGGCGCATCTCCTCCATGCGGATGAGGTAGCGGTCGTAGCAGTCGCCGTTCTTGCCGACCGGGATGTCGAACTTCATTTCCTCGTAGCACTCGTAGGGCTGCGCCTTGCGCAGGTCCCACGCCGCCCCCGAGCCGCGCACCATCACACCGGAGAAGCCCCAGGCCCACGCGTCCTCGAGCTTGACGACGCCGATGTCGACGTTGCGTTGCTTGAAGATGCGGTTGTCGGTGAGGAGCCCCTCGATGTCGTCGCACAGGTCGAGGAACGGGTCGCAGAACGCACCGATGTCGTCGACGAGCTGCTCGGGCAGGTCCTGGTGCACGCCGCCGGGCCGGAAATAGGCCGCATGCATGCGCGCGCCCGATGCCCGCTCGTAGAAGATCATCAGCTTCTCGCGCGCCTCGAAGCCCCACAGCGGCGGGGTCAGCGCGCCGACGTCCATCGCCTGCGTGGTGACGTTGAGCAGATGCGACAGCAGCCGCCCGATCTCCGAATAGAGCACCCGGATGAGCTGCCCGCGCCGCGGCACCTCGATGCCGAGCAGCCGCTCGGCGGCCAGCGCGAAGGCGTGCTCCTGGTTCATCGGCGCGACGTAGTCGAGCCGGTCGAAATAGGGCACCGCCTGCAGGTAGGTCTTGTATTCGATCAGCTTTTCGGTGCCGCGGTGCAGCAGGCCGATATGCGGATCGACCCGCTCGACCACCTCGCCGTCGATCTCCAGCACGAGGCGCAGAACGCCGTGCGCCGCCGGGTGCTGCGGCCCGAAATTGATCGAGAAGTTGCGGACTTCTGCCTCGGCCATGGTCTGTCTACTGTTTTGCCTTCTCGTCCCCCGGCAGGACGTACTCGACGCCCTCCCACGGCGACAGGAAGTCGAAATTGCGGAATTCCTGGTTGAGCCGCACCGGCTCGTAGACGACCCGCTTGGCGAGATCGTCGTAGCGCACCTCGACGAAGCCGGTCAGCGGGAAGTCCTTCCTGAGCGGATGGCCCTCGAACCCGTAGTCGGTCAGGAGCCGTCGCAGGTCCGGATGGCCGGAGAACAGGATGCCGTAGAGGTCGTAGGCCTCCCGCTCGAACCAGTCGGCGCCCGGCCAGATCTCGGTGAGGCTCGGCACCGGCGTCGCCTCGTCGGTCGCGACCTTGACGCGGATGCGCTGGTTCTGCCGCGGCGACAGGAAGTGGTAGACGACGTCGAAGCGCTTCTCGCGCCCCGGCCAGTCGACGCCGCACACGTCGATGATCGAGACGAACTGGCAGCGCGCGTCGTCGTGCAGGAAACGGGCGGTGTCGAGCAGGCGCTCGGCAGTCACGACGAGCGTCAGACCGCCGTGCGCGACGGTCCAGTCGACGTTCTCTGCCCCTAGCGCCTGGGAAATGTACTCACCGAGTTCGGTCAGGGCCTCGTCCATACCGCTCCTCTCGGAATGTCGGCCGGTTTCAGGTCAGCGCTCGATCGTGCCGGTGCGCCGGATCTTCTTCTGCAGAAGCAGCACGCCGTAGAGAAGCGCCTCGGCCGTCGGGGGACAGCCCGGTACGTAGACGTCGATCGGGACGATGCGATCACAGCCCCTGACGACGGAATAGGAATAGTGATAGTAGCCGCCGCCGTTGGCGCAGCTGCCCATCGAGATGACGTAGCGCGGCTCCGGCATCTGGTCGTAGACCTTGCGCAGCGCGGGGGCCATCTTGTTGGTGAGAGTGCCGGCGACGATCATCACGTCGGACTGGCGCGGGCTCGCGCGCGGGGCGAAGCCGAAGCGCTCGGCATCGTAGCGCGGCATCGACATCTGCATCATCTCGACCGCGCAGCAGGCGAGCCCGAAGGTCATCCACATCAGCGAGCCGGTCCGCGCCCAGTTGA
This sequence comes from Pseudomonadota bacterium, assembly GCA_023458595.1. Lineage (GTDB taxonomy): Bacteria > Pseudomonadota > Alphaproteobacteria > Rhizobiales > Tepidamorphaceae > Microbaculum. The sequence goes on from JAEWYT010000198.1 coordinate 19,497, forward strand.
TGAGCTCATCCGTCGCCGTGACCAGAAAGCCCTTGTCGGCGAGTTCGGCGTTGACTTCGGTGAAGAACGGATCGGCGGCGCCGAGCGGCTTGCCGGTCGCCGGATCTAGGATTCCCTTCGGCGACGGTGCGACGAGCGGGCGGTCGTCCTGGATCAATCCCATTCCAGTGCTCCCTTCCGCCACTCGTAGATAAAGCCGATCGTCAGCACGGCAAGGAAAACCATCATCGACCAGAAACCGAACACGCCGACCTCCTTGAAGGCGACGGCCCAGGGAAACAGGAACGCCACTTCCAGGTCGAAGATGATGAACAGGATCGAGACCAGGTAGAACCGCACGTCGAACTTCATCCGCGCGTCGTCGAACGCGTTGAAGCCGCATTCGTAGGCCGAGAGCTTTTCGGGATCCGGGCTCCGGTAGGCGATCACGAAGGAGGAGACCATCAGGGCCAGCCCGATAACCGCCGAAATCCCGATGAACACGGCGACGGGCAGATAGTCGTGAAGGATATCCGGCATGTCGCCTCGGTACCGGTTCGGCGCGGACGCTTAAGGTGCACCGCACAAGTCGATTGACGGCGGTAGGCTTAGCTCACGCTCCCGGCAAGGGCAAGCGCCGGGGAGGACTCGTTTCCACGTTTTTTTGGCGCACGTTTTCTTGGGTGTTGCCGGCATACTATTTCATCCCCCTCGCGTCATGTGTCAGTATTCGCGCTCGCCGCGATCCGCTGCCGTGCGAATCGGCAGCGCGAAATTGCATTGGAGCCGGCGCCGAGTCGCGGCGTCGAATTGTCGCTATTCGTCAGGGTCCCGAATGCCGGTTCGAATTGTCCTAGCGTCACTGGCCCTCGCGGGCGTTGCACTCTGCGGCTGCGTCAATACGGAGAGCGCCGGACCGAAGCAGTCCTACAGCTTCGCCGGCAGACCTGTCGCGGCGGCCGCGGCCGTGCCTCCCCGCGCCAGTTCCGCGAGTTCCTCTGCGGCCGAGAACAAGGCGGCGCCCGCCCCCGAGGCGGCGGCTCCGCAAGCTGCGGCTGCCGCGGCCGCGGCCGCGGCGCCCCAACCGGTCGCAACCCAGACCCCCGCCCCTCAGACTGCGGCCTCTCAGACGCCTGCCTCTCAGACCATCGCTTCCCAAACGGCCGAGGCGGAAACGCCGACTGTGGCCGCAGCGGCCGACGGGAGCATCCCCGTCGGTGCGCCGATCGTCGAGTTCCGCGCCCGGGTCGGGCCGGACATCATCGGTCACACCTACCTGATCTTCGGCCATCAGGGCGCCGACGGCTCCATCATCGAACCCACCCAGGTCGGTCTTTATCCCAAGGAGCTTTCCGGCTTCGCCATCGGCGTCGGCGGCATGGCGGAGGCGACGACAGAGCCTGTGGCGCTCGACCTGTCGCTGCCCCCGAGCGCCGTCTACCGCCGCCAGCTCACAGACGAGGAATACGCGCGCCTGTCGGCCGCCGTCGAGGCCGCCCGCGCCGATCCGCCGACCTGGAACTGGACACGCTACAACTGCAACACCTTCGTCGCGGACATGGCCAAGGCCGTCGGCCTGAAGACACCGATGGCATCGACACTGCTCGCCCCGGCGATCTTCATCACCCAGCTCAAGGCGCTCAACTCCTGAGCGCCCGCAAGCCCGCGGCACTCGGCAGTTCACCCGTTTGTCTGGAAAAGTGGCGGGAGTGACGGGACTCGAACCCGCGGCCTCCGGCGTGACAGGCCGGCGCTCTAACCAACTGAGCTACACCCCCGAACGCGCGGGGATTTGAACCGCCGCATCAGGATGCATCGACTTAAGTGACGGCTTGGGTCAAGTCAAGCGGCCGGCATCGGATTGTGGGCGTTGTCGCCCGCCTTTCGGGCCCCGCGGGCAGAGGCGACACGTGCCCCGGCGACCACCTCGCATCGCGGACGGTCCGACACCGTTTCTCCATCGGGGAAATGGTGGGCGGTGAGAGGCTCGAACTCCCGACATCCACGGTGTAAACGTGGCGCTCTACCAACTGAGCTAACCGCCCTCGGCCGCACGTCTCGTGCGGAACTTCCGGATTTATAGGCCACCCGGCGTCGGTGCAAGGCCGCCCGGGAAATCGAAAAGCCCCGCAACCGGATCGGTACGGGGCTTTTCGCAATTCAAGTCGGTGGGCGCCGGGAACGGCGCCGCCGAATTACTTCACGGCGTCTTTGAGGCCCTTGCCCGCCTTGAACTTCGGCAGCTTGGTCGCAGCGATCTTGATCGGCTCGCCGGTCTTCGGGTTGCGGCCGGTCGAAGCCGCGCGCTTGGCCACGGAAAACGTGCCAAATCCGGCAATCTTCACTTCATCGCCTTTCTTGAGGGCCCCGGTAATCGCGTCCAGCACGGCATCCACGGCGCCAGCGGCCTGGGCCTTCGGGAGCGACGAGTCGTTCGCGACCTTCGCGATGAGATCGGCCTTGTTCACGGTCTTGTCCTTTCGTCCAACGTTTCTCTGTTAGCTTTACCCGGCGAATCGCCGCCTGTAGGCGAAGTTTACCGCTATAACGCCGAGAATTAAGGTGTTGTCGAGCGGTCATCTACAAAAAAGAAAACGCCCGCCGACTCGGCGGGCGCCTTCATATCGCTCCGGTCAGTGCGCCACAAGCCCCGACTGCGCGTCGTCGGCCACCACCTGGGAGGCCTCCGCGGGCTCGACCCATTCGATGGCTTCGGGTTCGCGGACCAGCGCCAGCTTCAGCACCTCTCCCATGCGCGAGACCGGGATGATCTCCAGCCCGCTCTTGAGGTTGTCCGGGATCTCGGCGAGATCCTTGGCGTTGTCCTCGGGGATGATGACCCGCTTGATGCCGCCCCGCAGAGCCGCCAGGAGCTTCTCCTTCAGGCCCCCGATCGGCAGCACGCGCCCGCGCAGCGTGATCTCGCCGGTCATCGCCACGTCCTTGCGAACGGGGATTCCCGTCATGATCGACACGATGGCGGTCGCCATCGCCACGCCCGCCGACGGGCCGTCCTTCGGGGTCGCGCCCTCCGGCACGTGCACGTGGATGTCGCGCTTGTCGAACAGCGGCGGCTCGATGCCGAAGTCGATCGCCCGCGAGCGGACGTAGGCCGCCGCCGCCTGGATCGATTCCTTCATCACGTCGCGCAGGTTGCCGGTGACGGACATCTTGCCCTTGCCCGGCATCATCACGCCTTCGATGGTCAGAAGCTCGCCGCCGAACTCCGTCCAGGCGAGGCCCGTGACCACGCCGACCTGGTCCTCGCGCTCGGCCTCGCCGAAGCGATAGCGCGGCACGCCGAGGAAGTCCTCGAGGTTCTTGGCGGTGATCTTGATCGACTTCTTCTGGCTGAGGATCAGCTCCTTCACCACCTTGCGGGCGAGCGTCGCCAGTTCCCGCTCGAGGTTGCGCACGCCGGCCTCCCGCGTGTAGCGGCGGATGACCGTGATGAGCGCCTCGTCGTCGATGGCGAACTCCTTGCCCTTCAGGCCGTGCTCGCGGATCGCCTTCGGGATCAGGTGACGGCGCGCGATCTCGACCTTCTCGTCCTCCGTGTAGCCGGCGATACGGATGATCTCCATCCGGTCCATCAGGGCCGGCGGAATGTTCAGCGTATTGGCCGTCGTCACGAACATCACGTTCGACAGGTCGTAGTCGACCTCGAGGTAGTGGTCGTTGAAGCTCGAGTTCTGCTCGGGATCGAGCACCTCGAGCAGCGCCGCCGACGGATCGCCGCGGAAGTCGGCGCCCATCTTGTCGATCTCGTCGAGCAGGAACAGCGGATTGACGTGCTTGGCCTTCCGCATCGACTGGATGACCTTGCCCGGCATCGAGCCGATGTAGGTGCGCCGGTGACCGCGGATCTCCGCCTCGTCACGCACGCCGCCGAGCGACACGCGCACGAATTCGCGGCCCGTCGCCTTGGCGATGGACTTGCCCAGCGACGTCTTGCCGACGCCGGGCGGTCCGACCAGGCACAGGATCGGTCCGCGCAGCTTGTTGGCGCGCTGCTGAACTGCGAGATACTCGACGATGCGGTCCTTGACCTTCTCCAGCCCGAAGTGATCCGTGTCGAGCACGCCCTGGGCGTGCGCCAGATCCTTCTTGATCCGGGACTTCTTGCCCCACGGGATCGACAGGAGCCAGTCGAGGTAGTTGCGCACCACCGTCGCCTCGGCCGACATGGGGCTCATCTGCTTGAGCTTCTTCAGCTCCGCCAGAGCCTTTTCGCGGGCCTCCTTCGACAGCTTGGTCTTGTTGATCTTCTCTTCCAGCTCGGAAAGCTCGTCGCGGCCCTCTTCCGAGTCGCCGAGCTCCTTCTGGATCGCCTTCATCTGCTCGTTCAGGTAGTACTCGCGCTGCGTCTTCTCCATCTGACGCTTGACGCGGCTCCTGATGCGCTTCTCGACCTGCAGGACGCTGATCTCGCTCTCCATCAGGCCGAGCACCTGCTCGAGCCGTCCGGTGACGGAGACCGTCTCCAGGATCTGCTGCTTCTCGGGAATCTTGACGGCCAGATGCGAAGCCACCGTGTCGGCGAGCTTCGAATAGTCGTCGATCTGGGTGACCGCGCCGAGCACCTCGGGCGACACCTTCTTGTTCAGTTTCACGTAGTTGTCGAATTCCGACACGACCGAGCGCGCGAGCGCCTCGACCTCGACCGGATCGCCTTCTTCCTCGGCCAGCGCGATGGCTTCGGCCTCGAAATACTCCTCGCGGCCGCTGAAGGCCGTGATCCGCGCGCGGCTCTGGCCTTCGACCAGCACCTTCACGGTGGAATCCGGCAGCTTCAGGAGCTGCAGCACCGTCGCGATGGTGCCGACCTCGTAGATCGCGTCCGTTTCCGGATCGTCGTCGCCGGCGTTCTTCTGGGTCGCCAGCAGAATCGGCCGCTCGGCCCGCATCACTTCCTCGAGCGCGCGGATGGACTTCTCGCGCCCGACGAAAAGCGGGACGATCATGTGCGGAAAGACAACGATATCGCGCAGGGGAAGGACGGGGTAGATGTCCTGTCCGTCGGGTGTCCCCGTGGCGCGCGGCTTCTCGTTGGCCATATTCATTGTCCTCTCATGTCAGGGGCAGCGCACAGCATTACGCCAGGAGGACGCGCACGGGTTTCCGACCGGTCTTCTGTCCGAACTCTGCACCGGACCATCGATGGGCCCGGACCGGTCGACTCGCTTTGCTGCGGTGCCGCAGTAGTTGGTCAATAGGTGGCCACGCACCACAGGCAAGTCAAGTGGCGATCCCGGCCCCAGGATATGCCGGGGAACACCGGACCGCCCATCGATCAGGCGCTGCTTTCGGCCGTTTTCTCGGCCCGGTCGGCGTAGATGTAGAGCGGCCGCGCCTTGCCTTCGATCACGTCGGGGCCGAGCACCACCTCCTCGACGCCGTCCAGGCCGGGCAGCTCGAACATCGTGTCGAGCAGGATCGATTCCATGATCGACCGCAGGCCGCGGGCGCCGGTCTTGCGCTCGATCGCCTTGCGCGCGATCGCCTCGAGCGAATCCTGCGGCAGCGACAGCTCCACGCCCTCCATCTCGAACAGCCGCTGGTACTGCTTGACCAGCGCGTTCTTGGGCTCTGTGAGGATCTGCACCAGCGCTTCCTCGTCGAGGTCGTCGAGGGTGGCGATGACCGGCAGGCGGCCGATGAATTCCGGGATCAGGCCGAACTTCAGCAGGTCTTCCGGCTCGACCTCGCGGAAGATCTCGCCCGTGCGGCGGTCGTCCGGAGCCTTCACCTCGGCGCCGAAGCCGATCGAGGTGCCCTGCCCGCGCGCCGAGATGATCTTCTCGAGGCCTGAGAAGGCGCCGCCGCAGATGAACAGGATGTTGGTCGTGTCGACCTGCAGGAACTCCTGCTGCGGGTGCTTGCGCCCGCCCTGCGGAGGAACGCTCGCGACCGTGCCTTCCATGATCTTCAGGAGCGCCTGTTGGACGCCCTCGCCCGACACGTCGCGGGTGATCGAGGGATTGTCGGACTTGCGCGAGACCTTGTCGACCTCATCGATGTAGACGATCCCGCGCTGGGCCCTCTCGACGTTGTAGTCGGCCGACTGCAGGAGCTTCAGGATGATGTTCTCGACATCCTCGCCGACGTAGCCCGCTTCGGTCAGCGTCGTCGCGTCGGCCATCGTGAACGGCACGTCGAGAATACGCGCCAGCGTCTGGGCGAGCAGTGTCTTGCCGCAGCCGGTCGGGCCGATCAGCAGGATGTTCGACTTCGCCAGCTCGACGTCGTTGGACTTGGCGCCGTGGTTCAGCCGCTTGTAGTGATTGTGGACGGCGACGGAGAGAACCTTCTTGGCGTGCGCCTGGCCGATGACGTAGTCGTCGAGAACCTGGCAGATCTCGTTCGGCGTCGGCACGCCGTCGTTGGCCTTCACGAAGGAGTTCTTGTTCTCCTCGCGAATGATGTCCATGCACAGCTCGACGCACTCGTCGCAGATGAACACGGTCGGTCCCGCGATCAGCTTGCGCACTTCATGCTGGCTCTTGCCGCAGAAGGAGCAGTAGAGCGTGTTCTTCGAGTCGCTGCCGCTGACCTTGCTCATTCGGTCACTCCGCTTCGCCCCGTGGGCCCAAGGCCCGCCCGGAACTCCGGTCCGGGGCAGTTTCGGCATCGCCTTGCCCCGTCGGCGATGCGCTTCACCTCGGTGTTTATAGCCGCCACAGAACGCCCGGCCAATGCCACCATGCTAGGTACCCACTAATCAACAGAGCATTAACGCTAATGGTACCGGGGCAGGGTTCAAGCCCCGTGCGGCATCGCCGCTGTCACAAGCGCGTCAGCCCTCACTTCTTGTCGCCGTCGCCCACGGGCTCGATCCGCTTCTCCATCACCTGGTCGACGATGCCGAAATCCTTCGCCTCCTGGGCGGTGAGGAAATAGTCGCGGTCGAGCGTGCGCTCGATGGTCTCGTAGTCGCGGCCCGTGTGCTTCACGTAGACCTCGTTGAGCCGCCGCTTCATCTTCAGGATGTCCTCGGCATGCCGCTCGATGTCCGAGGCCTGGCCCTGGAAACCGCCGGAAGGCTGGTGCAGCATGACGCGCGCATTGGGCAGCGCGAAGCGCATGCCCGCCTCGCCCGCGGTCAGAAGCAGCGAGCCCATCGAGGCGGCCTGGCCGATGCACAGCGTCGAAACGGCGGGCCGGATGAATTGCATCGTGTCGTAGATCGCCATGCCCGACGTCACCACGCCGCCGGGCGAGTTGATGTACATGGCGATTTCCTTCTTCGGGTTCTCGGCCTCGAGGAACAGGAGCTGCGCCGTCACCAGCGTCGCCATGTGATCCTCGATCGCCCCCGTCACGAAGACGATTCGCTCCTTCAGAAGGCGAGAGTAGATATCGAAGGCCCGCTCGCCCCGGTTGGTCTGTTCGACCACCATCGGCACTAGGAGGTTCATGTAGGTATCGATCGGGTCACGCATGGTCGTCTCCCAGTATCCTAACGGCCGCAGCGCCTACGTGCGGGTGCAGCTTCCGTGAAAAACTCTCCAACGATTGGCCGCACGGACACGTCCGGCGTGTCCGGGTCAAACGAATCGTCCGTCCGATGATAGGCCCGCAGGCGCACCTCTTGTCGAGCGGCGCGCCTGCCCGTCCTTAACGGATTATTCCTTGTCGGCCTTCTTGGCGCGGCTGCGCTTGGGCTTCTCGGCGTCCGAGTCCCCGTGGTCGTGGTCGTGGTCGTGGTCGTGGCTGTGGCCGTGATCGTGCCCATGATCGTGGTGGTGCCCATGATCGTGCCCGTGGTCGTGACCATGATGGTCATGATCGTCGTCCGGATCGTGGAACAGCTCTTCCCGCGAAACAGGCTTTTCTGTGACCTTGGCGAGCTCGAGGATGAAGTCGACGACCTTCTCCTCGAAGATCGGCGCCCTGAGCTCGGCGAGCGCGCCGGGGTTCTTCTGGTAGTATTCCCAGACCACCTGCTCCTGACCCGGGAACTGACGCACTCGGTCGACCAGCGCCCGGTTCAGTTCCTCGTCCGTCACCTTTATTTCGTTCTTGTCGCCGATATCCGCAAGGAGCAGGCCGAGCCGCACCCGCCGCTCGGCGATCTTGCGGTAGTCGGCCTTGGCCTCTTCCTCGGTCGTCTCCTCGTCGGCGAAGGTCCGGCCAGACCGCTCGAGGTCCTGCGTCACCTGCTGCCAGATCGACTGGAACTCGGAATCGACCAGCTTCTCCGGCAACTCCATCTTGCAGGCCTCGTCCAGCGCGTCGAGCAGCTGGCGCTTGACCTTGCGGCGCGATGCCGCGTCGAAATCCCTGGAGATCTGCTCGCGCACGGCTTCCTTGACCTTGTCGAGCGATTCCATGCCGAGCGACTTGGCGAACTCGTCGTCGATCTTGACCTCGCCGGGGGCGGAGATCTCCTTCACCTTGACCTCGAATTCGGCGTCCTTTCCCGCGAGGTTCTCGGCCGGATACTGCTCGGGGAACGTCACCTTCACCACGACGTCGCTGCCCGCCGTCACGCCGATGAGCTGCTCCTCGAAGCCGGGGATGAACGTGCCCGATCCGAGCTGGATCTGGGCGTCCTGGTCGGCGCCGCCCTCGAAGGGCTCGCCGCCGACCTTGCCGAGATAGTCGATCGTCAGCCGGTCGCCGGATTCCGATTTCTCGCCGGCCTTGCGCGGCTCGAAGGGACGGTTCTGCTCGGCGATGCGACCGATCGCCTCGTCGACCATCGAATCCTCGACCTTGGCGACTTCCTTCTCGACCTTGATCTTCGAGAAGTCCGGCGCCTCGACCGGTGGCAGCACCTCGAAGGACACGGAGTAGGCGAGATCGGCCTTTCCGTCGAGGATCTGCTCGATCTCGTCCTTGTCCTCGGTGAGCGCGATCTGCGGCTGGTAGGCCGGACGTTCGTCGCGGTCGGTAATGGCCTTCTGGCTCGTCTCGTTGACGGCCTGCTCCAGCACCTCCGCCATGACCGACTTGCCGTAGACGCGCCTGAGGTGGGCGACCGGCACCTTGCCCGGGCGGAAGCCGCGGATGCGGACGCGATCCTTCAGATCGCTCAGCCGGTCGTTGAGGCGGGCGTCCAGATCTCCGGCGGGAATGGTGATGTGGAGCTCGCGCTTGAGCCCCTCGTTGAGGGTTTCTTTGACCTGCATGACGTTTCGATCGCTTGACTGCGTTGTCCTGGTTCTTGTCGGAAGCTTAGTCCGGCCGGAAACGGGCCTGGTGCGGGCGGAGGGACTTGAACCCCCACGGCTTTCGCCACGAGAACCTAAATCTCGCGTGTCTACCAGTTCCACCACGCCCGCGAAACGGCCGGCGGGCGGCCCGCGCACGGCGGCGTATAACACACCGATTCCGGCGGACGCCAGCGAAAACGCCCGTGTCGAACGGATGACCCCGGCCCTGCACCTCCAATGTGGGCGACCCCCGCGCCTGCGCAACCCGCCGCCGCGGAACGGCGGCCATCAGTCGCGCAGAAGCACCGAGGACAGCACCAGGATGAAGGCCACGGCGGCGACGAGAAAGAGCGCAGCCTGCTCCGGACCCGCGGACCGCAGTAGCAGGTAGAGGCCGACCAGTCCCGTTATGGCGCCAAGTACCGTAGGCATTTCGAAACTCCTGTGCCGGCGCTACTTCGCGATACGCAGCTCCGAGATGCGCGTGGCAATCGCCCGGAACACCGAATTCAGCGTCGAAGCACTCGGGGAGTCGTAGTACATGTCCGGCTTCGTCGCACAGTTGCGCATGAGGGTCTCGGTCGCCGGGTCGCCCGCCTGGAAGGTGATCGTGAATACGTCGATACCCTCGGCTTTCACGGCGTTGCACGCTTCGGCGGTGCGACCGTTCATCGCGCTCATGAACGTGTACTTGTTCCGGGTGTCGACCAGCCGGTCGGACGCGGCGAAGCCGTACGGCCCGAATTGCGATTTGTTGTCGTTGCCGCTCTCGGCCATGTTCGTGCAGCTTCCGCACTCCGCCGGAACCTCGTTCTTGCCGTCGGTCAGCAGGATGACGATCTTGTGGTTGTCCTTCTCGCCGTATGCCTTGCCCTCGGTGAAGGGCGCGGCGGGCGAGATCACGCGCAGACCCCACATCAGACCCTCGGTGATGTTCGTGTAGCCACCAGCCTTCATGTCTTCGAGGGCGCTGGTCACGTCCGCCTTCTTGTTGGTCAGCGGAAGGATCGGATTCGCCGTGCAGCCGTCGTTGGGGGAACCGCCGGAAGCCGACACATTGACCTTGTACTTGTCCACGTTCTCCTGCTTGTCCTTGTCGGACGCGTTGTCGGCAAGGCCGTCGGGCAGGTACGTATTGGAGTACGGATACGTCTTGTAGTCTTTGCTCCTGCATTCCCCGTTCGACCTGAAGCGCGAGCACACGAAATCCGGCTCGTCGGGCGCGAAATAGGGGACGAACAGCGTGTTCGGATTGGCCGACGACGGTGCGGTGTCGTTCACGTCGAGCGGATAGGCGCGCGCCTCGACGCAGCCCGCCCAGGTCGCATTGCGGATGCGGTCGAACAGGTCGAAACGGGTCAACCCCTTCGCCTTCATGCTGGCTTCGTCGAAATTGTCGTAGTGAAGCGGGTTCAGGCCGTCCGTGTCCATCCACGCGGCGTTCTTGTTGGCGACGCCCACGTTGACCGCGTGTTCGAACGGCACGAGTCCGATCTTGAGCAGCGGATGCACTGCGGTTTCGCCGAAGAGGTTGTCGACGAGCAGGCTGGACGCCTCCTTCAGCGCCTCGATCTTGGAGCCACGCATCGAGCCGGTGTTGTCGAGCACCAGGACGACCTCGTAGGAATCCTCGGCGCGGATGACCTCCGTGTCGACATTGGCCGTCAGGTACGGCACGCCGGCGAGGTGCATGATGTAGGTGTCGACGCTCGCCGCTACCCTCATCGTGATCTTGTCGTTGGTGATGCCCGTATCGAGGCTGTTGATCGTGACGCCCGTCTCTTCCGGGAAATTTTCCCGGAAGAACGTGTCGGCCTGCTCGACGAGCTCTTCTGACGGCACCACCCCTACGTTGTGGGCGAGCATCAGGCCGGTCGAGTCGAGCGCCGTCTGGATTTTGGCACGCACGCTGTTGTAGCGGCCGTAGTCGAGCGCGGCGCCCGTCGCCAGCAGGATCGGCAGCAGCGCAAACGCAAAGATGACGCCGACGTTGCCGCCCGCATTTCCAACGAAGTTCCGCAAGCGATCCCTGATCGCCATTGAGCAGAGCGGCATTTTTTCCGCCTCCCCTGTTGAGACCGGAATTCTCTTGCCCTTACCGCTCTGAGTACCGAAGAGGGATTAAAACTCTGTTGAAAGTTTGAGTTAATTTCCGGCGGTAACAATTTTACCATAGCCCGGCGAGGATGCGCGGCAGGCACTCGCCGAGGTCCTCGGCGATCAGGCCGGGGCCGAAATCGAGCGCCGCGGCGCCGTGCATCCAGACCGCCGCGGCGGCCGCCTCGAAGGCCGGCATGCCCTGGGCGAGCAGCCCCAGAACCATTCCGGACAACGCGTCGCCCGAACCGGCGGTCGCCAGCCACGCGGGCGCGTCCGAATTGATAGCCGCCCGTCCGTCCGGGCTCGCGATGATGGTGTCGGCGCCCTTCAGAACGACCGTCGCGCCGGCTTTCTGTGCCGCCGCACGCGCCGTTTCGAGCCGGTTCGGCCCCGCCTCGCCGAACAGCCTGCGGAACTCGCCCTCGTGCGGCGTCAGCACGACCGGGCGCGCGGTATCGGCGCCGATCGCATCGAGCAGGCTGTCCGGATCGCCGGCGAAGCTCGTCAGGGCATCGGCGTCCAGGACCACCGCCCGGTCGGCCGAGAGCGCCACGTGGACCTTGGCGCGGGCCTCCTCTCCGACGCCCATCGCGGGGCCGAGCAGGACCGCGTTGCGGCGCTCGTCGCGCAGCGCCGCTTCGAGCCCTTCCGGCCCGTCCGCGGGGGTTAACATTACGGCCGTCAGGTGCGCGGCATTCGACTGAAGCGCGGCGGCCGGGCTCGCGACGGTCACGAGTCCGGCACCGATCCGCAGCGCCGCGCGCGCCGCCAGCCGCGCCGCTCCGGTGTTCCAGGGGCCGCCGCTGACCACGAGGGCGTGGCCCCGGTCGTACTTGTGCCCCTCGGCACGCGGGCGCGGCAGGCGATCGGCCCACAATCCCGGCCCGTTCGCGAAGGTTTTCGGCCCGATCGCGGCCAGGACGTCGTCCCCGATGCCGATCTGCGCGAGCCGCAGGTCGCCGCACAGGCCCCGGCCGGGATAGAGAAGATGTCCGGGCTTCAGCCGGAAGAACGTCACCGTGCGCACCGCCGCGATCGCCGTTCCGCGGACGGCTCCCGTGCTTCCGTCCACCCCGGAGGGAACGTCGACGGCCACGACCGGCACGCCGGACGCGTTGACCGTCCCGATCATCTCGGCGGCGAGGCCCTCGATCGGCTTCGAGAGCCCGGCGCCGAACAGCGCGTCGACGACGACGCCGGCGCCGTCGACCAGTCCGGGAGACCACGCCTCGATGTCGCCCTCCCATCGCGCCGCCATCGCCGCCGCATCGCCCGTCAGCCGCGAAATTCCGCCCATCAGCCCGACGCGGACCGCCCGCCCCGCCTCGGCCAGATGCCGGGCCGCGACGAAGCCGTCGCCACCGTTGTTGCCGGGACCGCACAGGACGACCGCCGGCAGCCCGCGGCCGAGCGCCAGGGCCGCCGCGGCGACGGCGCGGCCGGCGTTTTCCATCAGGATCCCGCCGGGGACGCCGGAACGTATGGTCAAACGGTCGGCTTCCCCCATTTCCCCTGTCGTCAGCAGCTCGTTCACGCGGGGCCCCTCCGTCGGCGCGGGATCGAATGATGATATTTTGTGCGAATGCACATTATTTGATCGCACTTTTTCGGGCTAGAATGCCCGTTTCGCGAGCATATCCCGATATCGCATTGAAAATTAAAGGTATTTTTTCTTTCGTGCATTTGGCACAAGCCATGCTAACCGAGAGCCGGGCATCCCCCCGATCAGGAAGCCCCACGCGAGGAGTCACGTCCAGATGAAGAAAATCGAGGCTATCATCAAGCCGTTCAAACTCGACGAGGTAAAGGAGGCGCTCCAGGAAGTGGGGCTGCAGGGCATTACCGTGACCGAGGCCAAGGGCTTCGGCCGCCAGAAGGGTCACACGGAACTCTACCGCGGCGCGGAATACGTCGTGGATTTCCTCCCGAAGGTGAAGGTCGAGGTCGTTCTCGGCGACGACCAGATCGACAAGGCCGTGGAAGCCATCCAGAAGGCGGCGCAGACGGGCCGCATCGGCGACGGCAAGATCTTCATCTCGAACATCGAGGACGCGATCCGGATCCGGACCGGAGAACGGGGCGTGGACGCGATCTGATCGGATGATCCGGCGCCGGGCCGGCCAACCGCGTTCGCGCGATTGCAGCCCGCCACGAGCGGCGTCACTGAGTTAGCACGACCAAACCAGACAAAGATCCAGCTGGAAAATCAAAGAGGTAGTCACATGGCTGAAGCTAAGTCCGTTCTCAAGACGATCAAGGAGAACGACGTCAAGTTCGTCGACCTGCGGTTCACCGACCCGCGCGGCAAGATGCAGCACGTCACGATGGATGTCGCCGTCGTCGACGAGGACATGTTCGCCGAGGGCGTCATGTTCGACGGCTCGTCGATCGCGGGGTGGAAGGCGATCAACGAGTCCGACATGACCCTGATGCCGGACCCCGAGACGGCGCATCTCGACCCGTTCTTCGCCGCCCCGACGCTGGCCATCATGTGCGACATTCTCGAGCCCTCGACCGGCGAGGCCTACGAGCGCGACCCCCGCACGACCGCCAAGAAGGCCGAGGCCTATCTGAAGCAGACCAAGATCGGCGACACCTGCTTCGTCGGCCCCGAGGCCGAGTTCTTCGTGTTCGACGACGTGCGCTTCTCGATCACGCCGTACAACACGGGCTTCGCCATCGATTCCTCGGAGCTGCCCTCCAACACGGGCACCGAGTACGAAGCCGGCAACCTCGGCCACCGTCCGCGCACCAAGGGCGGCTATTTCCCGGTTCCCCCGGTCGACTCCGCCCAGGACATGCGCTCCGAGATGCTCTCGGTCATGGCGGCCATGGGCGTCTCCGTCGAGAAGCACCACCACGAGGTGGGCGCCGCCCAGCACGAGCTCGGCATGAAGTTCGACACGCTGACCCGCAACGCCGACAAGATGCAGATCTACAAGTACGTCGTGCACCAGGTCGCCAACGCCTACGGCAAGACGGCCACCTTCATGCCGAAGCCGATCTTCGGCGACAACGGCTCGGGCATGCACGTCCACCAGTCGATCTGGAAGGGCGGCAAGCCGGTCTTCGCCGGCAAGAAGTACGCCGGCCTGTCGGACGAGTGCCTCTACTACATCGGCGGCATCCTCAAGCACGCCAAGTCGATCAACGCCTTCACCAACCCGCTCACCAACTCCTACAAGCGGCTGGTGCCGGGCTACGAGGCGCCGGTGCTTCTGGCCTACTCGGCGCGCAACCGCTCGGCCTCCTGCCGCATCCCGGTCGCCTCCTCTCCGAAGGCCAAGCGCGTCGAGGTCCGCTTCCCCGATCCGGGCGCGAACCCCTATCTCGGCTTCGCGGCGATGCTGATGGCCGGCCTCGACGGCATCAGGAACAAGCTCCATCCCGGCGACGCCATGGACAAGAACCTCTACGACCTGCCGCCGGAGGAACTGAAGGAGATCCCGACCGTGTGCGGCAGCCTGCGCGAGGCCCTCGCCTCGCTCGACGCCGACCGCGACTACCTGAAGGCCGGCGGGGTGTTCTCCGACGATCAGATCGACTCCTACATCGAGCTCAAGATGGACGAGGTGATGGCCTTCGAGATGACGCCGCACCCCATCGAGTACGACCTCTACTACAGCGTGTGACACCCGGCCGCGGACGAACGCGGTCCACTCGACGGGGCGGCCTTGCCGCCCCGGTTTTGTTCACGTTGCCCGCTCCGCGTCGGGGCGGCGCGCGGCGCCCCGGGACGGCGCCGGACGAAGCTCTGGATATCGTCACCGGACTGTCAAGTGAACCGGCTACGTTTTCGCCCGGACGACCGGGAATGGCGATCTTCGTCCGGGTTCTCCGTCCCGACCATCGCCGCCAGGCACCGGATTCGACTTGTCCGATACCCCCGCTCGGCAAGTCGTGCTTCGCGTTCCCGGTATTGTCCCGCGTAACGGAGTTTTGCGGGCCGCGCCGCAAGGGGCGGCCCGCATTTTTTTGGTTCCCCGGTTTTCCCCATCCGCCCGTGCCTGCGCCGGGCCCGATATTGACACCCGGCCCGGGCGGGCGCAGAATTTCCCTCACTTCGGCAAAGGAGGTCTAAGACAATGACTCCACCGGCCCGACTGCAGCCGTTTCAGCCGGCGTAGAGAAACGCTGGCCTCAAGAAACGGCCTTTTCATCCGACAATCGAATACTTTTTAGCGTGCGTCTTCCGTCCGGTTGAGCGTAATGGAGATTACGCCTTTACCGGACATGGACCGCGCAGATACGGATCTTTACAGAGACCGAAAACGGACGCACTGCGTCGAGGGACATCCGACGAGGCGTGCCATCGGCGGCTCCGCTACTCCCCCGTTGCGGAGCCGTCGTGTTTCATCGCCGCCCCACCCCTTCCATCCCCCTGCCCCGGGCAATCCCGCACTCCACACATCCGGCCCGCCCCCGTGCGACCGCCCCCGTCCGACCCCCCGTCCGACCTCCCAAGGGCGCTTGGCCGCCTTTCGTCGGCCGTGGTCTACTGGCCCGTCACGACGATTCGGGAGTTCGCGCCACGTGGCGGTCCTTCGCGGTCTGAACTGGGTTCTTCTCGCCGCCGGCCTCGTTCTCGTGGCGGGAACCATCGCCTTGGAGGCCGACCTAGGCCTCGGCGTCTTCGCGATCCCGCTCGTGGGATTGTTCATCGCCTTCGGCTTCGCCGCCTACATCCCGTTCGGCGTCATCAACCGGCGCACCAACCGCGCGCTGCCGCTCTCGATCTGCGCGCTGGCGATGGCCGGCCTGTCGGCCTTCTGGATCTGGGGCTTCGGCAGCACGTTCTGGTGGAACGAGCATCCCGACGCCCAGGACGGGCTGGTGCTCGTCGTCATGCCGGCCTATATGATCGTCGCCTCCGGCATCGTCGCGACGGGCACATGGGCGCTGGACCGGTTCCTGGCGTCCCGCGGCGCCTGAAGGCCCCATCACCGTCGCCTATCCGCCGGCGAAATGGCACAATCACCGGCGATTCGCCGTTCGCGGCGGAACGCTGATCTCAACCGCTTCCACCGACGGACCATGCCGAAGCCGCAGGACCTGCCCTCGCTGTTCGACGATGCGCCGCAGCAGGCGCCGAAACGGGCCGCCGAACCGAAGAAGCCCGCGCCCCGCCCGGCGCCTCAGGTCGTCGCGCGCGGCGCCGAGGACGCCTACACGGCCGCCGACATCGAGGTGCTCGAGGGCCTCGAGCCGGTGCGCCGCCGCCCGGGCATGTATGTCGGCGGCACCGACGAGAAGGCGCTGCACCATCTCTTCGCCGAGGTGATCGACAACTGCATGGACGAGGCGGTCGCCGGCCACGCCACCTGGATCGACGTCAGCGTCGAGGCCGACGGCTTCCTGACGGTCACCGACAACGGCCGCGGCATCCCCGTCGACCCGCACCCGAAATTCAAGGACAAGTCGGCGCTCGAGGTCATCATGACCACGCTGCACGCCGGCGGCAAATTCGACTCCAAGGTCTACGAGACCTCCGGCGGCCTGCACGGCGTCGGCGTCTCGGTCGTCAACGCGCTGTCGGATTCGCTCGAGGTCGAGGTGGCGCGCGGCCGCCAGCTCTACCGGCAGTCCTACTCGCAGGGCAAGCCGCTCGGGCCGGTCGAGCCCCTCGGCGAGACGATGAACCGGCGCGGCACGCGCATTCGCTTCCATCCCGATCCGGCGATCTTCGGCAAGACGCATTTCCGCCCGGCCCGCCTGTTCCGCATGACGCGGTCGAAGGCCTATCTGTTCCGCGGCGTCGAGATCCGCTGGAACTGCGACCCGGACCTGCTCGCCGAGGACGGCGGCGTTCCGCAGAAGGAAGTCTTCCACTTCCCCGGCGGCCTGAAGGACTTCCTCGCGGCCGAGATCGCCGGCGAGACGACCGTCACCAACGACATCTTCGCCGGCCGCCTCCAGAAGGAAGGCGGCCATGGCGGCGTCGAATGGGCGGTCGCCTGGTGCGCCGGCCGCGACGGCTTCGTCTCCTCCTACTGCAACACGGTGCCGACGCCCGACGGCGGCACGCACGAGGCCGGCCTCAGGTCCGCGCTGCTGAAGGGCCTGCGCGCCTACGCCGAGCTCGCCGGGCGCAAGCGCGCGACGATCTTCACCGCCGACGACGTGATGGCCTCCTGCACGGCGATGCTCTCGGTGTTCATTCGCGAGCCGGAGTTCCAGGGCCAGACCAAGGACAAGCTCGCCACGGCCGAGGCGACGCGCATCGTCGAGCAGGCCGTGCGCGACGAGTTCGACCACTGGCTGACGGCGAGCCCCCAGCAGGCGGCGAAACTGCTCGACTGGGTGATCGAGCGGGCCGAGGAGCGCGCCCGCCGCCGCCAGGAGAAGGAGGTCGGCCGCAAGACCGCCGTCAGGAAGCTGCGCCTGCCGGGCAAGCTCGCCGACTGCTCGCACAACAGCACGGCGGGCGCCGAGATCTTCATCGTCGAGGGCGACTCGGCCGGCGGCTCGGCCAAGCAGGCGCGCGACCGCAAGACCCAGGCGGTGCTGCCGCTCAGGGGCAAGATCCTCAACGTCGAGAGCGCGGCGTCGGGCAAGCTCGCCCACAACCAGCAGCTCGCCGACCTCGTCCAGGCGCTCGGCTGCGGCACCGGCCACCAGTATTCGGGCGACGACCTGCGCTACGACAAGGTCATCATCATGACGGACGCCGACGTCGACGGCGCCCATATCGCCTCGCTGCTGATGACGTTCTTCTACCGGCAGATGCCGAAGCTGATCGAGGAAGGGCACCTGTTCCTCGCCGTGCCGCCGCTCTATCGGCTGAGCCAGGGCGGCAAGACGCTCTACGCGCGCGACGACGCCCACAAGGACGAGCTGCTGAAGACCGTGTTCGGCGGCCGCGGCAAGGTAGACATCGGCCGCTTCAAGGGCCTCGGCGAGATGCTGCCGGGCCAGCTCAAGGAAACGACGATGGACCCGAAGCGCCGCACGCTGTTGCGGGTGGAGGTCGAGAACGATCCGGAAGGCACCGCCGACGCCGTCAAGCGCCTGATGGGCAACAACCCGGAAGCCCGCTTCCGCTTCATCCAGGACAACGCCGAGTTCGCCGAGGACCTCGATATCTGAGGACCCGGCCTCGCGGCCAGACAATCCGTGGATGGCCGGGACAGGCCCGGCCATGACCGGGGCTGGGGGTGGTCCGAAAGACAATCGCGCCGCTGGACATCGGACGGCTCCGACGCCGTCAAGCGCCTGATGGGCAACGACCCGGAGGCCCGCTTCGGCTTCATCCAGGACAACGCCGAGTTCGCCGAGGACCTCGATATCCGAGGACCCGGCCTCGCGGCCAGACAATCCGTGGATGGCCGGGACAGGCCCGGCCATGACCGGGGCTGGGGGTGGTCCGAAAGACAATCGCGCCGCTGGACATCGGACGGCTCCGACGCCG
>JAEWYT010000199.1 GCA_023458595.1 Pseudomonadota bacterium
CCTCTCCCGCACGCGGGAGAGGGAGCCGCGATCGGCGACGCCCGGATCGACATCGGCGTGGAGCGATCTGCTCGGCCCGGCGCGGCCGGGAACCTCGGCCGGGCGGCAAATGCCTCCCTCTCCCGCATGCGGGAGAGGGTCGGGGTGAGGGCCCGTCATGCGCGCCCCGGCATGCCGATCGACCGGCCGGCCTGCTCGGGCCTCGGCAGGTCCTTCTGCGCCGCGACGATGACGCCGAGCCTGTCGAGCACCGGCTGGTCGGCCGGCATCGACTTGCCGGCGCTGGTGTCGACGTGGATCAGCATCTGCTCGGCGGTCGCCACCAGCGAGTCGTCGTCGGTCTTGTGGAGCGAATGGAAGATGTGCAGCCGCTTCGGGTCGACGCCGAGCACCTGCGTCGTCACGTAGAGCCGCTCGTTCAGGGAGGCCTCGCCGATGTTCATGATGTGGCTCTCGACCGTGTAGTAGCTCTTGCCCGCGTGATGATACTCCGTGTCGATGCCGACATGGCGGAACAGGGCGTCGGAGGCGTTGCCGAAGACGTAGAGATAGCGGCTCTCGGTCATGTGGCCGTTATAGTCGATCCAGTCGATCTCGACGCGGCAATCGTGCAGGCGGAGCGGCTTCGACGGATCGACGATTCTCGCGAGCGTCCCCGCCTGCGCCTTGTCCCACAGCAGTTCCTCGTGGCGTTTCGCCGTCGCCCCGGCGGCGTAGCCCTGCGCACGAAGCGCCGACAGCACCGAGACGAGGCAGTCGTCGCGCAGCCGCTCGAGCTCGCGGATCGATTTGCCGCCGGCCTGCAGGTCCGACTGCTCGGCGAGCATGTCGACGAGCGCGTCGGTCAGCTCCGGCACGTCCATAAGCTTCGTCCACGGCCATTTCAGCGCCGGGCCGAACTGCGCCATGAAGTGGCGCATGCCGGCCTCGCCGCCGGCGATCCGGTAGATCAGGAAGGTGCCCATGAACGACCAGCGGATGCCCGGCCCGAAGCGCACGGCATCGTCGATCTCCTCCGTCGTGGCGATGCCGTCGTGGACGAGCCACAGCGCCTCGCGCCAGAGCGCTTCCATCAGCCGGTCGGCGACGAAGCCGTCGATCTCCTTCTTGAGCATCAGGGAATGCATGCCGATCGAGCGGTAGAAGGCCGCCGCCCTCTCTCTCGTCTCCTGCGAGGTCTTCGCCCCGCCGCAGACCTCGACCAGCGGCATCAGGTAGACCGGATTGAACGGGTGGCCGACGACGAGGCGCTCCGGCCCCGCCATGTCCTTCTGGATGTCGGTCGGAAGCAGGCCGGAGGTCGACGAGCCGAACACGACGTCGGCCCGCGCCGCCCTGCTCGCCTCGGCGAGGATCGTCCGCTTCAGCTCGATGCGCTCCGGCAGGCTCTCCTGCACGAAGTCGGCGTCCTTCACCGCGTCGGCCACCGACGTCGCGATGCGAAGCTTGCCCTCGGGCGCGAGCGCATCGGGAAACAGCCGGCGGTAGGCGCGCCGGGCGTTGCCGAGCACCTCCTCCATCTTGCGGCCGATCTCGGGATCGGGATCGAACAGGTCGACGTCGAGCCCGTTGAGGAGACAGCGGGCCGCCCAGCCCGCCCCGATCACGCCGCCGCCGATGAGCCCGACCCTGCGAATGTCAGTCATGGTTCTTCTCTTCAGTTCTTGCGTTCAGCCGCAACGGCCGCGTCGGTGAGCGCCACGCGGATGCCGGCCCGCACGACGGCCGGGTCGTAGGCCTTGCGGGCGAACACCTCGCGCACCATGGGCGCGAAGAAGTCGAGCGGCAGGGCGTCATAGTCCGGATCGAAGGAGGACTGGTCCCAGCGCTCGCAGAACTGCGCGCAGTCGTCGAAATAGGGAATGCCGCGGTGGCGCTCGCGGGCGTTCCGGTCGCCGCCCATGTGGTGGGCGTAGTAGAGCTTCTGGAAGTCGCCGTGCTTCTCGACCACCCAGGAGCACTGCTCGCGCACGAACGGCCGCAGGATCGCCGCGGCGTACTCGTCGTGATTGTAGGGCGCGTAGATGTCGCCGATGTCGTGGAGCAGCGCCGAGACCACCCAGTCGATGTCGGCGCCGTCGCGCCAGGCCCGGCTCGCCGACTGCAGCGAGTGCTCGAGCCGCGTCACCTGATAGCCCGACAGGCTCCGGTCGAGATCGACCATCGCCCCGAGGAGCCGGTCGGCGGTCTTCGCCGCGTATTCGCGCTCGTGGACGTCGAGGAACTCGTAGTCCTCGCGGTCCCCGTCCTTCATCTGGCGGAACTTGACCTTGTCCATCGTCACCACCGCTTTGCGAGCTTCAGCTTCCTGCGCACGTCCGCGGGCCCGAGCACGCGGGCGTTCATGCCTTCCAGGATCATCACCGCCCGTTCGACCAGCATGGCGTTGGTCGCCAGCGTCCCGCGCGACAGATAGAGATTGTCCTCGAGCCCGACCCGCACGTTGCCGCCGGCGAGCGCGGCCATCGCCACATAGGGCAGTTGCATGCGCCCGATCGAGAAGGCGGAGAATACGGCACCGCCCGGCAGCTGACGGGCGAGTGCGAGGAGAGTGTCGGGATTGTCGGGGGCGCCGTATGGGATACCCATGCAAAGCTGGATCATGACGGGATCGTCGATCAGGCCCTCGGAGACCAGATCCTTGACCATGACCATGTGGCCGAAGTCGAAGACCTCGAGCTCCGGCTTCACTCCGACGGCCTGGATCCGCTTCGCCATGGCGCGCAGCATGTCGGGCGTGTTGGTCATCACGTAGTCGCCGCCCGCCGCGAAGTTCATCGAGCCGCAGTCGAGCGTGCAGATCTCCGGCAGAAGCTGCTCGACATGGACGAGCCGCTCCGCCGCGCCGGCCATGTCGGTGCCTCTGGTGTCGACCGGCAGCGGCTTCTCGGTGCCGCCGAGCACGAGGTCGCCGCCCATGCCGGCGGTGAGGTTCAGCACCACGTCGACGCCCGACGCGCGCACCCGGTCGACGACTTCCGCGTAGAGCTTCGGGTCGCGCGAGCCTTTGCCGGTCTCCGGGTCGCGCACGTGGATATGGGCGATCGCCGCGCCGGCCCTGGCCGCCTCGATCGCCGCGTGGGCAATCTGCTCGGGCGTCACCGGCACGTGCTCGCTCTTGCCCGCGGTGTCGCCGGCGCCGGTCACGGCGCAGGTGATGAAGACGTCCGTGTTCATGGAACCTCCCGTCGGTCGCCGTAGGGGCGGATGCCGATCCGCCTCGTTCCCTGGCCGCCAGAGTACGCCGACGCCGATCCGCTAAATTCACACTTTCCGACAGCAGAAAGACCGTTTACGACAATATCATGAGCGAGGCCTTCACCCCGCGCGATCCGATCCGCGACGTCTCGATCCTCGTGCTGCCGGGCTTTTCCAACCTCTGCCTGGCGACCACGGTGGAGCCGCTGCGGGCGGCGAACCAGCTCGCCGGCGAACGCCTCTACCGCTGGCGGCTGCTGTCGCTCGACGGCGGCAGCGTTCGCACCTCGAGCGACATAGAAATCAACGTCGCCGGCGCCTTCACCGACAGGATCGAGACCGATGCCCTATTCGTCATCGCCGCCGCCCATTACGCCGACCAGAACTCGCGGGCCCTGCGCGCCACGCTACGCCGCGCCGCCCGAAGCGTCCGATGCCTCGGCGGCCTCGACACCGGTGCCTATCTCGTGGCCTCCGCTGGCCTGCTCGACGGCCACAGGGCGACGATCCACTGGGAAGAGCTCGACACCTTCGCCGAGACCTTTCCCCAGATCGACGTCACGCGCGACCGCTACGTGATCGACGGCAACCGCGTCACCGCCGGCGGCGCCACCACCGTGCTCGACCTGATGCTCGACATCCTGGGCCGCCAGGATGGCGTCGCCCAGGCCCTCGCCGTCTCCGGCCGCTTCATCTACGATCCCGGCGACGGCGTAGCCGCGCGTCCCGCGCGCGGGCCCCAGCAGGCCGTGCCGCTGCGCCTCATCGCCCGCAAGGACGAAGCGATCGCCCTGGCCGTCGCCCTGATGGACGCCCATGTCGAGGATCCGCTGCCGATCGGCGCTCTCGCAGCACACGCCGGTATCGGCCTTCGCGACCTCGAGCGCCGCTTCCATCGCCATCTGGGCACGTCGCCAGGCGCCTACTACCGCTCCCTGCGCCTCGCGCTCGCCCGCCGCCTGTTCGAGGAGACGGACCTGTCGGTCGGCGAGGTCGCGGCGCGATCGGGCTTCAATTCGGCCTCCGCGCTGGCCCGCGCACTGCGCCGTTCGGGCGGCCGCACCGCCCGCGATCTGCGCCGCGCGGACCGGCGCCCCGGCATCTGACATTTAAGCTTGAATATTATAAACGTGATTACTAAATTCGCCCCATGCCGACCACTCCTCCCTCTCTGGGCTTCCTCGTTTCCGACGTGTTCCGCCTGCTGCGGCGCCGGTTCGAGGAGCACTCGAAGGACACGGGCCTGACCCGCGCCCAGTGGCTTCTGCTCGTGCGCCTCTCGAAGAACGAAGGCATCAACCAGGCGGGGCTTGCCGATCTCCTCGACATGGAACCGATGTCGGTGTGCCGGCTCGTCGACAGGATGGAAGAAAGCGGCTGGGTCGTCCGCGAACCGGATCCCGCCGATCGCCGGGCGCGCCGGCTGTACCTGACCCGGAAGGCGCGTCCGGCGCTCGAGGCGATGAAGCCCGTGGCCGAGCAGGTGTTCGACGAGGCGATGGAAGGTCTGGGCGAGGACGAGCGGCGGCAGCTGCTCTCCGCCCTCGCGACCGTCCGGGCGAACCTCGCCAAGAAGACCGTAGAGACAGTCGAGTACGCATGATGAGCGCCGCCGAGAAAAGCGAAGACCCGAATTCCGCCGGGGAGCAGTCCGCCCCCGTGGCCAATGTCGTGCCGATGAAGGCGGAGGCCGCGCAGCCGCGGCGCCGCCGGCGCTTGCGCCGCATCGCGCTGATGCTCGCCGTCCCTCTCTTAGTCGCCGCGGCCGGCTCCTGGTGGTGGATCACCGGCGGGCGGATCATGACGACCGAGAACGCCTATGTGCAGCAGCACATGGTGGCGCTGAGCGCCGACGTCTCCGGCCGCATCGTCGAGGTCGACGCCGGAGAGAACCAGGCGGTCCGCGCCGGCGACGTCGTCTTCCGGCTCGACCCCGAGCCCTTCAGGATCACGCTCCAGCAGGCCGAGGCCGCGCTGTCGAGCGCCCGCCTGCAGGTCGAGCAGATGCGCGCCGCCTACCAGGTAGCCCTCTCCGACCTGAAATCGGCGCGCCAGACGGCGGACTACTACCAGACCGAGTTCGACCGCCAGCAGACGCTCGCCAAGAGCGGCTACGCCGCCCGCGCCAAGCTGGATGCCGCCCAGCACGACCTCGAGGACGCGCGCCAGACGGCGACCGCCGCCGAGCAGAAGGTGGCAAGCGCGCTGGCCGTCCTCGGCGGCGACGCCGGCATCGCCACCGACGAGCATCCGCTCGTGATGAAGGCGCTGGCCGAGCGGGACGAGGCCGCTCTCGACCTCAAGCACACGGTCGTCTACGCGCCCGCCAACGGCATCGTCAGCCAGACCGACCGGCTCAATGTCGGCCAGTACGTCACCGCCGCGAGCATGGTGGCGACGCTGGTCGAGTCGGATTCCGCCTGGATCGAGGCGAACTTCAAGGAAACCGAGCTCACCCACATGAGCGTCGGCCAGCAGGCGACGGTGTCGGTCGATGCGTATCCCGACCGGGAATTCACCGGCATCGTCGCCAGCATCGGCGCCGGCACGGGCTCCGAATTCGCGCTTCTGCCCGCCCAGAACGCAACAGGCAACTGGGTCAAGGTCGTCCAGCGCGTCCCCGTTCGCATCGAGATCGACAAGAACGCAGGCGACGAGATCCGCACCGGCATGAGCGCCTATGTCTCGGTCGATACCGGATTCGTCCGCCCGCTTCCGGCCGTCGTCCGCAACATGCTCGACATGACCGGCATCTCCGCCTACGCGGCGCCGCGCAACTAGCGGCCTCCCGCCCGACACTTCCGAGCAGATGAGCACCGCATCGGCACAGTCCGGCAGCCACGTCGCCAATCGCGGCATGATCACGATCTCGGTGATGCTCGCGACGATCATGCAGGTGCTCGACACCACGATCGCCAACGTCGCCCTGCCCAACATGCAGGGAAGCCTGAGCGCGACGCAGGACTCGATCTCCTGGGTGCTGACCTCCTACATCGTCGCCGCCGCGATCATGACGCCCGCGACCGGCTGGATCTCGGACCGTGTCGGCCGGCGCAATTTCTTCGTGACGGCGACCATCGGCTTCACCGTCGCCTCGGTGCTCTGCGGCCTCGCCACCAGCCTGCCCGAGATGGTCGCCTTCCGCATCATGCAGGGCGTCTTCGGCGCTCCGCTCGTGCCGCTGTCGCAGGCCGTCCTGCTCGACATAAATCCGCGCGAGCGGCACGGCCAGGCGATGGCGATGTGGGGAGCCGGCATCATGGTCGCCCCGATCATCGGGCCGACGCTCGGCGGCTGGCTGACCGACGCGTTCGACTGGCGCTTCGTGTTCTACATCAACCTGCCGGTCGGCATCCTCGCCGCCCTCGGGTTGCTCACCTTCCTGCCCGCGGCGGAAAGCAGGCTGCGCCGCTTCGACTGGTTCGGCTTCCTGATGCTCTCGATTTCAATCGGCGCGCTGCAGATGATGCTCGACCGCGGCGAGCAGCTCGACTGGTTCGGCTCCACCGAGATCTGGATCGAACTCGCGATCTTCGCGTCGGCTCTCTGGGTCTTCGGCGTCCACATGATCACGGCGAACGAGCCGTTCCTGCACCCGGCGATGTTCAAGGACCTCAATTTTGTCGTCGGCATCATCTTCATATTCGTGATCGGCATCGTGCTGCTCGCCACCATGGCGCTGCTGCCGCCGATGCTCCAGAAGATCCTGGGCTATCCGACGGTGACGAGCGGCGTTCTGATGGCCCCGCGCGGCGCCGGCACGATGATCTCGATGCTGATCGTCGGCCGCCTGGTCTCCAAGGTCGACCCGCGCCTGCTTATCCTCGCCGGCCTGTCGCTGACGGCGATCTCCCTCTACCAGATGACCGGCTTCTCGACCGAGATGGACCGCTGGCCGGTGATCTGGAGCGGCGTCGTGCAGGGTCTCGGCCTCGGGCTCGTCTTCGTTCCCTTGTCGGCGCTCGCGTTCGCGACGCTGGAGCCCGCGCTGCGCACCGAGGCAACCGCCCTGTTCAGCCTGATGCGCAACATCGGCTCCTCGATCGGCATCTCGATCGTCATCTCGCTCCTGTCGCAGAACACCCAGATCGTCCGCTCCGGGATGGTCGAGCACGTGACGCCGGCCCGCGGCGCGGTCGAGGCGCTGCTTCCGGACCTCTTCGCCCCCGGCCACGAGCAGATCCTCGGCGTGATCAGCAGCGAGATCAGCCGCCAGGCGGCGATGATCGCCTACCTGGACGACTTCCACTTCATGATGTTCGTCGTGCTGGCGGCGATCCCGCTGCTCTTGTTCATGCGCCCGCCGCGCAGCCCGTCGACGCAGGCCGAAGCGGTAGTCGCAGACTAGAACCCTTCAGGGTCAAATAGAAACGATTCTGTTTGCGCTCGGCGAGGCGATCCGGCGTCGAGAGCGGCGCAGGCCGATGCCGGGCATCGGCCAAGGCGGGCCCGGCGTCGGGTGTCCGCCGCTCGCAAACCCTCCGGGACGGGCGCGTCAGAATGGTTCTATTTGACCCTGAAAGGCTCTAGGTCCCGGCATCACGCGGTAACGGTACCGCAACCAATCGTTGCGAGGTTGGTGCCCGCGACCCGACGGAACCCGTCCTCCGGCACCGGGAACCTCATCATGACCGGCACCATCTGGTACACCTGCACGCTATACGGCGACGCCCTGTCATTGCCGTTCCGCTACGATCCCGACTTCGTCGACGGCGAGAAGCTGCAATCCGTGGACAATCGGAACTGGGCGGGCGAGGTCCTCCCGCGCGAGGCGTTTCCGGCCAAGCTGGTGGAACCGCACGAGGAGGATCCGGAGTACCGGGTGGCGCTGAAGCAGCGCCTCGCGTCCCTGCCCGACCTGTTCGATTCCGCCGTGGTCGTGGTCTCGAAACGGGTCGTGGACGTTCTGTCCCGGTTCGACATGGGACAGGGGCATTTCTATCCGATGTCGCTCGTTTCGGAGCGCGGAGATCCGTTGCCCGGCGAATTCTTCGCCTGGAACTTCGGCAACACGAAGCCGACGATCCTGCCCGGGCAATCCGCGAACCTTCAGGAAAACCGGCTTCGCAGCGGAACGCTGTATCGTCCGCCCATGCCCGGGATCGAGGGGCACGTGGCCGTCTCCGCTTCCGCGCTGGCGGGGCCGGACGCGTGGGTCGAGTGGCGCATGCGCCAGACCCTTTTCGTCACCGGCGGAGTGGCCGACGCCTTGAGCACAGCAGGGCTTTCGGAGGCGTTCCGGTTTGCCGAAGCCAGGATCGTCGGCTGAGAATGGTGCCGCCACGCCGGATCCGCGACGAGCCTGTCCCGGGCTAGTATTCCGGCCCGCGTCCGAGATAGCGCGGCAGGTCGTCCTGGATGTGCAGCCAGGGCACCTCGTCCTCGACCCAGACGTGGCTCACCGGCGGCACGAGGTCCGGCCGGTCGAGCAGGCCGATATTGACGTCGACGACCTTCGGGTTGTTCTGCGCGCGGTATTCGAACTGCGCGCCGCAGGTCGGACAGAAGCGCCGCTCGCCCCATTCGCTCGAATGAAAGACGCTCGGCTCTCCGACTATGTACGCGAATCCGTGGATCGGCACGGTCGCCCAGGCGAGCATCACCGCGCCGGTGGTGAGCCGGCACAGGCCGCAATGGCAGTAGCCCGCGTCGATCGGCGGGACGGTGATTTCGTAGCGGATGCTTCCGCAGGCGCAGCCGCCCGTCAGAGGCAGTTCCATATGCTTGATACGTCGAGGCTCAGGCATTCTCCGCGATTGCTCTCTGGCTTTCGGCAAGCCGTCGCGCCTGCACGCGATTCATGATGACGGTGCCGGTCACGACGACCACCGTGACGACGACGATGATGATCGTCGCCAAGGCATTGATATCCGGCGTAATTCCAAGCTTGACCTTCGAGAAGATCACCATCGGCAGCGTACTCGCGCCGGGGCCGGATGTGAAGGTCGCGATGACGAGATCGTCGAGCGACAGGGTAAAGGACAAGAGCCAGCCCGAGACCATCGCCGGGATCAGCAGGGGAACCGTGATGTCGACGAGCACCCGCAACGGGCGCGAGCCGAGGTCCATCGCCGCCTCTTCCAGCGACTCGTCGATCTGGGTCAGCCGCGACTGGATGATGACCGCCACATAGGCCATGCAGAAGGTGATGTGGGCGATCATGATCGTCACCATGCCGCGCCCGGCGGGCCAGCCGATCGCGCCCTCCATGGCGACGAACAGGAGGAGCAGCGACAGGCCGGTGATGACCTCCGGCATGACGAGCGGCGCCGTGACCATGCCGGAGAACAGCACGCGGCCCCGGAACCGGCCGAAGCGGGCGAGCGCCAGGCCCGCCATCGTTCCGAGCACGGTCGCCGCGGTCGCCGCGACCGCCGCGATCTTCAGGCTGAGGAGCGCGGCGCTGATGATCAGGTCGTTCTGGAACAGCTCGAAATACCACTTGGTCGAGAAGCCGCCCCAGACGGTCGCCAGCCGCGAGGCGTTGAACGAGTAGAACATCATCGTGAAGATCGGCCCGTAGAGGAACACGAAGCCGAAGATCAGCCAGGCGGTGAGGAACGCGGAGCGGTTCTGGTTCATGCCTTCTCCGCCTCCGCCTGCTTCATCTGGTAGTGCTGGAAGGCGAGGATCGGGATCACCAGCAGGAGCAGCAGCACGATCGCCACGGCGGACGCGAGCGGCCAGTCGCGGTTCGTGTAGAACTCGTCGAACAGCACCCGTCCGATCATCGGGCTCGACGGGCTGCCGAGGAGGGCCGGGATTACGTACTCGCCGGTCGCCGGAATGAACACGAGCAGCGCGCCCGCCACGATGCCCGGGATCGAAAGGGGCAGGGTGACGTCGACGAACACGCGCCAGGGCCGCGAGCCCAGATCCATCGCCGCCTCGACCAGGCTCATGTCCATCTTCTCGAGGTTCACGTAGATCGGCAGGATCATGAACGGCACGTAGGAATAGACGATGCCCACATAGACCGCGAAGTCGGTGTTCATCATGGTGACCGGCTGGTCGAGGATGCCGAGCCCGACCAGCACGTTGTTGATTACGCCCTGTTTGTTGAGAAGCCCCATCCAGGCGTAGATCCTGAGCAGGAACGACGTCCAGAACGGCAGGATGACGAGCAGCAGCAGCATGTTGCGCGTCGCCGGCGCGGAGCGGGCGATGCCGTAGGCGATCGGATAGCCGATGACGAGGCAGAGCGCGGTCGAGATCGTCGCGATCTTCAGGGAGTTCAGGTAGCCGACGACGTAGAGCGGATCCTCGAAGATGAACCGGTAGTTCAGGAAATTCAGGGAGATCTGCAGCGCCCCGTCCGTGGTCCATTCCCATAGCGACGTGTAGGGCGGACGCGCGATCACCGAGACGGCGAAGCTGAGCTTCAGGATGATCAGGAACGGCACCAGGAAGAACAGCAGCAGCCAGACGTAGGGAACCCCCGCGATCAGGCCGCGCCAGCTCTCGGTCAGGGCGCGGCCGATGCGCTTGGCGAGGCTCGGCTGCCGCGTCTCGGCGATGTCGATGGACGACGCTTCCATGCTCACGGCGCCGCCTCCCCTATTCCGTCAGCACCAGGGCCGAGGTCGGGCTCCACGACAGCCAGACGTCGTCGTCCCAGTCGACCTGGCGCTCGTTGTCGCGGGCGCGGCGGACGTTCTGATGGCTGATCAGCACGATGCGGCCCGACGGCAGTTTCACCCGGTAGAGCGAGCGGTCGCCGAAATAGCCGAGATCCAGAACCTGACCGTGCAGCGCGTTGGCGCTTCTGTCGGCGGGCGCGTCGCGGCCGATCGACACCTTCTCCGGCCGCACCGCCACCGAGACGGGCGCGCCGAGCTGCACCGAACCGGTATGGGCGACGGTGAGCGGGCTTTCGACCCCCTCCGCCGTCACCGTGACGTTGCCGTGGTCGACCTGCGTGACGACGCCGTCGAAGAGGTTGATCGAGCCGATGAAGTCGGCGGTGAAGCGGCAGTTCGGGTATTCGTAGATGTCGGTCGGAGCGCCGACCTGCATGATCGAGCCGCGGTCCATCACCGCGATGCGCGTCGACAACGTCATTGCCTCTTCCTGGTCGTGGGTGACGACGACGAAGGTGACGCCGACCTTGTACTGGATGTTCATCAGCTCGAACTGCGTCTGCTCCCTGAGCTTCTTGTCGAGCGCGCCGAGCGGCTCGTCGAGCAGCAGGAGCTTCGGCCTCTTGGAGAGCGCGCGGGCGAGGGCGACGCGCTGGCGCTGGCCGCCGGACAGCTGGTGCGGTTTGCGCTTTGCGTAGTCGGTGAGCTGTACGAGTTCGAGCATCTCGCGGATGCGGTCCTGCACCTCCGCCTTGCTCATCTTCTCGTGCTTCAGCCCGTAGCCGACGTTCTGCTCCAC
Source organism: Pseudomonadota bacterium (assembly GCA_023458595.1). Lineage (GTDB taxonomy): Bacteria > Pseudomonadota > Alphaproteobacteria > Rhizobiales > Tepidamorphaceae > Microbaculum. The sequence continues at coordinate 11,578 of JAEWYT010000199.1, forward strand.
GTTCATGTGCGGAAACAGGGCGTAGGACTGGAACATCATGTTCACCGGCCGCTCGTAGGGCGGCACGTTGGTCATGTCCTGCCCGTCGATGAACACCCGGCCCATGGTCGGGTTCTCGAAGCCGGCGAGGATGCGCAGGAGCGTGGTCTTGCCGCAGCCCGATCCGCCGAGCAGGCAGAACAGCTCGCCGCGGTAGATCTTCAGCGAGACGTCGTTGACGGCGATGAAGTCGCCGAACTTCTTGGTGACCGAGTCGATTTCGACAGACGCTCTGGCCTTCGGATCGAGCCAGGGCTTTTCCTTGTAGTCCGGGAACTGCTGCTGTGTCGCCGCCATCGTCGACCCCCACCCGTCAACAAAAAGCCCTCCCCCGCCCCGGCTGGCCGGGATGGAGAAGGGCTGCACTGCCAGGCACGTGCGCCACCGGGCGCACAGCGGTTCTTTACTGACCCGTCTTCATCTTGCTCCACGCGCGCACGCGGGCGCGATCGGCGGCACGGTCGAGGACCTTGTTGGTCCACAGCCGCGACTGGACTTCCTCGTCGGGATAGATCGCCGGGTCGTCCAGGATCTCCTGCTCGACGAATTCCGCCGCGTCCTTGTTGGCGTTGGCGTAGTAGGTGTAGTTCGTCGCGTCGGCGATCACCTTGGGCTGCAGCATGTAGTTGATGAACTTGTAGGCGTTTTCCTTGTGCGGCGCGTCGGCGGGGATCGCCCAGGTGTCGAACCAGGCCGGCGAGCCGGTCTTCGGCACGTAGTAGGCGAGGTTGATGTCGACGCCGGCCTCCTCGGCACGCGCCGTCGCGGTCGCGTAGTCGCCCGACCAGTTGTTGACGACGCACAGCTCCTTGTTAGGCAGGGCGTTCAGGTAGTTCGCCGAGTCGAAGGTCTTGACGTACTGGCGCACCGGCTCGAAGGCGGCGACCACGGCCTCGTAGTCGGCCGGGTCCTCGGAGTTCGGGTCCTTGCCGATATAGGACAGGATCATCGGAATCACGTCGCGCGGGCTCTCCAGGATGGAGATGCCGCAGTCGGCCACCTTGGCGGCGAGCTCGGGCTTCATGACGATGTCCAGGGTGTCGAGCGGCGCGTCGTCGCCGAGGCGCTCGGCCACCATGTCCGTATTGTAGGTGATGCCGGTGGTGCCCCACATGTAGGGAACGGCATACTCGTTGCCCGGATCCCAGCCCTCCATCACCTTCAAGATCGTCGGATCGAGGTGCTCCCAGCCGGGCAGCTTCGACTTGTCGAGCTTCTCGAAGATGCCGGCGGCGACGAACTCGGGGATCTTCGAACCCGAATGCAGCACCACGTCGTAGCCCGACGATCCGGCGAGCAGCTTCGCTTCCTCGGTCTCGGAGGCGTCGTAGGTGTCGTAGACGACCTTGATGCCCGTTTCCTTCTCGAAGTCGGCGATGGTGTTCTCGCCGATATAGTCGACCCAGTTGTAGACGTGGACGACGTTGTCCTGCGCCGTCGCCGGCAGCGCGGCGAGCGGCAGCAGGGCAGCGCCGAGCGCCAGCCGGCGTATGTGCTTGAACGAGTCGGTCATCGTTCCTCTCTCCTGTTATTGGTTCATGAAGGCGATCGGCCTGTTGTCGTTCTTGGAGCACCGCGGCCGTCGGCGTCGTCCCCCATTGTTTCCGTGAAATCCGCCCTTACGCAAACCCAATCGTTCCGGCGAGCCCCCGCTTCGACAACCCGTTGGCGATGATGAGCCGCTGGATCTCGCTGGTCCCCTCCCAGATCCGGTCGACCCTGAGCTCGCGGTAGAAGCGCTCGGCGACGTTCTCGCGCATGTAGCCCCGCCCGCCGAAGATCTGCACCGCCCGGTCGGCGATCCGCCCCGTCGCCTCCGAGGCGAGCAGCTTGGCGACCGAGCAGCGCGCGTGCAGGATTTTGAGGTCGAGGCCGCGGTCGTGCGCCTCCGCCGCCTCGTAGGTGACGAGCCGGGCGGCGTGCAGGTCGACGACGCAATCGGCGAGCATCGCCTGGATCAGCTGGTGCTCGATGATCGGTGTGCCGCCGATGACGCGGGCCTTGGCGAACCCGGTCGCCTCCTCGATCAGCCGCTCGCCGGCCCCGCAGGCGCGCGCGGCGATCATCAGCCGCTCGCGGCGGAACCAGGCGTAGGTGTAGTCCATGCCCTCGCCTTCCGCCCCGATCAGGTTCTCTGGCGCGACCTTGACGCCCTCGAAGCGCAGCACCGGGTGGTGGTGGCGGTAGGTATGGGTGTAGGCGGGATTGCGGAGGGTCGAGATGCCCTCGGCGTCGGCGTCGACGAAGAACAGGCCGTGCGCGCCGGCATTCGGTCCGTCGGCGATCTTCGCCTGCACCAGGATCGTGTCGGCCAGGTTGGCGCTGGTGACGTGCCACTTCACTCCGTCGATGACGTACTGGTTGCCCTCCTTGCGGGCGGTCGCCTGGATGTCGTCGACGTTCGAGCCCGCGCCCTCCTCCGTGATCGCGTAGCAGAAGTGCTTCTCGCCCCGCATCATCGGCAGGACGAAGCGCTCGATCTGGCCGTCGTTGCAGGCCTCGAACATCCAGCTCTGCGCTTCGGGGTAGCACCAGCCGAGCGCGTTGGTGACGCGGCCGATCTGCTCGGCGGCGGCGACCTGGTCGAGCACCGGCACGGCGAGCCCGCCCCACTCCTTCGGCACGTCGAGGCGCGACATGCCGAGTTCGATGGCCGTCTTCTCGTGCCGGGCGGCGATCTCGGCCGGGATCTCGCCGTCGTTCATCTCCGCCTCGACCTCCCAGGGAATGAGCTCCTCGTCGACGAACCGGCGGATGCGGGACTGCCAATCGAGGGCGCTGGGAGTGAGGGTGAAGCTCATGCGGCGGTATCCGTATGCGGCGCCGCGGCCAGCCGCAGGCTGCCCGCGGGCGTGAAGTGGCTCGGGAAGGCGATGCCGAGCTGGGCGCGGGCCACAGCCAGCGCCTCCTCCCGGCGGAACTCCTTGGGGCTGACCATCAGGTGGTGCCAGAGGCCGTCGAGCATGGCGACGATGCCGCGTGCGATCAGCTGCGGGTCGCGGCCGGGTTCGGCGAGGTCCCGGCAGAGACCGATCACCGTGTTCTGGTACTCGTCGTCGTTGGCGCTGCACAGTGCTCGATAGGTCGGCCGCGACTTCGCCTCGCCCCAGAACGCGCCCCAGGCCGCGAGCTTCCGCTGCGTGCACACCTTCCGGTCGAAATCGGCGGCGACCAGTGCCGAGAGCCGCTCGGCCGGTCCGGGCCCCGCCGCCTTCAGCGCCTCGCGCCAGTGGTTGCGATACTCGTCGGAGAGATAACGCAGCGTCTCGACGAGCAGCTTGTCCTTTGATTCGAAATGGAAATTGACGATGCCGCGCGACAGGCCGGCACCGTCCGCCACCACCGCCGTGGTGGTGGCGTCGTAGCCGCGTTTGGCAAGCGAATCGATGGTGGCGTCGATCAGCTCCTGGCGCCGCAGGCTCTTGTCGGCGCGCCGCGCCGCACGTGGTCGCATGGCAAGGGCCTCGGTGGTCATGCAACCGCCCCGGTGGCGGGCTTCCTCGCCCGAATATGCGTGGGTCGAAGCTCGCCGGAGTCAAGCACCACTTGCATGGTGCGCCACACTTCCAACTGGCTTTTGATGAAGGCCTCGTCGGTCATCGCGATGGCCGTCTCGCGCAGGGGGCCGTCGAGGTCTTCCTGCTCCTTCAGCGCGACGTCGCGGTACCAGGCGTTTCGGTCGGTCGTCCCGATGTCGACGAAGCCGGCTTCTTCGAGCGCTTGCGTGTAGCGCGCCACCGTTGCCATGACGAAGCCGAGCCCCTCGGCGTCGAGATAGCACTGCATCTCCGGCGTCGGCTCGCCCTCCTTGCCGGTCAGCCAGTCGCTCACCGCCAGCACGCCGCCGGGTTTCAGCAGCCGGTAGGCATCCGCCGCGAAGGCGTCCTTGTCCGGGACGTGCAGGATCGAATCCTTGGAGAACACCACGTCGAAGGAACCGTCGGGAAACGGCAGCGGCCCCGGCGCGACCAGCTCGAAGGCAATCCGCCCCGCAACCGCCCCACCCTCGCCCTTTCGCCGCGCCTCGTCGATCAGCGCCTCCTCGACGTCGATGCCGACGACCTGCGCAACCGGAAAGCGCTCGGCGATCAGACGATCGATGCCGCCGAGCCCGCAGCCGATGTCGAGCACCCGCTTTCCCTCGAGGTCGACGCCCGCCAGGACCCGCTCGACCTCCTCGAATCCGCCCGGGGAAAGAAACCCGTCGCCCCAGATCAATTGCAGGAAGGCCATATGCCCCCCGCCGTATCCAGAACCCTCTGGGTGCTCTGTCATAATGATCGTCTCATTATCATCGCGACAGGACGAACGATAACGTATTCCGAGACTTATGCAAGCTACTTGAACGTATGTTCAGTACAGATTGGCTGAATGTTTGTTCAGTAAGCTGGACACGCGAGGGGCCGCCGTGGCATCCTTGCGGCGAACCGGGGGCCGTCGCCCCGGCCTTTAAAACGAACAAAACGGTGTCGCCATGGGACGCAATCTGACCAACAGCAACGCTCACTTCAAACGCGCGCTGACGCGCCTGCCGCTCGGCGTTGCCTCGAATTTCCGCTACTGGGGCGACGAGCGCACGATCTACGTGAAGAAGGGCCGCGGCGGTCGCATCTGGGACATCGACGACAACAGCTATGTCGACTACCGCCTCGGCTACGGTCCGGCGATTCTCGGTTACGCCGATCCGCGCGTCGACGAGGCGGCGCGTCAGGGCATGGAAGTCGGCGGCGTCTTCGCCCTGTCGACCGAGCTCGAGTTCGAGGTCGCCGACCGCATGGCCGGGATGGTGTCCTCGGTCGATCTCGTCCGCTTCTCCAATTCCGGCACCGAAGCCGTCATGGCCGCGCTGCGGCTCGCCCGCGGCTACACCGGCAAGGATTCCTACGTGATCCTGGAAGGCGGCTACCACGGCCTGTTCGACGCCGCGCTATGGATGACGGCGATGGACAAGTGGGACCCGGCCAGGACCGACGCCGAGCCACCGGTGGTGCCCTATTCGCAGGGCGTGCCGCAGGTAACGCGCGAGCTCCTGCATTTCACGCCGATGAACGACGCCGACCGGCTCGAGCACATCTTCAAGCAGCACGGCGACCGGATCGCCGCCTTGCTGATCGAGCCGATCCAGGGCAACTGCTGCGGAATCACCGCCGATCCCGACTATGTTCGCGCCGCCCGCCAGCTCTGCGACAAGTACGGCATCCTGCTCATCATCGACGAGGTGAAGACCGGCTTCCGCGTCGCCAGGGGCGGCGTCCAGGAACTGATGGGCGTCGAGGCGGACATCTGCACCTTCGCCAAGGCGATGGCGAACGGCTATCAGATCGCCGCCATCGGCGGCCGCGAGGAGATCATGCGCAGGTTCGGCAGGGGCGTCGCCCACGGCGGCACCTACACCGCCCACTCGGTGGCGCTCGCCGCCGCCGCCAGGACGCTTCAGATCATCGACGAGACGCCGGTGCTGGAGACGATCGCCGACTACGGCACGCGCATGCAGGCCGGCATGTCGAAGGTCCTCAACGCCCGCGGAATCGCCCATTCCTTCGCCGGCCATCCCTCGATGGGCGGCCTGTTCTTCGCCGACAAGGCGCCGGCGAGCTACCGCGACTGGAAGAGCTCGGACTACACCTTCTACGACACGATGGCCCGCCATCTGCACGACGAGGGCGTGCTCTGCGAGCCCGATTCCCGCGAGCCCTGGTTCATCTGCGAGGCCCACGACGACGACTGCCTGAAGGACACGCTGAAGGGCTTCGAGCGGGCCGTCGACAGGACGATCGACGAGCTCAGCCGCGGCGAGAAGCGCCGGGCAACGAATTGAGGGGCGCCGCATGCCGCGGGGCTGGACGCCTTCCCGCAACACCTCGTCGCACGCCTGCGCGCGGTCGCACGGCCCCTCGCCGCACCGCCCCGCGGGGTCCTGCCCGCGCAGTCTCCGCCGGCATTCCTCGCCGACCCGTAGCCCGGATGGAGCGCCAGCGTAATCCGGGGCCGCGCCCTGCCGGATCGCGACGCCGTTCCCGCATTGCGCTCGCGCTCCATGCGGGCTACGCCGCTTGGGGAAGAGCATCGGCCTTTTTCGGGGCCGGTGCTCACGGGGTGACGCCGCAATGAAAACCTGGGATGCCATCGTCGTGGGCGCCGGCCACAACGGCCTCGTCGCCGCCTGCTATCTGGCGCGCGCCGGGCTCGACGTGCTGCTGCTGGAGAAGAACGACTGGGTCGGCGGCGCCGCCGTCAGCCGCTCGCTCTATCCCGGCTTCCTCTATTCGAACTGCTCCTACGTCTGCAGCCTGCTGCGCCCCGAGATCATGCGCGACCTCGACCTGCCCCGGCACGGCCTGCAGGTGATCCCCTACGAGGGCGGCGGCGTCTTCACCCGCGATGGCGACTGTCTCGGCACCTACCGCCAGCACGACGCCCACCGCCGCGAGATCGCCCGCTTCTCGATGCGCGACGCGGAGGCCTACGACCGCTATTCCACCGACGTGATCCGTCAGTGCCGGTTCATCCGCCCCTTCCTCCTGCGCACGCCACCGGACCCGACCTCGTTCCGACCCCGCGACGTGCAGGAACTTCTCTATCTCGGCCGCAAGTTCTACGACCTGACCGAAGCGGAGATGTACGACACCATCCGCTTCTGGACGATGCCGATCGCCGAATTCCTCGACGAGTATTTCGAGACCGACGTCGTCAAGGCGAACTTCTGCATCTCCGGCATCATCGGCACCGCGCTCGGGCCGATGTCGCCCGGCACCGCCTATGTCCTGTTGCACCACTACATGGGCGAGGTCGACGGGGCGATCGGCGCCTGGGGCTTCGCCCGCGGCGGCATGGGCGCGATCTCGGCTTCCCTCGCCTCCTCCTTCGCCGCCGCCGGCGGCACCATCCGCACCGGCGCCGGCGTCGACAAGGTGCTGGTCAGGAACGGCCGCAGCGCCGGCGTCGTCCTCGACACCGGCGAGGAGGTCCATGCGAGGCTCGTCGTCTCCAATCTCGACGTGAAGCGCACCTTCCTGAAGCTCGTCGAGGAGGACGAACTGCCCGGCGGCTTCGTCAAGCAGGTGAAAAACTTCAAGATCCGCGGCTCCTCGGGCAAGGTGAACATCGCCCTGGACGGCCTGCCGACCTTCCCGGCGCTGCCGGAGGGCTCGTCGATCTATCGCGGCGACATGCATTTCACCGACTCGGTGGAACGCATGGAGCGCGCCTACGACGACTGGAAGGCCGGGCGCTGGTCGGCCGACCCCTTCCTCGACATGATGATCCCGACGACCATCGACCCGACGATGACGCCGCCGGGCAAGCACTTCATGAGCTGCTTCGTCCAGTACTGTCCGCCCAAGGTCGAGGGCCACGACTGGACCGACGCCGACCGCTACGCCTTCGGCAAGACGGTGATCGACCAGATCGCCGAATATTCGCCGGACTTCAGGGACCTGATCCTGCATGCCGAGGTGCGCACGCCGCGTGAACTGGAGGCAGAGGTCGGCCTCACCGAAGGCAACATCTTCCAGGGCGAACTGACCTTCGACCAGCTCCTCTTCAACAGACCCGTGCCGGGCTATGCCCAGTACCGCAGCCCGATCGACGGCCTCTACATGTGCGGCTCCTCGACCCACCCCGGCGGCGGCGTCATGGGCGCCCCCGGCCGCAACGCGGCGGCCGAGATCCTGCGCGACCTGAAGAAGCCCGCCACCGACATGAGCGACGCCTATGCGGTGCTTTAGCCACAGCGACGGCGGCGCGGACCGTCCTCTCCTTCGCCATCCCGGCGGCGCGGACTACCCGCTCTGCCGTCATTCTGGCGGCAGCCCCTCCCCTCGCGCTCGTCATCTCGCCGGCAGCACCTCTCCTCTCCCTCGTCATCCCGGCCGGAGCGAAGCGGAGAGCCGGGATCGGAGAACCACCGCCCTCTCCGTGCCTTCCCGATCCCGGCTCGGCCTGACGGCCGTCCGGGACGACGACGGATGTGGGTGGGCCCAGACCGCGGCCACATATTCAGCCATCATGCCCGGGCTTGTCCCGGGTATCCACGAACAGCCTTTCCGCGTCGCCAAGACGTGGATGGCCGGGACAAGCCCGGCCATGACGACGGACAGGTTTGAAGTAGGTCCGCATGCCGCGACGTCCTCCGGCGTCCGAAGCCGTATCCGCAGTGCCGTTCGTGCTCAGGTCTCCACCACACCCTCGGCCGTCATGCCCGGACTTGTTCCGGGCATCCACGAGCAGCCTTCCCGCGTCGCCGGGGCGTGGGTCGCCGGGACCAGCCCGGCCATGACGACGGATAGGCTCGAGGTGACCCGCCGATGACCGCACGCTCCTGTGACGTCATTGTCGTCGGCGGCGGCCACAACGGGCTCGTCTGCGCCGCACTGCTGGCTGAGGCCGGGCGCAAGGTCGTGCTCGTCGAGGCGGCGGACGAGGTCGGCGGCGCCGCGCGCACCGTGGAGTTCGCGCCGGGATACAAGGCGAGCCAGGTCGCCCATGTGCTGAACCAGCTCCACCCGGAGATCGAGAGGAAGCTCGACCTGAAGCGTCACGGCCTTGAGCTCGCGGCCGCCAACATCCCGACGACGGCGCTTTCCGCCGACAGCCGCCACCTGACCCTGCACGGTCCCTTCGGCGCGCGCATCGACGGCGACCTGTCGTCGGAAGACCGGGCCAACTGGACCGGCCTGCGCGAGAAGCTGATGCGCTTCGCCACGGTGCTGAAGCCCGCCCTCGCCGATATCCCGCCGCGGCAGAAGAACGGCTCGCGCGCGGACATGATGACGCTGGCGAAACTCGGCTTCTCGATCCGCCGGCTCGGCCGCGCCGACATGCGCGAGTTCCTGCGCATGCTGCTGATGAACGTCGCCGACGTGCTCAACGAGGAGATCGAGGACGAGCGGCTGAAGGGTGCGCTCGCCCTCGACGGCGTGCTCGGCACCCACATGGCGCCGATGTCGCCCAATTCGCTGCTCGTGCTTTACTACCGCCTCGCCGGCGAGGTGGGCGGCATGCAGGGGGCCAACGCCCTGCCGAAGGGCGGCATGGGATCGGTTTCCGCCGCGCTCGCCTCGGCCGCCAGGGCCGCCGGCGTCGAGGTCCTGACCGGCTCGCCGGTGAGGAGCATCCTGGTCGAGAACGACCGCGCCGCCGGCGTCGTTCTGGACACCGGCGAGGAGATTCGCGCCAGGACCGTCGCCTCCGCCGCCAATCCGCGCACCACCCTGCTCGACCTGCTCGGGACGCGGCATCTCGACACCGGCCTGGTGCGCCGGGTAAAGAACATCCGGATGCGCGGCAACGTCGCCCGTGTGCTGCTCGCTCTCAACGGCCTGCCCGCCTTCAGGGGCGTCGACGAGTCGGCCCTTGCCGGCCGCCTGATCGTCTCCCCGTCGATGACGGCGCTGGAAGAGGCCTTCAACCCGGTGAAATACCGCGCCTCCTCCGCCGAGCCCGCTTTGGAGATCGTCGTCCCGACCCTGAGCGACCCCTCGCTCGCGCCCGCCGGCAAGCACGTCCTGTCGATCAACGCCATCTACGCGACCTGCGAGCCGGACGCAGACCGCACCGACTTCGAGGGGCGCGTGAAGAAGGTGCTCGAGACCTACGCCCCCGGCATCGGCGACAAGATAGTGGCGGAACAGACGCTGATGCCCGCCGACATAGAGGAGGCCTGCCGCATGCCCGGCGGCCACTGGCACCACGGCGAATTGGCGATCGACCAGATGTTCATGCTGCGCCCGGTGCCCGGCATCGCCCAGTACCAGACGCCGATGCCCGGCCTCTATCTCTGCGGCGCCGGCAGCCATCCCGGCGGCGGCGTGATGGGGGCCGCCGGCATGAACGCGGCCCGGCGGATTTTGGCGGAGGGCTGAGAATGCACCGCTTCGTCCCGCACCTCTTGCAAGCGCCGCAGTGGGCCCCGGATCAAGTCCGGGGCACGCGGTCTTTCGTGGCGCGTGGCATGAGCGGAAAACCACGACCTGGTGCCCTGGACTTGATCCAGGGCCCAGAACGGCGGTCACGGCAGACCCGGACGGGAGCGTTGCACCCATGACCCGCCTGCGCAACACGCTGACCCGCGAGCATTTCCGCACCCCCCTGTGGCAGACGCCCTTCCATCCGCGCATCGAGTCGCTGTCGAAGACGCACGCCTGGTACGCCTGGGGCGGCTACCAGGCGGCCCAGTCGATCCGCGACGAGGAGCAGGAATATTTCGCGATCCGCAACGCCGCGAGCCTGTTCGACGTGACGCCGATGGTGAAGTACCGGATCGCCGGCCCCGATGCCGAGGCTTTCTGCGACCGGCTCACCGTCCGCGACGTCGCCAGGCACGGCGTCGGCCGCGTCCAGTACACCTGCTGGTGCGACGACGAGGGCAAGGTGCTCGACGACGGCACCCTGTTCCGCTTCTCGCCGACCGAGTTCCGCCTGCTCTGCCAGGAGCGGCACCTGAACTGGCTGCTGGATTCCGCCATCGGCTACGATGTCGGGATCGAGGAGATCACCGAGGAGATCGCCGGCCTGTCGCTGCAAGGGCCGACCTCCTACGCCGTGCTCAAGGCGGCCGGCTTTACGGGTATCGAGATGCTGAAGCCCTTCCAGATCGCGGCCTTCACGGCCGGCGGCATCGAGATCACGGTGTCGCGCACCGGCTTCACCGGCGACCTCGGCTACGAACTGTTCGTCGCCCCGGGCAACGCGCTGAAGCTCTGGGATCTGCTGATGGTGGCCGGCCGCATCCACGGGATCACCCCGATCGGCTACTCGGCGCTGAACCTCGCCCGCCTCGAGGCCGGCTTCATCGTCGCCAACGCCGACTTCATGGCCTCCGAGATGGCGATCCGCACCGACCGGCGGCGGTCTCCTTACGAGATCGGCCTCGGCTGGCTGGTTGCGCTGGACAAGCCGCGCCACTTCAACGGCCGTCGTGCCCTGATCGCGGAGCAGGCCAGCAATTCCTCCCGTTATTGCCTCGTCGGGCTCGACATCGACGGCAACGTGGAGGCCGAGCATTCGCTGGTCTATCACCGCGGCAAGAAGGAGGTCGGCCACATCACCGCCGGCGCCTGGTCGCCGACGACGAAGCGCAACATCGCCCTCGCCTCGCTGAAGCGGCCCTATGGCGACACGGTGACCGACGACCTCTGGGTCGAGATCTACGCCATGCGCGAGCTGGAATATCAAAAGCTCATGGTGCGCGCCCGCGTGGTCGACCGGCCCTTCTTCGTCCATCCGCGCCGCACCGCGACGCCGCCCGGGGAGGTCTGACGCAATTCGGCGCCGGATTCCGGATGCCCGGCCGGCACGAGACGTGACACTATAGATGCCGCAACCCGGCGCCGTCGGAAGCGCCACGAGCAAGCCCCGCAGCCATGAAGCCGACCGCCTATACCCACCGCCTCGACCCGTTGCTCAGGCCCACTTCGCTCGCCATTCTCGGCGCCAGCGGCCGGCCGGGCAGCGTCGGCAACATGTTCATCCGCCACATGAAGCTCGGCGGCTATTCCGGCGCGCTCTGGGGCGTCAATCCGAACTACGCCGATATCGACGGCGTGCCCTGCTTCCCCACCCTCGCCGACCTCCCGGCGAAGCCCGAGCACGTCGTCTTCTCGATCGGCGACGAGCGCATCGAGCAGGAGTTCGCCAACGCCATCGAGCAAGGGGCCCGCGCCGGAACCATCCTCTCCCCGCTCGCCCTGCCCGGCGACGAGGGATTGAAGGAGCGCATCCGCGACCGGGCCAGGGAGGCAGGCGTCGTTCTCTGCGGCGCCAACTGCATGGGCTTCTACAACTTCCACGCGGGCCTCTGGGTCTGCGGCTTCGAGACCCATCCCCGCCACCGGCCCGGCGGCACGGTGCTGCTCACCCATTCCGGCGCGCTGTTCACCGCGCTGGTCGATTCCGAGGAGCGCATCGACTACGGCCTCGCCGTCTCCCCCGGCCAGGAGCTGACCACCACGATCGCCGACTACATGGATTTCGCCCTCGACCAGCCTTGGACGCGGGTGATCGGCATCTTCATGGAAACCGCCCGCGATCCCGAAGGATTCGAGGCGGCGCTGAGGAAGGCGAACGAGCGGAACGTTCCCGTTGTCGCCCTGAAGGTCGGCCGCACCGAGGTGTCGGCGCGCATGGCGGTGACGCATTCCGGCGCCATCACCGGCGACCACGCGGCCTACTCCGCCCTGTTCGAGCGCTACGGCGTCGGCGAGGTGGCATCCGTCGAGGAACTCGCCCATGCGCTGATGGTGCTGAACGTCAGCCGCGACCTCGGCCCCGGCGGCATCGCCTCGAGCCACGATTCCGGCGGCGAGCGCGGACTGATGATCGACCTGTGCCACGACCACGGCGTGCCGCTCGCCGAGCCGGGGCCGCAGACCGTCGCGCGCCTGAAGGACGTGCTGGACTACGGCCTAGAGCCGGTGAACCCGCTCGACCACTGGGGCTCGGGCCGCAACTTTCCGTTCGACTTCGAGGAGAGCTTCAAGGCGCTGATGCGCGATCCAGGCACCGCCATGGGGGCGCTGGTGCTCGACCGCAGCGTCGGCGGCAAGGTGCAGCCGATCAACATGAAGCTGGTCGGCGAATGCCTGGACGAGATCGGCAAGCCCGCCTTCGTCGTCTCGACCTATCACGGCTCCGGCACCGATCCGGAGGCGGTCGCGGCGACGCGACGGGGCGCGCCCGTCCTCGACGGCCTCGCCGCGTTCGTCGCCGCCGCTCGCGTCGCCTTCGAATGGCGAGACTACAGGAACCGCCCGCCGATGAAGATCGAGCCGGCCGACCCCGCGCTCGTCGCCCGCTGGCGCGGGCGGCTCGCTTCCGGCCAGGCCCTCGACGAACTCGACGGGCTGAGGCTCCTCGCCGACTTCGGCGTGCCGACCGCACCTTGCGAGGTCGCCGATGACGAGGCCGGCGCCATCGCGATCGCCGAACGCGTCGGCTTTCCTGTCGTGCTCAAGACCGCCATGCCGGGCATCGCCCACAAGTCGGATGTCGGCGGCGTCGCACTCGACATCGGGATGCCCGAGGCCTTGGCGAAGGCCTATCGCGACATCGCCGGCCGGCTCGGGCCGCGCGTGGCGGTCGCAAAGATGATCGGCGGGCCGAAGATCGAGATGATTCTCGGCGTCACCCGCGATCCGAGCCTCGGCCCCGTCGTCCTCATCGGCTTCGGCGGCATCCATGCCGAGGTGCTTAAGGACGTCGTCTTCCTGAAGCCGCCGTTCGATGCGGCCGAGGCGCGCCGCAAGATCGATCGGCTGCGCCTGCGCGCCCTGCTCGACGGCGCCCGGGGAGCGCCTGCGAGCGACGTGGATGCTCTCAGCCGGGCCGCCGCCCGTTTCTCGGTGCTCGCCGCGGCTCTCGGCGACGTCGTGGAGTCGATCGACGTCAATCCGGTTCTGGCCCTGCCGGAAGGCTGCGCCGCCGTCGATGCGCTCGTCGCGCCGCGCAAGCTCTAGGCGCCAAAGCTCATCGGCGGCCGGAAACAGTCCGGCTAAGCGAGAAGAATGTTTCAAGGCCGCCGTGCCCCGCTCCCGGGCGAAATCCGCCCGTGTCGGAGGCAGCCGGACCGCGTTCCGGTGTCTCGGCTATACTGATGAATCGGCAAATGAATCCGGCGGTCGCCTCGGTTCCGCAGCGGTCGTTTCTGGCCGATTTGTAATCGAGATAGCAGACAAGACAAGTTTCTCTCCCGCGAAATCATTGAAACCAAAATCCTCCCGCGGCGTGAAACGATCGAAAAGGTCGGGCGTTATTCATGCACCATCGGAATTGAGACAGCCCCTCGCGATCGGGGCTTCAGGAGAGGACCATGTTGACCACCCGCGCGATGATCTTCCTGTCGGCTGCCGCCGCCGCCGGGATCGTCTTTGTGACCGAGCCTTCGCACAGCGAGCAGACGTTTGGCGTGGAACATGCGAAGCTTCAGGACCGTCACCCGACCTTCAAGGTCGCCGACGAGCTGCGCGGCGCCCTTGCCGCCGAGCGTGACGGCACCGCGATCCCGGCCCCGAAGTCGACCCCGAAGAGTGACCAGCTCGACGTCGTCGGCAACTGCGACGGCTATACCTGGCCGCGCATTCCCGCCGCCTGCCTCAAGCTCGCCGGCGACGACGCCACCAGGTCCGGGCTGCGCCAGGTGCTGATCGAAGACCGCCCGGCGGATCGTATATCGATCGTTACCCCGGCGGCGACGATTGTCGCCCAGCGCTGAACGCGATCTCAACGGCTGCCCGGTAGATACCGCAAAAGAATTCCAGTGGAGGCAATAACAATGCGTCGTTTCTTTTTCGCTGCGGCTGTCGCCGCCGCCGCTTTCGCCGCCGTCCCGGCCAGCGCCAGCACCAATACCCTTGTCCAGTTCGATCCGCTTACCATGCGCGTGCTGAAGCCCGCGCGTGTCGCGACCCAGCGGCCGGACGTCACGCGCATCCCGCGTGAGATCGTCGACTACGCGGGTCCCTATGCGCCGGGCACCATCGTCGTCGACACCAACGAGCGCCGGCTCTACTACGTGATGGAAGGCGGTGTCGCCATGCGCTACGGCATCGGCGTCGCCCGTCCGGGCTTCGAGTGGTCGGGCATCCACAAGATATCGCAGAAGCGCGAGTGGCCGGGCTGGACCCCGCCGGAAGAGATGAAGCAGCGTCAGCCGGGCCTGCCCGACTACATGCCCGGCGGCATCGACAATCCGCTCGGCGCCCGCGCCATGTACATCGGCTCGACCATCTACCGCATTCACGGTTCGAACCAGCCGGCCTCGATCGGCCAGGCCATGTCTTCGGGCTGCATCCGCATGCTCAACGAGGACGCCGTCGACCTCTACGACCGCGTCAAGATCGGCACGCAGGTCGTCGTCCTCTGAAACGTTCCACCTGAAGCAAGCTGTCCCCGCAGCTTGTTCTACTACGATCATCGGCGGCCGGTCCTGACCTCCCGGCCGCCGGTGGCGTTTTCGGAAACGTGTTTTCCGGAGAGGCCCGTTCAGCCCGCCGGCCGCTTGCCCGCAGGCACGAACATGTAGCCGAGGCCGCGCACCGTCTTCAGCACCTCCGGCTTGCTCGGATCCGGTTCGACCTTGCGTCTGAGCCGCATGATGCGGATGTCGATGGAGCGATCGAAGGCCTCCATGTCGCGATTGTGCGCCATGTCGAGCAGCTGATCGCGCGACAGCACCCGGTTCGGGCATTCCGCGAACGATTTCAGCAGATCGAACTCCATCGACGTCATCGGCACGTCTTCGCCGTCGCGCGTGTAGAGCCGCTTGGTGTCGAGATTGAGGATGCAGCGCCCCATGACGACCTCGTGGCCCATCGTCGCCGGCGGCTGGGCCCGTCCGGCCTCGTCGCTCGCCAGCCGTCGCAGCAGGCTGCGGATGCGCGCGAGCAGCTCGCGCGGATCGAACGGTTTGGTCAGGTAGTCGTCCGCGCCGAGCTCCAGCCCAACGACCCGGTCGACCACCTCGCCGCTGCCCGTCAGCATGATGATCCCGACCGGCCCCCGATCGCGCAGGTAGCGCGTCAGGGTGAATCCGTCCTCGCCGGGCATCTTCAGGTCGAGCACGACGATATGGACAGGCCGCTCGGCGAGCACCGACTTCATCGCCGCGCCGTTTTCGGCCGTCGACACCACGAATTCGTTGGCGAGCAGATAGTCGCGCACCATCTCCCGGATGTCGGGATCGTCGTCGACGATCAGGATATGAGGATTTTCAGCCACCGGTCCACGCAAATGCCAGCTATTTCAACCACATGATATTAGCGAAGGCCTCCAGGCCGCGCATCAGGTTTCCGATGCAACGAGATCGACCGCGATCCGCGCCCGCCTCAGCCCCTGGTGAGCCGGTCGAGTGCCTCCAGGGCCAACGCGTATCCCTGTATGCCGAGACCGCAGATCACCCCCTTGGCGGCTTTCGAGATCAGCGAATTCTGACGGAACGCCTCGCGCTGGTGGATGTTGCTGATGTGCACTTCGATGACCGGGTAGCCGCAGGCGAGGATCGTGTCGAGCAGCGCCACGGAGGTGGTCGTGTAGCCGGCCGGATTGATGATTGCGCCGGCGACCTTGCCCCGTCCTTCCTGCAGCCACGTCACGAGTTCGCCCTCGTGATTCGACTGGCGGAAATCGATCTCGATACCGAGCTCGGCCCCGCGGGCACCGAGTTTCGACTCGATATCGGCGAGTGTGTCGGATCCATAGATATGCGGCTCCCGGGTACCCAGGAGATTGAGGTTCGGCCCGTTGAGGACGAGGACGGTGCGGGTCATTTGGCTGTTCGGGTTCCTGAAAGGTCTGTCTATAGCTCGAATTCCGTGTCGAGAATGCCATCGCACGGCCGCCGCCGCCAGCGCGGCGTCGCCAGCGACGTGTCGCGCAGGCCCCCCAGGCGCGCCGCGCGGCACTAAAAGGCTGGGATTGGTCCCAACATCGGCTATAATTCGCCGAACCAGCGGTTTGGGGACCTTGTCGGGCGTCGTTTGGACGTGCATGAGCTGGGACGCATTTTCCGATGACTTTGGGCGGTTGTCGCGCCACGCGACGATGCACGGGTTTCGCTGTGGCGCGCTGACCGACGGACCGAGGTGATGAGCGACGACGATTTCGTCATTGTTCTCGACGACGACGCCGAGCCGGCCGAACCCGATATCGGTCGCCGCTGGAAGGTCGTGGTGGTGGACGACGACCCCGCCGTGCACGACGGGACGCGATTTGCACTGCACGACTATCGCCTGCAGGGTCGCGGCCTGGAGATCCTGTCCGCCTATTCCGCGGAGGAGGGTCGCCGCGTCCTCGCCGAGCACCCGGATACCGCGATCGTGCTCCTCGACGTCGTCATGGAGACCGACACGGCGGGCCTCGATCTTGTCGGCCATATCCGCCAGCAGCTCGACAACGAGACCGTCCGCATCATCCTGCGCACCGGACAGCCCGGCCAGGCGCCGGAGCGGCGCGTCATCGTCGACTACGACATCAACGACTACAAGGCGAAGACCGAGCTCACCGCCGACAAGCTGTTCACCACCCTGACGGCGGCCCTGCGCTCCTACGAGCAGCTGCGGCGCATGGACGAGACCCTGCGCGGTCTCGAGACCATCGTCGACGCCGCCGCAATGCTGTTCGACGTCCGCTCGATCGAACCGCTGACGAAGGCGGTGCTCGACAAGCTCGCCAAGCTCGTCGGCGGACACTGCACCGGCGTGGCCGTTCTCGGCAGCGGCGCGGCCGGCTGGGATGACATGTCGGTGATCGCCACCTGCGGCGCCTCTGACGAGGCCGGCAGGCCGGTTTCGGCCGCCGATCTCGGCGAGGACGAGCGGGCGTTGATCGAGGCCGCCTCCACCGACGGCGGTATCGAGTTCGGCAAGACCGGCGCGGCGGCCAGCTTCCGGTTCCGCTCGGGCCGCGACGTCGCCTTTGTGGTCGAGACCGACCGGCCGCTCACCGAAACCGACAAGGCGCTGATCGAGGTGTTCTGCAGCCGCCTCGCCGTCGCCTTCGACAACGTCGTTCTCTACGAGGAACTGCAGGAGGCGAACGCCCGGCTGGAAGAGCGCGTCGCCCAGCGCACCGACGAGCTCAACCGTGCCAATGCCTTCAAGAAGGAAGTGCTCGGGATCGTCGCCCACGACCTGAAGAACCCCCTGAGCGTCATCCTCGGCCGCGCCGATATGCTCGGCCAGCAGGTCCAGCGCGATCCGATGCCGGTCGAGAATGTCCGCAAGCAGGTCGACCAGATCACCCAGTCGGCGCGGCGCATGACGTCGATGATCGAGGGGCTGATCAGGGAGGCGATGGACGACGCGCTCGACATCACCATCCGTCGCCATCCGATCGATATCGCCCGGCTCGTCAACTCGGTGGCCGAGAGCAACCGGCCGCTTGCCGAGCGCAAGTCCCAGGATATCGCGCTGACGGCACCGGCTTCGCTTCCAATCCGGGCCGACTACGACCGGCTGCGCGAGGCGATCGACAACCTCGTGTCGAACGCCATCAAGTACACGCCCGCTGGCGGCCGCATCCGAATCTCGGCCGACCTGAACGGCAGGGTGGCGACGATCTGCGTCACCGACACCGGCCCCGGCCTGTCGGAAGACGACATGTCGCGCCTGTTCGGCCGCTTCCAGCGCCTGTCCGCCCAGCCGACCGGCGGCGAAAGCTCGACCGGCCTGGGGCTTTCGATCGTCAAGCGCGTCGTCGACCTGCACGGCGGCAGCATTTCCGCCGAGCCCGCCGGCGCCGACGGAGGCACCACCTTCCGCATCGAGCTGCCGGTTTCGGACTAGACGTCGTCCCCGCCGCCCCTTCAGAAGGGCAGGCCCACGTAGTTCTCCGCAAGCGACGTCTGCGCGGCTTTCGAGGAAAACAGATAGTCGAGATCGGTCTTCTGCAGGCGCCGGTCGAAATCGGTCATGTCCGGAAAACGGTGCAGGAGCCGCGTCATCCACCAGGAGAACCGCTGGCCCTTCCAGACGCGGGCGAGCGCCCGGTCGGAATAGGCGTCGAGTCCTCTCCGGTCGCCCTTGCGGTAGTGGTCGACCATCGCGTGGTAGAGGTAATGGATGTCCGAGGCCGCGCTGTTGAGACCGCGCGCGCCGGTGGGCGGCACGATGTGGGCGGCGTCGCCCGCGAGAAACAGGTTGTGGTAGCGCATCGGTTCGGCTACGAAGCTCCTGAGCGGCGCGATGGACTTCTCGATCGACCGTCCGGTGACGATCGTCGAGGCCGCATCCTCCGGCAGCCGGACTGTCAGCTCCTCCCAGAACCGGTCGTCCGGCCAGTCGTCCGGATTGTCGTCCAAGCTGCACTGGACGTAGTAGCGGCTCAGCACCTGCGATCGGAGAGAGCACAGCGCGAAGCCGCGCTCGTGGTTCACGTAGATCAGCTCCTTCGAGACCGGGGGCGTGCGCGACAGGACGCCGAGCCAGCCGATCGGATAGACCGTCTCGTACTCCTTGAGCGCGTCGTGCGGGATCGACCGGCGGCTGACGCCGTGGAATCCGTCGCAGCCGACGATGAAGTCGCAGTCGACCCGATGCATCTCGCCGTCGAGCCTGTAGGTGAGAAAGGGCGAGCCGTTGCCGTCGAATTCGTGCGGCTTCACGTCCTCGGCGTTGTGCACGACGATACCGCCCATCCGGTCGCGGCCCTCGTAGAGGTCCCTGGTGAGTTCCGTCTGGCCGTAGACGATGACCGAATTACCGCCGGTCAGGCCCTTCAGATCGATGCGGTGGCGCCTGCCTTCGTAGGCGATGTCGAATCCGTCGTGGATCTCCCCCTCCGCCTCCATGCGGTCGGCTACCCTCGCTTCGCGCATCAGGTCAGCGAAGCCGTGCTCCAGCACGCCGGCGCGGATGCGCCCCAGCACGTAATCGCGGCCTTGGCGTTCCAGGACGACGGTTTCGATACCCTGCAGATGGAGAAGCTGCGACAGAAGCAGACCCGACGGGCCGGCGCCGATGATGCCGACTTGCGTGCGCATTTCCTCACCCTCGCCTGTCGTTCTGGTTTTTCTGCACATTATCGCTATCCGCCAAGCCGATTAATGGACGGACCGGCGGGTATTCTTGTACTTTTTGTTCGATGGCGGCGCAGAGAAGGAGACCACGATGCACATCGAGCGCGGCCGCGATCCGGTCATCCGTTTCGCGCTCTATGGTGAGAGGCCGGGCGCCGACGACCCCGAATTCGTCCATATCGAGGACATCCAGGTCCGCTCGAGCCTATACCAGTGGCGAATCGCGCCGCACATGCACCGGCGCATGTTCCAGATCGTCCACGTGATCGACGGGCCGGCAGAGGTGCAGATCGAGGACCGCACCGATGAAATCACGGGGCCCTGCGCGACCTGCGTTCCGGGCGGCGTGGTGCACGGCTTCGGCTTCACGCCGGAGACGATCGGCTACGTCGTCACCGTCTCGGAGGCGCTGCTCTTCGATTCCGGCGGTCGCGACGCCCGCCACCTCTTCGACCCTCTGCTCGCCGAGGCCCGTATCGTGCGTTTCGACAGCGATCCGCCCCGTGCCCGCTTCGTCTCGACGCTGCTCGAGCAGATGGCGCACGAGTTCCAGACCCGCGAGCTCGGCCGCAATGCCATGTTCGATTGGTTGTTCCATGCGCTTCTGATGGCAATCCGGCGTCAGGTCGCGACCGAGCGCGAGAGCGCCGACACGCGCGGCGAAGATCGAGAGCGATTCGCCGCTGCCTGCCGGCTGATCGAGGATTGCTACCGCGAGCACATGACGGTCGCCGCCTGCGCCGACCGCCTCGGACTGAGCCAGCCGCGGCTCAACCGGCTCTGCCACCGCTTCGCCGGCAAGACCTTTCTCGATCTCCAGCATGACCGGCTGGCGCTCGAGGCGCAGCGGCACCTGATCTACACCTCCGCCACGATCGAGATGGTTGCCTACGAGCTCGGTTTCGCCGATCCGGCCTATTTCTGCCGCTTCTTCAAGCGCCGCACGGGGCGCACGCCGAGCGAGTTCCGGCGCGATCGCGATGGCGATCGATAGGCGCACCGACGCGGCTGCCGCTTGACCTTTGGGCCACCGCCCGGAGATAAGCGATCCGGCGCCTGTCCGCGCCAAAGCCCGCCGGTTCGCGCGCGGGCACGTCACCACCAGGAACGGGACTTACGACAATGACGGTCCGCACCGGCCGCGACTTCCTTGGAATTCCGGGCCCGACGACGATCCCCGACGCGGTCTTGAGCGCGATGCACCGCCCGGCGATCCAGATCTATACGGGCGAGCTCGTCGAATACACGGAGAGTATCCGGCGCGACCTGAAGGCGATCTTCCGCACCAGTGGGCGCCCCTACATCTACGCCTCCAACGGCCACGGCGCCTGGGAAGCCGCCCTGACGAACGTGCTGTCGCGCGGCGACCGCGTCCTGGTGCTGGAGAGCGGCCGCTTCGCCCACAACTGGGGCGAGATGGCCCGCATGATGGGCGTCGAGATCGAGACGCTGGACGGCACCTGGCGCCACGCCGTCGACCCGAACGCGGTCGAGGAGCGGCTGAAGGCCGACACCGAGCGCCGCATCAAGGCGATCCTCGTCGTGCAGATCGACACGGCCTCCGGCGTCGTCAACGACATCCCGGCGATCCGCGCGGCGATCGACGCGGCCGGCCACGACGCGCTGTTCCTTGTCGACACCATCGCCTCGCTCGCCTGCATGCCGTACGAGATGGACGCCTGGAACGTCGACGTCACCGTCTCGGCAGCCCAGAAGGGCCTGATGACGCCGCCGGGGCTCGGCTTCGTCGCCGCGAACGAGAAGGCTCTCGCCGCCCACAAAACCGCCGATCTGCGCACGCTCTACTGGGACTGGACGGCCCGCGAGGGCGAGCTGCACTACCAGAAGTACTGCGGGACCCCGCCCGAGCACCTGCTGTTCGGTCAGCGCGCGGCGCTCGACATCCTGCTCGCCGAAGGTCTCGAAGGCGCCTGGACCCGGCACCGGCTGCTCGCCGGCGCGACCCATCGTGCGGTGGAGAAATGGGCCGAGGGCGGCGTGCTCGGGTTCAACATCGTCGAGCCGCAGTCCCGTTCCGCGTCGATCACCTGCGTGCTGGTCGGCGGCGGCCACGACGCCGCCGCGATCCAGAAATACTGCCTGGAGAAGTGCAACGTCACCATGGGCGGCGGCATCGGCGAGCTGAAGGGCAAGGCTCTGCGCATCGCCCACATGGGCTACTGCAACGCGCCGATGCTGCTCGGCATGCTGGCCTCGATCGACATGGCGCTGAAGGGGCTGAAGCTCCCGCATGGAGCTGGCGCCATCCAGGCCGCCGTCGACTATCTCGGCGAGAATGTGCCGGCCTGACCTGTTGGGAAAATGAGTCGCCGGGCGAGTGTCGAAGGAGGAGAAGGAGAATCGACACCCGATCCCGGCGACTGGCTACGTTTCCCTTCCCACCGGTTCAGCCGGCCAACGTCGCCCAGATCCCCCGACCGCGGACGCGTCAGCCGTGTGCGGCTGCCCGTGTGACAAGAGCCCCGTATCCGAAACCCTGTCATTCATTACCGGCGCACCGCTCGCGCGGAGCCGGCGGAGCGGGCCGGCGCTCTCGCCGGCTACCCGCTCCCGACGCGATCGCTATATTCAATCGGAAATAACGATCGCGTCAAGATGCTGCTTCAAAGACCCACCGGTGCGTCCCACCGCGCCCGGAGGTCCGTTTGTCGCGCTGGCTAGCCGGCCGCCAAGCCGTTCGCTCGCTGGATTGTCGGCCGCTGGCAACCGTTCGCGGGTGCGATCACCATCGGCCTGTTGTCTTCTAGGATAATCAGACTATAAAAGTCAAGTTTAGAATCCGAGAACCGTCGTGGCGGCCGGATTCGCTAGGCGTATCAAAGGATTGAAGTGGCAGATGCCGACGTCGAAGAGTTCCTCCACCCCACCCGTCCCGGCCCAGGACCCGTCAGACCGCCTGGAAGATTGCATCGATTCCGAAGACCTCTTCAAAGGCCGCAAGGAGGTGTGCATCCGCCACAACCAGGACCGCTACGTCCTGCGCATCACGCGGCTCGGCAAGCTGATCCTGAACAAGTAGCGACCGCTCCTCGCCGGACGCCCTTGCGGGGGGACGCGCGACCGGCTACCTCCGCTGGCGATGGCGACCCCGATCCTTCTCCTGCAGGACATCCGGCTGACCTTCGGCGGCACACCGCTGCTGGAAGGCGCGGATCTTTCCGTCGAGCCCGGCGCCCGCGTCTGCCTCATCGGCCGCAACGGCTGCGGCAAGTCGACCTTGCTGAAGATCGCCGCCGGCCGCATCGAACCCGACGCCGGCCGCCGCTTCCTGCAGCCCGGAACGACGGTGCAGTATCTCGAGCAGGAACCGGACTTCTCCGACTTCGAGACGACGCGCGCCTATGTCGAGGCCGGTCTCGGCCCGACCGACGATCCCCACATCGCCCAGCGGCTCCTCGAGAAGGTCGGCCTGACCGGCGATGAGACCCCGGCGACCCTGTCGGGCGGCGAGGCGCGCCGCGCCGCGCTCGCCCGGGCGCTGGCGCCGCGTCCCGACGTCCTGCTCCTCGACGAGCCGACCAACCACCTCGACCTGCCGGCGATCGAATGGCTCGAGCGAGAGCTTTCCGCCTCCAACGCCGCAATGGTCATCATCAGCCACGACCGGCGGTTCCTAGAGACCCTGTCGCGCGCCACGGTGTGGCTCGACCGCGGCCGCACGCGCTCGACCGACCGCGGATTCGGCGCCTTCGAGGAATGGCGCGACCAGATTCTCGAGGAAGAGGAGCGCGACCTCCACAAGCTCGACCGCAAGATCGCCATGGAGGAGGACTGGCTGCGCTACGGGGTCACCGCCAGGCGCAAGCGCAACCAGCGCCGGCTCGGCAACCTGCACGACCTGCGCACGTCCCGGCGCGAGCATCGCCACGTTCCCGAGACCGCGAAGATGGCGGTCTCCGAAGCCGATATATCCGGCAAGCTCGTCATCGAGGCAAAGAAGATCACCAAGACCTATGGCGGGAAAACGGTTGTCGACGGCTTCTCGACCCGCATCCAGCGCGGCGACCGGATCGGCGTCATCGGCCCGAACGGCGCCGGCAAGACGACGCTCCTCAACATGCTGATCGGCGAGCTTGCCCCGGATTCGGGCTGGGTGAAGCTCGGCATGAACCTCGAGATCGCAAGCCTCGACCAGCGCCGCGCCCGGCTCGATCCGGATACGAGCCTGCGCGCCACGCTGACCGGCGGCGGCTCCGACACCGTGATGGTCGACGGCAAGCCGCGCCACGTCATGAGCTACATGAAGGATTTCCTGTTCACGCCCGAGCAGGCCGGCTCACCGGTCAGTGCGCTGTCGGGGGGCGAGCGCGGCCGGCTGATGCTGGCGCTCGCCTTTGCCACGCCCTCGAACATGCTCGTCCTTGACGAGCCGACCAACGACCTCGATCTCGAAACCCTCGATCTGCTGCAGGAACTGATCGCCGACTATTCGGGCACGGTGCTGCTGGTGAGCCACGACCGCGACTTCCTCGACCGCACGGTGACGTCCGTTATCGCGTCGGAAGGCGACGGCCGCTGGCTGGAATATGCCGGTGGCTATTCCGACATGATCGCCCAGCGCGACAAGGCCGCAGGCGCGGCGACCGGGAAGCCCGAGACGAAGCCCGGAAAGGCCGCCGCGAAGCCGGCCGCTCCCGAGCGCCAGCAGGGCAAGCGCCGCCTGTCGTTCAAGGACAAGCACGCGCTCGAGACCCTGCCCGACCGCATGGAGGCGCTGCAGAACGAGATCGCCGCGACCCGTGACGAACTCTCCGATCCGGACCTCTATGCCCGCGATCCGAAGGCTTTCGCCGAGGCAAGCGACAAGCTCACCCGCGCCGAGGCCGACCTCGCCGCCGCCGAGGAGCGGTGGCTGGAGCTGGAGATCCTCCGCGAGGAGATCGAGAGCGCCTGACCGGAATACCCCGTATGCGCGGGGCCATGCGTGACGGACGGACGGCCTTCCTGTAAGGGAGGCGCCTGCCGTTTGTCCGACCGTTCGAGTCGCCCTTTTGCGGACCCGCCCATGCCCTCCGATGATCCGATAGCCGACAAGGACATCGCGCACCATCACATGGGCAGCGCCTTCCGGCACCGCGGCTTCACGCTCTATTGGGGCGCACGGTTCGTCTCCCAGTTCGCGATCCAGATCGTCTCGGTCTCGGTCGGCTGGCAAATCTACGACATGACCCGCGATCCCTTCGACCTCGGGATCGTAGGACTCGTCCAGTTCCTCCCCGCACTCCTGCTCGTGCTCGTCACCGGGGCGGTCTCCGACCGCTACAACCGCCGCGTGATCATGGCGGTCTGCCTCCTCGCCGAGGGCGCCTGCGCCGCCGCGATGCTCGCCCTCACGATCGCCGGCATCGATCTCGTCTGGCCGATCTTCACCGTGCTCGCCTGCTTCGGCGTCGCCCGCGCCTTCGTCGGACCCGCCGGCCAGTCGCTGGTGGCCAACCTCGTGCCGCCCGAGGACCTGAACAACGCCATCGCGTGGAACACTTCTTCCTGGCAAACGGCGACGATCGTCGGACCGGTTGCCGGCGGCCTGCTCTACGGCGTGTCGGCGATCACTGCCTATTCGACGGCACTGGCGCTGTTCGCGCTGGGCGCGGCGTTCATGCTGCTGGTCCCGCGCCCGGTGCAGAAGACCGTCCCTCAGAAGACGAGCTGGGAAACGCTGATGGCCGGCTTCCGCTACGTCTGGCACGAGAAGGTCGTGCTGGGCGCCATCTCGCTCGACCTGTTCGCCGTTCTGCTCGGAGGCGCGGTGGCGCTGTTGCCGGTCTACGCCCGAGACATCCTCGAGGTCGGTCCCTGGGGCCTCGGCCTCCTGCGTGCCGGACCTGGCATTGGCGCCGTTGCCGTGGCGCTCTACCTGGCCAAGCGCCCGATCCGCGACCACGCGGGCCTCGCCATGTTCCTGTTCGTCGGCGCCTTCGGGTTCTTCACGGTCATTTTCGGCCTGTCGACGATAGTCTGGCTGTCCGTCGTCGCCCTGATCCTGATGGGCGCCTGCGACATGATCAGCGTCTATATTCGTGAGACGCTCTTGCAGCTTTGGACCCCCGATGCCCTGCGCGGCCGGGTCAACGCGGTCAATCTGGTGTTCATCGGCGCCTCCAACGAACTCGGCGAGTTCCGGGCGGGCATTTCCGCCGCCCTGATCGGCACGGTCCCGGCGGTCGTGGTCGGCGGGATCGGAACCATGGCGGTGGCCGGCATCTGGGCGTACCTGTTCCCGGCCCTCCGCAAGGCGCGCCATCTCACCGGACGCGTCTGATCGGCCGAAACAACGATCATTCGACACCGCCCGCCGCTTCCCATGGCGAAACAGGCTGACGCGCGGTAAAAGAGCCGCCATGCGGATCACCTATAGGGTCTTTCTTGTCGGTGGAATACCGATCGCGATCGCCGCGGCCATTGCGGCGGTTGCCTGGATTCTGCTCAACGAAGCCGAGCGAGCCCGCTCAGGCGCCGTGCTCGCCGGCGCGACCTACCGCAACCTCCTCGTCGCCATGACCGCGCGCGACGAATACGTCAACGCCATTACCGACGAGCGCGAGGAGGACGCCCAGCGTTTCAAGTCGTTCGCCCTGGACGCGCGCTGGAACTTGGAGGCTCTGGCAGACGTCGCACGCGCTCCCGCCTTGCGTTCGGCCGCTACCGCCGCCCGCGACGGCCTGACCCGATATGTGGGTTCGATGGGCGCATTCATGGTGGCCACCGTCCAGAACGACCGCCTCGTCGAGGAGATGGGTGCGCGCGCGAAGCTTCTGATCGCGCTTACGGACGAAGCGCGCGAGCGTCAACGAACGTCGAATGCCGACATCATCCAGACGCTGCGCGACAGGGACGCGGCCTTCCGGCGCATCCGCGAACTCGTCGACGCTGCGGAAGAGTTGCGTGCGGCCGTCGTCGCCGCCGAGATTCACGCAGCCCGCCTGCTCGTCGCTCCGCCGGACGAAGTCGAGAGGCACCGCCTCCAGCTCGGCTTCGACATCGGCCGGCTGCGCAACGCCACCGCACGGCTCTCGCAGTCGCTCGACATCGAGGACCACACCGCGATGGTCGAGCTGCAGTCGCTCGCGAAGGCCTACGACGAGGCGATCACCCAGCTCGCCGCGACGGATCAGCAGGCAACCGCGGCAAACGATCTCATGCTCGCCAACGAGGGGCAGACGCTCAGCGAATGGTCGGACCGGCTGCTGAAAGTGAAGACCACCGAGCAGCGGGCACTCTACGAGGAGATCGCTCAGCTCGTCGCCTACTCGGTCGAGGCCAACGAGACCGAGCGCGCTACCCAGAACGTCGCGATCGAGGTTCTGAAGCTCGGCCAGCGCACCGCCGCCCCGCTCGCCGAGCGCGACCCTGAGGCGACCGCCCCGATCCTGATCGAAATCGCGACACTGTCGCAGACCGTCGCCTCGCTGCCCATCTCGCCGCTGATCCAGTCGGAAATGATCGACGCGATCGATCAGTGGCGGAACGGTCTCGGCACCGCGACCGACGTGCTGCGCCAGCAGAACGAACGGATCGCCGACATGGATCGGACCGCCGTCACCATGATCGACGGCGCCCGCGCGCTCAACGACCTCTTTACCGCCGACGCCGAGAAGATCGGCAACACGATCCGCAACATCCTGATCTTCGGCGCCGCCGCCGGTCTGCTGTTCGGCGCGGTTACCGGCTACTTCGTCGCCCGTTCGATCACGCGGCCGCTGCTCAGGCTCCAGCAGGGCATGGTGCATCTCGCCGCCGATCCGCTGGCCGGTCCGGTCGCCGACGCCGAGCGCGCCGACGAGCTCGGCGAAATGGCACGCGCCGCCAACTTCTTCGTCGCCGAGATCGGCAAGCGCGAACGCGATCTCAGAAGTGCGAAGGATCGCGCCGACGATGCGCTCGCGGCCCTTCAGCGTACCCAGGTCGAGTTGATTCAGGCGGAGAAGCTCGCCTCCCTTGGACAGCTCGTCGCCGGCGTCGCCCACGAGATCAACACACCCGTCGGCATCGCGCTGACAACCGGGACGCAGCTCGGCGAGGAGGTCAAGCGTTTCGCCGAGGTGGCGGAGTCCGGCCAGATCAAGCGCTCGCAGCTGCGGCAGTTCATCGAGCGGATGAAGGAAGGCTCCGCTCTCCTGTTCGCCAACCTGAATCGCGCCGGCGAACTCGTGCATTCCTTCAAGCAGGTCGCCGCCGACCAGGCGAGCGGCGAGCGCCGCCAGTTCGACATGCGCGTCTGGCTCGACGAGTTGATGACGAGTCTCGGCCCCGTACTGCGCAAGTCGCGCCACAAGGTCAGCATAAGCTGCCGTGACGGGCTGATGCTCGATACCTACCCCGGCACGCTCGGCCAGGTGCTGACCAATCTTCTGATGAACGCTCTGGTCCACGCCTATGACGACGGCCAGGCCGGCGAGATATCGATCGTGGTGAGCGAGCCGGCGAAGGGCCGCCTGAGGATCGTGTTCGCCGACGACGGCAAGGGCATCAGGGCCGACGACGTCGGCCGCGTCTTCGACCCGTTCTTCACGACACGCCGCGGCCACGGGTCGACCGGACTCGGCCTGCACATCGTCTATAACCTCGTGACCGGCACGCTGCAGGGCAGGATCGACGTCGAGAGCAAGTCCGGCAAGGGAACGAAGTTCATCATAGAAATACCGGAATCCGTCGGCGAGACGGAAACGGTCTAGAGAACGGCGTCGCGACCTGAAGGAGGATGGAATGAAACTGTCGTTCGCACGGGCTGCGCTGGCCGCCGCCCTGCTCTGGTCGGTCCCCGCCGGCGCCAAGACGCTGGTATTCTGTTCGGAGGGCAACCCGGAGGCGCTCAACCCGCAGATCGTCACGACGACGACGGGCCTCAACGCCGCCCGGCCCATGTTCAACCAGCTCGTCGAGTTCGTGCCGGGTTCTACCCGCATCCGGCCGGCACTCGCCGAGTCTTGGCAGATCTCGCCGGACGGCACCGAATACACCTTCCATCTGCGCCCGGGCGTGAAGTTCCACACGACCGCCGACTTCACCCCGACCCGCGACATGAACGCCGACGACGTGCTGTTCTCGCTGCTGCGCCAGTGGAAGGAGGACCATCCCTTCCACAACGTGTCGGATGCCGAGTACGCCTATTTCAAGGACATGGGGATGCCGGAGCTGCTGAAGTCGATCGAGAAGGTCGACGACATGACCGTGCGCATCCAGCTAACGCGGCCGGAAGCACCGTTCCTTGCCGACATGGCCATGCCGTTCAACACCATCCTGTCGGCCGAATACGCCGACAAGCTTCTCGCCGCCGGCACGCCGGAACTGCTCGACCAGAAGCCGGTCGGCACCGGTCCATTCACGTTTGCCGGTTTCCAGCACGACGTCGCGGTTCGCTACCGCGTCTTCCCGGACTACTGGGAGGGGCGGCAGCCGATCGACACGCTGGTCTTCTCGATCACACCGAACCCGGCCGTGCGGCTCACTAAGCTGAAAGCCGGCGAATGCCACGTGATGGCCTTCCCGAACCCCTCGGATACGCAACGCATCGCCGACGATCCGAGCTTGAAGCTGCTTCGGCAGGAAGGTTTCAACATCGGCTACCTGGCGCTCAACACCGGGAAGCCGCCCTTCGACGACGTTCGCGTGCGCCGCGCCATCAACATGGCGATCGACAAGCAGGCGATCATCGACGGCGCCTACGGTGGGGTCGGCGTGGTAGCGAAGAACCCGGTGCCGCCGACGCTGTGGTCCTACAACGACGACATCAGGGACTATCCCTACGATCCCGCCGGGGCGCAACGCCTGCTTGCCGAAGCCGGCTATCCGAACGGCTTCGAGACGGATCTCTGGTACATGCCGGTGAGCCGCCCCTACAGCCCGGATGCCAAGCGCGTCGCCGAGTTGATCCAGGCCGATCTCGCCAAGATCGGCATCCGCGCCGACCTCGTCACCAAGGAATGGAGCGAGTACCGCACCAGCCTTCAGAACGGCGACCATTCGATGGCGCTCTACGGCTGGACCGGCGACAACGGCGACCCCGACAACTTCATGCACGTGCTGCTCGGCTGCACGGCGGCGCGCATCGGCGGCAACAACGTGGCGCGCTGGTGCAACGACGAATACGATGCCCTCGTCACCCGCGCCAAGCTGAGCTACGACCAGGAAGTCCGCGAGAAACTCTACCGGCAGGCGCAGGAAATCTTCAAGGAAGAGGCGCCCTGGGTGCCGCTCGCCCATTCGGTCGTGTTCATGGCCGCACGCAAGGAGGTCGAGGGCTTCAAGATGGACCCGCTCGGCCGCCATCCCTTCGACCATGTCGATTTGAAGTACTGACGAACGGCAGGTTCCGCTGGAATCGCGGCGCGACGGTGTATACGTTGCGCCGCTGACGACGCACGAGAGGGTCTGGAGGAACTCGAACGATGGCAGACAGGATTGCCATGGTCACCGGCGCCGGCACGGGTGTCGGCAGGGCTGCGGCACTGGCGCTCGCAGCGTCGGGCCACGCGGTGGTGCTGGCTGGCCGGCGACGGGAGCCGCTGGACCGGGTTGCCGCCGAGATCGCCGCGGCCGGCGGATCGTCCCTGGCCGTACCGACCGACGTCACGGACGAAGGATCCGTCGCCGCCCTCTTCAAGGCGACGAAGGACCGGTTCGGCCGCCTCGACGTCCTTTTCAACAACGCCGGCATGGGCGGGCCGCCGGTGCTGCTCGAAGATCTCACGCTCGACCAGTGGAGCCAAGTCGTCGACGTCAACCTGACCGGCATGTTCCTGTGCGTGCGCGAGGCCTTTCGCATTATGAAGGGCCAGAATCCGCGCGGCGGCCGCATCATCAACAACGGTTCGATCTCCGCCCACGCCCCGCGGCCAAACTCGGCGCCTTACACCTCGACCAAGCACGCGGTGACCGGACTCACCAAGTCGGCCTCCCTCGACGGACGCAAGTACGACATCGCGGTTGGCCAGATCGACATCGGCAACGCCGCAACACCGATGACGGAGAAAATGCCGGCCGGCGTGCCGCAGGCCAGCGGCGAGACCAGGCCGGAGCCGACCATGGATTCGAAGCATGTCGGCGACGCGGTCGCCTTCATGGCGGGCCTGCCGCTTGACGCCAACGTACAGACCATCACGGTGATGGCCACCAAGATGCCCTTCGTCGGACGCGGCTGACCCGGCGGGGAGCGTTTCCACCAGCATTCAGGATAGCGGCGTGGGGGCAGCCCCGCCGGCAACTTCACGACGGAAACCGGATCATGTTCGGCGAATGGCTCTGGGCGGTCTTCACGGTGACCGCCGCCGGCGCGCAGACGATGCGAAACGCCATGCAGAAAGAGCTGACCACGACCCTCGGTACGGTCGGGGCGACGCATGTGCGCTTCCTGTTCGGTTTGCCCTTCGCGCTGCTGTTCCTGATCGCGACCGCGACCTTCACCGGCACGACCCCGCCATTGCCGGGCGTGGAATTGCTCGCCTGGACGGCGCTCGGCGCAGGCGCGCAGTTCGGGGCAACCGCCCTGATGCTCGCGGCCATGGACATGCGCTCCTTCCTGGTCGCCATCGCCTACACCAAGACCGAGCCGGTGCTGGTGCTGATCTTCTCGGTCGCCTTCCTGTCGGAGATTCCGACCATGATGGTGGTCGCCGCCGTAATCGTCGCAACCGCCGGCGTTCTGCTGATGTCGTGGCCATCGAAGACGGCGAACCGCGAGGCCACGTTGCGCACGACGGTTCTTGGCATCGGCTCCGGCGCGCTGTTCGCACTCTCCGCAGTCGCCTATCGTGGTGGCATCCAGGCGAGCGACGCCGGTAACTTCATCGTCGCCGCCTCCACGACTCTGGTGATCGCGCTCGCTCTGCAGACGGCGACCGTCACAGCGATCCTGATCGCGCGGCGCCGAGATACCCTGATGGCGATCCTGCGCCTGTGGCGCCCGTCGATGACGGCGGGCTTCCTTGGCGCCCTCGCCTCGCAGTTCTGGTTCCTGGCTTTCGCCATCCAGCACGCTGCACCGGTGCGCACGCTCGGCTTGATCGAGATCCTGTTCGCGCAGATCGTGTCCCGGCGCCTGTTCAAGCAGCACACGTCGCGCATGGAGGCCTTCGGTATCGGCCTGCTCGTGCTCGGCGTCATAATGATCCTGGGCGGATGACGGAAAAAACCCTCGATATCCTCTGCCTCGGCGAACCGCTCGGCGAGTTCAACCGGACCGCCGGCGGCCTCGTTTTCGGCCACGGCGGCGACGTCTCCAACGCCGCGATCGCCGCTGCCCGCCAGGGTGCGAAGGTCGGCATGGCGACTGCGCTCGGCACCGACGGCGTCGGCCGGTCCTTTCTGGAACTCTGGGCCTGCGAAGGCGTTTCGACCGAACACGTCGTCACCGTTTCCGACGCGCCGACGGGAGTCTACATGGTCGATCACGGCCCGGACGGACATCGTTTCTCCTACTGGCGGGCAGGCTCCGCGGCGAGCCGTATGAGACCCGGTGACTTGCCCGTTGCGGCCGTTGCGACGGCCCGGATCCTGCACGTATCGGCGATCAGCCAGGCGATCTCGCCGGACGCCTGCGATCTGGTCTTCGAGGCGATTGAGAACGCGCACGCCCATGAGTGCCTCGTTTCCTACGACACCAACCTGCGGCTCAAGCTCTGGCCGCTCCCACGAGCCCGCGCGATCATCCAGGCGACCGCGGCGATGGCGGACGTGGTTCTGCCGGGCCTCGACGACGCCCGCCAGCTGACCGGCCGCGACGAGCCCGACGCGATCGCCGACGCCTATCTCGATGCCGGGGCGAAGGTGGTCGGCCTCACCCTCGGCGCCGAAGGGGCGCTGATTGCGACGGCGCAACGAAGGGAGCGGGTGAAAGCCCCTAAGGTGGAGGCGGTCGACGCAACGGGAGCCGGTGACTGTTTCGACGGCACCTTTCTCGCGGAGTACCTGCGTGGCGGCGACCCCTTCGCGGCGGGGCGCTACGCCGTCGTCGCCGCTGCGCTGTCGACGGAAGGCTTCGGCGCGGTGGCGCCTATCCCGACGCGCGACGCAGTGGAAACGCGGTTGACGCGGGAGGCACGTGGGTGACGGACAGCATCGAAACCGCTCTGCGCTACGCCGGTATCGTCCCGGTCATCACCATCGCCGACTCCTCCCAGGCGATCCCGCTCGCCCGGACCCTGGTCGAGTCGGGCCTGCCGGTGCTCGAAGTGACGCTGCGGACCGACGCCGGACTGGAATCCCTGCGCCTCATCAGCCAGAACGTTCCCGGCACAATCCTCGGCGCGGGCACTGTCCGCCACCCAACCGACATCGATGCCGCCGTTGCCGCCGGCGCCCGCTTCCTCGTCTCCCCGGGAACGCCACCACATCTCGTCACGCCCGCGCTAAGGGCCCCTGTTCCGTTCCTGCCGGGTTGCGCCACCCCGTCGGAAGCGATGGCCCTCGCCGACGCGGGCTTCGGCACCTTGAAATTCTTTCCCGCGGCCTCCTATGGCGGACCGTCCGCCCTGCAGTCCTTCGCCGCCCCCCTGACGGGCATATCTTTCGTGCCGACAGGCGGGATCGGTCCGGACACGCTCGAAAGCTATCTGAGGTTGCCGAACGTGCTCGCCGTCGGCGGCTCGTGGATGGTGCGACCGGACTGGCTCGCCGCAGGCGACTACGACGCGATCGCGACGACGGCGCGCGCCGCCGCCGAGGCCGTCCGCACGCTGCGTTCCGGCGGATAGATCGATCGCAACGGCGCACCTCGCCCGGACGTCTCGTCGACGCCGGAAAACGCGCTCACGCCCTTGGAAACAGGGCGCTTTTTCAATCTCCGAACAAAAACGGCTTTTCCGAACAGTAAAATTGACCACCAAGGCCAAGGGTCATAGTTTGAGTGCAAAATTACAGACAAACGCCACCGAGGGAGAAAACCATGTGGAAGACTAAAGCACTCGCCCTGGCTCTTGCAGCCGGCCTCGCCGGTTTTGGCAGCGCCCAGGCGGAGGACACGGTCAAGATCGGTGTGATCCTGCCTCTGACCGGCCCCTTCGCCGACACCGGCATCCAAGTCGACAACGGCATCAAGCTTTTCATGAAGGAAAACGGTGACACCGTCGCCGGCAAGAAGGTCGAAATCATCACCAAGGACGTGGGCGGCATCGCGCCCGACGTCGCCAAGCGCCTCGCCCAGGAACTGGTCGTGCGCGACAAGGTCGACATCCTCGCCGGCTTCGCGCTGACGCCGAATGCGCTCGCCGTCGGCCCGATCTCCGAGGAAGCCAAGAAGTTCATGGTCGTCATGAACGCCGCCACCTCGATCATCACGACCAAGTCGCCGTACATGACGCGCACCTCGATGACCACCCCGATGGTCAACGAGGTGCTCGGAAAGTGGGCCTACGACAACGGCGTCAAGGAAGCCTACACGATCAACGCGGACTACGGTCCGGGCAACGACGCCCAGGCCGCCTTCCAGCGCGCCTTCGAGGCCGCCGGCGGCAAGATCGTCGGCGCCGACAAGACCCCGGTCGCCAATCCGGATTTCGCCGCTTTCGTGCAGCGCGCCAAGGACGCCAACCCGCAGGGCATCTGGGTGTTCATCCCGGGCGGCGCTCAGCCCGCGGCTCTCGGCAAGGCGCTCGCCGAGCGCGGCCTGACGCCGGCGAACACCAAGATCATGGCCCAGGGCGAACTCACCCTCGACGAGGCACTCGCCTCGATGGGCGACAGCGCGCTCGGCATCATCACGGGCTTCCACTACGACTACAATCACCAGTCGGAGAAGAACGCCGACTTCGTGAAGGCCTATCGCGAGATGTTCAGCCGCAATCCGGACATCTACTCCATCGGCGGCTATGACGGCATGCATGTCATCTACGAGGCGCTGAAGAAGACCGACGGCAATACCGACGGCCAGGCGCTGATCGATGCCGCCAAGGGCATGTCCTGGGAAAGCCCCCGGGGCCCCATGTCTATCGACCCGGAGACCCGCGACGTGATCGAGGACATCTACATCCGCAAGGTCGAGAAGGATGCCAACGGCAACCTCGTGAACGTCGAGTTCGACAAGGTCGAGGCCGTCAAGGATCCGGTCAAGGCGCGGATGTGATCCGCAACCGATCAGAATGGCGGCCGGGCCTCAGGCCCGGTCGCCGCATCGCCTAGAGCAACACGCAGAACGGGCAGCGGGGCATGGGCGCGCAGATCCTGGGCGTTCTTTTCGACGGGTTCGCCTACGGCATGCTTCTTTTCCTGCTGTCGGTCGGCCTGTCGGTGACGCTCGGGCTGATGAACTTCATCAACCTCGCCCACAGCGCCTTCGCCATGATCGGCGGCTACGTCGCCGTCACCATGATGAACCGGTACGGCTGGCCGTTCCTCGGCGCGCTGCCGGTCGCCTTCCTCGGCGCGGCTGTCGTCAGCGTCGTCCTCGAACGAACGCTTTTCCGCAGGCTCTACAAATCCGATCCGCTCCAGCAGGTGCTGTTCACGATCGGCCTCGTCTTTGTGATTTCCGCAGCCGCCGCCTACCTGTTCACAACTGCCGTCCAGCCGGTGCGGGTGCCGGACTACCTGCGCGGCTCGGTCGAGGCTCTCGGCTTCAATTTTGGCGTCTACCGCATGTTCCTGATCGCGGTTGCCCTCGTCATCACCGCGTTCCTGGTGATCGGCCTCGAATACACCCGTTTCGGCGCGATGGTGCGCGCCTCGGTCGACAACCAGCGCATGGCGAGCGGCCTCGGCATCAATGTCGAGACGGTATTCGCGATCACCTTCGCGCTCGGCAGCGGGCTGGCGGGACTGGGGGGCGCCCTGTCGATCGAAATCGTCGGCCTCGATCCTTCCTTCGCTTTCCACTACCTCGTCTACATGCTGATCGTGGTCGCCGTCGGAGGCCTCGGCTCGATCCGCGGCTCCTTCGTCGCCGCCACGCTGCTCGGCATTGGCGACATTGCCGGCAAGTACTACATCCCGGACCTCGGAGCCTTCCTGATCTACGTGCTGATGATCGGCATCCTGTTCTTCGTTCCCCTGGGCCTGTTCGGGAAACGGGCATGACGACGGGAAGCCAGACCACTGCCAACACAGAGCCGGCATCGCCGGCCGTCAGCCCGCACGACTTCCTCAGGCGCCAGACCCGCTGGACCGTCTTCGAGATTGCTTTCTGGCTCGCCGCGCTTACACCGTTCTTCCTGTTTCCGACCTATTTGAGTCTTGCGAGCCAGATCGCGATCACTGGCCTGTTCGCCGTGTCGCTCGACCTGATCCTCGGCTATGCCGGCATCATCTCGCTCGGCCACGCGGTATTCTTCGGAGTCGGCGCCTACACTGCCGGCATCATTTCCAAATTCGGCTGGGGCGAACCGATCAGCGGGCTGTTCATCGCAGCCTTCGCCGCCGCGATCGTCGGCTACGTCACCAGTTTCGTCATCGTGCGCGTGCAGCATCTCGCGCTTCTGATGATCACGCTCGGACTCGGCTTCATCGCGGTCGAGATCGCCAACAAGGCCGCCTGGCTGACCGGCGGTGCCGATGGCCTGCAGGGCGTCGACACATGGCCGATCCTTGGCATCTGGAGCTTCGACCTTTGGGGCAGGACCGCCTACGGTTACGCCCTGGTCGTGCTGTTCATTCTGTTCGTCGTTTCGCGCCGGCTGGTGCATTCCCCCTTCGGCCTGTCGCTGCGCGGGATCCGCGAGAACGCGACGCGCATGCCAGCGGTCGGCGCGCCGAACCAGCGCCGCCTGCAGAAGGTCTATGTGATCTCGGCAGC
This sequence comes from Pseudomonadota bacterium, assembly GCA_023458595.1. Classification (GTDB taxonomy): domain Bacteria; phylum Pseudomonadota; class Alphaproteobacteria; order Rhizobiales; family Tepidamorphaceae; genus Microbaculum. The sequence goes on from JAEWYT010000199.1 coordinate 47,871, forward strand.
GATCGCCGGCGTCGCCGGCGCCCTTCTGACCCAGACGACCAACTTCGCCTCGCTCGAGGTTCTCGGCTTCCAGCGCTCGGCCGACCTCGCCGTGATGCTGATCCTCGGCGGCACCGGACGGCTCTACGGCGCGATCGTCGGCGCCCTCATCTTCATGGTCGCCCGCGACCAGCTCGCCGACATAAACCCGCAATACTGGTACTTCTGGATCGGCCTCCTGCTGATGGCGGTGGTGCTGTTCATGCCCGACGGGGTTCTCGGGGGCTTGAGCCGGCTCGTCCCCGGGCGATGGAGAAAGCCATGAGCGAGTTCGCCCTGGCCACCCGAGGCCTCAACAGGCAGTTCGGCTCGCTGAGGGTCGCCCAGTCGATCGACATCAGCTTGCCCAAGGGCGCCCGCTACGCGCTGATCGGCCCGAACGGCGCCGGCAAGACGACGCTGATCAATATGATCACCGGCATGCTGCGCCCCGATTCCGGCCGGATTCTGCTCGGCGGCGAGGACATCACCGCGCTGAAGCCCGACGCCCGCGTCAAACGCGGCCTCGCCCGCACTTTCCAGATCAATACCCTGTTCCCACACCTGACCGCCCTTGAATCCGTGACGCTCGCCGTCTGTGAGCGCCGCGGCGAGGCCGGCAACTGGTGGCGTCAGCTGCCGAAGTACGGCGACGCGGTCGACGAGTCCTACGAGATCCTGTCCTCGATGCAGCTTGCATCCGTCTGCCTCAGGCCCACGCACAAGCTCGCCTACGGCCAGCAAAGGCTTCTGGAGATCGCGCTGGCGCTCGCCACGAGGCCGAAGGTGCTGCTGCTCGATGAGCCCGCCGCCGGCGTGCCGAAAAGCGAAAGCTCGGAGCTGTTCGAGGCGATCGCCCGACTGCCCGACGACATGACGGTGCTTTTCATCGAGCACGACATGAATATCGTCTTCCGCTTCGCCTCGCGCATCATCGTCCTCGTCGGCGGGGCGACGCTCGTGGAGGGCACACCGCAGGAAATCGCCGCCGACCCGAAGGTCCGCGAGGTTTATCTCGGCAGTTCCCATCATGCGGGAGCCCATCATGGCTGAACCGCTGCTCTCCCTGTCCGACATCCGAGCGGGCTACGGGGACTCGATCGTGCTCGACGGCATCTCCTTCGAGATACCGGAGAACGGAAGCCTCGCCCTGCTCGGCCGCAATGGCGTCGGCAAGTCGACGCTGCTGCTCACCATCATGGGCTACACGGATATCGTGCGTGGCACGATCCGCTGGCGCGGCGGGGACATCACGCGCCGCGCCTCCTTCCGCAGGGCGCGCGCCGGTATCGGCTGGGTGCCGCAGGAGCGCGACATCTTCCCGACGCTTACCGTCGAGGAGAACCTGACGGTGGCCGCCCGTCCGGGGCACTGGGACCTCGCCGCCGTCTACGGCCTCTTTCCCCGCCTCGCCGAGCGGCGCCAGAACATGGGCAACCAGCTCTCCGGCGGCGAGCAGCAGATGCTCACTATCGCCCGCACGCTGATGACCAACCCGGCGATCCTGCTTCTCGACGAGCCGCTCGAGGGCCTCGCCCCGGTCGTCGTGGAGGAGCTTTCGGCGGCGATCCAACAGATGAGCGCGGCCCAGAAGACCGCGCTGGTCCTCGTCGAGCAGCACGCCGAGATCGCGCTCGGCCTCACAGAGCAGGCGCTCGTCATCGAGCGCGGCACCATCGCCCATCGCGGCCCCTCGAAGGCGCTGCTTGACGATCAGGCCGTCCTCGACCGTTATATCGGGCTGAACCTCGCCGAGGCCTGAGGCTACCGCCCGGCGACGGTCATACGTAGCGGACCGTCGAAGCAAATGGCCAAGACCGAGCTTGCCCGCAAGATCCTGTCGATCCTCCGCGACGAGCAGGCCGAAAGGGGCTTTCACCTGCGCGAGCAGTGGCTTGCCGATGCGCTCGGCGTATCGCGCTCGCCGGTACGCACGGCGCTGAAGCAGCTCGAACAGCTCGACGTGGTGCGCTCCGAGCCCAATCAGGGCTATTTCCTCGAGGCCGCGCCCGGCAGCGCCGCCTTCGACGAGATCGCCCTACCGGAAGCCGCGACCGACCGCATCTACCGGCAGATCGCCAGCGAGCGCTTCGCCAACCTGATCGGCGACCAGGTCTCGGTCGGCGACCTGGTGCGCCGCTACGACACGAGCCGGACGGTGATCCTGAAGGTGCTCGCCCGCATGCAGGAGGACGGCCTGGTCGAAAAGACGCCCGGCCACGGCTGGGTGTTCGGGCCGTCGCTGAACGACGAGGCGTCCTATCGGGAGAGCTACCGCTACCGACTGCTGATCGAGCCCGCGGCGCTGACCGAAGACGGCTTCCATCTGCCCGCCCGGCGTATCACCAAGCTGCGCGCCCTGCACCAGTCGGCCCTTGGCAACGGGCTCGAGAATACATCGGTGGCCGAGCTTTTCGACATCGACGCGGCGTTCCATGAAGCGCTCGCCGATGCCTGCGGCAACCGCTTCCTCGCACAGGCGATCCGCCAGCAGACGCGGCTGAGGCGGCTTTCCGAATACGAGAAGTACACGAGCCGCGAGCGCCACCGGCAGTCCTTCGCCGAACACCTGGCGATCCTCGAGGCGATCGAGGCCGGTGACCCGCCGCTGGCCGCCGAGCGGATGCGCGAGCATATCCTGGCCGCCAACGCCAAGCGCCCCGATTTCCGGAAGGTTCGCACTCTCGCGCACCGCCGGCTGACCCGGCGCTGAGGCCCGGTCCACGATTCGACGATTGTATCTTTTGCGAAAACTGTACAAGCTCTTGTAACGAGCCGTCGGGGCGGCAGCCCCGCGCCGGCGCCAGAACAACAACAATCCAGTCGTTTCCAGACAATCCGAGGGGACTTCGCACCATGACCAAGCTCAAGCATCTCGCCCTTTCGACCGCGCTCTGCGCCGGGCTCGCTCTTACCGCCGGCACCGCGCTCGCCGAAAAGATCGTCATCTCGAACTGGGACGGCTACATGCCAGCCGACCTTCCGGAGAAGTTCAAGGAAGCGACCGGCATCGACGTCGAGGTGGCGCTGCACGCCACCAACGAGGAGATCATGGGCAAGGTCGTCGCCGGCAAGGGCAAGGGCTACGACGTGCTGTTCGTCTCCTCCCCCTTCGCCGAGGCGCTGCACAAGCTCGGCCTCACCGCGGAGATCGATCACGCCAAGGTTCCCAACCTGAAGAACCTTTACCCGGAAGCGAACGAGCTCGCCTACGACCCCGGCAACCATTTCTCGGTGCCCTACGCCTGGGGCACGACCGGCCTTTGCTACCGCTCCGACCTGATCGACGGCGAGCCCGACAGCTGGGCGGCCCTGCTGCAGCCCGATGACGCCCTGAAGGGCAAGGTGACGATGCTGGCGACCGACCGCTGGCTGATGGGCGCCGGCATGCTGGCGCTCGGCTATTCGGTCAACGAGACCGATCCGGCGAAGATCGAGGAGGTCAAGGCCCTGCTGATCGGCACCAAGGGCGATCTGCTCGCCTACGACGACACCACCTTCTACTCGAAGCTCGTCTCCGGCGAAGCCTCGCTGGTGCATGCCTGGGACGGCTGGTGCAACTACGGCATCGCCGAGAACGACAAGATCAAATACGTGATCCCCAAGGAAGGCACCGACCTCTGGGTCGACACGATGGTTGTGACCGAGGCTTCCGAGAACAAGGACGCCGCCCTCAAGTTCATCGACTACGTGCTCGGCGCCGACACCGGCAAGTGGGTGGTCGAGAACATCATGTACAAGGTGCCGAACAAGGCCGCGATGGACGCGATCGACCCGGCCATGGCGACGTCCTATCCGAACATCGCGATCCCGCCGGCGGATCTCATGAAGGGCGAGCTGCTGCGCGATCTCGGCGCCGCCCAGAAGGACTATACCAAGGCCATCTCGGAGATCATGGCGGCGCAGTAGCTGGCGTCGTCATGCCGTCCATTTGTCCGCTCGTTCCCGCGAAGGCGGAAACCCAGGAGCCATACGGCACGACCGTGGCTGGAGCCCTGGATCCCCGCGTTCGCGGGGATGAGCAGCGGATGGCGAACGCGAGAACCACGCCGCTGGCCAAGGGGATGGCAACGACCTACGTTTCGCCATGAACCGCAAGCTCCAGAACCTCCTGCTGATCCTGCCCGGCGTCGGGTGGCTCACCGTATTCATGGTGATCCCCTGCGCCATCGTGTTCTTCTACGCCTTCCAGGAGCGCGGCATCTACGGCGGCATCGAGTACACCCACACCCTGGAGAACTTCTCCCGCGCGGTCGAGCCGGTCTATTTCTCGATCTTCCTGCTGTCGGCAAAGATCGCAGGGCTCGCAACCCTTGTCTCGGTGCTGATCGCCTATCCGGCGGCCTACGCAATCTCGCTCGGCCCCCGCGAGAAGCAGATGCGCCGGCTCTTCCTGGTGATGCTGCCGTTCTGGTCGAACTACCTGATCCGCACGTACGCCTGGATCGTCATGCTGAACCGGGAAGGCATCATCAATCGCGGCCTCGAGGCGGTCGGCGTCATCGATGAGCCGCTGCCGATCCTCTACAACCAGTTCGCCGTCGTCACCGGCCTCGTCTACAACTACCTGCCCTTCGTCATCCTGGCGATCTACTCCTCGATCCAGCGGCTCAACCCGGAGGTCCGCGAGGCCTCGGAGGATCTCGGCGCACCGGCCTGGAAGACATTTCTGCGCGTCACCCTGCCCCTGACGCTTCCCGGCGTCGCCGCCGGCGCCGTCTTCGTCTTCGTTCTGTCGATCGGCAACTTCATCACGCCCGACCTGCTCGGCGGCGGCCGCATCCAGATGGTCGGCAACCTGATCTACGACCAGTTCCTGTCCGCCCGCGACTGGCCCTTCGGCGCCGCGCTGTCGATGATCCTGATCCTCATCATGATGCTGCTCCTGTTCGCGCAGGCCGTCGCTGTCAACCGCTCGCAGGGGCGGAAAGGAGCGGCCGATGTCTAGCACTCGCCGCGCCGCGCCCGCGCTCGCCCTGCATCTCGGCCTTGTCTACCTGTTCCTCTACGCACCGATCGCCGTCCTGATGGTGCTGAGCTTCAACGAGGGGGGCATGCCGACCGCCTGGACCGGCTTCTCCCTCGACTGGTACGTGACGCTGGTCCGCTCCCCCGAGATCATCTCGTCTGCGATCAACACGCTGATCGTCGCCGTCTTCTCCACTCTCATAGCAACGGTGCTCGGCACGCTGCTGGCGCTCGGCGTCGAGCGCCACAAGGCCTCGAGCGCCCTCGACGCGCTCCTCTTCGCACCGATGATCATCCCCGACATCGTGCTCGCGATCGCGCTCCTCTCGTTCTTCACGCTGCTCGAGTTCACCCTCGGGCTCTACTCGATCATCCTGAGCCACGTCGTCTTCAACATCGCCTTCGTCTGCGCCGTGGTGCGCACCAGGCTCAAGCACTTCGACTATTCGATCGTCGAGGCGTCGATCGATCTCGGCGCGGGCGAATTCACGACCTTCCGCCGCATAACCCTGCCGGTGATCTTCCCGGGTGTGCTGGCCGGCGCGCTGCTCGCCTTCACGCTGTCGGTCGACGAATTCATCATCGCCTACTTCACCGCCGGCGCCGGCTCCTCCTCGACGACGCTGCCGATGCGCATCTACTCGATGATCCGATTTGGCGTGACGCCCGAGATCAATGCCATGGCGACCATCGTCATGCTCGTCTCCTTCACGCTGGTGTTCCTGTCGCAGCGGGCCAACAAGGGAGCGTTGACGGGCGAATGAGCGAGCGCGCGACCGTGATCGAGGTGGCCGGCGTCACCAAGCGCTTCGGCGCGGTTACGGCGGTCGACAGTGTCGCCGTCGGCTTGAGGGAGGGCGAGTTCTTCGCCCTGCTCGGGCCCTCCGGCTGCGGCAAGACCACGCTTCTGCGCCTGATCGCCGGCTTCGAGATGCCCGACGCGGGCCGCATCCTGCTCGACGGCAAGGACATCACCACGCTTCGGCCGAACCGCCGGCCGGTGAACCTGATGTTCCAGTCCTACGCGCTGTTTCCGCACATGAGCGTGCGCGCCAACGTTGCCTACGGCCTGGAGATGGAACGCCTCGTGCGCCGGGAGATCGACACCCGCGTCGAAGAGATGCTGGCGATGACCGAGCTTTCGGTACTTGCGAACCGCAGGCCCGACCAGCTCTCCGGCGGCCAGCGCCAGCGCGTCGCGCTCGCCCGCGCTCTCGTCAAGAAGCCGCGCGTGCTTCTCCTCGACGAGCCGCTGGGCGCCCTCGACAAGAAGCTGCGCGAGCAGATGCAGCTCGAACTGAAACGCTTCCAGCACGAACTCGGCATCACCTTCGTCGTCGTCACTCATGACCAGGACGAGGCGCTGGTCATGGCCGACCGCATCGCGCTGATGAAGGACGGCGTCATCGCCCAGGTCGGCGCGCCGCGCGATCTCTACGAGAACCCAGCTTCCCGCTTCGTCGCCGGCTTTATCGGCGTCACCAATTTCTTCGACGGCACCGTCACGGAAGGCGGCATCGCCTTCGACGGGCACGGGTTGCTGAAGTCGGACGGATTTTCCGCCCTTTCGACAGGAGCGGCCGCGAGCGTGGCCGTGCGCCCGGAACGGATCACGCTGTCGCGCGACACGGGTCTTTCCGACCACAACGCAGTGGAAGGCGAGATCGCCGATCTCGCCTATCACGGCCAGGACGTGAACGTGCTGGTTCGCGTCGAGGGAATGGCGAGCCCGGTGATGGTGCGCCTCACCGCGGTCCAGGAGGAACAGGGCAATTTCCAGCCGGGCCAGCGCGCCTGGTGCAACTGGCGGCCCGAGCACGGCCGCATACTGATCGATTGAGGAGGAACTTCATGGCCGGTAAGACAATCGCATTCTTCCCCGAGGCCGCCTTCGGCCCGGCGCTCAATTCCGTCGGTATCGCTCAGGCCATTGAGAAACTCGGTCACAAGGCAGTGTTCCTGTCGGATCCTGGTTTCGTCGCGGTCTACGAGGGTTACGGCTTCGAGGCCCATCCGGTCGCCCTGTCCGAGCCTATGGAGCCCGAGGCGATGGCGCGATTCTGGCAGGACTTCATCAACGGCCACATCCCGAACTTCCGCAAAACGCCGATCGAACAGATCGACAACTACGTGAAGGACTGCTGGACGGCGATCGTCGACTCCTCCAAGTGGGCCGAGAAGGACCTGCCCGGCATCCTCGATCACGTGAAGCCCGACGTCGTCTGCGTCGACAACGTCATCCTGTTCCCGGCGATCAAGCAGTACTCGAAGGAGAACGGCAAGCCGTGGGTGCGGATCATCTCCTGCTCGGAGAACGAGATCGAGGACGACGCTATCCCGCCGCACCTGTCGGGCTGCGGCGAGAACGACACCGCCTGCCACACAGCCTTCCGCGACCGCTTCAACAATGTCATCAAGCCGATCCACGACGACTTCAACGCTTTCCTGAAGACCTGCGGCGAGGAGCCCTATCCGATCGGCACGTTCTTCGAGGCCTCGCCGCACATGAACCTGCTGCTCTATCCCGAACCGGTGAAGTTCCACCGGTCCCACCCGCTCGACCCGAAGCAGTTCCAGTACCTCGAAGGCTGCGTGCGCCAGGAGGCGCCCTACGAGGTGCCGACCTTCAAGGCCAACAACGACAAGCCGCTCCTCTACGTCAGCTTCGGCACGCTCGGTTCGGGCGATTCCGATCTCCTGCAGCGGATCATTAACGCCGTCGCCAAGATGCCGGTGCGGGCGCTCGTCAATGTCGGAGACTACGCCGACCGCTATTCGGACCTGCCCGACAACGTCATCATCGCGGGCTGGTTCCCGCAACCCTCGGTAATCCCGCAGGTCGACGCGGTGATCCACCACGGCGGCAACAACTCCTTCACCGAGTGCCTCTATTTCGGCAAGCCAGCGATCATCATGCCCTACGTCTGGGACGGCCACGACAATGCGGCCCGCGTCCAGGAGACCGGCCACGGCTTCAAGATGGACCGCTACGAGTGGACCGACGCCGAGCTCGCCGAGAAGATCAACGCAATGCTGACCGATCCGGCGATAAAGGCGAAGCTCGCGGCGACGTCTGCGCACATGCAGTCGCGCCACGGCCCGACCAAGGCCGCCGAGATCCTGAACAAGCTCGCCGGGTGACCCATGCCCACGAACCTGAGATCGAGTGCCCCGCATATCGCTCCCGCCTCTACCTGGGACGACGACCTCGTCGACTGGGGCGGCCATCTCGAGCCGATCGACGGCCGCTCCCACAACCAGGGGAGGCTCCTGTGGAAGGGTGCCGAGGACGGCCTGCCGGAAGCCGGCATCTGGGAATCGACGCCGGGAAGCTGGCGCCTCGTGTTGCCGCGCGACGAGCTCGTCCACTTCGTCTCAGGGCGGGCGACCTACGCGTCCGACGACGGCGAGGTGATCGAGGTGACGCCCGGCACCGTCGTGCATTTCCGCGAGGGCTGGAGCGGCACCGTCGAGGTGCACGAGACGATCCGCACCGTCTACATGCTGCGATGAGGAGCGACGAAATGAGCGTTGCCGCGACGAAGAAGACCGATCCGACGCCGATCCTGCGCGATTCGAGGACGATTTTGGCGACCGCCGACTGGGGCGTCATCCCGACCATGATCGAGGGCGAAAGCCGCACCTCCGGCGTGCTCCTCTACAAGGGCCCGAACGGCGAGCCTGAATCGGGTATCTGGATCTGCACGCCAGGCTACTGGGAGTGCCACGTCACCCGCGACGAGCTCTGCCACTTCCTGGAGGGCCGCTGCACCTATACCCACGAATCCGGCGAGGTCATCGAGATCGTGCCGGACACGGCGGCGTTCTTCCCGAAGGACTGGAAAGGCACCTGCCGCGTCCATGAGACGGTGCGCAAGGTCTACATGATCCGGTGAGCGGCGGAGCGTTTGCCGCGTCGGGCGCCCGCCTTCTCGGTGACAAGATCGAGACGGTCGTTACCGGGACCACGACCGTACCGCTCCGGAAGCGCGAAGGACGGTACGGTCATTGATGTCGAGGCGACCGTTCGTCCATTGAATGGATGCTTCGGTTCGGCGGCCCGGCGCCGGACCAGATCCTAGTCTGACCGCGGCTCCGTCATCCCGGCCAGGCGTGCCCGGAGCTTCTTTGCTTCGGCGCCCAGCAGCGAGACGATCCATGCGACGCGCTCCGGATCCATCCGTTCGCGAATTGCAGCGACACTGATCGCGGCGATGACCCGGCCGCGCGGATCGAACACCGGCACTCCCACGGCACACATCGCCGTGACGATCCGCCCCTCGTTGAACGAGTAGCCCCGCTCCCGCGTCTGCTTGACGAGCGTCGAGAGATCCTCCGGACCGAAGCGCGGATAGATCTTCAGCCGCGCCGTATTGCTGGCGATGATCTCGGAGATCTCTTCCTCGTCGAGGAAGGCGAGCAGCGCGAGGCTTCCGGCCCCCACGCCGAGCGGCCGGCGGTCACCGGCGTTCAGTGTCAGCGTCTTGATCGGGAAGTCGCCCACCTCGCGCTCGAGGCAGAGCGCATCGAGCCCCTCGCGGATCGAGACGAACACCGTGTCGCCGGTCTCCCGCGCGAGCCGGAGCAGTGCGGGACGCGCCAGCTCGCCCATATCGTAGCGCGTCGCGAGCTGTCCGAGTCGGACGATCTCGTAGCCGAGGTGATAGCGCCGCGTCTCCGGCGACTGGGCAACGAACCCGGCGTCCACCAGCGCCGAGAGCAGTCTGTGCGCAGTGGCCTTGCCGAGCCCCGTCTGGAGGGCGACGTCCGACAGCCGCCATCCCGCCGTCGTCTCGCTTGCGAGCAGCTTGAGGATCGTGGCGGCCCGCTGCACCGATTTGACAGAGGTGTCGCCCGTCACGGATTGGCCTCCGATCACGCCTCGGCCCAGGCGAGCAGGATACCGCGAGCAGGCGCGCCAACCTCTGCGCCCATGCCGGCGGCCGTGCGGTTCACCGCCGAGATGACGCCGTCCTCGAACGTCGAACACGCCTCCCCGATGCGCGCGCTCGCGGCAGAGACGGTGAAGGCGGCGATTCCCCGTTGGTCGAGCGCCGGCAACCGGCCGATCCCCGCATCGTCGATGCCGATCCCCGCGTCGTTGTAGACCGCCGCGAAGCCGTCGACCCGGAGCGCCATCGCCGGATTGCCGCCGACGAGCCCTCCATGCGACCCGGTGACAACGATCTGGTCGGCGTCTCCGGGCCCGACCAGGGCGGCGGAGTCGAGCAGGACGATCCGGCGCAGTCCCGGCTGGTCGACGCAGGCACGCGCCTCACCGAGCGGCTCCGGCTTGACGCCGACGAGCCGTGCCGCACGGAGCTTCGCCGCTGCATCGAGCGTCGTGTCGCCCGGCGCAACGCCCAGCATGGCGGCTGCCGCGTTCGCGCGGCTGATCCGCCCGCGCGCCAGCATGTCCCCGGTGTCCCCGATCCGGCAGGAGAGGTGCGAGACCGCCGCAGCGGCGATTCCGAAGGCATCGAGATAGGGCAGCGAGCCAATGCCGGCCTCGTCCCGGCCGATGCCGGCGTCGCAGAGGATCACCGCACGCACCCCGCCCACCGCCGCCAGATAGCCCGGGTAGCGCCCGCCGTGCGACCCCGACACGACGACGCTCCCCGCGGCGCCGGGCGGCAGCTTCGTAATTGTGTCGGCGACAACGACGCCTTCGGACAGGAGGATCAGCGCAGGCGCGGCCATCGATCGGTTTCCCGTAAATGTCAAACCACCGTGCAGTGCAGGCCGCCGTCGACGCACAGCTCGACGCCGGTTATGTACTGCGCCTCGTCGGAGGCGAGGAAGACGGAAGCCATGGCTATGTCCCAGCCGGTCCCCATGCGTTTCATCGGCGGGATCTCGTTGCGCGCGGCGACCATCTCGTCGACGCTCTTATAGTATCCGCTGATCTGCTGATAGATGTGGGGTGTGTCCATGACGCCGGGCATGATGCAATTGACGCGGATATTCTTCGGCGCGTACTGCACCGCAAGCGCCCGGGTGAAGTTGTTCACCGCCGCTTTCGAGGCGTAGTAGGAGATATAGGGGTAACCCGTCCAGCGGATTGCGGCGAGCGACGAGATGTTGACGATCGCGCCGCCGCCTTGGCCTTCCATGATCGGCAGCACCGCTTTGCACGCCAGGAAGATGCTCTTGGCGTTGACGTCCATCACCTTGTCCCAGCTTTCCTCGCTCGCCTCGACAGGGCCGCCGGGCGCATTGATCCCGACGTTGTTGTGCAGGATATCGATGCGCCCGAAGGCCGACATGGTCGCCTCGACCGCCGCCTCGATCTCGGCGAGCCTAGTGACATCCGCGGCACAGGAGATCGCTTGATTGCCTTCGTCGCGGATTACCGCCGCAGTCGTTTCGGCGGCGTCGGGCGCAATGTCGACGCAGGCGACGTTGGCGCCTTCGCGCGCGTAGGCGACGGCGGCAGCCTTGCCGTTGCCCCAGCCCTCGCCCACGGAGCCGGCTCCGAACACCAGCGCGGTTTTGCCTTTGAGACGGTCGACCATCGGAATGCTCCGTTACTTGAGAACGACGCCCGGCAGCCAGAGGGCGAGCGCCGGGATGAAGGACAGCCCTGCCAGGACGACGAGGCCGATCGCGACGAACGGCAGCACGTCTCGGACACCTTTTTCGAGCGGCAGGTCGGCGATCTTGCAGGCGACCGCGAGACACAGTCCGATCGGCGGCGTGATCAGGCCGAGGCAGAGATTGACCACCACCACCACGCCGAGTTGGACCGGGTCGACGCCGAGCGCCGCTCCGGCCGGATGCAGGATCGGCACCAGCATGACCATCGCCGCGTTCGCCTCCATGAACGTGCCGACAAACAGGAGCAGCAGATTGATCATCAGAAGGAACACGAGCGGATTGTCGGAGATCGACGTGATCAGCGCGACGGCGGCCTGCGGGATCTGCGCGTAGGCGAGCTGCCAGGCGAAAAGTTGCGCGGCGCCGACGATGATCATGATCACCGCTGTGGTCTGGACCGCCTCGCGGAGCGCGTCGATCAATCCGCGCAACGTCAGCTCGCGATAGACGACGCCGCCGACGAGAAGCGCGTAGAGCACAGCGACCGCCGAGCACTCCGTGACGGTGAAGATGCCGGACACGATTCCGACGAGAATCAGGATCGGCATCGCGACCGCCGCAATGGCGCGGCGGAACGCCAGCGCGATGTGGCTCAGCGACACCGGCTCGTGCACCGGGTAGCTGCGCCGCCTGGCCGTGACGAACACATATGCCAGCGCCGCCACGCTGAACAGGACACCGGGAACGATGCCGGCGAGGAACAGGGCGACGATCGACTGACCCGTGATGACGCCGTAGACGATGAAACCGATGGACGGCGGGATGATCGGTGCGACGACCGACGAGGCCGCCGTCACGGCCACGGAGAATCCGCGACTGTACCCCTCCTTCTCCATCGCGGGAATGAAGATGCGCCCGAGCATGCTGGTATCGGCCACCGCCGACCCCGAGATGCCGGAGAAGAACGTGGACGCCACGACGTTGCTCATGGCGAGGCCGCCGGCGAACCGGCCGACCAGCGCGTTGGCGAAATCGACCAGCCGCGCCGTCATGCCGCCGCGCGACATGAGCGAGCCGGCCAGGAGGAAGAAGGGGATGGCAAGCAGCGTGAAACTGTCCATTCCCGAGAACAGCCGCTGCGCGACGATGACCGGGTTGGTGCCGGTATACCAGATGATTCCGAGACAGGCGGTGATGATGGCGTAGCCGAGCGGCATGCCGATCATGATGAGCAGGACAATACCGACGGCGAGGAGGACGATCGTCACGGCGCGTCCCCTTCACCGGCGAGCTGGCCCGCGCGCCTGAGGGCCAGCAGCAGACCGATCAGCGCGCCGCCGACCGGGATCGCCAGATACGGCCAGAACATCGGAATCTCGAGGGCGGCGGAATCCCGCCGCCCTCCTATAATGGCGAACTGGTAGCCGTAGAAGACCAGCGCGCCGGCCATCACCAGGATCAGCGTGTCGCGGATCCAGGCGATGGCGGCTCGCGGCCCGGGAGGAAGCGCTTCGGCGATGAACCCCACGGAGACGTGGCCGTCGCGACGCATCACGATGGCACTGCCGAGCATGGTGATCCACGCCATGAGGAAACGCGCGGTCTCCTCGGTCCAGCTGGGCGCGTCGTTCAGCACGTAGCGCGCGAAAACCTGCCAGCAGATGCTGACCGCCATCACCGAGATCATCGCGAGCAGAATCACGTCGAGGACGCGTTCGATCGCCCGCGCGATATGTCGGAGCATGGCTGTCCCTCCCGACTGCCCGGTTATGCCGGGACGATCATTGGACGGCGTTGATCCGCTCGACCCACTCCTTCAGTTCGGGGAACTCGTCCTTGATCGGAGCGACGGCCGCGCGGAACGCTTCCATGTCCGGCGTGACGATCTCGACGCCGTTCTCCTTGAGGAGCTTCTCGTATTCGTCCTCCTTCGCGACCATCTGCTCGGTCGCCCAGAGCATCGCCTTCTCGCCCTGCTCGACGAGGATGTCCTGAAGCTCCTTGGGCTGCGAATTGAACCAGTTGGCGTCGAAGATGAAGGTCATCGCCCCGATCACGTGATCGGTGTTCATCACGTAGGGCTGATGCTCGTACCATTTGAAGGTGTAGATCACCTCGAGCGGGTTCTCCTGCCCGTCGATCACGCCCTGCTGCAGCGCCGTGTAGATCTCGAGGGCCGGCATCGGCACCGGGCTCGCGCCGAGCAACTCCCAGGTGCGGCGGTACATCTTGAGCGGCGGGACGCGCAGCTTCAGACCCTTCAGATCGTCCGGCGTCATGACCTTCTTGTTGGCCGACAGCTTGCGCGAGCCGCGATAGCCCGCGCCGATGATCTTGAAGCCGGTGCGCTGCTCGATCTCGTCGGCGAGCTCGCCGCCCATGTCGCCGTAGTAGACCTTCTTGAAGTGGTCCAGGTCGCGGATGAGGTATGGGAACGCCTCAATGCCGGGCAGCGGGTCGTAGCGGTCGAGCGTGCCGATCGACTCGAGCACGATGTTGTTGGTGCCGATCTGCAGCGCCTCGATCGCTTCCTGCCAGGTGCCGGTGGTGCCGCCCGGGGCGATGTTGACGGTAACCTTGCCGCCGGAGGCTTCCTTAATGCCGTCGGCGTAGTGCTGCGCGGTTTCGAACCAGATGTTGCCCGGGTTGTAGACATGGGCGATCTGGATCGTGGTATCGGGTATCTCGGCCCGCGCGGCTTCGAGGCTCGCAAGTGACAGCGATGCGGCCACGACGGCGGATGTGCTCAGCGCTGTGTGAAGTTTCATCGTGATTTCCTCCAACTGTTTGATTGTCCGTAAGCCTCCAGGCTCATCGCGGCGTCAGGCGACCCGATCTCCCTTCTTGACCTGCACCGCCCGATTGTCGACGCCCGGCAGCATGTGCGCCGGATCGCGTGTAACGACGACGTCGATCACAGTCGGACCGTCGCCGGTGATGCCTTTCTTCAGCGCGGCGGCGAGGTCGTTCGGATCCTCGACGCGAACTCCGACGCACCCGAGCGACTCGGCGACACGGGCGTAGTTCACCTCGGCGAGATCGCTCGACTGGTAGCTGCCCGCCCCGTACATCAGGTGCTGCAGCGCCTTGACGTAGCCGGACGCCGCGTTGTTGACGACGATGACGGTGAGCGGCAGCTCGAGCCGGCGCGCGGTCTCCAGTTCCCCCATCACCATGTTGAAGCCGCCGTCGCCGGTCAGGCCGACGACCGGGCGGCCCGGCGCGGCGAGCGCGCAGCCCATGGCGCCCGGCAGGCCGTAACCGATCGAGGCGAAGCCGCGATCGGGCACGAAGCCGCGTCCGGCCTGCTTGGTGTCGTAGAGCAGCCCGCCCCAGTGCGCGGCGAAGCCGCCGTCGGCGACGAGGATGCCGTCGGCCGGCATGACCTTGTTCAACTCGTTCAGGAGGCGGGCCATGTTGATCGGCCGCTCGTCGGAGGTGAGCCGCGCGTCGACGGACTTCCGCCACTCGGCCATCTTCGCCGCGACCTCGTCGGCGTAGCCTTGCTGCCGCGCGCGTATCTCGTCGGCCTCGCCCGCAAGCTCCAGCGACAGGTCGCGCAGGCCCTCGCGCGCGTCGCCCCACAACCGCAGTGTCGGCGTGAATGTGCGGCCGAATTCCTCTGCGACGTTGTCGAGGTGGATGACGGTCTTGTCGGCCGCCGGCACGGTGTAGCGCTTGGTCGCGATCTCGCCGAGCTTGCAGCCGACGACGAGGAGGCAGTCGGAGGCCTCGATCAGCGCGTTGGCGATGCGGTCGTAGCGGCCGAACAGGCCGGCGTTGAGCGGATCGGAACAGGCGATCGCGCCCTTGCCGGTCATCGTGTGGGCGACCGGCAGGTTGATCTCGCGGGCGAGCGCCTCGGCGGCAGCCGTCGCCCCGCTGATATGGACGCCGCCGCCGGCGAGCATCAGCGGCCGCCTGGCGTTGGCGAGCATCGAGGCCGCACGCTTCATGCCCTCCGACGCCGGCCGGCAGCGCAGCGACGGCGTGGCGGAAAGCTCCGGATCGACCGCGAACTCGGCTTCGTCAAACGGGAAAGTGCCGTGGCAGACGTCCTCGGGCACGTCGACGACGACCGGACCGGGCCGGCCGGATGTCGCGACGTGGAAGGCGCGGCGGATCAGCTCCGGGATGCGCTCGACCATCTCGATGCGGATCAGTTCCTTGCAGGCCGGCCGCAGGATCTCGATCTGCCGGGTCTCCTGCGTCATGTTCTTCCAGGAGTGCATCCGGTGGGTGTCGCCGACGAAGACGACGAGCGGCGAGCCCGCGTTGAGCGCCTCGACGAGGCCGGTGACGAGGTTGGTCGCACCGGGACCGAGCGTCGCGTCGCAAACGCCGACGCGGCCGGAGACCTTGGCGTAGGCGTCGGCGATGAACACCGCGCAGCGCTCGTCGTTGATCAGGTTGTGGTCGAGCCCGATCCGGCGCGCCGCGTCGTAGAAGGGCAGGAGCTGGAATCCGCCCATGCCGAACATCGGCCCGGCATTGCAGGCCGTCAGCATGCGGGCCATCGCCTCGCCGCCGGTCATCTCGTTGGAACTCACGTTACTTCTCCTGCGCGTAAGCGGGACATGTCAGATCCGGTAGCCGAGCATCTGCGGCAGCCACAGGGCGATTTCCGGGAAAAGGATGACGAGCAGCATCGCGATGCCCATCGTCAGCATCAGCCAGGCGATCCACGGCACCGTCGCCTCGATCGGCACCCGCGCGATGCGCGCGGTGACCATCAGGTTGACCGCGACCGGCGGCGTGAACTGGCCGATCGCGATGTTCATCGCCATCAGCACGCCGAACCAGGTGAGGTTCCACTCGAAGGCGATCGCGATCGGCACGAGCAGCGGCAGCGTGATCAGGTAGATCGACACCCCGTCGAGGATCATGCCGGCGACGAGCAGCACCGCCATCACCAGGATCAGCACCACGAGGCCCGAATGGCTCACCGCCAGGATCGACTGAGCGGCGTAGTCGAAGGCGCCGAGCGTCGATCCCGCCCAGGCGAAGAGGCCGGCGAGCGAGATGATGATCATGATGACGGCCGAGGTCTCGGCGCTGTCGGCGAGCACCGTCCAGACGTCGCGCCAGGTCATCTTGCGGTAGATGATAACGCCGACGAAGAAGCCGTAGGCGACGGCGACGGAAGCGGCCTCGGTCGGCGTGAACAGGCCGGAGCGTAGTCCGCCGAGAATGATGACGGGCGCGAGCAGGCCCGGAACCGCCTCCCACAGGCTCTTCCAGAACTGCGGCCGACCGGCCTTCTCCTCGGAGCCGAAATCGTGCCGGCGGCTGAGGGCCAGCGTCGGCAGGATGACGGCGAAGCCCGCGAGCACGCCCGGGACGAGACCGGCGGCGAACAGCGCCCTGAGGTCGACGCCCGGCACGAGGATCGAATAGACGATCAGCGCGATCGACGGCGGGATCAGGATCGCGGTCGAAGCCGAGGCAGCGATGACGCTCGCGGAGAATTCGCGCGGATAGCCGGCCTTCATCATCGAGGGGATCATGATGGTGGCGACGGCGGCCGCATCCGCCGGCCCGGAACCCGACATGCCGCCCATGATCATGCACACGAGCGTGGCCACCACCGCGAGCCCGCCGCGACGTGGACCGACGATGGACTGCGCGAAGGTGACGAGCCGGCCGGCAACGCCGGAGCGCTCGAACACCATGCCGGTCAGGATGAACAGCGGGATCGCGATCAGGGGATACTTGGCGACCGAAGCATAGGTGTTGGTGCCGATCATCGCGACGGTGTTGAGGTCGAGGCCGATGGCCACGGCCGCGGCACCTGCGAGCCCGAGCGAGACCGCGATCGGCGTACCCATGACGAGCAATGCCGCAAAGACGCCGAGGAGGATGAAGTTCGCCGCGATCATGACGCCCGGCCCTTCAGCGTCGCCGCCAACCGGCCGAGGATCCTGAGCAGGATCACGACGGCGAGGATCGGCAGCCAGATCGTGTAGATCCACGTCGGATAGCCGAGCCCCGGCGACGTTTCCTCGAAGCGGTACTCGTCCCAGGTGAGCTTGCCGCCGTACCAGAGGATCAGCGCGAACATCAGCAGCGACGCGAGAAGCGCGACCACTTCGAAGAACTGCCGGCCACGAGGCGACAGCTTGTCGACGAGGAAGGTGATGCGGATGTTCTCGTCGGTGGCGAAGGCGAGCGAGGCGCCGACGAAGGTCATGAACACCAGCAGGAAGATCGAGAATTCCTCGGTGAAGGCGAACGAGACGTCGGTCGCGTAGCGCACCACCACGTTGGCGAAGCTGATCAGGCAGATCAGCGCCATGGCGACCGCGCCGGCGGCCCGCTCAAGCGAAATCGGCACCCGCGCATGCGGGGCGCCGGTTCTTTCGGGAAGGTCTGCGTTCAGATCCGACACCGTGCTGCTCGCCTTGAACGGAAGTTGGGCGGGCGCCTGCGCGCCCGCCCGAAGGCCAATCAGCGGTTGGCGATCGACTTTTCGGCCTGGTCGACGAGGTCGGTGCCGATCTTGCCCTTCCAGTCGTCGTAGACGCCGCGCGTGGCGTCGACAAAGGCCTGGTGCTCCTCGGGTGTCAGCTCGATGACCTCGACGCCGAGGCCCTCGACTTCCTTGATCAGCGAGTTGTCTTCCGTCGTCACACCCTTGCGCGCGAGTTCGACGCAGAGCGCGCCGGCCTCGATCGCAGCCTGCTTGACGATCGCCTGGTCCTCAGGGGTGAAGCTGTCCCAGATCTGCTTGGAGACCGCGAAGATCAGCGGATCGGCGACGTAGTGCCAGAGCGTCAGGTTCTTCTGGCCGACCTCGTAGACCTTGGCGACGGTGAAGACGGTCAGCGGGTTCTCCTGGCCGTCGACGGCGCCCGTGGTCAGCGCCGGCTTTGCATCGGCCCAGCTCATCTGCGTCGGATTGGCGCCAAGGGCGGTGAAGGTGTCGTTGAACAGCGGCGAGCCGACGACGCGCATCTTCAGACCCTTCAGGTCTTCCGGCTTGCGGATCGGGTGCTTTGAGTTCGACACCTCGCGGAAGCCGTTCTCGCCCCAGGCGAGCGGCTCAACGCCCTTCTCGCGGATGATCTCGAACAGCTTCTCGCCGACGGGACCCTGCGTCAGCGCGTCGACCGCCTTGTAATCGGGCATCAGGAACGGCAGCGAGAAGATGTTCAGTTCCTTGACCTGCGGCGACCAGTTGATGGTCGAGCTCACCGACATGTCGATGACGCCCTGGCGCATCGCGGTGAATTCCTTGGTCTGGTCGCCCGAGACGAGCTGCGAGCCGGGATAGACCTTCATCTTGATGCGGCCGTCGGTGCGCTCGGCGACGAGCTCGGCCCACTTCTCCGCGGCGATGCCCCACGGGAACGGCGCCGGGACGACGGTCGAGATCTTGTACTCTTCCTTGTACTGGGCGGCCGCCGGCAGGGCCGTCAGCGCGGCGAGGCCGGCGAGCAGGGCGACTTTCAGGATACGCATGGGCTTTCTCCCTTCCTTGGTGCGTTTTCGGTGTTGTCAGGACGCCACGAGGCCGCGCGCGGCGGCAGCGATCGCGTCCACGGTAATTCTCACCTCGTCCTCGAGCGGCGGGGCGTAGCTGATCGGGATGCGCGGCGCGCCGAGCCGCTTCACCGGCGCCTTCAACGCCCTGTGCAGGGTCTCGGCGACGGTCGCGGCGACCTCGGCGCCGAATCCGGCGACGGAAACCGACTCCTGGGCGACGATGAGCCGACCGGTCCGCTCGACGCTCTTCAGCACCGCGTCCTTGTCCCACGGCCACAGCGTCCTGAGATCGATGACCTCGGCCTCGACGCCTTCGCCGGCGAGCGCCTTCGCCGCGTCCTCGGCCGTATGCACGGCTGCCGACCAGGAAACGATGGTGACATCCCTGCCTTCGCGCACGATCCGCGCCTTGCCGAACTCGCCGACCACGTCGCCGTCGGGCACCTCGCCCTCGAGCGCCCACAGGTTCTTGTGCTCCATGAACACGACCGGATCGTCGCAGCGGATCGAGGCCTTGAGCAGCGCCTTGGTGTCGGCCGGCGTCGACGGCACGGCGACGACGAGGCCCGGGATGTGCGCGTACCAGGCTTCCAGCGACTGCGAATGCTGGGCGGCCGACGACCGCCACATGCCGATCGGCTCGCGCACCACGACGGGAACGCGCGTCTGGCCGCCGAACATGTAGCGTGCCTTGGCCGCCTGGTTGACGAGTTCGTCGACCGCGCAGAGCGCGAAGTCGGAAAAGCGCATCTCGACGATCGGACGCGTGCCCGACATCGCCGCGCCGACGGCGGCACCCATGATGCAGGATTCCGAAATCGGCGCGTCCGAGATCCGGTCCGGACCGAACTCGTCGACGAGCCCCTTGTACTGGCCGAACACGCCGCCGCGGCCGAGATCCTCGCCGACCGCCCAGACGAGCGGATCACGGCGCATCTCCTCGACGACCGCCTGGCGGCCGGCTTCCATGTAGGTCAGACGGGCCATCAGAACGCCTCCTCGCGCGGGTCGCCGATATCCTGGACGTCGGCGTAGGCGAGCGCCGTCTCGGGCCAGCCGGTCGCCTTGGCGGTGTCGTAGGCCTCTCTCATTTCAGCTTCCGCCGCGGTGGCGATCGCATCGAGCTCGGCAGCATCGACTCCGGCCGAGACCAGCATCTTCTTCGCGCCCTCGATCGGATCGTTCAGCCAGCGCGCCTTCACTTCGTCCTCGGGCCGGTAGGGCGCGGGATCGGCGCTCGTGTGACCGGTAAGCCGGTAGGTGTTGGCGAGCAGGAAGCGCGGGATACCCCGGCGGGCCTCCGCGATCAGCTCGCGCGCGATCTCGTCGACCGCCACGACGTCGTTGCCGTCGACGATCTCGGTCTTGATGCCGATCGACTCCGCCCGCGCGGCCGGGCCGCCGCCCGCCGTCATCGCATGGGTGCGCGTGGTCGCGGCGAAGCCGTTGTCCTCGCAGACGAACAGGATCGGCAGCTTGAACACGCCGGCCCAGTTGAGCCCCTCGAGGAACGGCCCGCGGTTGATCGCCCCGTCGCCGAAGAAGCAGACGACGACCTTGTCCTCGCCCTTGAGCTTGATCGCGTGCGCGGCGCCGGCGGCGATGTTGATGTTGGCGGCGACGACGCCGTTGGCCCCCAGCATGCCGACGGAGAAGTCGGCGATATGCATCGAGCCGCCCTTGCCGCCGCTCGTGCCGCCGGCCCTGCCGAACAGCTCGCGCATCATGGCGAGCGCGTCGGCGCCCTTGGCCATGGTGTGGCCGTGGCCGCGATGGGTCGACAGGATGATGTCGTCGCGATTGAGGTTGCCGCAGACGCCGACGGCGACCGCTTCCTGTCCGATGGACGGATGGATCGCGCCGAGCACCAGCTTTTCGGTCGATGCGGTGATCGCCGCGCGCTCGAACTCGCGGATGCGACACATCTCGCGGAACTGCGATTTCAGGCGATCGATGTTCAGATTGGAGACGTGTGACGACTGGCCGGGCGGCACTCCTGGACTCTCCCTCTTTCCGATCCGCGCCTTCGCGTCACGGATCGGTTGTGACGGTCGCGTCGGGCTCGGCCCGCGATGTCCGGTGGGAGTTGGGACCGGCCGACGATGGCCTTCGCCTGCATGCGCCGGTCCGACGCCGTCGGAAATGCCCCGTCCTCCCAGCCGGCTCGTATTGGCTTCGAGCTCGGCGCCTGTTCCGTATCATGGAACTTTATCAGCTTAAAATGGAACAACTGGAATATCAAGCGTTGCCGGCTGTCGCCAGCCGACGGTTTTGTTCCGGGCTCCTGCGCGAGTTCGGGTCAGTACCGGTGAAAGGGTGGCCGCTCATCCTCGTGGAGAGACTGCGGCACCAAGAAAATCTCGGCACGGCACGGTCGAATTTCCTTGTGGACCGATTGGTCAAAATTTCCGATCTGGCTGGCGCAGAGGAAGCAAGGCGGATCGGGCCCGGTCGATGCGGGGCGCGGCGGGAACGTCTTCGCGTGTACCTGGCCGAGTCAGTACAGACGGTCGCAGCGAGGTTTCCTGGGACCGTCCGAGCGAATTCAAGGGCGACAAGACATCGGAATCGAACCTGTAGCAGCCGGAATCGCACAACAGGTTCTCGGAGGATACTTGTCGGTCACCGGCCTCCTCGAAGTAATCCCTCCCGATTTTCGACCGGTTCCGTTGAACGGCGCACTGTTTATTGAATGCTGACGGCATTTCCCGCCGAACCGCGACGTGCTACCGAATCCGTCAGAAACGTCCGCGGCCGATCCTGGCCGGTGGGATGTCGCACACACGAGTAGAGAGGAATAACAGCAATGAAGTCGTTCAGGACGTTGCTGACCACGACCGCCTTCGTCGCCCTTCTCGCGGGCGCAGCGCAGGCCAAGACGCTTGTCTATTGCTCCGAGGGAAGCCCCGAGGGCTTCGACCCGGCCCCCTATACGGCCGGCACGACGTTCGACGCCTCCTCCAAGCCGGTCTACAACCGCCTCGTCGAGTTCGAGCGCGGCACGACGAAGGTCATCCCGGGCCTGGCGGAGAGCTGGGAGGTCTCCGACGACGGCCTCGAGTACACCTTCCACCTGCGCAAGGGCGTGAAGTTCCATTCCACCGACTTCTTCACCCCGACCCGCGACTTCAACGCCGAAGACGTCGTGTTCACCTTCGTGCGCCAGATGGACAAGGACAGCCCGTTCTATTCCTACGCCGGCGGCACCTGGGAATACTTCGACGGCATGTCGATGCCCGACCTCATCAAGTCGATCGACAAGGTCGACGACTACACGGTGAAGTTCGTGCTGAACCGTCCCGAGGCGCCGATGATCGCGAACCTGGCGATGGATTTCGCCTCGATCGTGTCGAAGGAATACGCCGACAAGCTGGAGGCCGACGGCAAGATCGAGATGCTCAACCAGGAGCCGATCGGTACCGGTCCGTTCCAGTTCGTCGCCTACCAGAAGGACGCCGCGATCCGCTACAAGGCGAACGCCGACTACTGGGACGGCAAGCAGCCGATCGACGACCTGGTCTTCGCCATCACCACCGACCCGGCGGTGCGCCTGCAGAAGCTGAAGGCGGGCGAGTGCCACGTTATGCCGTATCCGAACCCGGCCGACCTCGACGGCATCAAGCAGGACGCGAGCCTGCAGCTGATGGAGCAGGCGGGCCTCAATGTCGGCTATCTCGCCTACAACACGACGGTCGCCCCCTTCGACAATCCGAAGGTGCGCAAGGCGCTCAACATGGCGATCAACAGGGATGCGATCCTCGAGGCCGTCTACCAGGGTTCCGGCCAGAAGGCGAAGAACCCGATCCCGCCGACCATGTGGGGCTACAACGACGCGATCCAGGACGACCCCTATGATCCGGACGCGGCGAAGAAGATGCTCGACGAAGCCGGCGTCAAGGACCTGAAGATGAAGGTCTGGGCGATGCCGGTGCAGCGTCCCTACAACCCGAACGCGCGCCGAATGGCCGAGATGATCCAGGCCGACTTCGCCAAGATCGGCGTCGGCGTCGAGATCGTCTCCTACGAGTGGGGCGAGTACCTGAAGCTGTCCTCGGCCAAGGACCGCGACGGCGCGGTGCTGCTCGGCTGGACCGGCGACAACGGCGACCCCGACAACTTCCTCGCCGTTCTGCTCGGCTGCGACGCGGTCGGCGGCGCCAACCGCGCACAATGGTGCAACGAGGACTTCAACACGCTGGTCCAGAAGGCCAAGACGGTCAGCGACCAGGAAGCCCGCGCCAAGCTCTACGAGGACGCCCAGGTCGTCTTCAAGGATCAGGCGCCGTGGGCGACCATCGCGCATTCCGTCGTCTTCATGCCGATGAGCACGAAGGTCAGCGGCTACAAGATGGACCCGCTCGGCGGCCATCGCTTCGACGGCGTCGATATCGCCGAGTGATGAAGACGATCGCGGGGCGCCGGTCCGGCCGGCGCCCCGATTTTCCGGCCGATCTGGTGACCCCGACCATCCGCCCGGCACGCCCCGAGGACGCTTCGGCTGTCGTCGACGTCTGGTTCGAGGGCTGGTGGGACGGCCACGGCGCCGTGGCGCCCGAGCGCCTGCGGAGGTTCCGCGATCGGGCGGGCCTCGCGGGCCGCGTCGATCGGCTGATCCCTGCCATGAAGGTCGCCGAGATCGAGGGGCGCATCGTCGGCTTCGTCGCGATCAGCAGCGACGAACTGGCAGATCTCTTCGTCCTGCGCGCCGCGCGCGGCACCGCGGTCGCCAGCCGTCTTCTCGCCGAGGGCGAGGCGATGCTCGCCGAAGCAGGCGTCCGGGAAGCGTTCCTGTGGTGCGCGGTCGGCAACGACCGGGCGTTCCGCTTCTATATCCGCGAGGGCTGGCGCGACGGCGGCATCGTCCAGTGCGACGTGGCGACCCCCGACGGCCCTGCCAGGCTGCCGAGCCACCGCATGCTCAAGGTCCCGACGCTGCGAGGGGGCGCCTGACCGGCCATGCTGCGTTTCCTGCTCAACCGCATCGGCCTGCTGATCCCGACGTTCCTGGGCGTCACCATCGTCGCCTTCCTGTTCATACGGCTCCTGCCCGGCGATCCGGTGCTGCTGCTCGCCGGCGAGCGTGGCATCAGCCCGGAGCGCTACGCCGAGCTTCTCCACAACTACGGCTTCGACCGACCGCTCTGGGAGCAGTACCTCACCTACCTGAACCAGCTCCTGCACGGCGATCTGGGCACCTCGATCGTCACCAAGAAGCCGGTGCTCGCCGAGTTCCTGGTCCTGTTCCCGGCGACCGTCGAACTCTCCCTCTGTGCGATGGTCTTCGCCACGATCATCGGCCTGCCGGCCGGCATCGTCGCGGCCGTGCGGCGCGGCTCGGCCTTCGACCACACCGTCATGTCGACGGCACTCGTCGGCTACTCGATGCCGATCTTCTGGTGGGCGCTCCTGCTCATCATCGTCTTCTCCGGCTGGCTCGGCTGGACTCCCGTTTCGGGGCGCATCTCGCTCCTTTACTTCTTCAAGCCGGTCACCGGCTTCATGCTGATCGATTCGCTTCTGTCGGGGCAGAAGGGCGCGTTCGGCTCGGCGGTCGCGCATCTGACCCTGCCCTCGATCGTGCTCGGCACGATCCCCCTCGCCGTCATCGCCCGCCAGACCCGCTCGGCGATGCTGGAAGTGCTTTCCGAGGACTACGTGCGCACCGCCCGCGCCAAAGGCCTGCCGCCGACCCGCGTCATCGGCATCCACGCGCTCCGCAACGCTCTGATACCGGTCGTTACTGTCATCGGTCTGCAGACCGGTCTCCTTTTCGGCGGAGCGATCCTGACCGAGACGATCTTCTCCTGGCCCGGCATCGGGAAATGGATGCTCGATTCGATCTCCCGTCGCGACTACCCCGCCGTGCAGGGCGGCCTCCTCCTGATCGCCGGCATCGTCATGGTGGTGAACCTCATGGTCGACCTGCTCTACGGCCTGATCAATCCGCGCATCCGGCACGAGAGGTAGACCGTGAGCGAGGCATCCCGCACCACGACCCGCGCCGAGATAGAGGTCCTGGCCGAGTTCTGGCACTATTTCAGCGAGAACCGCGGCGCCGTCGTCGGCCTGTTCGTGGTCGTCGCGCTCGTGTTGATGGCCGTCTTCGCCCCGCTCCTCGCCCCCTACAGCCCCGACGAGCAGTTCCGCGATGCCTTCCTGAAGCCGCCGATCTTTCAGGAGGGCGCCGACCCGCGGTTCATCCTCGGCACCGACGCGGTCGGCCGCGACCTGCTGTCGCGCCTGATCTACGGAGCGCGCTTCTCGCTGTTCATAGGCACGGTCGTCACGGCGCTGGCGCTTGCCGTCGGCATCGTCCTCGGCGTCGTCGCCGGCTTCCTGCGCGGTGCGGTCGAGACCGCCATCATGCGCGTGATGGACGTGATCCTGGCATTTCCGAGCCTCCTGCTCGCGCTGGTGCTGGTCGCGATCCTCGGCCCCGGACTGACCAACGCCATGATCGCGATCGCGATCGTGCTACAGCCGCATTTCGTCCGGCTGACGCGCGCTGCCGTCCTCACCGAGCGCAACCGCGACTATGTGACCGCGACCCGCGTCGCCGGCGCCGGGCCGATGCGGCTCATGTTCCGCACCATCCTGCCGAACTGCACCGCGCCTTTGATCGTCCAGGCGACGCTGTCCTTCTCGAACGTCATCCTCGACGTCGCCGCCCTCGGCTTCCTCGGCATGGGCGCCCAGCCGCCGACGCCCGAATGGGGCACCATGCTCGCCGAAGCCCGCGAGTTCGTGCTGCGCGCCTGGTGGGTCGTCACCTTCCCGGGCCTGATGATCCTGGTCACCGTGCTCGCCATCAACGTGATGGGCGACGGCCTGCGCGACGCGCTCGATCCGAAGCTGAAGCGGAGCTGAGAGCGATGCCCCTCCTCGACATCCGCAATCTAACCGTCGAGTTCCGGACCGCCGTCGGCATTTTCCGCGCCGTCGATTCCGTCGACTTCGCGGTCGATGCCGGCGATGTGCTGGCGATCGTCGGCGAGTCCGGCTCCGGCAAATCGGTCGCCATGC
The DNA here is from genome assembly GCA_023458595.1 of Pseudomonadota bacterium. GTDB lineage: Bacteria > Pseudomonadota > Alphaproteobacteria > Rhizobiales > Tepidamorphaceae > Microbaculum. The sequence goes on from JAEWYT010000199.1 coordinate 73,902, forward strand.
TTGCCGTCATGGGCCTCCTGCCGTGGACGGCGACAGTCACCGCCGACCGGATGGCCTTCGGCGGCCGTGACCTCCTGACGATATCGGCGCGCGAGCGCCGCTCGATCATCGGCAAGGACATCGCCATGATCTTCCAGGAGCCGATGACGAGCCTGAACCCCTGCTTCACGATCGGCTTCCAGATCATGGAATCGCTGAGGGTCCATCTCGGCCTCGACCGGCACGCGCGCCGCGTCCGCGCCGTCGAGCTCCTGAACGAGGTCGGCATCCCCGAGCCGGAGCGGCGGCTCGCCGCCTACCCGCACCAGCTTTCCGGCGGCATGTCGCAGCGAGCCATGATCGCGATGGCGCTCGCCTGCCGGCCGAAGCTCCTGATCGCCGACGAGCCGACCACCGCGCTGGACGTGACGATCCAGGCGCAGATCCTCGACCTGCTGCTCGGGCTCCAGCGCGACACCGGCATGGCGCTCGTCCTCATCACCCACAACATGGGCGTGGTCGCCGAGACCGCCGAGCGCGTCGTCGTCCAGTACGCCGGCCAGCAGGTCGAGCGCCAGCACGTCGACGGACTGTTCGACGATCCGCACCATCCCTACACGGCGGCCCTGCTCGCCGCGCTGCCCGAGCGCGCGACCGGCCGCCGCCTGCCTTCCATTCCCGGCATCGTGCCCGGCCAGGGCGACCGGCCGGACGGCTGCCTGTTCAACCCGCGCTGCCGCTTCGCGACCGAACTCTGCCGCACCGAGACGCCACCACGCGCCGACAGGGCGCACGGCGAGGCGCTCTGCCACTATCCGCTCGAGCACGGCAGGCCGGTCGGTCACCCGGCGCCCGACGAGGCAACGGAGGCACCGGCATGACGACGGCCGTCCTCGAAGCCCGCGACCTCGAGAAGATGTACGCCGTCAGCGGCGGCATGTTCTCGAAGGCGGTCGAGGTCAAGGCCCTGCGCGGGGTGAGCTTTTCCCTGGAGGCGGGCAGGACGCTCGCGGTCGTCGGCGAGTCCGGCTGCGGCAAGTCCACGCTCGCGCGCCTCGTCACCATGATCGAACGGCCGAGCGAGGGCGTCCTCAGGATCGACGGCCGCGACGTGAGCGAGCACGGCGGTGCGAAGTCCGTCGAGTTGCGCCGCGCCGTGCAGATCGTCTTCCAGGATCCCTACGGCTCGCTCAACCCGCGCAAGAAGATCGGCGCGACGCTCGAGGAACCGCTCGAGATCAACACCGATGACGACGCGGCGACGCGCCGGCAAAAGGCGCTCGACATGCTCGCCCGCGTCGGCCTGAAGGCGGAGCACTACGGCCGCTATCCGCACATGTTCTCCGGCGGCCAGCGCCAGCGCATCGCGGTCGCCCGCGCGCTGATGCTGCGTCCCCGCATCCTGGTGCTCGACGAGCCGGTCTCCGCGCTGGACGTGTCGATCCAGGCCCAGATCCTCAACCTCCTTGCCGAGCTGCAGGAGGAATTCGGCCTCGCCTACCTGTTCATCTCCCACGACCTGTCCGTCGTGAAGCACGTCGCCGACGACATCATGGTCATGTATCTCGGCCGGCCGGTCGAGTTCGGCCCGTGCGACGAGATCTTCGGGAAGCCCCGCCACCCGTACACCCGGGCGCTGCTGTCGGCGACGCCGGTCGCCGATCCGAAGCGCCGCAGGGAGCGCGTCGCGCTGAAGGGCGAACTGCCCTCGCCGATCAATCCGCCGGCCGGCTGCTCGTTCAATCCGCGCTGCCCCCTCGCCTTCGAGCGCTGCCGCCGCGAACGGCCCGCGCTGGAGCCGCGCGGCCTCTCGCGGGTCGCCTGCTTCGCCGTCGAGGATTGATCGCGCGGAGCCGCTTAGAGCCTTTCAGGGGGTCAGGTCGCTTCGCGTTCGTCGATGTTCGCCGACGTGGCGTTTTCGAGCAGCGCCTCGATCGCCTTCGCGTTGGCCCCGCCGATCGTCGCCCTGACGTCCGCCTCGTTCGCCTTGGCCATGCGGGTCAGCGTCTCCAGAAGCGCGGCGCCACGATCGGTCATGTAGACGAGCACGCGCCGCTGGTCGGCGGCGTCGGGAGCGCGGTGCACGTAGCCGTTGGCGACCATCCGGTCGACCATCTTGGTCAGCGCCGGGTGGTTCATCAGCACGGTGGCGGCGAGTTCGCCCATCGACCGGCCCTCGCGGTCGCGCAATTCGTCGAGGACGCGCCACTGCTCGACCGAGACGCCGGCCTCCTGCATGGCTTCCTCGAGCCGGCCGTGCAGGAGCCGGTGGGCCTTGGCCACCAGATAGGTCAGTTTGTCCGCTCGCATCGTTCTCTGCCGTTTCCTCGCGCCGGAAGCCCCGGCGCCCGAGTCGATCCAGCGAATTGCGTCCGATCCTGTTTGCTCATAACATGCTTAACTCGGAAAATGAATGAAAGTCCCGGGAAGGGGCTTCATCGGGGGTATTTCCTGACAAGGGCTGCGGATGGACAGGTTGGCCCTCCGAGATAAGCCGGACTTGGCGCGCCGGGCACGGGTCGAGCGCGACGAGCAGGTCGTCGCCGTCCTCGCGCCGATGAGCGGTTCGGCCGGCATCTGGGGCCCGTCCTGCATTTCCTGCGCGCAGGTTGCGATTTCCGAGGTCAACGCCGGCAGCGGCGCGGCGGGGCTGAAGCTCGTGCCGTTCTTCCTCGATTCCGACGACGGCGGCGTCGAGGCGCTCGAGCGCGAGATCGCCGGGCTGATCGAGGAGAAGGCGATCTCGGCGGTCGTGGGGATGAGCGTGAGCTCGGTGCGCCAGCGGCTCAACAAGATCATCGGTGGCCGGGTTCCGTATGTCTACACGCCGCAATACGAGGGCAACGAGCACGCCGCCAACGTGTTCACGATCGGCGAGACAGCGGCCGACCAGCTCCAGCCGGTGATCCGCCACATGACGGCCGGGCTGAAGGTCCGCAACTGGGCGCTGATCGGCAACGACTACGTCTGGCCGCGTTCCTCGCACGCCGTCGCGCGCCGGCGCATCGCCGAATGCGGCGGCGCCGTCGTGTTCGACGGCTACGTGCCGTTCGGCCTGAAGAACGCCGAATGGCTGGTCGAGCGCATCGCCCTGGCGCGGCCCGACATCGTGCTCGTCTCGCTGATCGGCCAGGACGCCGTGGAGTTCAACCGCGCCTTCGGAGCCATGGACATGGATCGCCGCATGTTCCGTCTCTCCACGGTGATCGAGGAGAACGTGCTGCTGGCGACCGGCGAGGAGAACACCAAGCGGCTCTACGTGGCCTCGGCCTATTTCGGCAGCCTGAGAACCGAGCAGAACGAGGCTTTCAAGGAACGCTACCGGGCCAACCACACCGCCCATCCCCCCGTCCTCAACGCGCTCGGCCAGTCCGTCTACGAGGGAATCCATTTCTACGCGGCGATGCGGGAGAAGGAGCGCGGGGGCCGCCACGGCCCGGTCCGCTATCGCAGCGCCAGGGCGGGCACCTACTGCACCAACGAGAGCAAGGACGTGCCGATCTATCTCTCCCGCGCCGACGGCCACCAGTTCACGATCCTCGGCGAGCTTTCCTGAGCACCGGCCCGCTCCCCGGTAACCCCGGCACCGCCCATCCGCCGCCGCGACGCCGTCTCCCGCGCCGCCCGTCGCCGCCCATCCGCCCCGCCCGCGATCCCGCGTCCCGACCGGCCGCGCTGCCTTCGCGCTGTGCAAGCGCCTCTCCTAGCTGCCCATCAAAAAAGCTTGAATTGGAAAATAAACCGGCGATAATCGTTTTCCAATTCAAATAAATCCGCCGTGCACGAAGACCGGCGGACGCCCGGCACGGGCGATACCGGATAGCGGAGGCTCACGGTGGTCTGGTTCCTGTCGCTCGTCGCCCTGATCGTGGCCGCCGCGATCGTCATCGCCGTCCTCAACCGCTTCTACGTGAAATCGACCCGCGACACCGCGCTGATCCGCACCGGCGCCGGCGGCCGCCGCGTCGTCATCGACGGCGGCGCCATGGCCTGGCCCTTCCTGCACAAGGTCGACCGCATGAACATGCGCTCGATCCGGCTGACGATGGAGCGCGCCGGCGCCAACGCGCTGATCACCTCCGACCGCCTCCGCGTCGACATGGCCCTCGAGTTCCACGTCCGCGTCCAGCCGACCGAGGAAGGCATCGCGCGAGCCGCCCAGGCGCTCGGCTCCAAGGCCTTCCGCGACGACGAGATGCAGGCCCTGCTCGCCCCCAACCTGATCGACGCGGTGCAGGCCGAGGTCGCGGTGCGCACGATGGACGCCCTGCACGAGGACCGCTCGGGCTTCGTCGCCGCCGTCTCGGCGCGGCTCGCTTCGAAGCTCGAGAGCGCCGGCCTGATGGTCGATTCCGTCTCGCTCGTCCGCCTCGACCAGACGCCGTTCTCCGCGCTCGACGATTCCAACGCCTTCAACGCGGTCGGCATGCGCCGCCTCGCCGAGGTGATCTCGGAGAACCGCAAGGCGCGCATCGACATCGAGACGGCGACCGACATCGCGATCCGCAAGCGCCAGCTCGAGCAGGTGCGCGAGCGTCTCGCCATCGAGCGCCAGCAGGAGGAGACGGAGATCGCCAAGCGGCTCGACGTCGAGCAGCGCCGCCTGCAGGCCGACGCCGAGATCGAGACCGCCCGGGCGAGTTCCAACCGCATCTCCGAGGAAGCGCGCATCGAGCGCGAGCGCGAGGTCAAGCAGGCCGAGATCGAGCGCGACCTGCACCTGAGGAAGCGCGAGATGGAGGCGCTGACCGAGGTCGAGACCCGCAAGCTCGACAACTCGATCCTGATCGCCGCCAAGCGCGCCGAGGAGACGCTGCAGCAGGCCAGGACCGAGACCGCGCGCGGCAAGGTGATCGAGGCGCAGGAGACGGTGCAGACCTCGAAGGACGTCGCCGCCGCCGAGCGCGCCCGCAAGCTCGCCCTCGTCAAGGCCGCCCAGGACGCCGAGGTCGACGACCGCAAGGTGAAGTCGCAGGTCTCCTCGCTTCTTTCCGTCGCCAAGGCCGAGGGCCAGGCCGCCTCGATGCGGGGCGACGGCGAGCGCGAGCGCCTCGTCGCCGAGGCGGTCGGCCGCAGGGCGCAGATCGAGGCGGAGAACACCCAGTCCGACGCCGTGCTGGCGGCGCGGCTCGAGATGCACAAGCTCGACCGCCTGCCGGAGATCACCGCGCAGATGATGAAACCGGTCGAGAAGATCGATTCGATCCGCATCAACCAGATCGCCGGCCTCGGCCAGGGCAACGGCACCGGCGGCGGCAGCTCGCCGTTCAACCAGGCGCTCGAATCGATCCTCGGCATGTCGGTTCAGCTGCCGCTGATGAAGAAGATCGGCGACGAGATCGGCCTCGAGTTCGATCCGCAGATCGGCGGCCGCACCGCCGACGCGGCGGGACGCGCGACGGGGGCGATGCGCGTCAAGAAGGAAGACTGACGAAACATCCGGTCCAGCAGGGAGAACTGGCATGAATACGTTCAACAGGCGTTCGGTGCTGAAGGGGGGCGTGGCCCTGACGGTCGGCGCTCTGACGGCACCCGGCATCGTCGGCCGCGCCGTCGCCGCCGACACGATCAAGCTCGGCTCGGTCCTCGACACCTCGGGCATTTTCGACGCCTACGGCAAGCCGATGGACATGGCGATGCGGCTCGCCGTCGACCAGATCAACGCCGCCGGCGGCCTCAACGGCCAGCAGGTCGAGGTGGTGTCCTACGACACCCAGTCCGACATGGCGCTCTACACCCAGTACGCCCAGCAGATCACCCGCAAGGACAAGGTCGACGTCGTCCACGGCGGCATCCTGTCGGCGTCGCGCGAGGCGATCCGGCCGACGCTGAAGAAGGCCAACGTCCCCTACTTCTACAACGTGGTCTACGAGGGCGGCGTCTGCGACCGCAACATCGTGGTGACCGGCGTGACGCCGGCCCAGCAGGTGGAGGTTCTGGTTCCCGCCGCGATCAAGAAGTGGGGTCCGAAGGTCTACATCCTGGCCGCCGACTACAACTACGGCCAGATCACGGCGCGGTGGATGGAGAAGTACGCGAAGGAGGCCGGCGGCGAGGTGCTTGCCGTCGATTTCTTCCCGCTCGACGTCGCCGACTTCGGCTCGACCATCGCCAAGATCCAGAGCGCCGCGCCGGACGTCGTCCTGTCGGCCCTCGTCGGCGGCAACCATCTGTCCTTCTACCGCCAGTGGGCCGCGTCGGGCATGAAGGACAAGATCCCGCTCGCCTCCACGACCCTCGGCCTCGGCAACGAGCACAAGGTGCTCACCCCGGAGGAGGGCAACGGCATCCTGGTCGCCTACAACTATTCGCCGGAGATCGACAGCCCGGCCAACAAGGCCTTCCTCGAGGCATGGACGGCCAAGTACGGCGATACCGGTCTCATTCACGAGATCGCGGTGTCCAACTACCAGGGCATCAAACTGTGGGCCGACGCCGTGCGCAAGGCCGGTACCGCCGACCGCGAGCCGATGATCGAGGCGGTCGAGAGCGGCCTGTCGATCGACGGCCCGGGCGGCAAGGTGACGATCGATCCGAAGACGCATCACGCCGTGCTCGACGTCCATCTGATGGAGTTCGACAACCAGTCGATGAAGATCCTCGAGAGCTTCAGCCAGCGCCAGCCCGTCGATACGCAGGCGGTTTGCGACCTGGCCGCCAACCCCGACGACAACACCCAGTACGAGATCAAGATCGACTGATCGCGATCGGCGCGGCGGGGCTCCGGCCCCGCCCGCCGCACGTGCCGCGACCGACGCCGCCGCTCCTCGCCGGGGAGGGTGCCGGAACGGGAAAGGTCCGCCCGGCGGGCCCGCGTCGGAAAGAACTGCCCCGAAGAGAGTTGCCCCGAGTTGAACCGAGCTGGATCGAGACGTTGACGCCCGCCCCCGCCATCACCCGCCGCACGGCCGCACCGGGTCCCGGATCAGGTCCGGGACACGAGGCTTGTGTGCTGGGCCCGGCCTTGCCCCTCGAAGAGACGCGTGCCCCGGGCTCGACCCGAGGCCCGGCGGCGGTTCGGCACGGCGGTGCCGTGCGGCCCTGGAGTCCCGCCGTCGCGGGAGTGAGCGGGGGACGGGCGTCCGTGGACACGGCCACCCCCAACGCCTGTCGCGCGGCCGGGCTGGGTCCCGGATCAAGTCCGGGACACGAGACCTTTGTTCGCGGCACGGCTTCACCACCCAAACAAACACGTGCCCCGGACTTGATCCGGGGCCCGGCGGCGGTTCGGCACGGCAGTGCCGTCCGGCCCTGGATTTCCGCCGTCGCGGGAATGAGCGGGGAAGGGGCATCCCTGGACACGGCTACCACTAACACCTGCCGCGCGGCCGGACTGGGTCCCGGATCAAGTCCGGGACACGAGGCTTGTGTGCTGGGCGCGGTCCTGCCCCTTGAACAGACGCGTGCCCCGGACCTGATCCGGGGCCCAGACGGCGGCTGCGGCACGCTCCGCCGGTTCGGCTCGCGCACCCCCTCTCCATCGTCATCCCGGCCGCAGCGAAGCGGAGAGCCGGGATCGGGAAGCCACCGCGCGCGCCGTGACTCTCCGGTCCCGAACAACGGCTGTGCCGTTTCCGGGACGATGATCGAGAGGGAACGATCCGCAACGGCTTCCATGTGCGTCCGGCCCCAAATTCCCGCCGTCGCGGGAATGAGCGGGGAAGGGACGTCCCCAAACACGGCCATCCCCAACGCCTGTCGCGCGGCCGCACCGGGTCCCGGATCAGGTCCGGGACACGAGACCTTTGTTCGCGGCACGGCTTCACCACCCAAACAAACGCGTGCCCCGGACTTGATCCGGGGCCCAGACGGCGGCTGCGGCACGCTCCGCCAGAGCGGCTCGCGCGCACCGTCTCCCTCGTCATCCCGGCCGCAGCGAAGCGGAGAGCCGGGATGACGACGGAGCGGGAACGATCCGCAACGGCGTCCGTGTGCGTCCGGCGCGACGAAGCGGTCGGGGCTCGCCCGGCCAATGACGAGATGAGGTGAGACCGTGGACCTGGCGGGTGTCATTGCGATCGAGATGATCTACTCGATAGCGATGCTGGTGCTGATCAGCGCCGGGCTCGCCGTCGTCTTCGGCATGATGCGGGTCATCAACCTCGCCCACGGCGAGTTCATGATGATGGGCGGCTACGCAACCATCGTCGCGGTGAACTGGGGCATCAACGTCTACATCGCCATGCTGATCGTCGCCCCGCTCGTCGTCGGCGTCATCGGCCTGATCGTCGAGCGGCTGGTGATCCGCTTCCTCTACGGCCGCCTGATCGACACCATGCTCGCGACCTGGGGCCTGTCGCTGTTCTTCATCGGCGGGGCCACCATGATCTTCGGCAACACCACGACGGGCATCTCGCCGCCGATCTCCGGCTTCGCCCTCGGCGACTATCAGGTCAACGGCTACAACCTGTTCATCGTCTTCATCGCCGCGGTCATCCTGGTCGCCATGTACGCGGCGCTGTCGCTGACCCGCTTCGGCCTGATCGCGCGCGGCGCCATGCAGCGCCCCGACATGGCTTCGGCGCTCGGCTACGATCCCGACCGCATCTACATGCTGACCTTTTTCGCAGGCTCCGCCCTGAGCGGCCTCGCCGGCGGCATCCTCGCGCCGCTCGTCGGCCTCGTGCCGACCACGGGGGCGACCTACATCGCCAAGGCCTTCATCACGGTCATCTCCGGCGGCGCCTCGGTGATCGCAGGACTGGCGAGCGCGGCGACCCTGTTCGGCTTCATCTCGCAGGCCTTCACCTTCCTGTTCACGCCGGTCGTCGGCGAGGTGGCGCTGCTCGTCGCCGCCGTCGTGCTCCTCAGGCTGCTGCCGCAGGGCATCACCGGCCGCTTCTTCAAGGGCGGCATGTGATGACGGCCTCCGAGCTCAAGAGCGCGCTCACCGTCCTGATCGTCGCCGCGATCGTCTTCATCGTCGCCCCGGCGGTGATCGAGACCTACACGCTGACCGTCCTCATCATCTACGGGATGCTGGCGCTCAGCCTCGGGCTCGTCTGGGGCTTCGGCGGCATCCTGTGCTTCGGCCAGGCGGCCTTCTTCGGCCTCGGCGCCTACACCTACGCGATCGCCGCGATCAACATCGGCGAGAGCACGGTGCCCTTCCTGCTCGGCATCGCCGTGCCCTTCGCCTTCGCCTTCGTCCTCGGCGCGATGCTGTTCTACGGCCGCCTCTCGGACGTCTATCTCGGCGTGATCACCCTCGTGGTGACGCTGATCTTCTTCAAGTTCATGAACTCGACGGCGGGGCCGGAATACGTGATCGGCACCGCCCGCCTCGGCGGCTTCAACGGCATCCCCGGCTTCCAGACCCTGAACGTGCCCGGCGATCCCGGCGCCTATATCTACGACACCGACTACTACCGGTTCTGCGTCGCCGCGATCCTGATCGTCTACGCGCTGGTGCGCTGGCTGCTGGCGAGCCCCTTCGGCCGCATCGCCGTGGCGATCCGCGAGAACGAGGGCCGCGCCGAGCTGATGGGCTACGACGTGCGCATCAGGAAGACCGTGCTGTTCGCGATCGGCGGCGCGATCGCCGGCCTCGCGGGCACGCTGTTCGCCAACTGGGCGGAGATCGTCACGCCCGGCATGTTCTCGCTCGCCCAGTCCGCCGAGATCATCATCTGGTGCATCGTCGGGGGGCTCGGGACGCTGATCGGACCGGTCGTCGGCGCGATGGCGCTGGCGTATCTGAAGTTCCTGCTCGGCCAGCAGGAGGTCGTCGACAACATGATGCTCCTCGGGCTGATCCTGACGCTGTCGGTGCTGTTCCTGCCGCGCGGCATCGTGCCGAGCATCGGCCTGTGGCTGTCGAGGGCGATGCCGAAGCGCCGCCGCCGCAGGCACGTCCGCCGGCCGCGCCGCGAGGCGGAGGAAGCCGAGGCGGTCAATGGCTAGCATCCTCGAGACCCGCGGCCTCACCATGCAGTTCGGCGGCGTCACCGCCGTCGACAACGTCGACTTCAAGCTCGAGCGCAACGAGCTGCGCTGCCTGATCGGGCCGAACGGCGCGGGCAAGAGCACCTTTTTCAAGTGCCTGACCGGCCAGCTCAAGCCCTCCAGCGGCCACGTCTACATCGAGAACGAGGAGACGACCGGCTGGGACCCGCACGCCGTCGCCCGCCTCGGCATCGGCATCAAGACGCAGGTGCCGAGCGTCATGGACGGCCTCTCCGTGCGCGAGAACATCTGGCTCGCCGCCTATCGCACCCACGGGCGCGAGCGGGCGAGGCGCTATGCCGACGACGCCATCGACCGGCTGTCGCTGAACGAGATCGCGTCGGCGACCGTCGGCCGCCTGTCGCACGGGGAGAGGCAGAGGGTGGAGCTCGGCATCGTCATCTCGATGGAGCCGTGGCTGATCCTGCTCGACGAGCCGGCCGCCGGCATGACCGGCGAGGAGGTCGCCCGCATGGCCGCCATCATCGCCGAGCTCAACGCCGACGCGGCGATCGTCGTCGTCGAGCACGACATGCAGTTCATCCGCTCGATCGCCAAGAAGGTGACCGTGTTCAACCAGGGCCGCATCTTCGCGGAGGCCGACGTCGAGACGATCATGAACGATCCGCGCGTGCGCGACGTCTACCTGGGCAAGAAGGTCTGAGGCATGTCCGACCATAGACCTTCAGATCACCCGGCCCTCGAAGTCCGATCGCTCGCCACCGGCTACGGCCGCATCCCCGTCCTGCACGGCATCGACCTGACGGTCGAGCACGACGAGATCGTCGGCATCCTCGGCCACAACGGCATGGGCAAGTCGACGCTGCTGAAGGCCGTCATGGGCTTCCTGCCCGCCCGCGCCGGCCACGTCGCGCTCGCCGACCGGGACATCACCCGGATGAAGCCGCACGACCGCGCCCTGCACGGCCTCGGCTACATCCCGCAGGGACGCGGCATCTTCCCGAAGCTCTCGGTGCGCGACAACCTGCGCCTTGCCTGGCACGACCACGGCGAGGGCGGCGAGGAGGACGCGCTCGAGCGCATGCTCGCCGACTTCCCGCGCCTGAGGCCGCTTCTGGACAGGGACGGCGGCGCGCTGTCGGGCGGCGAGCAGCAGCTCCTGGCGCTCGCCCGCGGCCTGATGGGCGATCCCTGGTTCCTGCTCCTCGACGAGCCGACGGAGGGCATCCAGCCGTCGATCATCGAGGAGATCGAGGAGACGCTGCTGAGGCTGCGCAGGCAGCGCGGCCTGACCATCCTGCTGGTCGAGCAGAACTTCGACTTCCTGATCACGCTCGCCGACCGCGTCCTCGTCATGGAGCGCGGCAGGATCACCGCCGAGTTCGGCCGGGAGGCCGCCCGCGACGTGCGCCAGATCGAGGAGTTCCTCGGCTTCGGCGCCGTCCGCCAGACGCGCGGTGCCGCACACGCGCCGCGTCCCGCTCAGCCGGCGGCTGCGGTCCAGGCCCGGGCGACCGCCCCGCGAACGAAACAACACATCGCCCCCGCGCCGCGTATCGAGCAGGCACCGGCGGCGCGGCCATCGGAGGTACACATGACCGTCAGACGACCGACCGTCGAGCAGATGCGCGAGATCATCTCCGGCCTGCACATGTCGATGAACGATCGCGAGATCGTCGACTACCTGACCCTCATGGAGGACACCTTCAGGGCCTACGACGTCATCGACGCGATGCCGGACAACCTGCCCAAGGTGAAGTATCCGCGCACGCCCGGCTACCGCCCGCCGGCCTCCGAGAACCCGATGAACGCCTGGTACGTGAAGGCCGAGGTGAAGGGCGCCGCCACCGGCCCGCTGGAGGGCAGGAAGGTCGTGCTCAAGGACAACGTCTGCCTCGCCGGCGTGCCGATGATGAACGGCGCCTCGACGCTCGAGGGCTACACCCCCGACGTCGACGCCACCGTCGTCACCCGCATCCTCGACGCCGGCGGCACCATCGTCGGCAAGGCGCACTGCGAGTACTTCTGCCTTTCCGGCGGCAGCCACACCAACGCCACCGGCCCGGTCCACAACCCCTACCGGATGGGCTATTCGGCGGCCGGCTCGTCGTCGGGCTGCGGCGCCCTCGTCGGCGCCGGCGAGGTCGAGATGGCGATCGGCGGCGACCAGGGCGGCTCGATCCGGATGCCCGCCTCGTTCTGCGGCGCCTACGGCATGAAGGCGACGCACGGCCTCGTGCCCTACACCGGCATCATGCCGATCGAGCCGACCATCGACCACGCCGGCCCGATCACGGCGAACGTGCGCGACAACGCCCTGCTGCTCGAGGTGATCGCCGGCGAGGACGGCCTCGACCCGCGCCAGTACTGCCCGCCGGTCGACCGCTACACCCAGGCCGTCGGCATGGGCGTCTCCGGCATGCGCATCGGCATCGTCCGGGAAGGCTTCGGGCGACCGGAATCGGAGGCGGACGTCGACGCCAAGGTGCGCGCCGCCGCCGAGACGTTCCGCTCCCTCGGCGCGAGCGTCGAGGAGGTGTCGATCCCGATGCACCTGACGGGCGCGGCGATCTGGACGCCGATCGCGCTGGAGGGCCTCACCGACATCATGATGCACGGCAACGGCTTCGCCACCGGCTGGGAGGGCCTCTACGTCACCAGCCTGCTCGACTACCACGCCAACTGGCGGGCGCGGGCGAACGAGCTGTCGAGGAGCCTGAAGATCTCGATGTTCGTCGGCGAGTACATGCAGAAGCAGTACCGCGGCCACTACTACGCCAAGGCGCAGAACATGAGCCGCCTCCTGCGCAAGGCCTACGACGACGCGCTGGCCCGCTGCGACCTGCTGATCATGCCGACGACGCCGATGAAGGCGCAGCCGATCCCCGCGCCCGACGATCCGCTGGCGCTCTACATCCAGCGCGCCTTCGAGATGGTCGGCAACACCTGCCCGTTCGACTGCTCCGGCCACCCGGCGATGAGCGTGCCGTGCGGCATGAGCCAGGGCCTGCCGGTCGGCATGATGATCATCGGCAAGCGCTATGCGGAATCGACGATCTACCGCGCCGCCGGCGCCTTCGAAGCGCTCGGCGACTGGCGCGCCATGTGAGCGGCCATGACGGATACCGGATGGAAATCGACCGATCCGATTCGAGTGACCTTGGAGGGTGCTTGTCCCCCTCCGACGTCATCCCGGAAACGGCGGAGCCGTTATCCGGGATCGGAGGGCCACGGCGCCGTCGGCGGCTCACCGATCCCGGCTCGCGCGCCGCTTGGCCGGGATGACGACGGGGAAGGCGTGTGCGAGAGCCGCCGTCCGGGACTGGCCGCAGATACCGGCCGCCGCACTTGCCCGCCGCGCGGCCGCACCGGGTCCCGGGTCGGGTCCGGGACACGAGTCCTGCCTTCGGGCATCGGCCTTGCCATACGAACAAAGGCGTGCCCCGGACATGATCCGGGGCCCAGGGGCGACGCGGCGGGACGGCTCCCAACCGCCCTGCCCTACCGCCCTCGCGGGACTAAACGGGTTGGAAGGTTCGAAGGGAAGGATGATGACCCCGAACCGCTGGCCGGCCGCACCGGGTCCCGGATCGGGTCCGGGACACGGGTCCTGCCTTCGGGCATCGGCCTTGCCATACGAACAAAGGCGTGCCCCGGACATGATCCGGGGCCCAGGGGCGATGCGGCGACTGGCGCGCCATGTGAGCGGCCATGTCCAACGCGGTGACCTATTGCCGGAACCACGCGCGAGGGGCGGCGAAGATTGGCACCGCCGCTCCCGGATTACGCTGCCGCTCCATCCGGGCTGCCAGTGCCGCGAAACGCCGTAGCCCGGATGGAGCAACGCGCAATCCGGGGCGGCGGCCGCGTTCCGGGATACCGCGGCGTCGCGCCAATGAAGATTCCGGGTGTCTCACGCCGAGCATCCCGGGCTACAGGGAGGGCATGCCATGACGATCCTGTCTGAATCGATGGCGGGACAGCTCTCGGTCAGCTTCTTCGATCGCAACGACGCCGCCCGGGAGTCGGGCGGGGCGATCGTCGCGCCGCTCGACGGCAAGTCCTACGTCTCCGGCGACCGCTCGGTGCCGCTGCGCCGCGCCACCATTCCGCAGGTCTTCGCCGAGACCGTCTCCCGCTTCGGCCCGCGCGAGGCCGCCGTCTTCCGCGAGCAGAACAGGCGCCTCACCTATTACGACCTCGACCGCGAGGTCGATCGCCTAGCGAGCGGGCTGCTGGCGCTCGGGCTGGAAAAGGGCGACCGCATCGGCATCTGGTCGCCGAACCGGCCGGAATGGCTGATCACCCAGTTCGCGACCGCGCGGATCGGCCTGATCATGGTCAACATCAACCCGGCCTACCGGCTCTCGGAGGTCGAGTACGCGCTGAACAAGGTCGGCTGCAAGGCGCTGATCGCCGCCGACCGGTTCAAGTCGTCCGACTACCTCGGCATGATCGCCACGCTCGCCCCGGAGCTTTCGTCCTGCCGGCCGGGCGCGCTCAGGTCCGAGCGCCTGCCCGCGCTCCGGAGCGTCATCCGGCTCGGCGCCGGCAAGACGCCGGGCATGTTCGATTTCGAGGAGGTCTGCGGCCTCGGCGGCCCCGCCCAGCAGATGCGGCTCGACACAATCACCCGCGGCCTCGATCCCGACGATCCGATCAACATCCAGTTCACGAGCGGAACGACGGGCTCGCCCAAGGGCGCGACGCTGACCCACTACAACATCGTCAACAACGCCTGGTTCACCGCACGGACGATGGGCTTCTCGGAGTCCGACCGGCTGTGCATCCCGGTGCCGCTCTACCACTGCTTCGGCATGGTGCTCGGCACGCTCGGCTGCGTCACGACGGGCGCCTCGATGGTGTTTCCCGGCGAGGCCTTCGAGGCCGGCCAGACGCTCGCCGCGATCTCCTCCGAGCGCTGCACCGCCGTCTACGGCGTGCCGACCATGTTCGTCGCGATGCTCGATCATCCCGAGTTCCGGTCGCACGACTACTCCAGCCTCAGGACCGGCATCATGGCCGGCGCCCCCTGCCCGATCGAGGTGATGCGCCGCGTCGTCAGGGACATGCACATGCCGCAGGTCACGATCGGCTACGGCATGACCGAGACGAGCCCGCTCTCTTTCCAGTCCTCGATCGAGGACGGACTCGAGGACCGCGTCTCGACCGTCGGCCGCATCCATCCCCATGTCGAGGTGAAGATCGTCGACGAGACCGGCGCGACCGTTCCCGTCGGCGGCAGCGGCGAACTGTGCACCCGCGGCTATTCGGTGATGCGCGGCTACTGGAACGACGAGGAGCGCACCCGCGAGGCGATCGACGCCGGCGGCTGGATGCACACCGGCGATCTCGCCGCGATCGACGCGCGGGGCTACTGCATGATCGTCGGCCGGGTGAAGGACATGGTGATCCGCGGCGGCGAGAACATCTATCCCCGCGAGGTGGAGGAGTTCCTGCACCGCCATCCGAAGGTGACGGAGGCGCAGGTCTTCGGCGTGCCCGACGAGAAATACGGCGAGGAGCTCGCCGCCTGGATCGTGCTCAAGCCCGGCGAGAGCGCGACCGAGGAAGAGATCAGGGCGTTCTGCAAGGGGGCGATCGCGCACTACAAGGTTCCGCGCCACATCCGCTTCAAGGACACCCTGCCGATGACCGTCACCGGCAAGCCGCAGAAGTTCCTGATGCGCGAGCAGATGGCCGAGGAGCTTCACCTCGTAACGCGGTGAGCGGCGAGGACGATCGTCCGGCCGCCCCACACGCCGACGGCAGAAAGCCGAAGCGCCCATTTTCGGCGCAAGGCAGGACCGGTCAGCGCGGCTGCCAGGCGATCCGAAGCTCCTCGCGGAAGGCGAACCGCACGAGATGGCGGACGACGACGTCCTGCAGCTCGGCCATTTGCGCGGCATCCGGGGACGCGAGCGTGATCGTCAGCAGCCCGTCGGCCGCATCGAGATGGCAGGCGCCCTTGGGAAAGGCGACGTCGCCGGCGCGCTCGTCGTAGCGCGCCGGGATCTTGTGCGCGAAGTGCTTGCACAGCTGCTGAAGGTAGCGGCTGGCGTTCGGCGTCACGATTTCGGCCGCGCAACGCACGGCCGGAGCGGCCGCCTCGTTCATCAGCTTCGCTCCACGGATTGCGCCGCCGCATCGATCGCCGCGGCGATGCCCTCGGCGGTTTCCTTGTCCACGGCCCCGCGCTCCAGGCGCAGCCGCAACGCGAGCCTGAGGTTTTCCATGGCCCGCACGACGGGGGCCGGCGGAAAGCCGGATTCGTCCGGCGCGGCGCGGGAAAGGATCGCGTCCGCCGCCGCCCGGTTGGCGGCGAGGAAGGCCTCGCCTTCCGGCGTGATGCGATAACGCTTGCGGCCGCCTTCTTCGGCCTCGATGACGGCATAGCCCATGTCGTCGAGCCAGGAGAGCGTCGGATAGATGACGCCCGGGCTCGGACTGTACCTGCCGCTGTAGCGCTCCTCGATCGCCTTGATCAGCTCGTAGCCGTGTCGCGGCTCTTCCGCGATCATCGCGAGAAGCAGCAGACGGAGGTCGCCGTAGTTGAAGAAACGCCCGCCGTGGCGCCCGCCGCGGCGATGATGGTGACGATGGGGGTGGTCTTCGTTTCGGTCCGAGCAGTCGCCGAAATCCGAAGCATGGCGGAACGGGCCGCCTCTGGTTCTGTGTCTCATGGTCACTGAAATATATCTCGATATATCGTAAGTCAAGATATATCGAGATATGTTTCAGACCGCGACGCAGCGAGCGACCTCCTCGCCGATCCACCCGGCGACGCGGCGGGCGGCCTCCGCGATTTCGGCCGAAACCGGACCGCCCGGCGCGAAATCCTTCGCCTCGATCGCGAAGACGATCAGGCGCGGCGGCATGAGGCCGAGCGCGCGGGCGAGCTCGATCGTCGTGCCGAGGCCGACGCCGTGCGACGACAGCGCGCCGAGGCTCTCCGGCAGCGGCGCGGTGTGGGCATCGAAGCGGTGGACGGTCCCGACCTTGGTCGCGAGCGCGCAGGCGTCGATCAGCCAGACCGCCGGCGCGCCGCGCCAGGCGTCCATCAGCGTGTGCGGCTCGGCTTTCGTCTCGACGACGCGCACGCCTTGCGGCGCCGCTTCCCCGACATGGCGGGCGGCGATCAGACCCGCCGCGTCGTCGCCGCGGTCGGCGTTGCCGACGCCGATCACGAGGCGTTCGCTCATCCCTCGCCCCGGTCGATGTCGAGCCTGAGGAAATGCGTCGCGCAGGAGATGCAGGGATCGTAGTTGCGGATCGTCTGCTCGCAGCGCAGCTTCAGCAGCTCGTCCTCGAGCGACAGGTTGGCGGCGATGACGCCGCGCAGGTCGTCCTCGATGGTCGGCTGGTTCTGCGAGGTCGGCGGCACGATCTTCGCCGTCTCGATGGAGCCGTCGGCGGCGATGTCGTAGCGGTGGAACAGCAGTCCGCGCGGGGCTTCCGTCGCCCAGGAGCCGCGCCCGGCGCGGGGCTCGACGGCGATCGAGGGCTCCTGCGGCTCGACATAGGCGTCGATCAGCCGCAGCGCCTCCTCGAAGGCGAACAGCACCTCGACGGCGCGCACGACGATGCTCCGGAACGGATTGCGGCAGACGGGCCCGAGCCCCGCCTCGCGGGCGACCGCCTTCACCGTCTCCGGCAGCTTGTCGAAGTTCAGCGCGTAGCGCGCCAGCGGCCCGGTGAGGTAGGACCCGCCGCCCTTGATGGCGGCGTGCAGCGCGGTCGAATGGGCGACGTGGATCTCCTCGAACACGTCCTCGTACCCGTCGGGCGCGATGTCGATGCCGGTGCTGGAGGCGATGCGCCCGTCGGCCATCGGGTACTCGTCCCCGGGCCGGAGCGCGACGAACGTGTAGTCGCGCTCGAAGTCGGGGAACTCGAGGCTCGCCGTCCACAGCGCGGTCTCGCGGGCCGCGTCGCGCGCCCACAGGAGCTCCTCGCGCAGCGCGGCGAGCTCGCTGCGGCGCGGGGCGCGGTAGAAGCCGCCGACGCGCACGTTGATCGGATGGATTTCGCGCCCGCCGAGCGCGGCGACGATGGCGTTGCCGGCCTTCTTCATCCGCAGCGCCCGCCTGACCGCGTCCTGGTGGTCGCGCGCCATGTCGACGACGCTGTCGAAGCCGAGGAAATCCGGCGCGTGCAGCATGTGGATGTGCAGCACGTGGCTCTCGATCCACTCGCCGCAATAGAGCAGCCGGCGCAGGTCGCGCAGCTGTCCGGTGACGCGCACGCCACAAGCCCCCTCCATCGCGTGGACGGCGCTCATCTGGTAGGCGACCGGGCAGATGCCGCAGATGCGCGCGGTGATGTCGGCGGCCTCGCGGAAATCGCGCCCGCGCAGGAGCGCCTCGAAGAAGCGCGGCGGCTCGAAGATGTTCAGCTCGACGTGCTCGATCACACCGTCCCGAAGACGGACGTGCAGCGCGCCCTCGCCCTCGACGCGGGCGAGCTGCTCAACCTTGATCGTGCGCTGCGTCATGACGCTCGCTCTCCTCGCGGAACGGCGGGGCGGCCGCGTTGAAGGTGCTCAGGACGCGCCGGATATCGCGGGCCGACATGCCGTGGCGGGCGAGCACCGTGCTGATCGCCGGCATCTCCGGCGTGTCCTGCGGACCGAAGCAACCGTAGCAGCCGCGGTCGAAGGCTGGACAGAGCGCGCCGCAGCCCGCCTGCGTCACCGGGCCGAGGCACGGCGTGCCGTGCGCGACCGTGACGCAGACGCTGCCGCGCATCTTGCATTCGAGGCAGACGCTGTGGCCCGACACCGCCGGCCTGCGGCCGAAGCAGAAGGCGCTGACCACCTCGAGCAGCTGGTACTTGTTGACCGGGCAGCCGCGCAGCTCGAAGTCGACCGGAACGTGGTCGGCGATCGCCGTGGAGGTCGCCAGCGTCTCGATATAGTCCGGCCGCGCATAGACGGCGGCGATGAAGTCGGCGACGTCGTGGAAATTGCGCAGGGCCTGGATACCGCCGGAGGTGGCGCAGGCGCCGATGGTGACGAGCGCCCTGGACTGGGCGCGCACCTGCCTGATCCGCTCGGCGTCGTGGGCGGTTGTGACCGACCCTTCGACGAGGGAGAGATCGTAGGGCCCCGCGACGACGGCGCTGGAGGCCTCCAGGAACTGGGCGATCTCGACGGCGCCGGCGAGCGCCAGCAGCTCGTCCTCGAGATCGAGCAGCGATAGCTGGCAGCCGTCGCAGGAGGCGAACTTCCAGACGGCGAGCTTGGGTTTCCCGGCGGCCATCGTCACAGCCCCGGCACGCTCAGGAGACCGGCGACGCGGTCGTGGCTGAACACCGGCCCGTCGCGGCAGATGAAGGCCGGTCCGAGCTGGCAGTGGCCGCAATGGCCGAGCGCGCATTTCATGTTGCGCTCGAGCGAGACGTGGATGTCGGCGCCGCCCATGCCGCGCTTCTTCAGGGCCTCCACCGAGAAATGCATCATGATCTCGGGGCCGCACAGGAAGGCCGTCGTGCTCCCCGGATCGAAGTCGGCGCCGGCGATCAGCTTGGTGATGACGCCGACGCGCCCGTTCCAGGTGGTGTCGGCGTGGTCGACGGTGATCTCGAAATCGAGCCCGGGGGTCGCCCGCCAGCGCTCGAGGTCGTCGCGGAACAGGAACATCTGCGGGTTGCGCGTGCCGTAGAACAGGAACACCCGGCGGTAGCGCCACCGGTGCGCCAGCACCCGCAGGATCGCCGGCCTGAGCGGCGCGAGGCCGAGGCCGCCGGCGAGGATCACGACGTCGCGCCCTTCCGCGACGTCCGTCGGCCAGGCAGTGCCGAAGGGCCCGCGCACGCCGACCGTCTGGCCGGGCTCGAGCCGCTCGAAGCCGCGCGTGACGCTGCCGACCGAGCGCACCGTGTGGACGAGCCGGCCCGTCTCGGCCGGATCGCCGCTGATGCTGATCGCCACCTCGCCGCGCCCGAACAGGTAGAGCATGTTGAACTGCCCGGGCGCGAAGGCGAAAAGCGCGCCGTCCTCGCGCGGGGCGAGATCGAAGGTGAAGGTATCGTCCGTCTCGTCGCGCCGCATGCGCACCGTGAACAGGCGCGGCACCATCGGATCGATCATGGCGGCCGCGGGCACGCTCATCGGGCCTTTTCCGTCCCGTAGACGTCGAGGGTCTGGAAACGGGCCTGAACCAGCTTGTCGACGAGGACCGGCACGAAGCGCTTCATCAGCTCGTAGCCGAGATTGTGGTCGGCCTCGCACTTGTCGCGCAGGCACTTGCCGTCGAGGGCGACGGCGACGCAGGTCTCGAGCGCTCGGGCGTCGGTGCTGCAGCGGTAGGGCGGCACGATCCAGTCGGGGTTCAGCACGTCGCCGGGATGCTCGGTGTCGAACATCACGTTGCCCCGCGGCCCGGGCATCTCGAGCCCGACGCTGCCGCGCCGCAGGATGTAGAACGTGTCGGCGGCGTCGCCCTGGCGGAAGAGATAGTCGCCCTTTTCGAAGCGCACCTGCCTGCCGCATCCGGCGATCAGCTCGGAGGATTCGGACCCCAGTCCGCGGAAGAAGGGGTGCTCGATCAGGACCGTTTCGAGAGGGCGCATGGTCAGGCTTCCTCCATCGAGGCGCGGATGGCGGCGACCTCCGCCGTGATGTCGATGCCGGCCGGACACCAGGTGATGCAGCGCCCGCAGCCGACGCAGCCGCTCTCGCCGAACTGGTCGATCCAGTTGGCGAGCTTGTGCGTCATCCACTGACGGTAGCGCGACCTGACGTCCGGCCTCACCGGCCCGCCCGTCAGATGCGTGAAGTCCATGGTGAAGCAGGAGTCCCAGCGCTGCCTCCGCTCGGCGCGCAACCCGTCGAGGTCGGTGACGTCCTCCTCGGTATGGCAGAAGCAGGTCGGGCAGACGAAGGTGCAGTTCGCGCAGGAGAGGCACCGCGTGGCGACGTCGTCCCATTGCCGATGCTCGGGATTGCCCTGCAGCAGCGCCTTGAGGCCGCGCGTCTCCATCGTCCGCCCCATCGAGGCGGCGGTGCGGCCGACGACGGCCTCGGCGGAGGCGACGTCCTCGTGCCCCGCCGGTGTCAGCGGCAGCATGGCGGCGATCTCCACGCCGCGCGCGCTGCCGGTCTCGACCAGGAAGACATGCCGGCCGCCCTCGACGAGTTCGGTCAGCACGAGATCGTGGCCGCTCTCGACCTTCGGCCCGGTCCCCATCGACACGCAGAAGCATGTCTCGCCCGCCCTGCCGCAGTTGACGGCGACGAACAGCGCGTTTTCCCGGCGGGCGGCGTAGTCCGTCTCGGTCAGGCCGTCGCGCAGGAAGACCTTGTCCTGCACCGCGATCGCGTGGAGCTCGCAGGCGCGCATGCCGAGGAACGCGTAGCGCGGCGCCTCCTCGCGGGTCTCCCGGACGGCGAAGCCGTCGCCCTCGCGCTCCGCCCGCCAGAGCGTCCGCTGCGGGCGGAACAGGAACCGCTTCCACGACTGGACGCCGGAGACGTAGCCGAACAGCGTCGGCTGGCCGTTCTTTTTCGCGCGGTAGTGGCCGGCCTCCTGCTCGTCGGTCCAGCCGACCGGGAGCTCGGCGACATTCGCGATCTCGTCGTAGATCACGGAGTTCGCGGCGATCCGCGGGCCTATGACCGTGTAGCCCGCCTCCTGCAGCACCTCCAGAAGCCGGGGGAAGTCGTGGCGCGACAGAATCGCCTTCTCGCCGGTCTTCCTGGTGGGGCCTTCGGCCATTCCCGATCCTTCGGACTCCGTCGCAAACGGCATTGCGGCCGCTCGGCGTTCACCGGACTATAGCGTTTGGGCGCGATTCGACGCCAACCCAGCCTGGAACGGGTATCGGAGAATAATGACGGTCTTTTGGCTGCCCCGGACGGCGGGCTTCCGGGCTCCGCCTATTCCTCCAGGATGGCGACCGCGCGGGTGAACCCGGCCGACGCCGCCTTGATCTTCACGGGGAAGGCGCAGACCGTGAACCCGGTTCCCGGCAGCGCCTCGAGATTGGCGAGCTTCTCGATGTGGCTGTAGCCGATCTCCATCGAGGCGCGGTGGCCCTCCCAGATGATCGAGGGATCGTGCGTTTCCGCCCAGCGCTTCGCCGTCAGCGAGAAAGGCGCGTCCCAGGACCACGCGTCGGTGCCGGTGAGCCGGACCCCGCGCTCGAGCAGGTAGAGCGTCGCCTCGCGACCCATGCCGCAGCCGCGATGGATATAGTCGTCGTGGCCGTAGCGCGCCGCGGCCGAGGTGTTGACCAGCACGATGTCGAGCGGCTGGAGATCGTGGCCGACGCGGGCGAGCTCGGCCTCGACGTCCGCCGCCGAGACCACGTGGCCGTCCGGCAGATGGCGAAAGTCGAGCTTCACGCCGGGGTTCATGCACCATTCGAGCGGCACCTCGTCGATCGTCAGCGCGCGCTGTCCGCCGCTCATCGTCGAATGATGGTGATAGGGGGCGTCCATATGGGTGCCGTTGTGGGTGGAAACCCGCAGCTGCTCGACCGCCCAGCCCTCGCCGCCCGGCAGATCGTCCTTCGTCAGGCCGGGAAAGAACATCGTCACCTGTTCGGCGGTCTGCCGGTGATCGAAATAGGCGATCTCCGGCAGCATCATCGGCGGATCCGAGGCGATGCCCGCCTGCAGGGTGGACGAGATGTCGATGAACTTTCGCGCCATGGGGCTTTCCTTTCCGCTTCTGCCGGGCGCCGACCCGCGCCGGGCGAAGCGGCGCGTTGCGGGCCGCGCGACGGGCCGCGATGAAATCTAGCGCAAAGGCACGGCTCAGTCTTCGGCGAAGGGGATGCGCGAGGCGAGCAGGACCGCCGCTTGGAGCAATCGGGAATGCATTCTGGCGCCGTCCGGCCCGATGGCCGATGGGAGTCCTCACTATCCGCGGTGATCGCGCGCGCTGTTGCCCGCCTTGCGTCTCGCCATCATCCGCTCGGCGAGATCGGCCCTGTCCTGCGCCGACAGCCTAACCTTGGCGAGCGGAATGACGATGGCGTTCTCGACCGCCAGATGCCTCCGCTCGCAGGCCGCGAAGGCGCGCAGCGTGCGGCGCAGCACGGCCGACATCGGCAGGTCGGGATCGGCGATCCGCCGCCGCAGCCCGGTGGCGATCCTGGCGGCGAGCTTCTCGTCCTCGGCGTGCTCGCCGGAGAGTTCCTCGAGCACGGGCCCGATCTCGTCCTCCTGCTTCGCCCGGCGCTTCAGCAGCGGGAAGAGGTCCTCCTCCTCGTCGGCGATATGTGCCGCGAGCTCGGTCTCGATATGCTCCGCGACGGCGGCCGCGAGATCGGCATCGAAGGTTTCGGCGTCCGCCAGAATCTCGCACAGGTGGCAGAGCACCCGGTGGCGATGATGGTCGGCGACGATGAAGTCCAGCGGCTCGGACAGGAGGCGTTCCGGCAGCGGCTCCAGCGTTTGCGCCCGACCGCGGGTCGCGGTCACGCGGCGGCCTCCCGCGCGTCGGAGACCGCCCGCTTCAGGATCGCCGACAGGGCGTCGAGGCCCGGTGCGTCGCTCCGCCCGATGACGCCGACGAGATGCAGCCAGGCATCGTCGTCGGCGCGCTCCGCGAAGCGGCGGACGGCCAGCGAGGCGAAGTCGCCGATGCTCATCTGCAACAGACCCGCCGCCGCCCGCACGTCCGCCAGCAGGGCGAGATCGCCCATCTCGATGAGAGTGGCCTCCGCCGCACCCGGATCGTCGAGACGCGAAATGATGTCGCCGAGCATGGGTTCCTCCCCTCGTTGTCTATTGCACGAGCCCGCCTTCCGCCTTCTTCAGGTCCACACCCTCGATCTCGGCACGGCCGGCGAGGATCGCGATGTACTGGTGCACCGCGCGATGGAAGACGGCGTCGGCGAGATAGTCCGCGATCTCCGCCTTCACCGCCTCGAAAGGCAGGGCGCGGCCCTCGATCTTTCGGTCGAGCCGGACGACATGGACGCCGTAGGGCGTGTGCACGGGCTGCGCCGAAAGGGTCCAGGGCTCCATTCTCGCGAGCGCGCTCTCGAATTCCGGCGTCGTCTGGCCGGTCGATATCTGCCCGAGGTTGCCGCCCGTCGCGGCCGACGGGCAGGCCGACAGGTCCGCCGCCATCGCCTCGAAGCGTGCCGGCTCCGAAAGAAGGACGTCGATCGCCTCGCGGGCCGCCCGGTCGGCGGCCGCGTAGGCATCGCGGTCCTCGCGCGGCGCCGGAAACAGGATGTGCGAGGCCTCATAGATGTCGGGGCTGCGGAACCGGCCCGTGTTCACGTCGTAGAAGCGCCGGCACTCCTCCTCGTTCGGACTCGGCACGTCGACGTCCGTCTCGATCAGCCTGCGGATCAGCGCCTCGTCCGTTTCCTCCCTGCGGCCGTCGTCGTCCGTTTCCGCCTCCGCCGAAATGCCCAGCCGCCTAGCCTCCTGCAGGAGCAACTCGCGCACGGCGAGCGCGCGGGCCGCCTGCTCGCGTGCCGCCCCCGGCGTGTCGGCTGGATGGTTCTGGATCTCCCGGGCGATCGCCGCCCGGGAAATCTCGACACCGTTGACCCGCACGACCGGCGTCGGCTGCTCGGCGGATTCCCGGTCGGCGACGTCGAACAGCTTCATTCCGCTACTCCGCCGGAACGGCCGGACGCGACCGGCGTCCGTTCTCTTGGCCGTTGGCCCGCGTCGTCCGCACGATCTGGTAGCCCTGCCGGCCGAGATACCAGACCGGGGCGCTCCAGATGTGGACGAGGCGGGTGAAGGGGAAGAGCAGGAAGATCGTCATGCCGAGGAACAGGTGCGCCCGGAAGATCGGCGCGACGTCCGCGACATAGTGGGCCGCCGAGGGCTGCAAGGTCAGGATCCCCTGGGCCCAGTTCATGAACTTCACCATCTCGTGGCCGTCGAGATGCTGCAGCGACACGGTGATCGTCAGCAGGCCGAGGATCAGCTGGACGTAGAGGATGAGCAGGATGGCGATGTCGCCGAAGCTCGACGTCCTGCGGATGCGCGGATCGAACAGCCTGCGGTGCACCAGCATGGTCAGGCCGATGAAGCACGCGATTCCGGCGACGCCGCCGACCACGATCGCCAGGATCTGCTTGGCGCCGTGGCTGATGCCGATCGTGTCGAACACCCAGATCGGCGTCAGCAGGCCGACGAAATGGCCGAAGAAGATGATCAGGATGCCGACGTGGAAGAGGTTCGAGCCCCACATCAGCTGGCGCCGGCGCAGGAGCTGGCTCGAGCCGGAGCGCCAGGAGTACTGCTCCCGGTCGAAGCGGACGAGGCTGCCGAGCAGGAACACGGTGAGGCAGAGATAGGGATACCAGCCGAAGACGGCGGAGTTGATGTAGTCGGACATCGTTCGCGTTCCTTCTCAGTTCGTGCTCTGGCCGGAGACGCTGCGGGCCGCCGCCCGCAGGCGGGTCGCCAGCCGCGGCGTGCCGCACGAGCCGGACATCGGATCGCCGGGGCCGAAGGTCACGGCCGCCTCCTCCCATTCCGCGTCGAGCGCCTCGAGATCCTCCGGCTCGCCCTCCTCGGACCACGCGACGTCGCCGTCGTCGGCCCAGCCGTCATCCGCTTCCCCGGCCGCTTCCCCGGCGGTCCGGCGAACGAAGTCAGCCGCCGCCGACTTTCCCCGCGACAGCGCCCTCAGGGCACGGAACACGGCGGCATAGATCGTCTTGCGCTTTCTCAGCCGCTCGTCGAGCGCGGCCAGCACATGCGCCGCCTCGTCGAGCAGGTCGCGCGCCTCGTCCGCCGGCAGCAGCGACAGGAACTCGAGGAACATCGGCAGATAGTCCGGCAGCTCGTTCGCCGCGACCCGGAAGCCGTGCCGCTCGTAGAGCGCGGCGAGGTCGAGCATTGCCTGGCCGCGGTCGCGGCTCTCCCCGTGCACGTGCTCGAAGAGATGCAGCGACAGCGAGCGGGACCGGTCGAACAGCAGCGTGTAGCGCTCCTGCAGATCGTAGAGGTCGCTCGTGCCGATCTCCTCGATCAGCGTATCGAGCGCGGCGCGGTCGCGGGCGGGAACGAGGCCCTCCTCCGCGATCGCCCGACGGATCTCTCCCGCCGCCCGCTGCAGTTCCGGCGTCGGATAGGTGAGCAGCGCCGACAGCGCCTTGTAGGTCCTGGTTCTGGATTGGGCCATCACGCCATCTCCACCGGGTTGCGCGCCTTGCCCTTCTTGCGCGCGCCGAACAGCCCCACCTCGCTGACGCCGTCCGAGCAGCCGTTGCCGAACGAGAAGCCGCACGAGCCGCGCAGGTCGTAGGTGTCCTCGCCGACCTCGCGGTGCGTCGTCGGGATGACGAAGCGGTCCTCGTAGTTGGCGATCGCCATGAGGTGGTACATCTCCTCGATGTCGAGGCCGGTGAGCCCGACCCGCTTGGCGATCTCCTCGTCGATGACACCGTCGACCGTCTTCGCCCGCATGTAGGCGCGCATGGCCAGCATCCGCTCGAGACCCTTGGCGATCGGTTCCTCGTCGCCGGCGGTCAGCAGGTTGGCGAGATACTTCAGCGGGATGCGGAGGCTCCGCACGTCCGGCATGTCGCGGTCGACGCCCATCTTGCCGGCTTCCGCCGCCGACTGGATCGGCGAGAGCGGCGGCACGTACCAGACCATCGGCATGGTGCGGTACTCCGGATGCAGCGGGAAGGCAACCTTCCAGTCCATCGCCATCTTCCAGATCGGCGAGCGCCGGGCGCCCTCTATCCAGGCATCCGGCACGCCGTCGCGACGCGCCTGCTCGATCACGGCGGGATCGTTCGGATCGAGGAACAGCTTGAGCTGCTCCTCGTAGAGCCTCTTGTCGTCCCTGATGGACGCCGCCTTCTCGATGCCGTCGGCGTCGTAGAGGATGACGCCGAGATAGCGGATGCGGCCGACGCAGGTCTCCGAGCACACCGTCGGCTGGCCGGACTCGATGCGCGGGAAGCAGAAGATGCACTTCTCCGACTTACCCGAGGACCAGTTGTAGTAGATCTTCTTGTAGGGGCACGCGGAGACGCACATGCGCCAGCCGCGGCACTTGTCCTGGTCGATCAGGACGATGCCGTCGTTCTCGCGCTTGTAGATCGCCCCCGACGGGCAGGCGGCGACGCAGGCCGGATTGAGGCAGTGCTCGCACAGCCTCGGCAGGTACATCATGAAGGTGTTCTCGAACTGCCCGTAGATGTCCTTCTGGACGCCCTCGAAGTTCACGTCCTTCGAGCGCTTCGAGAACTCGCCGCCGAGGATCTCCTCCCAGTTCGGGCCCCACTCGATCTTCTCGATCCGCTCGCCGGTGATCTGCGAGCGCGGCCGCGCGGTCGGGAACGCCTCGAGCTCCTTGGCGGTCTGGAGGTGCTCGTAATCGAAGGTGAACGGCTCGTAGTAGTCGTCGATCTCCGGCAGGTCCGGGTTGGCGAAGATCTTCGCCAGGATCCGCCACTTCGAGCCCATCTTCGGCTGGATCTTGCCGCCGGGCGTCCTCACCCAGCCGCCGTTCCACTTCTTCTGGTTCTCCCACTCCTTGGGATAGCCGATGCCGGGCTTCGTCTCGACGTTGTTGAACCAGGCGTATTCCATGCCTTCGCGGTTCGTCCAGACGTTCTTGCAGGTGACGGAGCAGGTGTGACACCCGATGCACTTGTCGAGGTTCAGCACCATAGCGATCTGGGCACGTATCTTCATTCTGCAGCCTCCCGGGGGGCAGAGGTGTAGGGCCGCTCGAGCCAATCGACGGTCTTCATCTTGCGGACGATCACGAACTCGTCCCGGTTCGAGCCGACGGTTCCGTAGTAGTTGAAGCCGTAGGCCTGCTGGACGTAGCCGCCGATCATGTGGGTGGGTTTGATCGTCGCCCGCGTGACCGAGTTGTGGATGCCGCCGCGGTTGCCGGTGATCTCCGAGCCCGGCGTGTTCACGATCTTCTCCTGGGCGTGGTACATCAGGATCATGCCCTGATTGACCCGCTGGGAGACGACCGCGCGCGCGGTCAGCGCGCCGTTGAGGTTGTAGACCTCGACCCAGTCGTTGTCGGCGATGCCCGCCGCTTGGGCGTCCGTCTCGCTGAGCCAGACGACGGGTCCGCCGCGGTTCAGCGTCAGCATCAGCAGGTTGTCCGAATAGGTCGAGTGGATGCCCCACTTCTGATGCGGCGTGATGAAGTTCAGCACCACCTCGCCGTTGCCGTTCGGGTGCTTGCCCTTGATCTTCGCGACGGTCTTAAGGTCGACCGGCGGCTTCCAGGTACAGAAGCCTTCGCCGAAGGCCAGCATCCACTTGTGGTCCTGGTAGAGCTGCTGGCGGCCGGTCAGCGTGCGCCACGGAATCAGCTCGTGGACGTTGGTGTAGCCGGCGTTGTAGCAGACCTTCTCCGACTCCAGGCCCGACCAGGTCGGCGACGAGATGATCTTGCGCGGCTGGGCGGCGATGTCGCGGAAGCGGATCTTCTCGTCCTCCTTGGGGATCGCCAGATGCGTGTGATCGCGGCCGGTAGCCCTGGAGAGCGCCTCCCAGGCCTTCACCGCCACCTCGCCGTTGGTCTCCGGCGCGAGCATCAGGATCACCTCGGTCGCGTCGATGTCGGTGTCGATCCGCGCGAGCCCCTCCGACGCGCCCTCCTCGGTGACGATACCGTTGAGCGCGCGCAGGTTGTCGACCTCGTGCTCGGTCTTCCAGGCGATGCCCTTGCCGCCGTTGCCGATCTTCTCCATCAGCGGCCCGAGCGAGGTGAAGCGCTTGTAGACGTTCGGGTAGTCGCGCTCGACGACCGCGATCTGCGCCATCGTCTTGCCGGGGATCGGCTCGACCTCTCCCTTCTTCCAGTCCTTCACGTCGTAGGCCTGGGCGATCTCGGCGGGCGTGTCGTGCTGGATCGGCACCATGACCACGTCCTTCTCGACGCCGAGCACTTCCGGCGCGACCTCGGAGAACGCCTTGGCGATCCCCTTGTAGATCTCCCAGTCGCTGCGCGCCTCCCAGGCCGGATCCACCGCCGCGGAGAGCGGGTGGATGAAGGGATGCATGTCGGAGGTGTTCAGGTCGTTCTTCTCGTACCAGGTGGCCGTCGGCAGGACGACGTCGGAATAGACGCAGGTGGTCGACATGCGGAAGTCGAGCGTGACCAGCAGGTCGAGCTTTCCTTCAGGCGCCGTGTCGTGCCACTTCACCTCCTTCGAACGCTGCGCGCCCTCCTCGCCGAGGTCCTTGCCGAGCACGCCGTGCGAGGTGCCGAGCAGGTGCTTCAGGAAGTACTCGTGCCCCTTTCCCGAGGAGCCGAGCAGGTTCGAGCGCCAGACGAACAGGTTGCGCGGCCAGTTGGCCGGATCGTCCGGATCCTCGCAGGAGAGCTGGAGCTCGCCGCTCTTCAGCGCCTTGGGTATGAAGTCCTTCGGCTCGAGCCCCGCCTTCTCCGCCATCGCGGCTATTTCGAGCGGGTTCTGCTTGAGCTGCGGCGTCGACGGCAGCCATCCCATCCGCTCGGCGCGGATGTTGTAGTCGATGAGCGTGCCCGACCAGTCGCCGTCCGGCGCCGTCGGCGACAGGATCTCGTCGACGGAGAGCGCCTCGTAGCGCCACTGGTCGCAATGCGCGTACCAGAAGCTCGTCGAGTTCTGCTGCCGCGGCGGCCGCCCCCAGTCGAGAGCGAAGGCGAGCGGCAGCCAGCCGGTCTGCGGCCTGAGCTTCTCCTGGCCCACGTAGTGGGACCAGCCGCCGCCCGACTGGCCGACACAGCCGCACATCACCAGGAGATTGATGATCCCCCGGTAGTTCATGTCCATGTGGTACCAGTGGTTGAGGCCCGCCCCGAGGATCACCATCGAGCGGCCGTTGGTCTTCTCCGCATTGGTCGCGAACTCGCGCGCGACCGTGATGATCTTGTCGGCGGAGAGCCCCGTGACCCGCGCCGCCCAGGCCGGGGTGAACGGCTCGTCCTGGTCGTAGGACTTCGCCACGTTCTTGCCGCCGAAGCCGCGGTCGAGGCCGTAGTTGGCGCAGAACAGGTCGAACACGGTCGCCACCAGCGCCTCGCCGTCGGCGAGCTTCACCTTCTTCGCCGGGACGTTGCGCTCCAGCACCTCGCCGTGGTCGGTCGAAACGAAGTTCTCCGATGCCCGGCCGCCGAAATAGGGGAAGGCGACGCCGACGATCTCGTCGTGGCCGTCGGCGAGGCTGAGCCTGAGCTTGGTGTCACGGCCCTTGCCGTCCTTCTCCTCGAGGTTCCACTTGCCCGTTTCGCCCCAGCGGTAGCCGGCCGAGCCCTGCGGTGCGACGACCTCGTCCGTGGCCTCGTCGAAGGCGACGGTCTTCCAGTCGGGGTTGTTCGTCTCGCCCAGGCCGCTCTTGAACTCGCCGGCGCGCAGCAGCCGGCCGGGAACGTAGGCTCCGCCTTTCTTCTCGAGCCGCACCAGCATCGGGAAGTCGGAATACCTGCGGACGTAGTCCTCGAAATACGCCGCCTTCCGGTCGAGATGGTACTCGCGCAGGATGACGTGGCCCATGGCGAGCGCCAGCGCCGCGTCGGTGCCCTGCTTCGGATTGAGCCACAGGTCGGCGAACTTGGTGGCCTCGGCGTAGTCCGGCGAGACGACGACCGACTTCGTGCCCTTGTAGCGGACCTCCGAATAGAAGTGCGCGTCGGGCGTGCGGGTCTGCGGGACGTTCGAGCCCCACACCATCAGGAAGCCCGCGTTGTACCAGTCGGCGGACTCGGGAACGTCGGTCTGCTCGCCCCAGGTCTGCGGACTTGCGGGCGGCAGGTCGCAGTACCAGTCGTAGAACGATCCGCACGCCCCGCCGATCAGCGACAGGTAGCGCGACCCCGCCGCGTAGGACACCATCGACATCGCCGGGATCGGCGAGAAGCCGTAGATCCGGTCGGGGCCGTGGGTCTTGGCCGTGTAGGCGTTGGCCGCGGCGATGAGTTCGTTGACCTCCTCCCAGTTCGACCTGACGAAGCCGCCGTGGCCGCGCACCTTGATGTAGTCCGCCCGCTTCTTCGGGTCCTCGACGATCGACGCCCAGGCGGCGACGGGAGTGCGCGTCGCGCGCGCCTGCCGCCACAGCTTGATCAGGCGCGAGCGCACCAGCGGATACTTCAGCCGCGCGCCGGAATAGAGGTACCAGCTGTAGCTCGCCCCGCGGCCGCAGCCGCGCGGCTCGTGGTTCGGCAGGTCCGGGCGCGTGCGCGGATAGTCCGTCTGCTGCGTCTCCCAGGTGACGATCCCGCCCTTGACATAGATCTTCCAGGAGCACGAGCCCGTGCAGTTCACGCCGTGGGTGGAGCGCACGATCTTGTCGTGCTGCCAGCGCTTGCGGTAGCCGTCCTCCCAGCTGCGGTCCTCCCGCGTGGTGACGCCGTGACCGTCGGCGAAGGTGTCGACGTTCTTCTCCAGGAACGTCAGTCGGTCGAGAAAGTGGGACATTATACGTGCCTCCGGGGGATCATTCGGCGACGGCCGCGCCGACGCGGGCGTGCTCGACATCGTAGAGGTGGCCGCCGCGGCGGGTGTAGGCGTACCAGGTGAGCAGGACGCAGGTGACGTAGAAGATCATAAATCCCCACAGGGCCGCCTCCGGACCGCCGGTCATGGCGATCGAGCTGCCGTAGCTCTTGGGGATGAAGAAGGCGCCGTAGGCGGCGATCGCCGACGTGAACCCGATGATGGCCGCCGATTCCTTCTCCGCCTGGCGGGTCCGGGTCGCGACGTCCGAGGACGGCATGATCCGGTCCATGTCCTTGCGCATGATCGCGGGGATCATCTGGAAGGTCGACGCGTTGCCGACGCCGGTGGCGAAGAACAGCAGCATGAACATCGCGAAGAAGCCCCAGAACGCGCCCGGCTGGTCCTTGATCGACAGGAAGTAGAGGACGCCGGCGACCGCGCCGATCATGGTCAGGAACACCCAGAAGGTGACCCTGCCGCCGCCGTACTTGTCGGAGATCCAGCCGGTCATCGCCCGCGATGCCGCGCCCACGAGCGGCCCCAGGAAGGCGAACTGAAGCGCGTCGACGGCCGGGAACTGCGTCTTCATCAGCAGCGGGAAGCCCGCCGAGTAGCCGATGAACGAACCGAACGTGCCGGTGTAGAGCCAACACATGATCCAGTTGTGCTGGCGCTTGAAGATGACCGACTGCTCGGCGAAGGATGCCCGCGCCGAGGCGATGTCGTTCATCCCGAACCAGGCCGCGACCGTCGCCACGATCAGGAAGGGCACCCAGATGAAGCCGGCATTCTGCAGCCACAGCCTGCCGCCGTCGCTGAGCGCCTGCGGTTCGCCGCCGAGGAAGCCGAACACACCGGCCGTGACGACGAGCGGCACGACGAACTGCACGACGGAGACGCCGGCATTGCCGAGCCCGGCGTTGAGCGCCAGCGCGTTGCCCTTCTGCGATTTCGGGAAGAAGAAGGAGATGTTGGCCATCGACGAGGCGAAGTTGCCGCCGCCGAGGCCACACAGCAACGCCAGCACCAGGAACAGCAGATAGGGCGTCTCCGGGTTCTGGACCGCGTAGCCGATGCCGAACGCGGGGAGCAGCAGCGAGGCGGTCGACGCCGCCGTCCACAGCCGCCCGCCGAATATCGGCACCATGAACGAATAGAAGATCCTGAGGGTCGCGCCCGAAAGGCCCGGAAGGGCCGCCAGCCAGAACAGCTGGTCGGTGGTGTAGTTGAAGCCGATGGCCGGAAGCTTGGCGACGACCACCGACCAGACCATCCACACCGCGAACGCCAGCAGCAGGCACGGAACCGAGATCCAGAGATTCCGGTTCGCGATGGCCCGCCCCTGCGTGTCCCAGAACTGCTTGTCCTCCGGGCGCCAGTCCTCGATCACGCCGGCGAGGGCGCGATGCTTCTCGGGGACGTGGATTTCCTTCATCTCCGGCAGTTCGGGCAGCGCGGTCGGCTGACGGCCCTCCCGCTCCATCGCCAGGATCGAGAAGTGCATCCACAGCAGCGCCACGCCGACGAGGGCGAAAAGCACCATGAAGCAGCTGGTCCACACGCCCGTCAGGTCGAGCACGACGCCGAAGACGATCGGCAGGACGAAGCCGCCCAGGCCCCCGACGAGGCCGACGATGCCGCCGACCGAGCCCACATGGTCGGGATAGTAGACGGGAATGTGCTTGTAGACGGCGGCCTTGCCGAGGCTCATGAAGAAGCCGAGGACGAAGGCCAGGGCGATGAACGCGATCGGCCCGATCTCGAAATGGAAGGCGATCGACCCCTCGATGCCGCTGACCGAATAGTCCGTCGCCGGCAGCGAAAGGACGGCGGTGGCGACCGCGCTAACGGCGAAGGTCCAGTAAAGCACGGCGCGCGCGCCGATCCGGTCCGACAGCACGCCGCCATAGGCGCGGAAGACCGAGGCGGGGATGGAGTAGGCGGCGCCCACCATGCCCGCGGTGGCAATGTCGAAACCGTAGACGCCGATGAGATAGCGCGGCAGCCACAGCGACAGGGCGACAAAGGCGCCGAAGACGAAGAAATAATAGAGCGAGAAGCGCCACACGCGCAGGTCCGACAGCGGCTCGAATTCGGCCAGGAAACTGCGTTGCTGGCCGGCGCCGGTGCTGCGGCGTTCAAGGATGACCGGGTCGTCCTCCGTCATGAACCAGAAGATGACTGCCATGACGACAAGCGCCGCGGCCCAGATCAGCGCGACGCTCTGCCAGCCCCAGGCGATCAGGACGAATGGCGCGACGAACTTGGTGACGGCCGCGCCCACATTGCCGACGCCGAAAATACCGAGCGCGGTTCCCTGCTTCGCGGCAGGATAGAAGCGCGAGACATACGCGACGCCGACGGCGAAGGAACCGCCCGCGAGACCGACGCCGAGCGCGGCCAGAAGCATCGTTGCACAGGTGGTCGCGAAGGCGAGCAGGAAAGTGGCCAGCGCGGACGCCAGCATCGTGACGGTGTAGACCAGGCGGCCGCCATACCGGTCCGTCCAGATGCCCAGCAGCATGCGCACGAGCGAGCCGGTGAGGATGGGCATGCCGATCAGCAGGCCGAGTTCCGTGTCGGTGAGGCCAAGCTCCTCTATGATCCTCACCCCGATGATGGAGAATATCGTCCACACCGCGAAGCACACGGTGAAGGCGATCGTCGACATGGAAAGGGCCTTGTTCGCGGATGTGTGGGGGCCGGTTCTTGCAGCTTCGGTCATTTCTGGCTCCATGGGCGGGCTGGGAGGGACCGCCGTGGCTGAAA
>JAEWYT010000200.1 GCA_023458595.1 Pseudomonadota bacterium
GAGCAGAGCCGCGCGGTCCTCACCCGAGCGCGCCGGGTCGGCCAGCGCCCGGCGCAGCCGCGGCTCGCGCCGCAGCAGGTCGGCGACGGAGAGGATGTCGTCGGGGGGGGAGGCCCCCCCCCCCGGCGCCCCCCCCCCGGCGATTGCACGGGTGAAGAACGTGGGCGCCCGCAACATATGTCCATCTAGCGCCGCGGCGACGTCGAGTATCCTGCAAAGGAAGCTTGCTCGAACAGGAGCCTGGTGCTCGGAAGCGGAGCCTCGACCCCTTTGGGATCGCATCCGAAGACGGACCGATACCAGACGAAACTCAGGATCTTCGCGAATTGCTCGCGATCTTCGGTGAGGGGTCCCAGCAGTGGAGTCCTGTAAATGTAGGCCTCGCGAAGAATCTCGTCCGCCATCGCGATGACAATGCGGACGGCGAGCAGGGCGGACGGATCGTTTCCGAGCGATCCGCCACCACCGGCGCGCTGGACGAGATCGCGCAGGATCGCGCGCGCCCACCGGTGGTTCAGGAAGTCGCGTTCGCGGGCCATCTCCGGCTTGTCCCGCATCAACGCTTCCTTTCCGGCCAGCAGCACCGCGTTGCGCCAGTAGCAGTCCACGTAGAACCGGTTCATCCGGTAGATCGATTCGAAGGCCGGGAGAGACTTTCCGCCCCGCGGGCGCGCGCGCCGCATCAGCGCGTTGAAGGCGCGGATGACGGCGAACGCGGCTTCCGCGCGATTGGCGAAATACAGGTAGAACGTGCCGCGCGCGAGACCCGCGCGGTCGACGATCCCGTCGATCGTCAGGCCGTAATAGCCGGCGATCTCCATCTCGGCGGCCGTCGCGGCGAGCAGTCCGAGGCGCGTGCGCGTGCGTTTCGGCGCGCCACCGGCCGATTTGGCGCGCTTTGCGAGAACCGTCGCGAGATGGAATGACTGGGAATCGGCATCGTCGTTCATCGCACCAACTTGACACGGTCCGTAATTGACATCAATGTCATATATGACATGAGTGTCATAAACGTTCCTCCCAAGGGACAGATGGGCACATCGAGGGGAATGAACGGAATGGCCGGGGCCGCAGTCGGTTTTCGCAACGTCAGCAAGCGATACGGCACGGTAAGCGCTCTGTCCGACTTCGATCTCGACATCGCCCCGGGGGAGTTCGTCACGTTTCTGGGGCCGAGCGGGTCGGGCAAGAGCACCGCCCTCAATGTTCTCGCCGGCTTCACCGACGCCACCAGCGGCGACGTGCTGATTGCCGGCCAATCCGTCGTCGAGCTGCCGCCCGAGAAGCGCCAGCTCGGAATGGTGTTCCAGAGCTACTCGCTGTTTCCCCATATGACGGTCTTCGAGAACGTCGCCTTCCCCCTGCGGCTGCGCAAAGTCCCGGCGGAGGAGATCCGCCGCAAGGTCGAGCAGAGCCTGGAGATGGTGCGGCTCTCCGAGCTCGCCGGTCGCATGCCGAAGGAGCTGTCGGGCGGCCAGCGGCAGCGCGTCGCCTTCGCCCGTGCCGTCGTCTTCGAGCCGCCCGTCCTGCTCATGGACGAACCGCTGGGCGCGCTCGATCTCAAGTTGCGGGAGGCGATGCAGCTGGAGATCAAGCGTTATCACGCACAGCTCGGCTGCACGATCGTGTTCGTCACGCACGACCAGGGCGAGGCGCTGGTGCTCTCCGACCGGATCGTCGTGATGGGCGGCGGCCGCATCGCGCAGGTCGACACGCCGGAACGCATCTACGATTTCCCGCAAAGCCGCTATGTCGCCGAGTTCATCGGCAAGACCAACATCCTCACGTTGTCGCCCGGGTCCGGCGGCGATCTGCTCTTCGAGGAGACCGGCGGCGCGCTGTCCTCCGGCGCGATCGCCGGGATCACCGGAACGCCGGCGCGGATCAGCATCCGGCCGGAGAAGATCCACCGGATGGACCTCGGCACGCGGGGGGCGCACGCGTTTCCGGTCCGCATCGAGGAAACGCTCTTTCTCGGCGACATCGTTCAGTACGAGGCGGTCACCGCTGGCGGTGCCCGCCTCTTCTTCCAGGAACATAGGGGACCCGACGCACCGATGCTGAACCGCGGTGCGGAAGTCGCGATCGGATTCCGGTTCGAGGATGCCCTCGTGGTCACGGGGGAGAGTGCACCCGAACAGGACTGACCGGCGGTCTGTTGGACCGTCATTGAAGAAGGGAGACAAGAATGAGATTTCGAATTGGCAGTATGTCGCGCGGAGCGCTGGGCCTTGCCCTCGGCATGGCGGCGCTCGCGCTTCCCGCCCACGCGCAAGACAAGACTCTCGTCATCAGCGGTTCCGGCGGTGTCGTGGCCGAAGCGAACGCCGAGATCTTCATCCCGGTGTTCGAAAAGGAAACCGGCTGGACCGCCAGGCAGGTGGCCGCCGAAGGCAAGCGCGTCGCCGAGATCGAGGCGATGGTGAAAGCCGGCAAGACCGTCTGGGACGTCTCGGAAATCTCGGCGTCCGACTACCCGATCGCGGCCGGCAAGGGTCTGCTCGAGCCGATCGACTACTCCATCGTCGATCCCGACAACAAGCTGCCGGCCGCCGCCCGTAAGGAGTTCGGCGTCGTCGCGGCGAGCTACTCGACTGTGCTCGTGCAGCGACAAGACAAGAACCCCGAGGGCAAGAAGATGGAGTCCTGGGCCGACTTCTGGGACGTCGAGACCTTCCCCGGACCGCGCTCGCTCAACTCCAAGCCGCAATACAATCTCGAATTCGCCCTGCTCGCCGACGGCGTTGCCAAGGAGGATCTCTACAAAGTCCTGGCGACCGACGAAGGGCTCGATCGCGCGTTCAAGAAGCTCGACGAAATCCGCGACCACATTCCTGTCTGGTGGGAGTCGGGTGCTCAGTCGGTTCAGCTCCTGTCCGACGGAGAGGTGTTCTATTCGACCACCTACAACGGGCGGGTGAACAAGCTTCAGGAATCCGGCATTCCGGCGGAGATCGTATGGAACGGCGGCGCGCTGCATCTCTCGCACGTCGGCATTCCGAAGGGCGCGCCGAACACGGAAGCCGCCAACAAGTACATCGCCATCCGCACC
Organism: Pseudomonadota bacterium; assembly: GCA_023458595.1. Classification (GTDB taxonomy): domain Bacteria; phylum Pseudomonadota; class Alphaproteobacteria; order Rhizobiales; family Tepidamorphaceae; genus Microbaculum. The sequence goes on from JAEWYT010000200.1 coordinate 3,053, forward strand.
ACCCGGGCCGACCTGGAGCGCGAGTACCTGAAGGTGTTGCCCTATCCGAACTTCTCGCCCGGCCTGTTCGATGGCATGCCCGCCGACCTCGTCGCCTCCATGCCGACGTCGCCCGAGAACGCCGGCATGCAGTTCGAGGCCAACGAGCAGTTCTGGGCCGACAACATCGACAAGATCCAGGAACGCTGGAGCGAGTGGCTCCTGCAGTAGTCGAACCAGCGGCGGGGGGGGCGGCGCCCCCCCCCCCCCCGCGGGGTGCGC
>JAEWYT010000201.1 GCA_023458595.1 Pseudomonadota bacterium
GTGATAAGCCGGTCGAGGTGGCGCAGTCGGTGGCCGCGCCCAGCGCGCAGGCGTGGAGTGTGGTGTGTTTGTGCGCAGCGTGGTGCGGGGTCTGTCGCCAGTACGAGGCCGAGTTTCGTGCGCTGCAGCAGCAGTTCCCGCAGGTGCGCTTCGTGTGGCTGGATGTGGAGGACGAGGATGAGCTGGTCGGTGACCTCGACGTCGAAACCTTCCCCACACTGCTGATCGCGCACCAGGATAGCCCCATGTTTTTGGGATCGCTGCTGCCGCAAATCAAGGTGTTGGAGCGCTTGCTGGCCGCGCTGCAAGAGGCGCAGACCGCTTCGCCGGGGCTGCCTGCCGAGGCGGCCGCGCTGTGGCGCCGCATTGCGGCGCAGCTGGCTTGAATCCTCTTGGTATTTGCAACGCTTGACATTGCGAATCAATGCTTTGCGGCTACAATACGGCATTCACGACCAAACGGGCGGGTATTCACCGCCCTTTTTTTTTGGTCGCTTGCATTTGGAGCTCGAAGCCGCCGGCAAGCAATTGCAGGATGGTTATCGGGTTTTTTGTACTTCCGGGATTGAACTGAACACGTGGCACTACAGCAAATTGTTGAACAAACCGTGACGGGTCTGGGCTATGACCTGGTGGAGATCGAGCGGTCCGCAGGCGGGCTGCTGCGCATCACCATCGACTTGCCTTGGCAGGCGCCAGCAGAGGATGCTGAGCCTGTGCCCGAGGCCTTTGTGACCGTGGAAGACTGCGAGAAGGTCACGCGCCAACTGCAATTTGCGCTGGAAGTGGATGGTGTTGACTACAACCGGCTGGAAGTGTCTTCTCCCGGCATTGATCGCCCGTTGCGCCATGAAATGGACTTTGTCCGATTCGTCGGTGCCGAAATCGACATTACCCTGAAGGAAGCCATCGGTGCGGCCGGCGGTGGTGTGGTGAATGCCAATCGCAAGAAGTTCCGGGGCACGCTGGAGCGTGCGGAAGCCGGTGGTTGGCAGATCGTGTGGAGCGACGAGCCTCCACGCAAGCCCGGACAAAAGGTGAGCAAAAAGCGTGAGCCCGCGCCCCTGCAGGCCATGGGTTTCACGCTGGATGAATTGCGCGAGGCGCGCCTAGCCCCCGTGGTGAATTTTAAGGGGCGTGGCGCCAAGCCCGCGTGACAGGCAAGTCAGTTAGCTAACAAGGTGAAGGTGCCTGTCCGGTGCCACCGCTTGAAAGATTGAAATTAGGAGAGTCATCGCATGAACCGCGAACTGTTGATGTTGGTTGAAGCCATTTCGCGCGAGAAGAACGTAGAACGCGATGTGGTGTTTGGCGCAGTGGAGCTGGCCTTGGCGCAAGCGACCAAGCAGCTGTACGAAGGCGAAGTGGACATCCGCGTGGCGATCGACCGCGAAAGCGGTGAATACGACACCTTCCGCCGCTGGGTGGTGGTGCCGGACGATGCCGGCCTGCAAAATCCCGAAGCCGAGGAAATGCTGATGGATGCCGAAGAGCGCGTGCCTGGCATCCAGGTGGGTGAGTTCATCGAAGAACAGATCGAATCGCTGCCCATCGGCCGCATTGGTGCGATGACCGCCAAGCAGGTGATCCTGCAGAAGATCCGCGATGCCGAGCGCGAAATGCTGCTCAATGAATTCATGGCCCGCGGCGAGAAGATTTTCACCGGCACCGTCAAGCGCATGGACAAGGGCGACATCATCGTCGAATCCGGTCGTGTCGAAGGCCGCCTGCGTCGCAGCGAGATGATCCCCAAGGAAAATCTGCGCAACGGCGACCGCGTGCGCGCCATGATCATGGAAGTGGACCTGACCCTGCGTGGCGCACCCATCGTGCTGTCGCGCTCGGCCCCCGAGTTCATGATCGAGCTGTTCCGCAACGAAGTGCCAGAAATCGAGCAAGGCCTGCTGGAAATCAAGAGCTGCGCACGCGATCCCGGCAGCCGTGCCAAGATTGCAGTGATTTCGCACGACAAGCGCGTCGACCCCATCGGCACCTGCGTGGGCGTGCGTGGTACCCGCGTGAACGCTGTGACGACCGAGCTGGCCGGTGAGCGCGTGGACATCGTGCTGTGGTCGGAAGACCCCGCACAGTTCGTGATCGGTGCGCTGGCGCCCGCGAATGTCTCTTCTATTGTTGTGGATGAAGAGAAGCACGCGATGGATGTGGTCGTGGATGAGGAGAATCTCGCCATCGCCATCGGCCGTGGTGGTCAGAACGTGCGTCTGGCTTCCGAGCTGACCGGCTGGAAGATCAACATCATGGACGCGGCGGAGTCGGCGCAAAAGCACGCGGAAGAAACCGATTCCGCACGCAAGCTGTTCATGGAAAAGCTGGATGTGGACGAAGAGCTGGCTTCCATCCTGGTGGAAGAGGGCTTCAGCAGCCTGGAAGAAGTGGCCTATGTGCCGCTGTCCGAGATGCTGGAAATCGAGGCTTTCGATGAGGAAACCGTGACCGAGTTGCGTGCCCGTGCCAAGGATGCGCTGCTGACCATGGAAATTGCTCAGGAAGAAAGCGTCAGCGAGGTCTCCCAGGACCTGCGTGAGTTGGAGGGTCTGACACCTGAGCTGGTGGCCAAGCTGGCCGCTGGTGGTGTGCAGACACGTGATGATTTGGCCGATTTGGCCATCGATGAACTGACCGAATTGACCGGTCAAACCGCTGACGAGGCCAAGGCCTTGATCATGAAGGCGCGTGAACATTGGTTCACGGACGGTCAGGAATAAGGGTCAGGGAGGATCGAACGGAGTATGTCTTTGAACACTGTTGCAGAGTTCGCCAGCGAACTGAAAAAATCCCCTGAGACCCTGTTGGAACAACTGAAGGCCGCCGGAGTGGCCAAGAGTTCCAGCACTGACGCCTTGACCGATACGGACAAGCAGATGCTGCTGTCGTACCTGAAGGCCAGCCATGGCTCTGATGCCGATGGCAAGAAGAAGATCACGCTGACCAAGAAGTCCACCAGCGAGATCAAGCAGGCCGATGCCACTGGCAAGGCCCGCACCATCCAGGTGGAAGTGCGCAAGAAGCGCACCTTCATCAAGCGCGACGACACCCCCGAGGTGGCTGCCGAAGCAGCCGCCCGCTCTGCACAAGCTGCGCAAGTCACCCAGGACCTGGTTCGCCGGGAAGAGGAAGTGCGCAAGCAGGCAGAGATGATCAATCAACAGGAACAGGAATTGGCCAAAGAACGCCAAGAACGCGAAGAGCGCGAAGAGCGCGAACGCAAGGAACGCGAAGCTGAAGAGCGTGCGCGCGCCTATGCCGAAGCTGAGGCTGCCAAGCAGCGTCAAGCCAAGGAAGCCCAAAAGGAAGCCGCTGCAGGCAACGCAGCGTTTGCAGAAGCCCGTGCCAAGGCGCAAGCCGATGCCCGTGCCAAGGCCGACGAAGAGTCGCGCCAGCGCCAGGCTGAAGAAGCGGCACGTGCCAAGGACCTGGAAGACCGTCGCCGCAAGGCGCTGGCTGAGGCCGAAGCTATCCGCGCCATGATGGCAGCCCCCAAGAAGGTGCTGGTGGCCAAGAAGCCTGAAGAGCCCAAGAAGGCGGCCCCTGTGGCCGATGCCAAGAAGGCCGCGCCGTCCAAGGATGCCAAGCCCGCAGTGGCGGGTGCCGCCAAGGACAAGGATGCGGCAGGTGCAGCGCGCGGTGGCAAGGACAAGGAAGTCAAGTCGTCCAAGCTGTCTTCGAGCTGGAGCAACGATGCGCCCGGCAAGAAGAAGGAAATCAAGACCCGTGGCGACAGCTCCGGTGGTGTGGGTGGCCGCTCCAACTGGCGCGGTGGTCCCAAGGGTGGTCGCCGTGGTGATCGCAACGACCAGCAGCAACAGCAACAGCAAGAATTCCGCGCACTGGAGATTTCCGTGCCCGAGACCATCACCGTGGCCGAATTGGCCCACAAGATGGCCGTGAAGGCGTCCGAGCTGATCAAGGTGCTGATGAAGATGGGCCAGATGGTCACCATCAACCAGCCGCTGGACCAGGACACCGCCATGATCGTGGTGGAAGAAATGGGCCACACCGCGAAGATCGCCGCGCTGGATTCTCCAGAAGCCTTCAGCGAAGAGGACACCTCCAAGTACACCGGTGAGTTGCTGCCACGCGCCCCTGTGGTGACCGTGATGGGCCACGTGGACCACGGCAAGACCTCGCTGCTGGACTACATCCGTCGCTCCAAGGTGGCGTCGGGCGAAGCCGGTGGTATCACCCAGCACATCGGTGCCTACCACGTGGAAACACCCCGCGGCATCGTGACCTTCCTGGACACTCCCGGCCACGAGGCGTTCACCGCCATGCGTGCCCGCGGTGCACAGTCCACCGACATCGTGATTCTGGTGTGCGCGGCCGACGACGGCGTGATGCCCCAGACCAAGGAAGCCATCAAGCACGCCAAGGCGGCGGGTGTTCCCATCGTGGTGGCGATCACCAAGGCCGACAAGCCTGAAGCCAACCCTGAGAAGGTCAAGCAGGAGCTGGTGGTGGAAGAGGTGCTGCCCGAAGAGTACGGCGGTGATTCGCCCTTCGTGGCCGTGTCGTCCAAGACCGGCATGGGCATCGACGAGCTGCTGGAGCAGGTGCTGCTGCAGGCCGAAGTGCTGGAAC
>JAEWYT010000202.1 GCA_023458595.1 Pseudomonadota bacterium
GGGGCGGGGGGGGGGGGGGCGCCCCCGCCCCGGCCCCCGCGCCTGCACGGCTTCGAAAACAACGACCTTCCGGGGACGAGGCGCGTCGTGTTCGACAATCTGATGATCCTGTTCCAGGCACCGGTGATCACCGTCGACCTGGTGCTGAACGGGCTCTTGCTCGGGGCGATCTTCGCGCTCGCCGCCTACGGCATGGCGCTCGTCTGGGGCGTCATGAACATCATCAACATCGCCCAGGGCGAGTTCGTGATGCTCGGCGGCTACGTCGCCATCACCATGTACCACGCCGGCATCCACCCGCTGTTCGCGGTTCCCGTCGCCGCCGCGATCATGTTCGCCGTCGGCTGGGTCATCTTCAGGACCGTCATCTTCCGCATCGTCGACACGGACCTCTTCGTCTCGCTGCTGGCGACCTTCGGTCTGTCGATCCTGCTGCAGCAGCTGATGAACACCGTCTTCAGCGGCAACGTGCAGGTTGCCGAAGCGGGTCTGGGCACGCTGCTGCTGTTCGACGGCCTGGTGTCCCTGTCGCAGATCAAGATGGTCGCCTTCTGCCTCGTCTTCGTCGTCGGCGCCGTCCTCGTCGTGTTCCTGAAGCGCTCGCGCATGGGGCAGGCCATTCGCGCGACCGCGCAGAACGCTCGGGCGGCGAGGGTCATGGGCATCGACACCGACCACGTCTACGCCGTGACCTTCGGCCTCAACGCGGCGATCTGCGGGGCGGCCGGCGCGCTGGTCGCCATGGCCTACAACATCCACCCCTATATCGGGCTGCCGTACACGATCCGCTCCTTCATGATCGTGATCGTCGCCGGCCTCGGCAACATCGCCGGCGTCGTCGTCGCGGCGCTCGGCCTCGGCGCGGCGGAGAACCTGGCCGGCTTCGTCCTCGGCGCGCAGTATCAGCTCGCCTTCGTCTTCGCGCTGCTCGTCGTGGTGCTGGTGATCCGCAACTGGCGCCTCGCCGCCAGGCGGCAGTATCTCAAATGAGCCTCGGCCCCGCCCGCCTGGTCGCCTACGCCGTGATCCTCGCGATCGGCATCGCCGCGCCGATCCTGTTCCCCGCCTTTCACTCGCAGATGGCCGAGCTCTGGATCTTCATCGTCTTCGCCCTGACCTGGGATCTGGTCGGCGGCCAGATGGGCTACAACTCCTTCGGCAATGTCCTTTTCCTCGGCATTGGAATGTACGCCTGCGCCATCGTGCAGGTCGGGATGTTCTATTCGATCGCCGACTACAATGCCGCGCGCGGCGGCGGCCAGACGGTGTTCGTCCTCGACGTTCCCCAGTACATCCAGGGCCTTGCGGTCGGGCTGCCGGTGGCCGCGCTCGCCGCGGGCATCGTCGCCGCGATCCTCGGCTCGGCCGTGCTCGGCATGCGCGGGCACTACTTCGCGATCTGCACGCTCGGTCTCGGCGTCGCCGCCGGGCAGATCGCCAACGGCTGGGAGTGGATCGGCGCCGGTTCCGGCATGGTCTCGCCCAAGGCGCCGCGCGGCCTCGGCGATTCCGGCGAGATTTTCTACTACCTCGCCTTCGCCCTCGCCATCCTGACGTTCATCGTCTGCGGCTGGATCTATTCGACGCGCTTCGGCCTCGCCATCAACGCGATCCGCGACGACGAGGACAAGGCCGAGGCGATGGGCCTGCCGACGACCCGCATCAAGGTGACGGCCTGGGTCATCGCCGCCATGCTCCTGGGCGTGGCCGGCGGCATCCTCGGCAACGTGAAGCGCTTCATCGATCCGATCGAGGTCGCCTTCGCGGGCGCCACCTACGGCGTCTGGATGGTGCTGATGGTCATTCTCGGCGGCAAGGGCACGCTGTGGGGACCGGTCATCGGCGCCGTCGTCTTCCAGGTGCTGAAGGAGGTCTTCTGGACCTATCTGCTCGGCTGGCAGCGCGTCGCGCTCGGCCTGATGATCGTGCTGATCGTCGTGTTCTTCCCGCAGGGCATCCTCGGCTGGCTCAGGGAGCGCTTCCCCGAGCGCTTCGGCCACCGGGTCGATCCGGCGCTCGCCCGCGCGAGCGGGGAGGCGGCCGAATGAACGCGCTTCTCGAAGTCGAGGACGTCTCGAAGGCCTTCGGCGGCGTCCAGGCGAACCTCGATATCTCGCTGAAGGTGCCCGAGGGCAAGATCATCGGGCTGATCGGCCCGAACGGCTCGGGCAAGACGACGCTGTTCTCCTCGATCGTCGGCTACCACCCGGTCGACGCCGGCTCGATCCGCTTCGAGGGCCGGGAGATCTCGAAGCTGCGGGTGCGCCAGATCGCCCGCCGCGGCCTGCTGCGAACCTTCCAGCAGACGCGCATCTACGGCGGCATGACCTGCATGCAGAACATGCTGATCTCGACCTCCATGCGCGGCCAGACGGTGATGAACCTGTTCGCAAGCCAGAAGTCCGGCGAGCACGGCCGCGCCGAGGAGCTGCTCGAGTTCGTCGGCCTCTACCAGAAGCGCGCCCTGCTCGCCGGCGACCTCTCCTTCGGCCAGCAGAAGCTGCTCGAGTTCGCCATGGCGCTGATGAACGAGCCGAAGCTGCTGATGCTCGACGAGCCGACGGCGGGCATCAACCCGACCCTCATCAACGGCCTGATCGACCGGCTGAAGCACGCCAACGCCACCTTCGGCATCACGCTGTTCGTGATCGAGCACAACATGCGCGTGATCATGAATCTGGCCGAGCACATCTACTGTCTCGCCCACGGCCAGCTCCTCGCCGAGGGCACGCCGGACGAGATCCGGAACGACCGGCGCGTCATCGACGCTTATCTCGGGGCGCACTGATGGCCGGCGGGAAACAGGAAGACGGACGCATCTCGGGCTACGGGCTCGGCGACATCTCGACCGTCATGTCGGTCGAGGCGGTCCAGAGGGAAGCCGAGAAGATCGCCGCCGAGGCGCCGAAGCTGGAGCATCTCGAGGCGCTCGCCGGCGAGACGTTCCTGTCGATCGACGCCCTGCGCGCCGGCTATGGCCGCATGGAGATCCTGCACGGCTTTTCGATGCGGGTCGGAAAGGGCCAGTCGCTCTGCCTGATCGGCCCGAACGGCGCGGGCAAATCGACCGTGCTGCACTCGATATTCGGTTTCACCAACATCATGGGCGGCAGGATCTCGGTCGGTGGCAAGGACATCACCCGGTTCGATCCGAACGAGAAGCTCCGCGATGCGGGCATCGCCTACATCCTCCAGGACAACTCCGTGTTCCCGAACATGACGGTCGAGGAGAACCTCTGGATGGGCGGCTTCCTCAAGAACCGGCCAGCCGAGGCGAGAGAGGCGGCGGACAGGGTGTTCGAGAAATATCCCCGCCTCGCCGAACGTCGCAAACAGCCCGCCCGCGTTCTCTCCGGCGGCGAACGCAGGCTCCTCGAGATCTCCCGTGCGCTGGTGATGAACCCGGACGTTCTGCTGGTCGACGAGCCCTCGATCGGCCTCGAGCCGCGCTTCATCGACATGGTGTTCGACATCCTCGGCGACCTTCAGCGCAACGAGGGCAAGACCATCGTCATGGTCGAGCAGAACGCCAAGAAGGGGCTGGAGTTCGCCGATATCGGCTACGTGCTGGTCTCCGGCCAGCTCGCCAGGGCCGGGAAGGGCGGCAACCTGCTCGCCGACCCGGACGTCGGCCGCCTGTTCCTCGGCGGCTGAACCTCACGCGGCTTCGGCCGCCGGCCGCCGGGCGAACTGCGCCGTCGCCATCACCACGCCCGCCGTCACAAGCACGAAGCCGACCGCGTGGTAGGTGTGGAACTCCTCGCCGAGGAAGATCATCGCCTGCAACACGCCGTAGACCGGCAGCAGATAGAGGAACGCCGACGTGATCGACGGCCCGACGACCTTGACGCCGTACTGGTAGGACAGGAACGGCAGCACCGAGGAGACGACGGCGAGGCCCGCGAGGCTCGCCCACGCGGCGATCTTCAGCGGTACGGGCGCGACCGTGACCGTCTCCCAGACCATGAACGGGATCAGCAGGACGGCGCCCGCCATCGCGATGACGGCGAACAGGGCGGTCGTCGGCAGGCCCTGCAGGGCCGGGCGGCGCAGCAGCACCGAATAGACCGCCCAGGCGAAGGACGCAAAGGCGATGCCGAGATCGCCGGGATTGAGCTCGAACCGCATGAGCCGCTGGACCTCGCCGTGCATGACGATCACGACGACGCCGACGAAGGCGAGCAGGATGCCGCCGACCTGACGCGGCCTCACCCGCTGGCCGCGGAACAGCACTTCCAGGAGGAGCACGAACACAGGCGAGGTCGTGTAGATCAGCGTGCTGTTGGTCGCCGTCGTGCTGCGCAGGGACACGTAGACGAAGCCGCCGCACAGGACCATGCCGAGAAAGCCGAGCAGGGCGATCAGCTTCCATTGCGACCGCAGCACGTCGGCGTTGCGGCGGATGCCGGTGAAGGCGAACGGCAGCAGCACGAGGCTCGCCAGCGCCCAGCGCCAGAACGCCTGCGTCCACGGCTCGACCATTTCGAGCGCCGCCCGGCCGAGCACCAGGTTCGACGAGAAGAACAGCGGCATGAACAGGAGGATGACGTAGGCGCGGGTCTTTTCGCTCATTGCGCTCGCTGCCGGCACCCCGGAAACCAACATGTGGGACGTCGGGCAGTATCAGGGCTTTCGCCGGATCGGCAAGGTCGCGCCGGCGCTGGCGCCCATGCCCTCAGCGCATGACGAGCCTCTGGCCCTCGCTGCGCACCGCGCGGCAATCGACGCCGCGCTCGATCAGCAGGGTGCAGAGCTGGATCGCGTCGGCGGCGTCAGAGAAGGGACCCGCCAACAGACGCACTCGGATCTTGTCCTTCTCCTCCGCGATCGCGACCATCGGCTCGAGCCGGCCTATCAGGATGTCGTTGTCGTTCGAGAGCTTCTTCCAGAGCTCACGAACGTTCTTCATGGAATCCGTCATGCCGAGCTCGATGGCGAACCGGGTCTGTCCGACGGACGAAGGGATGACCCGCGCCGCCGGGCTCGCGAGCGAGGCGAGATCGGTCTCCGTGTCCTCTGTCGCCGCCTCCGTTTCGGGGTCTCCGGCGGGCTCCGAGGCGGACTTGGCGGCGGGCATCTCCGGTTTCTCGAGAGGCAGTGCCACGCCCTGCGGGAGGGAAGCATTCGGCGGGGAGGCGTTCGGCGCCTCGCCGTTCTTGCGGTCGGCGGGAAGCGTGATCATCCCAATGTCGAGCGTCCGCACGGGCCTCGATTCAGCCTCGGGCGCCTCGTTCCCGTCCGTCGCGGCCGCGGCTTCCAGCGCGTCCTCGGCTGCCGCGGAGGCCGCCTCCACCGCCGCCTCCGCCGCGACGCCCGCGTCGGAGATGGAGCCCGTGATCGGTCCGAGTTCGGATTCGAGCGCCGCGATCTTGGTCGCCATCGCTTCCTTCTCGAGTGCGAGCAGGCGCGTCTCGGAGCGCAATCGGACGATCTCGGCTGTCAGGTCGACGATTTCGGATTGCGTCGCGAAGGTCTCCCCGACTCCGACATCGTCCGGCTGGAACAAGGCCGCGATACGGGAGCGGCCGGTCTCCTCCGCGGCCGAGGCGATCACGCCGCCGACTGACAAAAGGGCCATCACGCCCCATATGGCGCGCATCCGCCGAGCCCGCGCCGGCGCGCGTCTCTTCGCGGCTCTGAGCTTTCTCGCCAAAGGTGTCTACCGTCCCCCGGATTAAGCCGTTAACAGAATTAACCGATTCTCGCTCCAAGCTCGCAGCAAACCGGATAAAATCAGCCATTCCTTCTTTCGCGGAGCCATCCATGACCGATCGACCCTGCCTCTATGTCGTTCTCGCCGCCGGTGAGGGCACACGGATGCGCTCGGCCATGCCGAAGGTCATGCACGCCGTCGCCGGCGAGCCCATGCTCGGCCATGTTCTGAGGACGGTCGCGGAGACGGAAGCCGACGGCGCCGTTGCCGTCGTGATCGGCCCGGGCATGGAGGCGGTGGCGAAGTTCCTCGGAAAGCGCGCGCCGGAGGCTTCCGTCCACCTCCAGTCGGAACGGCTCGGGACGGCCCACGCCGTCCTCGCCGCCCGCGACGCCATGACCGGCGGCCGCGACACCGTGATCCTTTTCGGCGACACCCCGCTCGTCACTGCCGCGACGATCGCGCGGATGCGCGGCAGGCTCGCCGAGGGCGCCGACGTCGTCGTGCTCGGCTTCGAGGCCGCGAACCCGACGGGCTACGGCCGCCTCGTCATGGATGGAAGCCGCCTCGTCGCGATCCGCGAGGAACGTGACGCATCGGATGAGGAAAAAGCCATAATACTTTGCAATGCGGGCGTAATGGCGTTTCGCGAGGGATTGGTTCCCGAGCTTCTGGAAGCCATCGGCAACGCCAACGCCAAGGGCGAGTACTACCTCACCGACGCGATCGAGATCGCGGTGTCGCGCGGCCTGAAGACCGCTTGCGTGACCTGTCCCGAGGCCGAGGTGCAGGGCGTCAACACCCGCGCCCAGCTCGCCGCCGCCGAAGCCGCGATGCAGGCGACCCTGCGCTCTGCCGCCCTCGACGGCGGCGCGACGCTGATCGCTCCGGAGACGGTCTTCCTTTGCCGGGACACCCGTATCGGTCGCGACGTGGTGATCGAGCCGAACGTCGTCTTCGGCCCCGGCTGCACCGTCGGCGACGACGTGACGATCAGGGCCTTCTCGCACCTGGAAGGCGCGACGCTCCATCCCGGCGCGACCGTCGGTCCGTACGCACGGCTGCGACCCGGCGCCTCGATCGGCGAAGGCGCGCGGATCGGCAATTTCGTCGAGGTGAAGGCGGCCTCGGTGGAGGAGGGCGCCAAAGTCAACCATCTGACCTATATCGGCGACGCCCGGGTCGGCGCCGGCGCCAACGTCGGGGCGGGCACCATCACCTGCAACTACGACGGCCACAACAAACACCACACCGATATCGGCGCGAACGCCTTCATCGGGTCGAACAGCGCGCTGGTCGCCCCCGTGAAGATCGGCGACGGCGCCTATGTCGCGTCCGGCAGCGTCATAACCCGGGATGTCGGGCCCGGCGCGCTCGCCTTCGGCCGTGCCCGCCAGGAGGAGAAGCCGGGCGGCGCGAAGCGTCTGGAGCAGATGGCGAGGGCCGCTGCGGCGAAACGGGATTCCGGGGAATCCGAGGGGTAATCGGCCGGGCCAGTGTCAGAGTCGGTGACAAATATTGAATTTTGCGCAACGCGAATTGCCGATATCCGACGCCTTGGGGCAACCGCGTGAGGCCCGGCACGTGCCGGGCAGGTGACCGGGAGACGGAAATCACATGTGCGGAATCGTAGGGATCATCGGAAACGAGCCGGTTGCCGAAGGCATCGTCGAGGCGCTGAAGCGGCTCGAGTATCGCGGATACGACTCCGCGGGCATCGCCACGCTCGAGGACAGCCACCTCGTGCGCCGGCGCGCCGAGGGCAAGCTCAAGAACCTCGAAGGCCGCCTTCAGGCGTCGCCGCTGCTCGGCCACATCGGCATCGGCCACACCCGCTGGGCGACGCATGGCGCGCCGACCGAGGGGAACGCCCATCCGCATGCCACGGACAAGGTGGCGGTCGTCCACAACGGCATCATCGAGAACTTCCGCGAGCTCCGCAACGAGCTCGAGGCCGACGGCTACGCCTTCAAGACGGACACCGACACCGAGACCGTCGCCCACCTGATCACCCGCGAGCTCGACGCCGGCCGGTCGCCGGCCGAAGCCGTCCGCCATACGCTGATGCGTCTCGAAGGCGCCTTCGCCCTCGCCATCATGTTCGACGGCGAGGAGGATCTTCTGGTCGGCGCGCGCCGCGGCAGCCCGCTCGCGGTCGGCCACGGCGACAGCGAGATGTTCCTCGGCTCGGATGCGATCGCTCTCGCCCCCTTCACCGATCGCGTGACCTACCTGGAGGACGGCGACTGGGTGGTGGTCACCCGCGCCGGCGCCGCGATCTACGACATCGACGGCAACGAGGTCGCCCGGCCGATGAACCGGTCGCTCGCCTCCGCGCTGATGGTCGACAAGGGCAACTACCGCCATTTCATGGCCAAGGAGATCCACGAACAGCCCGAGGTCATCAGCCACACGCTCGCCAACTACATCGAGATGTCGACGGAGACCGTGCGTTTCCCCGCCGACCTGCCGTTCGATTTCTCGAAGCTGAAGCGCGTGACGATCTGCGCCTGCGGCACGGCCTACTACGCCGGCCTCGTCGGAAAGTACTGGCTCGAGCAATACGCCCGGGTCCCCGTCGACATCGACGTCGCCTCGGAGTTCCGCTACCGCGAGGTGCCGCTGGAGGAAGGCGGACTGGCGATCTTCATCTCGCAGTCCGGCGAGACCGCCGACACGCTCGCCTCGCTGCGCTACTGCGACGCGCAGGGCCAGCACATCCTGTCGGTCGTCAACGTCCGCGAGTCGACGATCGCGCGGGAATCCGAGATCGTCTTCCCGACGCTGGCCGGTCCCGAGATCGGCGTCGCCTCGACCAAGGCGTTCACCTGCCAGCTCTCGGTTCTGGCATGCCTCGCGATCGCCGCCGGCCGCCAGCGCGGCGTGCTTTCGAGCGGCGACGAGCACAAGCTCGTGCACGCGCTGATCGAGGTGCCGCGGCTGGCCGCCCAGGCGCTGAAGCTCGAGGCGCGGATCGAGGAACTCGCCAAGGACCTGTCGAAGGCCCGCGACGTGCTCTATCTCGGCCGCGGCCTGAGCTACCCGATCGCGCTCGAAGGCGCGCTGAAGCTCAAGGAGATCTCCTACATCCACGCCGAGGGCTATGCCGCCGGTGAGCTCAAGCACGGCCCGATCGCGCTGATCGACGAGAACGTCCCGGTCATCGTCGTCGCCCCGTCCGACCCGCTGTTCGAGAAGACCGTGTCCAACATGCAGGAAGTCGCCGCCCGCGGCGGCCGCATCATCCTGCTGACCGACGAGGCGGGCGCGAAGGCCGCCGGCGACCAGCCGCTAGCGACCCTGGTCCTTCCGAAGATGTACCAGTTCGTGCAGCCGCTGGTTTACGCCGTTCCCGTGCAGTTGCTCGCCTATCACACGGCGGTCTTCATGGGCACCGACGTCGACCAGCCGCGCAATCTGGCCAAGTCGGTGACCGTGGAATGATCGTCGCGGTGCCGGGAAAATCGGCACCGGCGGGCTCGCCGCGGGGCTCCCGCAGGAGAGGATTGACCTGTATAATGCGTGTTCGCGGACCTTCGGCCGGCTGCGACCCGGCCCGTACCCCATGAGCGGACCACGAATGACGGACCACCCGGAAGGCGAAGGCGGTGGCCTCGGGCCAATCCTGCCGCACGAACCGCACGTGAAGCGGCGGGTCGGCCTGGCCATGCGCCTGCGCAACTATTTCCTGACCGGCCTCATCATCGCCGCGCCGCTGTCGATCACGATCTACATCACGTGGACCTTCGTCGGCTGGGTCGACGGCTGGGTGAAGCCGCTCATCCCGACGCGCTACAATCCGGACCACTACCTGCCGTTCCCGGTGCCGGGCTTCGGCCTGATCGTCGCGGTCATCCTCCTGGTCGTGCTCGGCGCGACGACCGCCAATCTGTTCGGCCGCACCATCATCGCCTACGGCGAGATGCTGCTCGACCGCATGCCGCTGGTGCGCTCGATCTACCGCGGCCTGAAGCAGATCTTCGAGACGGTCCTGTCGCAGACGAGCCAGTCGTTCAAGGACGTGGGACTGATCGAATATCCGCGGCCGGGCTTGTGGGCGATCGTGTTCGTCGCGACCGAGACGAGGGGCGAACTGAAGAGGAAGGCCGGCGGCGAGGAGGACGACCTGCTCAGCGTCTTCCTTCCGACGACGCCGAACCCGACTTCGGGATTCCTGCTGTTCGTCCCGCGCAAGGACGTGATCATCCTCGACATGACGGTCGAGGAGGCGGCCAAGGTGGTGATCTCCGGTGGCCTCGTCACGCCCGATCACGCCGTCGGCGCCAGGACCTCGAAGACGCGCGCGAAGGCCGCAGAGAAGCCCGAGCCCGAAGCGCCGAAGAACGCCGCGGAGTAGGGCGGTCGCGCCTCAGCCCGCCTCGATCAGCCGCATCGCCGCATCCTTGCGGAACAGGTAGAGCAGCGTCCTGAGCGCCTCGCCGCGCGGTCCCTTCAGCCCGGGATCCTTTTCGAGCGCCAGCCGTGCGTCGTCGCGGGCCGCCTCCAGCATGTCGAGATGGACGTTCGCGCGCACGACGCGGAATTCCGGCATGCCGCTCTGCCGCGTGCCGAGCACCTCGCCGCCGCCCCGGAGCTTCAGGTCCTCCTCGGCGATGCGGAAACCGTCCTCGGTCTCGCGCATGATCTCGAGCCGCGCCCGCGCCGTTTCTCCGAGCGGGCCCTTGTAGAGCAGCAGGCAGCTCGATTCCGCCCGGCCCCGGCCGACGCGGCCGCGAAGCTGGTGCAACTGCGCGAGGCCGAAGCGCTCGGCGTGCTCGATGATCATCACGCTCGCCTCCGGCACATCGACGCCGACTTCGATCACCGTCGTGGCGACGAGCACCCGGATACCGCCGTCGATGAAGCGGCGCATGACGGTGTCCTTCTCCGCCCCGCTCATGCGCCCGTGGATCACGGCGACGCGCTCGCCGAAGACCGGCTTCAGCGCGGCGAACCGCTCCTCCGCCGAGGCGACGTCGAGCACTTCGGATTCGTCGACCAGCGGGCAGACCCAGTAGACCTGCGCCCCCGCGTCGACCTGCCGCTGGATGCCGGCGACGACGTCGCCCAGCCGGTCGAGCGAGACGACGGCTGTCGAGACCGGCTTGCGGCCGGCCGGTTTCTCGGTGAGCCGCGTCACGTCCATGTCGCCGTAATGGGTGAGCAGCAGCGTGCGCGGGATCGGCGTCGCGGTCATCACCAGCATGTCCACGGCCTCGCCCTTGGCGGCAAGCGCCAGGCGCTGATGCACGCCGAAGCGGTGCTGCTCGTCGACGACGGCCAGCCCCAGGTCCCTGAACTCGACGCCCGTCTGGAACAGGGCGTGGGTGCCGACCAGGATGTCGATCGATCCCTCGGCGACGCCGGCGAGGACCGGCTTGCGCTCCTTCGCCGTCTCGCGCCCGGTGAGGATCGCGACCTTCAGTCCGGCGGCTTCGGCGAGCGGCGAGATGGTGCGGAAGTGCTGGCGGGCGAGCAGCTCGGTCGGCGCCATCAGGGCCGACTGCGACCCGGACTCCGCGACGGCCGCCATGGCGAGCAGGCCGACCACCGTCTTGCCGCTGCCGACGTCGCCCTGCAGAAGCCGCAGCATCCGCGTCGGATCGGCGAGGTCGGCGGCGATCTCCTTCACCGCCCCGGCCTGCGAGTCGGTCAGGCTGAAGGGCAGGTGCTCGATGATCCGCGCCTGGATGCGCCCGTCGCCGACCCGCGACGTGCCGCCGGCCTTCTTCATGCGGCCGCGCACGATCGTCAGCGCCAGCTGCCCGGCGAGAAGCTCGTCGTAGGCGAGACGCTGCCAGTTCGCCCCGTCCTCTGCCGCGTCGCCCGGCTCCTGCGGATGATGGACGCGCTGCAGCGCCGCCTTGAAGGCCGGGAACGTCCGTCGCCTGAGCCACTCGGCGTCCTGCCATTCCGGCAGTTCCGGCACCGCCGCGACCGCCGCCGTCGCCGCCTTGGCAATCGCCTTGCCGCTCAGCCCTCCGGTGCGGGGGTAGATCGGTTCGAGCAGCGGCAGCTTGGCGAAATCTTCCTCGTCGACGATGTGGTCGGGATGGACGATCTGCAGCGCGCCGCCGAATTCCTCGATCCGCCCGCTGACCCAGCGCACCTCGCCGACGGGCAGCGACTTTTCCAGCCACTGCGTGTTGGCGTGGAAGAAGACGAGCGTCAGGTCGCCGGTCTCGTCGTGGCACTGCACCCGGTAGGGCGCCCGCGACCGGCCGGGCGGAGAAGGGCGGTGCCTGTCGACGGTGACGCGCAGGGTGGCGATCGTGCCCGGCACAGCCCCGGAGATCGTCGGCCGCTGGCGTCGATCGACGAGCCCCGCGGGCAGGTGCCAGAGAAGATCGACGACCAGCGGCTCTCCGGTCTCCTCGTCCGCCCCGAGCAGGTTCGAAAACAGCTTCGACAGGCGCGGGCCGACGCCCGGCAGGGTCGAAACCGGGGCGAACAGGCGGTTGAGGGACGACGGCCGCATACGCAAGGTCTAGCGGATTACGCGAAGAGTCGACATATGCTGGCCGCAGGCTCGCCAAACGCGGCAATCGGCGGGTGGCAGACCGCGCGTTCGCGCGCTATACCCCCGCCGACCACCAGCCGTCGACCGCCAACCGACCCCGCAAGGCCGTAGAATCGTGACCGAAACGACCAGTACCGATACCGCCGGCCTCGACGTGCGCCGCCGCAAGCTCCTGTTTCGCTGCTGGCATCGCGGCACGCGCGAGATGGACCTGCTGCTCGGCCGCTTCGTCGACCGGAACATCGCGGATATGAGCGAAGACGAGATCGGGATGCTGGAAGCCCTGCTCGAAGTCCCCGATTCGGAGCTTTTCGGCTGGATCACGGGCGGCGGGCCAGTGCCGGCGAACCACGATCTGCCGATCCTGAGGAGGATCCGCGACTATCATCGCGACAACCCGACCGCAGACGCCGTCTGAGCGAAAATGACCGCGCCCGATTTGACCCGCAAGCGCCGGTTCGGCGCCTCCATCCTCGAAACGCCGGGGAAGGTGACGCTCGCCCACGTGCCGGACGGCTTCGACGCGGTCGTGGCCACCGACATCGCCCGCGCGCGCGGCGCGGGCTCGCTCCTCCTGTTCGTCGCCCGCGACGCCCAGCGCCTCGCCGCCTTCCGCAAGGCCGCTGACTTCTTCGCGCCCGATATCGACATTCTTCCGTTTCCGGCGTGGGATTGCCTGCCCTACGACCGGGTATCGCCCAACGGCGAGGTGGTCGCCCAGCGGCTCGCGACCCTTTCGCGGCTCGCCCATCACGACGGGAAGGCGGTCCCGGTCATCGTCGCCGCGACGATCAACGCCATCACCCAGCGCGTGCCCTCGCGCGAATGGGTCGCTTCCTCGTCCTGGCAGCTCAAGCCCGGCAACCAGGTGGAGATGGACGCGCTCGTCGCCTGGCTCGCCCGCGATGGCTTCGAGCGCACGGGCACCGTCCGCGAGACGGGCGAGTTCGCCGTGCGCGGCGGTATTCTCGATCTCTTTCCGCCCGGCAGGGCGGAGCCGATCCGGCTGGATTTCTTCGGCGACATGCTGGAATCGATCCGCAGCTTCGATCCGGAGACCCAGCGCACGCTCCATCAGGAGAAGGAGCTGTCGCTCATCCCCATGAGCGAGTTGCGGCTCGACGAGGCGGCGATCAGCCGCTTCCGGACGCAGTATGTCGCCCGCTTCGGGGTGCCCTCGACAGACGACCCGCTCTATACGGCGGTCAGCGAGGGCAGGCGCCATCACGGAATGGAGCACTGGCTGCCGCTCTTCCACGAGAAGCTGGAGACCCTGTTCGACTATCTGGGCGAGACGCCGGTCCTGCTCGACGCGCTGATCGAGGAGGCGCGCGCCGAGCGCCGGGACCACATCGCCGACTACCATGAAGCCCGCGTCGAGGCCCTGGAACTCCCCGACGGCGATTCAGCACCCTACAAGCCGCTCGATCCGAACGACCTCTACATGGCCGACGAGGAATGGTCGGCCGAGACCAGGTCTCGCGCCGTCGCGGCGATGACGCCCTTCGACGTGCCGGAAACCGAGGAGACCGGGCCCGTCTTCGATCTCGGCGCGCGCGAGGGGCGCAGCTTCGCACCGGAGCGCACCGATCACGCCGAGAGCCTGTTCGACGCCGCGGCCAGACATGCCCGCGCGCTGGCGACGCCGGATCGCCGCGTCGTCGTCGCCTGCTGGAGCGAAGGCTCGCGCGACCGCATGGGCGACATGCTGTCCGACCACGGCCTCGAGAACCTCGCCGTCGCCGACGACTGGCCGGACGCGCAGAAGCTGCAGCCGGGCAGGGTGGCACTCGCGGTTCTCGGCATCGAGCGCGGCTTCGAGGCGCCGAACTTCGTCGTCATCGGCGAGCAGGACATCCTCGGCGACCGCTTCGTGCGCCCGAAGCGCAAGGGCAAGCGCGCCGCCGATTTCCTGACCGAGCTGACGAGCCTGTCGCCGGGCGACTACGTCGTCCACGTCGACCACGGCATCGGCCGCTTCATCGGACTGAAGACGATCACGGCTGCCGGCGCCCCGCACGATTGCCTGGAGCTGCACTACGCCGGCGGCGACAAGCTCTTCCTGCCGGTCGAGAACATCGAGCTCCTGTCGCGCTACGGTTCGGAAGACGCGACCGCCCAGCTCGACAAGCTCGGCGGCCACGGCTGGCAGGCCCGCAAGGCGAAGATGAAGCAGCGCCTGCGCGAGATGGCCGAGGCGCTGATCCGCATCGCCGCCGCCCGCGCCATGCGTCCCGCGCCGGTCATGACGCCGCCGGACGGCGCCTTCGAGGAGTTCTGCGCGCGTTTTCCCTACGAGGAGACGGACGACCAGGATCAGGCGATCAACGCGGTTCTGGACGATCTCGCCAGCGGCAATCCGATGGACCGGCTCGTCTGCGGCGACGTCGGCTTCGGCAAGACGGAAGTGGCCCTGCGCGCCGCCTTCGTCGCGGCGATGTCCGGCCGCCAGGTCGCCGTCGTCGTGCCGACCACGCTGCTCGCCCGCCAGCACTACAAGACCTTCATGGAGCGCTTCCGCGGCTTCCCGGTGAAGATCGGCCAGGCCTCGCGGCTCGTCACCTCCAAGGAGCTCGGCGAAACCAAGAAGGGGCTGAAGTCCGGCGACATCGACATCGTCATCGGCACCCACGCGCTGCTCGGCAAGACGGTGCAGTTCCGCGATCTCGGCCTCGTCGTCGTCGACGAGGAGCAGCATTTCGGCGTCGCCCACAAGGAGCGGCTGAAGGACCTGCGCGCCGAGATCCACGTGCTGACCCTGACCGCGACGCCGATCCCGCGCACCCTGCAACTGGCGCTGACCGGAATCCGCGAGCTGTCGCTCATCGCGACCCCGCCGGTCGACCGGCTCGCGGTCCGCACGTTCATTACCCCATTCGACGGCGTGGTGCTGCGCGAGGCGATCCTGCGCGAGCACTACCGCGGCGGCCAGACCTTCTTCGTCTGCCCGCGCATCTCGGATCTGGAGGAGAACGCCGCGTTCCTGCGCGATTCCGTGCCGGAAGTGAAGGTCGCCGTGGCCCACGGCCAGATGCCGCCGGCCCAGCTCGACGACATCATGGGCGCCTTCTACGACGGCCGCTACGACGTGCTGCTATCGACGGCGATCGTGGAATCGGGATTGGATATTCCAACCGCGAATACCCTGATCGTATACCGCGCCGACATGTTCGGCCTCGCCCAGCTCTACCAGCTCCGGGGCCGCGTCGGCCGCTCGAAGGCGCGCGCCTACGCCTACTTCTCAGTGCCGCCGAAGCGGAAGCTGACCGCCGGCGCGGAGAAGCGGCTCAAGGTCCTGCAGTCGCTCGACACCCTCGGCGCCGGCTTCATGCTGGCGAGCCACGACCTAGACATCCGCGGCGCCGGCAACCTGCTCGGCGAGGAGCAGTCCGGCCACATCCGCGAGGTCGGCTACGAGCTCTATCAGGCGATGCTGGAGGAGGCCGTCGCCAGCCTGAAGGAAGGCGGCGAGGTCGAGGAAGGCCAGTGGTCGCCGCAGATCACCCTCGGCACACCGGTGCTGATCCCGGAATACTACGTCCCCGATCTCGACGTGCGGCTCGGCCTCTACCGCCGCCTGTCGCAGCTTTCCGACGAGATGGAGGTGGAATCCTTCGGCGCCGAGCTCGCCGACCGCTTCGGCCGGCTGCCGACCGAGGCCGATCAGCTTCTGGATGTGGTTCGCGTCAAGATCCTGTGCCGCGAGGCGGGTGTCGACCGGCTCGAGGCGGGGCCGAAGGGCCTCGTCGTCGGGCTCAGGAACAACCGCTTTTCCAATCCGCAGGGGCTCGTCCAGTTCGTCTCCGAGGAGGGCCACCGGGCCAAGATCCGCTCGGATCATACGATCGTGCTGATGCGCGACTGGGCGACGCCGGAAGATCGGCTGCGCGGCACGACGACGATCCTGCGGCGCGTCGCCGCGCTGGCGCAGACCGACGCGGCGGCGTAGCCGCGCGTTCGCCCATCACCAGCCCCCGATCAGCCCGAGGGTAGCCCGGACATGTCGCGCGTTCGCCCGCGCGCGAAGACGCCCACCGCGCGTGCGGATGTGCGGAAACCCCGTCTGGCGAGAACCGCGACGGGCCGAGACGCGCCCGCGACGCGTTCGGCCGGTCAGGCCGTCGCGCCCTCCGGCTCGGACGGCACGGCCAGCGCCCGGTCGATCGCCTCGGCGAGGATCTCGGGCGACTGCGCGCCCATGACGCCGAAGCTGTTGGCGTAGATGAAGCAGGGCACACCGGTGACGCCGATCTTCTGGGCGGTCCGGATCTCGCGCTCCACCAGATCCACGTCGGCGTCGCCGGCG
The DNA here is from genome assembly GCA_023458595.1 of Pseudomonadota bacterium. Lineage (GTDB taxonomy): Bacteria > Pseudomonadota > Alphaproteobacteria > Rhizobiales > Tepidamorphaceae > Microbaculum. The sequence goes on from JAEWYT010000202.1 coordinate 16,480, forward strand.
AGAAGCTCGGCGACGAGATCGGCGTCCATGCCCTCCTCGCGCGCGACCCCGACCAGCGTTTCGCGATCCTCGATGTCGCCGCCCTCGATGAAATAGAGGCTGAACAGACGCTCCACGACCCTGCCCTGGCGGCCGGCGGTCGCAGCCCAGCGGATCAGCCGGTGCGAGCTGATCGTGTTCGGCGTGCGGACGATCTTCTCGAACGCGAACGGGATGTCCTCCTCGGCGCCCGCCGCGCGGATGCGGTCGTAGATCTCCTGCGCCTTCTCGGGCCCGCCGAACTTGTTCTCCAGGTATTCGCGCCGGTCGACGCCGCCCGGCGGAATGGTCGGGTCGAGCTGATAGGGGCGCCAGCGGATGTCGACGGCGACGTCGGGGCGCGCCTTCAGGGCCTTCTCCAGCCGCCGCTTGCCGATGAAGCACCACGGGCAGATCGTGTCGGAGATCACGTCCAGTTGCACGGGCGTCGGCATGGCTGTCCTCCTTTCGCGCCGGCGCGGGAGGCGCCGCGATCAGGCGATGACGTCGCGCAGCCTTGCCCGCTGGACCTTGCCGTTGGCCGTGCGGGGCAGGGCGCTCATCACGACAATCTCGTGCGGAACCTTGTAGGCGGCAAGGCGCGCACGCGCAAATTCGAGCACTTTTTCGGGAGCGACCGCTTCGCCGTCCCGCGCGACGACGCAGGCGCGGATGACCGAAACGCCCGCTCTCGGCTCGATCGCGACGGCGGCGGCCTCCGCCACGCCGGGCGCCCGGCACAGCACTTCCTCGACCTCCGCCGACGACACCCGGTAGCCGAGCACCTTCATGACGTCGTCGGCGCGGCCCTTCGGCCAGACGAAGCCGTCCTCGTCCATGACGGCGAGATCGCCGGTGACGAACCAGTCGCCGCGGAACGGGTCCTCGCCCGGCCGGTTCCAGTAGCCGATCATCAGCGCCGGATCGGACCGGTGGACGGCGAGCAGCCCCGCTTCGCCGCGGGCGACGGGCTCCTCGCCCTCCTCGACGGGCAGGATCGCGACCGCCCGGCCCTGCTGCGGCTTGCCGGGCGATCCGGGCCTCGGCGTCTCGCCGGGAGGGGAGGAGATATAGGTCGATATCTCGCTCATGCCGAAGGCCTCGCAGATCCGCCGGCCCGTCGCCTCGTGCCATTCGGCGGCGATCTCCGGCCTGAGCGGCTCCCCGGCGGCGAGCCCGTGCCGCAGCGTCGCGATCGAGGCGGGCGACAGCGCGCAGTACTTGAGCATCTGACGATAGACGGTCGGCACCGCGGCAAACAGCGTCGCGCCGAACCGGTCGATCAGCGTCGGCCATGTCGTCGCGGCGCGATCGCCGGCGAAGACGACGCCGGTCGCCCCGTTGACGAGCGGATCGAGCAGGCCGGTGCCGAGCGTGTAGGTCCAGTTGAGCGTGCCGGCGTGCAGGACGATGTCGGAGCCCGAGATGCCGTACCAGCCCGCGTACATCGGCCGGCGGCCCCAAAGGGCCCGGTGCGCGTGCAGCACGCCCTTCGGCCGCGAGGTCGCGCCGGAGGTGTAGACGAGGTAGGCCGGATCGTCGGCCGCCGTGTCCGCATAGGAAGCGCGGTCCGCATTCTCCGCGAGCGCCAGCAGCTCGGCCTCCTCGATCACCCGGCGACCGGCCCCGGCCGCGCCGATCGGAAGTCCCGGCGCGACGACGATCAGCGCCGGCTCCATGTCGGCGGCCATGAATTCGATGTCGGCGCCGGTGAGCTGCGAGGAGAGGGGGATGGCGATGCCGCCGGCGGCCGTCGTCGCCAGGAAGGCGGCGGCGAGCCCCGACGTGTTGCCGAGCCGGAGCAGGACACGGTCGCCCGGGTTCACGCCGAGCCCGGACAGAACGCCGGCGAGCCGCAATACCGCGTCCTCCAGCCGGGCATAGGACCAGACCTCGTCCTGCGCGGCGTCCGCCGCGTCGTGCGCGACGACGAGGGCGGTCTTGTCCGGATGCGTCCCGACCTGCCGCGCGAGACAGGCGCGGGCGACGTTGAACCGCGAAGGGGGCGGGGCGCCCTCGAAGGCGGCCGCGGTGATCGATCGCGTCATGCGGCCAGGCTGGTGGTTATCGCCGAGCGCAGCACCGCCCCGTCGCTCGCCCGCGGGATCTCGTGCACCTTGATGATCCGTTCCGGGATCAGGTAGGCGGCGACGCCGAGGCTGCGCAGATAGGCGCGGAACACGGCGAGCGAGGTGTCCTTGCCGGGCTTCGGCACCACGGCGGCGACGACGCGCTCGCCGAACAGCGGATCGGGAACGCTGGCGGCCGCCGCGTCCAGGAAGCCGTCGTAGGCCCGGTACACCGCATCGAGGCTCTCCGCCCCGATCGTGACGCCGCCGGTGACGAAGGTCTCCTTGCGGTGCCCCTGCACCGCGAGCATCGGCCGGCCGTCGTCGACCCGCCGGCAGCGCAGGCCCGTCTCGCGGAACCCGCCCGGGAAGGGCTTGAACCGGGAGCACTCGTCCTGGCCCTCGACGCGCGCCGGGAACCCGGCAGTGGGGACCTGCGGCCCGCCGAGCAGGAGCGGCCCGCTCATCAGCGCGCCCGGCATCACCGAGCCGCCGGCGCGGAACATCGCGCCGGGCATGCGCGCCGTCAGCAGGTCTTCCTTGGGATCTTCCCCGGCCGTGTCGGCTTCGCCCCTCTCCGGCGCCGCGCCGCCGACCGGCGCCATGGGCAGGAACAGGGCCTTGCCGTCGGAGACGGCGGAGAGCGCCATTTCGTCGAGCGAGACGACGTCCGTCATCGCCGTGTCGCCCGAAAGCCGGCTGTCGGCGGGCGAATAGGCCTCGGGCGAGGCCCAGTAGCGGATGAGGCGCATCCGCCGTTCCGGATCGAGACGGGCGGCGAGATGGGTGAGCTGACCGGGAAGCACCAGATGCGTCGCCGCCAGCCGGCCGATCTCGCGGCAGAACGAGGCCGAAGTGACCGGCATCACCAGGATCAGCCGGCACCCCGAAAGAAGCCAGGCGCCGAGCCCGCAGGCGATGCCGGCGAGCGACGTGGGCAGGAGCGTCGTCGCCAGGGCCGCGTCGGGGCCGATCCGCGCGTCCAGAACGGTCTCCATTGCCGCCGACAGCCACTGGTTATGGCTTCGCGGGACCGGCTCGAACCGGCCTTCCCAGGTCGCGAAGGTGACGATCGCCACGTGATCGGCCGCGTTGCCCGTGCGCGGAAGCCCCTTGCCGCCCTCCGTGGAGGCCTGCAGCGACAGAAAGGCGTTGAGCGGCGTGATGCCGTCGGGGACGAGCTCGCCGAAAGCGAAGAGATGGCGGATCGTCATCACCTCCGCCGAGACCCGCATCATCAGGTCGCAATGGTCGTTCGGCCCGATCCGGGTGCCGGTGACGACGGCGACCGGCGCGAACCGCTCGAAGGCGGCCCGCAGCTCCCGCTCGCGCCAGGTGAGCGGCAGCGCCACCGGGACGAGGCCCGCGCGCAGGGCGGCCAGATGGGTGATCAGCGTCTCCGCCGTGTTGCCGAGCTGGATGGCGACGACGTCGTCCTGCTTCATCCCCGCGTCGAGGAATACCGCGGAGACGGCCGAGACCATGTGGTCGACCTGCTGCCATGTGAGCTCGGCGGGAAAGCTGCGCTGCCAGCCGAGCCGGTCGCCGCGGTCGACGAGGGCGATCGTTTCGGGCCGTTCCGAAGCGTTCCGCGCCAGTATCCCGTCGAGTTTGACCTTCCCCCAGATGCCCGCCGATACGTACCGTTGCGCCGATTCCTGATCGACCAGGATCATTCCGTTTGCCCCGCTGCCCCATTCAGCCGCCCCGCTCGCCCCGCTTCGCGATCCCACCACGAATCGAGGTCATAGCCATGCAACGATACACGTTCCGGCCTTTGAATACGTGCCCGCCGCGCGACCCACTGCTTCGGCAGGTGGAAGAGGGGCACCACGTAGGTTCCCGACATCAGCAGGCGGTCGAGCGCGCGTGTCGCCTCGACGAACTCCTCCCGCCCCTGCGCCGAGAGCATCGTCTCGATCGCCGCGTCGACGGCCGGATCGGCGACGCCCATGTAGTTGCGCGTCCCGTCGGTCCTCGCCGCCTCGCTGCCCCAGTAGAATTTCTGCTCGTTGCCCGGAGACAGCGACGAGAACCAGAAGTACGGCATCATGTCGAAGTCGAAGGTCTGCCGCCGCCGCTCGAACTGGGCGCTGTCGACCTGCCGGACCGAGGCCTGGATGCCCGCCCGCTTCAGGAAGTTGGCGTAGGCGAGGGCGAGCCGCTCCTGGTCGGGCGTCGCCACCAGGATCTCGAAGACGAGGGGAACGCCCGTCGCCCTGGCGGTCATGGTGCCGCCGGCGAGCGCATAGCCGGCCTGGTCGAGGAGGCCGATCGCCCGTTTCAGCGCCGCCCGGTCGCGGCCCGAGCCGTCCGAGCCGGGCACCTCGTAGCTGCCGTCCATGATCGCCGGGTCGACGCGGCCGGGCCACGGCGCCAGCAGCTCCTTCTCGCGGGCGCTCGCCGGACGTCCGTGCGCGGAGAGCTCCGAGCCCGGATAGTAGCTCTGCGTGCGCTCGTAGAGGCCGTGATAGAGGCTCCTGTTGATCCAGATCCCGTCGAAGAGCGTGACCAGCGCCTCGCGCACCCGCTCGTCGGCGAAGATCGGCCGGCGCGTGTTGAAGACCAGCGCGGACATGCCCTTCGGCACGCCGGACTCGAACTCCTCGAGAACGACGTCGCCCGACTTCGCGGCCGGAAAGGCGTACTCGGTCGCCCAGCGCGACGGGTTTTCCTCGACGAGCACGTCGACCAGCCCCTTCTTGAACGCCTCGAACAGCGTCGAGTCGTTGCGGTAGTATTCGTAGGCGATCGTGTCGAAGTTGAACCGCCCGCGATTCACCGGGAGATCGCGGCCCCAGTAGTTCGGGTCGCGCCGGTAGACGATGGCCTCCCCGTATTTCGCCTCGTCGACGACATAGGGTCCGCTGCCGAGAGGCTGCATGTTGCCGCTGCGCTCGAAGTCGTCGATCAGGTAGTGGCTGAACGGCAGGATCGGCATCAGCGCGATGATCAGCGGCATCTCGCGGTCCGGCGTGCCCTTGAAGGTGAAGCGCACCGTCCGCTCGTCGAGCTGCTCGGCCTTCTCCACCTGCGAATAGTAGGTCCGGTAGTTCGGCCGGCCCTTCCTCTTGAGCAGTTCCCACGAGAAGATCACGTGTTCCGGCAGCACCCGCGAGCCGTCGGAGAACCGCGCCTCGGGCCTGAGGCGAAAGGTCACGGAGTTGCGGTCGGCCGGCACCTCGACGCTCTCGGCGATGAGGCCGTAGAGCGTGAACGGCTCGTCGAGCCCGCGCGTCATGAGCGACTCGAACACGTAGTCGCGCAGGCCCTTCGCCGGCACGCCCTGGACGATGAACGGGTTCAGGCTGTCGAAGGTGCCGACGACGCCGAGCGTCAACTTGCCGCCCTTCGGCGCGTCCGGGTCGACATAGGCGAAATTCGCGAAATCGGGCCCGTAGAGCGGGTCGCCGTGCATGGCGATCGCATGGCTCGGCCCGGCATCGGCCGGACCCGCCGCGCCTGCGGCGGCGACGAAGACCGCGCAGGCGCCGACGAGAGCCGTCCTCGACGCGCGCCCAACTCGCCAAAACATTCGTGCGATGACCGGTCTCCGTTCGAATCGTGCCCCGATACTTTAACATACGCACCTATGTGCCGGTTTTCGGGCGTTTGCCGGTTCGGCCCCTGCGACCGGCCGACGTCGCTGGAAATCCGGTGCGATCCGCGCTATTGCGTAGCCCGCGCCGGGCTCCGACATGCTGTCGCCGCAATTCACCGCGAGCTAGCGCTTCGAGTTTCGACGCGCCCGCGTCCTGCCGGCGTGGTCAAGACGACCCGAGGGTTACTGAGAAGGTTTCAAGGAGCACGTATGCTGCCCGTCAACAGGAATTCGCGCCGCTGCCTGAAAGGGTTCGGCGGCACCGTGATCGCTGCCGCGATCGTCTTCGCCGGGGCGCTGGCGCCCGCGAGCGCCCAGCAGTCCGGCGGAGAGCAGCCGGCCGCCGCGCCGGCCGCACCCGCCGCGCCGGCTGTCGGCGGCGACCCGAAGCTCGGAAGCTGGATCAAGCTGTGCGCGCCCGACCAGGCCAACGAGGGCAAGGAAGTCTGCCTCGTCACCCAGGAAGTGCGCACCGACACCGGCGAGTTCCTCGCCTCGGTGTCCGTCCAGGAGACCAAGACGGAGGAAGGCAAGCGCCTCGTCCGCGCCGCCGTTCCGCTCGGCACGCTGATCCAGCCCGGCATCCGCATGCAGATCGACGAGGGCAAGCAGGTCGCCGGCAAGTACGTGATCTGCCTGCCGAACGCCTGCTACGCCGAGATGGAGATCGACGACTCGTTCATCGACAGCCTGAAGAAGGGCAACAACCTCGTCGTGCTCGTCATCAACAACCAGGGCAAGGCCGTCGGCATCGGCCTGACGCTGGTCGGCTTCACCAAGTCGTGGGACGGCGCGCCGGTTCCGATGGAGGAGTTGGCCCAGCAGCGCCAGAAGCTGCAGGAGGAACTGCAGAAGCGCGCCGAGGAAGCCCGCAAGAAGATGCTCGAGCAGGGCGGCACCGCCCAGCCGGCCGCCGGCGGCGAGCAGCAGAAGACCGAGTAGTCCTCGAATTCAGGTACCGGAATCGGGGGGGGGGGGGGGGGGGGGGGGGGGGGGGGGGGGGGGGGGGGGGGGGGGGGGGG
>JAEWYT010000203.1 GCA_023458595.1 Pseudomonadota bacterium
TAACGCCTGCCGGCCTCATACGAGCCTCGGTGGCCTTACCCCGAACGAGTTTGCAACCCGGTCCCGGAGGGACCACAACGAGAACAGAGTCCAGTCATGAGTGAGGGCAAACTGGGGGCAACGTCAATAGGCCTTTTATTTTTCCAACCTCCACATCTGAGTTTTTGGGACTTCTGATAGAATTAGATTTTTTACTAATATATAGATCCAAGAAAAAAAAGGCCCATACTTTTATGAACATCTTCGCCGCTTTCGCGCGTCACATCACGCGCAACGGAGAGCCGGTAACTGCAGAGCAGTTAGAGGCCCTCTATCACAACTTCGATGACACCTGCTGGCTATGGCATGGGGCGATGCAGCGTAATAAGTATCGATCCTGGCGTCCCATCATGCAGGGCAAGAACCCGGTTCGCCTCCTGGTCGAGAAGGCCGAGGGTGAAACCCTGAGCCCCGCCATCCACGTGCGGAGTTCACATCCGAAGGGTTCGTCCGTGAAGGGCTTATGCGTCAACCCCGAACACCATAGGTTCCTTCCCACCATCGATCCGAAGTGGGGCGAACCGACCGTGTTCCTGCCCTTTCCACAGTACGACGTCGAGAGCCTCATCGCCCTCGGCCTCGTCGACACTGATGACCCCCACGAGCTTCGCAAGAAGGTAGGACGATGGACCTCCCTGGAGGCTTGCCAGCAGGCAATCGATTTGAAGAAGGCAGCCGGCGGTCGGGCCTGCGAGGAGATTTCCGAGGAATACCTGGACTGAGTGACTGGAAACAAACCGTACCAGATCAAAAAAGCGGCCCCTCGTTGGTGGGGCCGCTTTTTTTGCAGTTCATAGTGTCGGCACGGTGAGCGTCTGCCGCACGTTTGACTCGATGAAGGCTTGCAGGTCGGAAAGACGGTAACGGACGATCTTCCCGCCAAGCTTCAGATAAGTCGGGCCGATCCCCTTGTAGCGCCACTGCCCAAGGGTACGAGGCGTGACCGAGAGAAGCCTCGCGGCTTCGTCGGCGTCGACGAGGACATAGCCCTCGGCGACATGATTCGGTGGACCTCTCAACTCGGTGCTCCATGGTCATCGGGGTGAATTCGACAGGAATTTGGAATGTCCTGCCTGGCGGCTACCAGACGGTCTAGATCTGGCAGTGTTGCCAATCCGACCCGCGTGAAGGGGATTGTGTTTGCGGGGAATGACTTGTTGCGGTGATGCAAGTTGGTGACCTCTCAGCTTCGGCGCACGATCGCGCATGTCGAGTGACACATGGCGATGCTGAGCGTCGAAGGAAGAAGGCCATGGGCCGGGCCCCGATAGAACTCGTCCAGGTCGCTCAGTCGTCCTCTGAGCGATCCTGATCATCCTCCAGCGATAGGTCGAAGGCAGCACCAACCTGCTGCACTGCCGAACGGACATGGGTATCGACGAGGTGGGCGTAACGCTGCGTGGTCTGGATCTGGGTGTGGCCGAGCAACTCCTTGATCATCAGCAGGCTCATACCCGAGGCCGCGGCCTTGCTCGCATAGGTGTGTCGCAGGTCGTGCAACCGGACGTCCGGAATGCCCGCTTCCTCCCGGATCCGCCGCCAGGGCTTCTCCAGATTGATCATTGGTGCTCCGCCGAGCCGGCCGCGGACCACGTACTCGTTGGGAACATGGCGGGCGAGGGGACGAGGCGCCGTCTTGCCGGCCTCGACATCGCGATCCTGCCGCTTTCGGGCGGTGCGAAGCAGGGCCACGACCGCAGGCGACAGGTGATAGGTGCGGGCTCCGACCTTGGAGTCCGGCAGCCGCATCAGCCCGGCATCGAGATCGAGATATCGCCACGTGAGGCCGAGTATCTCGCCGACGCGCCGACCGGTGAGCATCAACAGCCGGATCGCCAGCACGGGCTCGACCATCACAGCGCTGCATTCGTGGCGATCGAGCACCTGCCAGAGCCTGCGCGACTCCTCGTCGGACAGGAAGCGTTCGCGCGCATGTTCCTTGAACTTCTCGGTACCGCGCACCGGGTTCAGCCCATCAGTCCGAAGACCGTTGCGAATGGCGTAGTTCATCATCGCGGACAGGACGGCGATGGTGAGGTTGGCCTGCCGCGGTGTCCCGCTCATGCCGCGATGTAACTTCTGAACGGCGGCGTGGGTCACCGCATCGATCTTGAGAGCCCCGAGCTCGGGCACGATATGCCGATCGATCAGCCGGCGATACTCGGCAGCTGTGCGAGATTTGCGCTTGGTGTCGGCATGGTTGGCGAGGAACTGGCGAGCGACCTCCGCGACCGTGGCGGCGGCCCGGGCTGCCTTGCGGTCGTGGGCCGGATCCTTGCCTTGCGAGACGGCGGCCAGCACCCGAGTTGCCGAGGTTCGGGCGACGTCCGGCGTCATGACCGGATAGTCGCCGAGCTTCATGTTGCGCTGGCGGCCGTCGGCGGTGCGGTAGAACACCGACCAGGTTCGCTTGTTCCTGGACGAGACGCGCAGATTGAGGCCGGTGACGGTGGCGTCCCAGATCACGATCTGGCCGCTCTTGGGAGCGGATTGGGCATCAATGACGGTCTTGGTCAGGCGAAGGCGCATGGGGCGGGGGTTCCAAATTTAATAGCAGAATTGTAGCAGTGCAGAGTGAGTCAGGATGACCTAGACAATCGTCGTTTGGCTGTAGCACGACGAAAAGCTCATATGGTAGAGGTGCTTATAGATTGCAAGTGATTTGCAGAGAGCCAGCGTGATCAATCTCAAAACTGACTTTTAATCAGTAGGTCCAGGGTTCGAATCCCTGCGGGCTCACCAATAAAATCAAGGACTTAGAGGAATACCGGCTTCCCGGCCCGATGGTGTGATGACCACCTGGCGACCAGGATAGCGGCTTTTTCATGCGATTCTGGACGGCCGAACGGCTCAGCGGCTGCCCGGCGGTGGACTGCGAAGCCGATCGATAGCGCCGGCAATTCGCGGGGAACGGCCACGACGTCGCGATATCGAAGGGCAGGCTGTGCCGAGACCGTCGTCCCGCTCAGGACGACCCGTCACCCGCCAGCTTTGCCAGTGTCGATCGCGAGGGGGCGAAGAAGGTCGTGCCAGTCTGTGGAACGGAGAAGTCCAGCAGCCTGTCATAGTCGCCCTCCGGTTCGCCGACGAACATGCGTTGCAGCATCTTCTCGATCACCCAAAGGTATCGAGCGTAGCCTATGAAGTAAGTGCCGAATTCGCCGTGCCCGGCGCGGCCGAAGGGCATGTTGTCGCGCAGGATCTCGTGTTCGTTGCCGCCCTCGTCGACGATGGTGGCGAGCGTCTTGTGCGACTTGCGAGGGGCTGCGTCGTCATCGAGCTCGATATTGTCGATCTTGGTGCGGCCGACGATCTCCTCCTGCAACGCCGTCGAGGTCCGGCCCCAGGCCGCGAGATCGTGCAGGTACTTCTGCACCACGACGTAGCTGCCGCCAGCGAAGTCGGGATCCTCGTCGCCGACGAGCGCGGCCTCGCCGATCGCCCGCCCCGCCGGGTTGGCCGCACCGTCGACGAAGCCGAGAAGGTCGCGCGCGTCGAAGTATCGGAAGCCCGAGACCTCGTCGATCATCGTCACGGCGGAGCCGAGGGTCTGGAGCAGGATCCGTTCGAACTCGAAGCAGATATCCGGGCGCTCGGCGCGGATGTGGAAGAGGATATCGCCCGGCGTCGCCGGGGCCCTGTGCGGCTTACCCTCGATCGCGGCGAAAGGCTTCAGCTCGCGCGGCATCCCCGGTGCGCCCAGACGATTCCACAAGTCGCTGCCGATCCCGACGATGCAGGACAGACGGGCGGAGAGGTCGCGGAAGCCGACCGTCTTCACGAGATCGTCGAGTTCACCGAGCATCGCGCGGACCCTGGTGAGAGCATCTATCCCGTCGCTTACACCGACCACGAGGAAGATCGCCGCCCGCGACAGCGGCGCCTCGATGCTCTGGGCCTCGATCGGCGCGCGATCCCAAGTATGTCCTGCCATATCTGCTCCGCAGTTGCGATGCGGCCGCCATGTCGACTGTATGCCGACCGCTTTATGCCCTTTCTGTGCCGACAGGCGGACTGTCGCCAGACCACCAAATCCGGGAGCGCCCGATCTTCGGGGCCCTCGCACTCGAGGCGGCCGAGGCGGCGTATCAGATACAGTAGCCGGTCTTTCGAGAAATCCGAACTGACGGCACACAACGCTCGTCCGCTCGCCGTCCGGAAGCCAGAAGTGCCACCCATGTCTCGCGTCGGGCGCGCGCGCCCGAAACGCGCGCTTCGCGAGGCGTAATATCCGGGTCTCGCAAAACCGAACCGGCCGCCCCAGATATCTTCTCTTTCGCAGGCCGTCCGGCGGGTGGTTCCCGCCGGGGCGCGAGGATGGGGTGATCCATGAAGAAAATCGGCTTCCTGTCGTTCGGGCACTGGACGCCCTCTCCGCAATCGCAGACGCGCTCGGCCGCCGATGCGCTCCTGCAGTCGATCGACCTCGCCGTCGCCGCCGAGGAACTGGGCGCCGACGGGGCCTATTTCCGCGTCCATCATTTCGCCCGTCAGCTCGCCTCGCCGTTTCCGCTGCTCGCAGCCGTCGGCGCGAGGACGCGCCGCATCGAGATCGGCACCGCCGTCATCGACATGCGCTACGAGAACCCGCTCTACATGGCCGAGGACGCCGGCGCCGCCGACCTGATCGCCGGAGGCCGCCTGCAGCTCGGCATCAGCCGCGGCTCGCCGGAGCAGGTGATCGACGGCTGGCGCTACTTCGGCTACGTGCCGCCCGACGGCGAGACCGACGCCGACATGGCCCGCCACCACGCCGAGATCTTCCTGGAGTCCCTGCGCGGCCAGGGCTTCGCCCAGCCTCATCCGCAGCCGATGTTCCCGAACCCGCCGGGGCTCCTGCGCATCGAGCCGTTCTCCGAGGGCCTGCGCGAGCGGATCTGGTGGGGCGCCGGCTCGAACGCCACGGCCGAGTGGGCGGCGAAGATGGGCATGAACCTGCAGAGCTCGACGCTCAAGGACGACGAGACCGGCGAGCCGTTCCATATCCAGCAGGCCGCCCAGATCCGCGCCTATCGCGCGGCCTGGAAGGAGGCGGGTCACACCCGCGAGCCGCGCGTCTCGGTCAGCCGCTCGATCTTCGCCCTGGTCGACGATCGCGACCGCGCCTATTTCGGCCGCGGCCGCCAGGAACAGGACCAGATCGGCATGATCGACGAGAAGACGAGGGCGATCTTCGGCCGCGGCTACGCCGCCGAGCCCGACATGCTCGTCAAGGAACTGGCCGGCGACGAGGCGATCGCCGAGGCCGACACGCTGCTCCTGACCGTGCCCAACCAGCTCGGCGTCGACTACAACGCCCACGTCATCGAGGCGATCCTGACCCGGGTCGCGCCGGCGCTGGGGTGGCGGTGACGGGGCAGCGGTGACGGGGCAGGCGCCCGCTTGCCGAGGCACCAGGGTTCATGTGAGCTTCGGCTCCCTCCTGCCTTGAGCTGAAGAGGCCGCGCCCATGCCGTTCGGCAGATATCTGGCAATCGCTGCGGGGTTCGTCGCCCTGCAGGCGGCCGCGCTGTCCGCCATGGGCCTTCCCCTGATCTGCACGTGCGGCCATCTGGACCTGTGGCACGGCAACCCTTCCGGGCCCGAGACCTCCCAGCACCTCACGGACTGGTACACCGTCACGCACATCGTCCACGGGGTCGGCTTCTACCTGCTCCTCTGGCTCGTTGCGCCGCGCCTGCCGGTCGGCGTCCGGTTTGCGCTCGCGGTCGGGCTGGAAGCGGCTTGGGAGGTGATCGAGAACACGCCGTTCATCATGGAGCGCTATCGGCAGACCGCGCTCGCCCGAGGCTATTTCGGCGACAGCGTCGTCAATTCGGTGTTCGACACGGTGACGGCGGCCGCGGGCTTCGTCCTCGCGCATATCCTGCCGGTCTGGTCGACCATCGTTCTCGTCGTCGCGATCGAGCTGATCCTGGCGCTGGCCATACGCGACAATCTGACCCTCAACATCGTCCAGTTGATCTTTCAGAGCGACGCGATCAACCGCTGGCAGGGCGGCGGGTGACTACCCGCCCGGCAGACACGGGATGTCCGCAGGGGACGTTCCGCTGGGGGACGTTCCGCCGGGCGACGTGCCTGCCGCTCACCGTACCTTCCGCTGTCCGAACGTCGGCGTCACCTCGGGGATCGGCGGCATCTGCCAGGTGCCGGTGACGGGAATCCCGGTATCGCGATTCACGACGACATCGAGCACCGTCGGCACGCCGGAGCGGATCGCCTCCGCGTAGGCGTCGCCGAACTGGTCGGGATGCTCGATGCGGATGCCGCGCGCGCCCATCGCCTCCGCCATCTTCGCGAAATCCGGGTTCCAGAACTGGCCCGTCCTCTGGTTGACGAAGCTCGTGCCGATCTCGCGGCCGTCGAGATAGACGCGCTGCAGGTCGCGGATCGTGCCGATGGCGTAGTTGTTCTGGACGACCCAGACGGCGGGCAGGTCGTATTCGACCGCGGTGGCGACCGCGTGCGAGCACATCGAGAAGCCGCCGTCGCCGCATAGCGTCACGCAGGGCGAGCCGGGCCGCGCGAGCCGGGCGCCGAGCACGCCGTAGACGCCGAAGCCCATCGCCGCGAAACCGCCCGCCGTCATGTGCGAGCCCGGCACCTTCGGCATCCAGTACTGCTCCGACCAGACCTGGCAGTTGCCGACGTCGTCGACCATGACCGTATCGGGCGGCGAGATCCGGTTCATGTCGGCGAGCATGCGGCGCGGCTCGATCGGCACTTCGCCGCTGCGCGCATACGGCTCGCAGAAATTGCGCCACTCGGACTGCCATGCGCGGATCTCGCCGCGCCAGGCCTCGCCGTCGGCGAGCTTGAGGCGCTTGCCGCGGGCGATGTTGAGGGCCTGCTGCAGGAACTGCTTCGCGTCGGCCGTGATTCCGATCTCGACGGGATAGTTGCGGCCGATCTCGTTGGCGTCGATGTCGACCTGGATGAGCTTCGTCGGCGGGATGTTGTAGACGTAGCCGGGAATCCACGAGCCCGTGTGCAGGTCGTTGAAGCGCGCGCCGATCGCCAGGACCACATCGGCGTTGCGGCAGGCCTCCGTCGCCGGGAACTCGCCCCAGACGCCGGCGACGCCGAGATGCAGCGGGTGGTCGGCGGGCAGCGCGCCCTTGCCCATGAACGAGGTGTAGACCGGGATCTCAAGCTGCTCGGCGAGCGCCTTCAGCTCCTCGAAGGCGCCGGCGACGCGGATGCCGCCGCCGGCGAGGATCAGCGGCTTCCTGCTGCGGCACAGGACGTCGAGCGCCCGTTCGATCGTGTAGTCGGAGATGCCATCCGCCTTGACGGAGCCGCCTTGCGGCGGCTCGGGCGTCGAGACCGGTGCGGTCTCGATATAGAGGTCGTAGGGCATGTCGAAATGGACCGGTCCGGGCCGGCCGGTGCGCATGAGCTGGAAGGCCTCTGGCAGGGCGGTCGTCAGCTCCTCGACCCGGCGGATGCGGTAGGATTTCTTCACGACCGGCGTGAAGATCGAGGACATGTCGCCGTTGTAGCGATAGTCGTCCTGCAGCGCGCCGCTGTTCACCTGCGTCGTCGGCACCTGGCCGGTGATCACGAAGAACGCCGAGTTGTCGTAGAAGGCGTTGGCGACCGCGATCATCAGGTTCATCGGGCCGGGCCCGGTCGAGGCGTAGACGGCCAGCGGCTTGCCCGTCAGCCGGTAGTAGACGTCGGCCATGAAGCCCGCGCCCTGCTCGATGCGCGGGGAGAGGTGCTTGATCCGGTCGGTATGCTTGTAGATGCCGTCGAGGAGGCCGATCGCCCCGTGTCCGGCATAGCCGAGGATGTAGGGGACTTTCTCCTTGACGAGATACTCGGCGATGATGTCCGTGCCGCGCATCTCGTTCGAGCCGGGCATGCCCCGGTAGCTCGGCGTCGGCGACGAGTAGGTCGAAGAATAGCTGGGTGCCTGGTAGCGATTGCGTCCGTACATTCCTCCCTCCCGGTTCCGGCGACCGCGATGTACTGTTGGAATGAGGCTACGCCCGAAGCCGGGAGCTGTCATCGCGCACGTCCCGGGCCGCAAGGCGCGGACGTACCCTGGCGTCGGATTTTCTGACTGTGCCGAGGCCGGACCCGCCCCGCGCGCGATCGCGGCTAGGCGCCGGCGCCCTTGACCGACTGGTCGATGTAGAGGAGGCGGGCATGGGCGTTGGCGCTCAGCCGGTTTGCCGAGCACCAGCGCGAGAAGTCCTTCGGATCGATCGTCAGGCGCACGGTCGGCTTGCCGCTGTCGCGCAGGCGCTGCTCGAGGATTTCGGCGCGGCTGCGCCACTTCTCGTAGGAGCGCGGTAGCTGCGCCCTGTCCGCCATGATCGCCAGAATGCGCTCGTAGTCGCGCTTCCGGTACCAGGGAATACCGACCGTGGTATCCGTCCCAGCCATTTCGCCCTGCCCTCTTAACCCGGGGTCATGATGCGTCGCGTCCGGGTGTTTCACCACGCCAATAAGTTGGTTGTGGATATTTAGTTCCGCCGTGCGCCCGCCGGGTGCGGGGCAGGGGGATCGGGGGCACACTCCGGCCGCGCTTGATTTCGAAGCGCGCGCATGGCTCAAGGAGCCGGTCGCAACAAGGGGAACCGCCATGGCCGTGCCGTTGATCGCACCCTCGATCCTGTCCGCCGACTTCGCCCGCCTCGGCGCCGAGGTCGAGGCGGTCGTCGCCGCCGGCGCCGACTGGATCCACGTCGACGTGATGGACGGCCACTTCGTGCCGAACATCACCATCGGCCCGCTGGTGGTGAAGGCGCTCAGGCCCGTCACCGACAGGATCCTCGACACGCACCTGATGATCGCCCCGGCCGATCCCTATCTCGAGGCCTTCGCCGAGGCCGGCTCCGACATCATCACCATCCACGCCGAGGCGGGCCCGCATCTCGACCGCTCGCTGCGTGCGATCCGGGCGCTCGGCAGGAAGGCGGGCGTGTCGCTTACCCCCTCGACCCCTGAATCGGCGATCGAATACGTCCTCGATACCGTCGACCTCATTCTCGTGATGACGGTCAATCCGGGTTTCGGCGGCCAGTCCTTCCTCGCTTCGCAGCTTCCCAAGATCCGCCGCATACGCGAGATGATCGGCGACCGCGATATCCGGCTGCAGGTGGACGGCGGGGTCGCGCCTTCGACCGCGAAATCCGTGGTCGACGCCGGCGCCGACGTGCTCGTCGCCGGCTCCGCCGTCTTCAAGGGCGACGGCGTGGAGGCCTACCGCGCGAATATCGAGGCGATACGATCCGCCGCCACGCGGGGTTGAACGAGCCGGCAAACAGCGCCATTGTTTCGACAAGGCGCCTTTTTGCGCTTGGTTTTGAGAACCGGCCGCCAAGAGCCGGTCCATCGACACCCGAGGGAGGATTCGAGATGCGATTCATTCGCACGTTGACGCTTGCCGCCACCGGTGTCGTCGCGCTTGCCGGCGCGGCGATGGCCGAGGATGTCATCACGCTGGGCTCGGCGGTCTCGCTGAGCGGCAAGTATTCCACCAGCGGCGAGCATACCCAGCGCGGCTACGATCTCGCCGTCGAGAAGATCAACGCCGCCGGCGGCGTGAAGGTCGGCGACAAGACGTACAAGCTCGAGGTGAAATACTACGATGACGAATCGACGCCCGCCCGCGGCGCCGAGCTCGCCGAGCGCCTGATCAAGCAGGACGGCATCAAGTTCATCCTCGGCCCGTACGGCTCGGGCCTGACCAAGGCGGTCGCCCCGGTCACCGAGGAACTCAAGATCCCGATGGTCGAGGCCAACGGCGCATCGCGTTCGCTGTTCACCAACGGCTGGAAGTACATCTTCGCGACCCTGTCGACCACCGAGCAGTATCTGGCCAGCGCCGTCACGCTCGCCGCCGAGAATGCCGAGGCCCTCGGCAAGAAGCCCGAGGACATCAAGGTCGCCGTGATCGTCGAGAACGATCCGTTCAGCGCCGACATCCGTGCCGGCGTCCTCGACGATATGAAGAAGTACGGGATGAAGCTCGTCATCGACGACCAGTTCCCGCGCGAGCTCAACGACATGTCGGCGACGCTCACCAAGGTGAAGGCGCTGAGGCCCGACATGCTGATCGTCTCCGGCCACGAGAAGGGCGCGGCGACGGCGGTCCGCCAGCTCAACGAGCAGAAGGTCACCGTGCCGATCCTCGCCATGACGCACTGCGATTCCGCCGACGTCATCGGCAATTTCGGCGCTGCGGCCGAATACACGCTGTGCGCCACCCAGTGGGCGCCGACGCTGTCCTACAAGGACGACCTGTTCGGATCGGCGGCCGACTACGACAAGGCGTTCCAGGACAAGTACGGCTATGCGCCGCCGTACCAGGCCGCTGAGTCCTCCGCCGCCGTTCAGGTCTTCGTCGACGCCTTCCAGCGCGCCGGCGATCTCGATCCGCAGAAGGTCCGCGACGCGCTCGCCGCGACCGACATCATGACCTTCTACGGCCCGATCAAGTTCGACGACACCGGCAAGAACACCGCCAAGCCGATGGCGCTCTACCAGGTGCTCGACGGCCAGTACAAGATCGTCGCGCCGAGCGCCTTCGCCGAGGAGAAAGCGATCATCCCGCGCCCGGCGATGAACTGACCCGGTATCCGGGCCCGGGGGGCCCCCGCCGGGGGGGGGGGAGCCCCCCCCCCC
>JAEWYT010000204.1 GCA_023458595.1 Pseudomonadota bacterium
TGCCCGGCCCCCCGTCCCAATCGAGCGGTGCTGGCGCGAGACGTCAGCGGTCGACGCCGCCCATCAGCATGTACTTGATGTCGATGAACTCATCGACGCCGTAGTGCGAGCCCTCGCGGCCGATGCCCGATTCCTTGACGCCGCCGAAGGGCGCGACGTCCGTGGAGATCAGGCCCTCGTTGATCCCGACGATGCCGTATTCGAGCGCCTCGGCGACGCGCCAGATGCGACCGACGTCGCGGCTGTAGAAATAGGCGGCAAGGCCGAACTCGGTATCGTTGGCCATGCGGATCACGTCCTCTTCCGTCTCGAACCGGTAGATCGGCGCGACGGGGCCGAACGTCTCCTCGCGCGTGACGATCATGTCGGAGGTGACGTTCTTGAGGACGGTGGGCTCGAAGAAGGTGCCGCCGAGGGCGTGGCGCTTGCCGCCGACGACGATCTCGGCGCCCTTGCTGACGGCGTCCTGAATGTGCTCCTCGACCTTCCTCACCGCGGCCTCGTTGATGAGCGGGCCCTGGACGACGCCCTTCTCCGTGCCGGGACCGACCTTCATCTTCGAGACGGTTTCCGCGAGCTTGTCGGCGAAGGCGTCGTAGACGCCGGACTGGGCGTAGAGACGGTTGGCACAGACGCAGGTCTGGCCGGCGTTGCGGTACTTGGAGGCCATCGCCCCTTCCACCGCCTTGTCGATGTGGGCATCGTTGAAGACGATGAACGGCGCGTTGCCGCCGAGCTCCATGCCGACACGCTTCACGGTGGAGGCGCACTGCTCCATCAGGAGCTTGCCGATCTCGGTGGAGCCGGTGAAGGTCACCATGCGCACGGCCGGATTCGAGGTCATCTCGCCGCCGATCGCCGAGGCCTTGCCGGTCACCATGTTGAGGACGCCCGCCGGGATGCCCGCCCGCTCGCCGAGCTCGGCGAGCGCAAGGGCGGTGAGCGGCGTCTCACCCGCCGGCTTGCAGACCGCCGTGCAGCCGACGGCGAGCGCGGGGCCGAGCTTGCGGGTGATCATGGCCGCGGGGAAGTTCCACGGGGTGATGGCGGCGATGACGCCGACCGGCTGCTTGATGACGACGATGCGGCCGTCGGCGCGGTGGCTCGGAATGACGTCGCCGTAGATGCGCTTGGCCTCCTCGGCGAAAAACTCGACGAAGGAAGCGGCGTACTCGACCTCGCCGACTGCTTCGGCGAGCGGCTTGCCCTGCTCGCTCGTCATGATCATCGCAAGGTCGTCCTTGTTCTCGATCATGAGGTCGAACCAGTTGCGCAGGATCCTGGAGCGCTCCTTGCCGGTCCTGGCGGCCCAGGGCTTGAACGCGGCCCTGGCGTGGGCGATCGCCTCGCGGGTCTCGCCGGCGCCGAAATTCGGCACCTTGGTGATCTCCTCGCCGGTCGCGGGATTGGTGACGGATATCTGGCCGGAGCCGACCCATGCGCCGTTCACAAAGCACTGGCTCTTGAGAAGCGAGGGATCCTTGAGCTGCATTAAAGCCTCCAGGTAACAGTTTGTATTGCCGGTCTTATTGGCTGCGTGTTTCGGGGGCTACCTAGCACGGCGAATGCGGCCCGGCCATGGCGTTTCGACATGGCAGCGGCCGGCGGGGAACGGATCGGCGAGCCCGAAGGAAATCGCGGGCGGCCCCGTCAGCCCATATAGATTTCCTCGGTGACCGGATCGATCAGCTCGCTGGGATCGCCGCGCCGGTCGGCGCCGAGCCATTTGGCCATCGCGCCCCGGCGCCGGTCCGGACCGAAATAGCCGGGCACGTCCACGAAGCCGCGCCGATCGTACAGGATCGATCGAATGCGCTCGACGAGGGACTTGGGCGAATAGGGACAGGCCAGGAACTCGTCGGCGCCGGCATCGCGCACCTCGGTGACCGAGCCGACCGTAGCCCGTTCCATGATCGCGACGAGTGCCATGAACGGATGCGGGAAATTGCCGCGGTCGCGCACCAGGCGGCAAAGCTGGAGGGCCTCGCCGTCGCCCGGGTTGAACTTCACGAACAGCATGTCGGGCGCACCGGAGATGCGGATGTTCGCCACGGCCGCCTTCGGGGTTGCGAACGATACGACGTCGTGGACGCCGAGCGAGGCGGCCACGTTCTTGAAGATGGATACGCTGTATTCCTCGCCGTCGACCAAGGCGACCCGCAGATCGCCGAACTCGCGGCGGGCGGATTCGTTCGGCATGGTTCCCCCGTTTCGGCGGCTTTCCCGACGGAGGCCGCCACTCCGTCGATCTAGCTCGCCGCGCGCAGCCGCGTCAGTGTCATCACCTTGTCCGCCGTCTCGTTGTCCGTGTCCCGCCACGCCTCGACCAGCCTCTCGGCCATGCTGGCAGGCAGGTTGAGACGGCGCCCGCGCGCCTCCGCGACCGCCTTCACCACAGGCTCCGAAACGCCGAGCGACCGGAGCAGCACGACGACGGCGCCGTGATCCACCTTGAAGAGCGCGTTCAGGATGGCGCTCTCCTTGAGCCGCGCGAAGTCGCCCATCACCAGCGCGAGGTTCTGGTACCGGTTCTCGCGGGCCAGCAGCACGATCACCGAGTCGAGGTCGATATGGCCGTCACGGATCTGGACGATCATGCCCTTGGTCTGCAGGCGGCGCTTGGACTGCGCGAGCTTCAGCTGCCGCGCGGCCGCATCCGCCTTGCCGACCAGCTCGGTCACCGCGCCCGGATCCTCGGCCATCAGGGCGACGAGGCGCTCGCGGTGTTCCGGCGGCAGGACCTTCAGGGCCCGCTCGGCGATCGAAAGCGGCATGTCGGCGCGGTAAGACACCGCCGACTGCAGCTCCGGATCCTCGGCGGCCCTGTCGACGATCTTGTTGAACGACGCCTCGGAGAACTCCGCGCCGAGGTTGCGCGTCACGGAGTGCACGACGCGCTTCTCGCCGCGATCGACCAGCACGTCGGTCACCTTCGTGCCGAGGCTCGCACGCTTCGAGATCGCATAGAGATGGTCCTGGGACTGGCGCGTGGCGATGTCCGCGAGCGTGTCGTCGTCGAAGAGCGTGCAGTCGCGCAGCACCGGCTCGGCGACCGAAATCTCATCCTCGGCCAGCCGCAGGTGCAGGTCGCCGGTGGAGCGGTCGGTGGTCGCGATCTTGCGGGAGAGCTCGATACGGCCCTCGAGATCGACCTGATCGAGCAGGTCGCCAATGACCTCGCCGAACAGCACGAGCTCGCGGTCGGTGTAATCCTGCTCGCGGTCGATGAACAGGTCCGCCATCGAGCGGAGAAGCTCGCGGCGCTTGTCGCCCGAGGTCTCCCTGGCCAGTACCAAAAGCGAGGCCATCATGGCGGGCGCTCCGAAAATCCTCTGTGGGGCGCAGTAGACGGGACTCCGCTTAAGGTTCAGTAAAATCGGATACGTTTCGCGCGGTCGCAGGGCGCGACTTCACCGTTTTCGCGAACAGAGCGAAGGAGTGTCTCACCCGGTCATTCAAATCCGGGCGGTTCCGACGAGGATCCCTTTACCTTTCGGCCGGTCGGCCCGGATCGAAGGACCGGAGGCCCGCTCAGGCGGCGTCGAGCTGGGCGGACCGGCGCGCAAGCGTGAACCGGAGGGCGCGCTGGGCGGTCGCCTCGTCGAGCTCGGCCCACCGGTCGACCATGTGGTCCGCCATCGATTTCGGCAGGTTGAGGCGCCGGCATCGCAGCTGGGCGACCGACCGCACCCCTTCCTCGTCGACCGAGAGGGAGCGCAGCAGGATCACCACCGGAGCGGCGTTCACCTTCAGGATCGCCCCCGTCGCCACCGCCTCGTCGACGCGCGAGAAGTCGCTGAACACCAAGGCGAGGTCGAGAATGCGGTCGCGGTCGGAAAGCCATTTCACGACCTGGCTCATGGTCATTTCGCTGCTACGCACCTGGCGGATGAGGCCCTTGGTCTCGAGACGCTCGAGCGCGCGGCCCATCTTCTTGCGCTTGGTGAGCGAGGCCGCCTTCTCCATCAGCGGCTTAACCGCGTCGCGGTCGGCCGCCAGCAGGGCGGCGAGACGGATGCGGGCGTCCTCGGGCATCAGGTTCAGCACGTTGTCGGCGACCTGGCGCGGCATGTCGGCACGATAGGACATCGCGTCGAGCAGCCTGTCGTCGCTCCTGGCGTGGTCGGCCAGCGTGGCGAAGGAATGGGTGGAGATCGCTGCGCCGAAGTTGCTCGTCACCGCCCGCAGAACCGGCGCCTCGCCCTTGGCGATCAGTACGTCGGTGACGGTTTCGGTGAGCGTTTCGCGCATGGCGATCGCCAGCCGATGGGCCTGGCCCTTCTGCTCGGCGATGTCGACCAGGGCCTCGTCGCTGAGATGGCGGGAATTGCGCAGCACGGGACCGGCGACCTCCACCTCGTCGTAGGCGAGGAACATGTGCAGCGCCTCACCGGCGTTCGGCGCGTCGGACAGGCGCTCGGCGATCTCGGCGCGGGTGTTCTCGTCGACCTGCTGCAGCAGATCGGTCAGCACGTCGGTGAACAGCACCAGCGAGCGGTCGCTGTAGGTCTCGGAATCGTCCAGGAAAAGGTCCGCGACTCCGCGCAGCAGCTCCCGGCGCTTCTCCGGTGCGGGATCGTGAGAAAGGGCGACCAGATCCTCAATCATGGCTTCGCTCTGGTGCCTTCGAAAGCGTTGTTCATGCTCTGCCCCTCTTGTCCGTCAACACTATCGAACCGACGTGAATATTCGGCTGTTGGACCATTTAAATTTTTATACGAAGGCCCATCGGCCCGGTTTTGGACGAACACGATTAATGTACTTCTAAATTAAGTTGGCTTGGCATCACGGCCGCACATCGGCCGATCCCATCGATCGTCATCTTTGTCATCGCAAATATTTCCTCCGGACATTGGCCCCGGACACAGCCCTGCGACGTTTCGTTCCACGACTCCAGGCGGATGCCTTAACATCTCTACAAGTTTTCGTCGGAATTATTCGGCTCGCGCGATCAACGAATACTTCGCCTTGGGGAAACGAACCATGTTGAAGGCTACCCTGCGAATTGTCGGCGACCGATCGAGACCGGACGACGGGCGAGACGAACCGACATCCGCCGACGCCGGGCAGGCGCCGGCGCCGGCGCCGATGGACATCAGCCGGACGGCGGCGGCCCTTGAAGCCGAGATCATGTCGACGCTGCGCGAGGTCGTCGACCACGCCGCCTCCCTGACGGGCCAGATCGAGCGCAAAATGGAGCTCGTAGGAAACGTCAGGCAGCAGACGTCCTCGCTCGCCGGAATGGCCGAGGAGGCGCGCGATCACGGCCAGTCCCTTTCGGCGGCCATCGACCAGCTTACGGCGTCGAACGGGGATATTCGCCGGCGCGTCCAGGAAAGTGCCACCATGTCGGAGCGCGCGAGCGGCCTGGCCAAGGATGCTACCGACCGGGTCGCCGACCTGAAGCTGTCCTCCGGCGAGATCGACGAAGTGGTGCAGCTGATCGCCACCATCGCCAAGCAGACCAATCTCCTCGCGCTCAACGCGACCATCGAGGCCGCCCGCGCCGGCGATGCCGGCAGGGGGTTCGCGGTCGTCGCCGGAGAGGTGAAGTCTCTCTCCGACGAGACGCGGAAGGCGACCGAGGAGATCGCGGCCAAGATCGCCGACCTGCAGCGGACCGCCGAAGCGAGCATAGCCGCCGTCGCGCGGATCGCCGAGATCATCATGGAATTCGGACCCGTGTTCGAAGCCGTCGCCGGGGCCGTGGAGGATCAGGTCCAGACTTCGGCACGCATCGACGAGGCCGCTTCCGGCACGGCCGAGTTCGTCTCGCAGGTCGCCGAGCGCGTCGAGGCGATCGACCGCTCCACCGAGGAAGTCGTCGACATCGGCGCGGTGGCGCGCGAGGAATGCGGCAAGCTCGGCGGCTTCATCGAGGCGCTCGATCACCACGTGGTCATGCTGCTGCGCCAGTCCGACGCCTCGGAAAACGGCGCATTCGACCGGCTGCCGGTGGAGATTTCCGTCTCCGTACAGGACGGTAGCGCGAAACGGGGCGGCACGACCCTCGACCTGTCCGAGGTCGCGGTCACGCTGAAGCCGATCGAGGGCTGGATGCCGAAGCCCGGTGCCGAATTCGGCCTCGATATCGCCGGCATCGGTGCAATTCCGGCGAAACTGACGGGGGCGAGCCGTTTCGGCCTGAACTTCGCACTGCATCCCGACAGTTCCGCAATCGAGGACCGTCTGCACGAGAAGGTCGAGGCGATCCGGCGCCAGCACGCTGTGCTGATCGATCGTGCGGCGGAAACGGCCGCGGCGATGTCGGCGGCGATCGAAGCGGCGATCGCGGCGGGCCGCCTGAGCGTCGAGGACGTCTTCGATGCGGACTACCGGCCGATTCCCGGGACCGATCCACAGCAGGTCTCGACGAAGTATGCCGATGTGTTCGACGCCATTCTGCCCGACGTCCTGGAGCCGGCGCTCGCCGCCGATCCGCAGATGGTGTTCTGCGTGGCCGTCGACCGGAACGGCTACCTGCCGGTCCACAACCGCATCTACTCGCAGCCGCAGCGCCCCGGCGATCCGGCCTGGAACGCCGCGAATTGCCGCAACCGGCGCATCTTCAACGACCGGGCGGGCCTGAGCGCGGCGCGCAACACGCGGCCCTTCCTCGTGCAGTCCTACGCGCGAGACATGGGCAACGGCCAGGTCGTCATGATGAAGGAGGTCGACGCGCCGATCTCCGTCGACGGCAAGCACTGGGGCGGGGTGCGGATGGCCTACGGCTTCTGAGCGGCGGTATCGTCCGGCTGCCCGCCTTCCGGGCCGCCCTCGCCGCCGCTTTCCGCGCTTGCCGGCACTTCCGGTTCGCGCTGCTGCGGCGCCGTCTTGCCTTCCAGCTCCGCGGCGCGACGGAAAAGCGCGTCGACCGGTTCCGGCCATACCGAGCCGCCGCGCGGCGGCAGATCCATGGCGCCGGAAGACGGCTTCGGCGGGGTCGGCTCCTCGGTCCGCACCTCCGTGTCGAGCACGGACTTTATGGCCTCGTCGATCGTCTCGGGCTGCTTGTCGTTCTGCGGAAGGGTGGCTTCGTCCGGCACCGGCGCCACGGCAGGCTGCGTGCCGGCCGCCTTGCGCAGGAAAGGTACGGGAGCCGATGGCGCGGGGGGCGGTACCGGCGCCGGGGGCGGCACGGGCGCCGGCTTAGGCGCCGACCGCGGCTCGGCGACAGGCGCGACGTCGGGCTTGGCCGGCTTCACGGACGCCTTTTTCTTCCGGAACGGAACGAAAGCCGCAGCCCGGGAGGTGGACCGCTGACGCAGGGGCTCTAGCACCGGCTCGTCGACCGTCCGCTGGTCGACCGGTACCGAGAACCGTCCTGTCGCGGACGCCCACAGACCGAGCCCTGTCAGGATCAGCAGGACAATGCCCGTGGCGTAGAGCCTGAGCACCTCGAACACCTGCTGCGGCGTCGTCACGCCGGCCCTGCCGAGGCGGGCGCCGGCGTCCGGAATGCCGGGCAACACCCAAGCCTGCACCACGATCGCGATCAGGAGCGGCAGGCCGATCGGCAGGACGATCGCGGCAATGCCGGCGAAGCCCGCGAGCCGGCGGTCCGGCCGGCCGACGAACTCGCGCCAGGCCACATAGGCGGCAAGCGCCGGCACCGCATAGAGACCGAGGAGCAAGACCAGCAATACGCGAACGAAGCCGGCGGCGAGCCGGGGAGAAGGATCGGTGCCGGACACCGCGATCAGCGAATCAAGCGATTCGGACATCCGGCTGATGAGTTCGGGCACCTCGAAAAGCGAGATGCGGACGTCGCCGACGGCGTAGGCCCCGGTCAGGCAGGCCACAAGCACCAGCAGCGCGAAGGAGAAAACCGGCCGCTCGAGGAAGAACCGTGCGGGCCTCCATTCAGCGACGACGGAAACCGGCGCGACGGGTGCGCCAGCCTCCACGATCCTCGCCGGCGCCACAAGGAACACGTCGCGTGCGCGGTCCCCGTCCGGCTCGAAATCGACGGGATCGCCCTTGCGGGGCGATCCGCGTTCGCGCCAGTCGGAACCCTGGAAACGATAGCGCCGTCCGCTATCGGCGCGCAGCACGACTGTCTCGGTCTCGGCGTCGTAACCGAGGACGATGCCCTTCATCGACTCGATCTCCCCGAATCCGCCCCCCATATGAGGGTTAGCACAGCTTCGCGGGCGGGCTCCATATGCTATAGGCGTTTGAGCGCGAGTCCCCGCCCGCCGCCGCGCAGACCACATGAACGGAGAACTCCATGCCGGCTCCCGTTGCCGTCTTCGACCTCGACGGCACCCTCGTCGACACCGCCCCGGACCTGCTCGCGACACTCGACGTCGTCCTCATAGAGGCCGGCTACGAGCCGCTGCCGCACGAGCACGGGTTCGGCTCGATCGGGCACGGGTCCAAAGTAATGATCGAGTACGCGCTGAACTGGCAGAACGTCGAGCCCGAGGAAGCAATCGTGAAGCCGATGCACGCGCATTTCCTCGAGTACTATGCGGAGAACATCGCGGTCGGCTCGCGCCCCTTCGACGGCGTCGGGCAGGCACTGGACAGGCTCGCGAATGCGGGCGCCCTCCTCGCAGTGTGCACCAACAAATACGAGGCCCTTTCGGTGCGGCTCCTGGACGCGCTCGGCCTCACCGGCCGCTTCGCCGCTGTCGTCGGCCCCGATACGCTCGGCGTACGCAAGCCGGATCCCGCGCACGTCCTCGGCGCGATCGAGCGGGCCGGCGGCAACAGGGGCCGAGCGGTGATGGTCGGCGACAGCCGCACCGACATCGACGCGGCCAAGGCCGCCAAAGTGCCCGTCATCGCCGTCGACTTCGGCTATACGGACACGCCCGTGCGCGAACTCGGGCCCAACCACGTCATCTCGCACTACGACGCGCTCTACGATCTGGCCGCACCGCTGCTCGGGCTATCGGATCGGCCGCGCCGGTCGGCCTGACGCGGCCTGCTTGACTTAGCCGCGGCCCGGTCCTTATATCCCGGCGCGTCGGGCGATTAGCTCAGTTGGTAGAGCACAGTGTTCACATCGCTGGGGTCACTGGTTCGAGTCCAGTATCGCCCACCATCGCCTTCCCGACCACGACCGCATTCCATTGACCGGGACACCGCCCCGGTTTCGCGCCGTTGCTCCACCGCGGGTGTGCCTATCGAGACGATCGTCGCCGCTGCCGATCCGTCCGGGCGGGGCAGCCCTGCTCGTGGAATTCCGTGGCGGCACCTTCGGAGGGCCGAAGGCGCCGGCCATCCACCGGCGATCTGCTACCTCCGGTAGGCACCAAAAGCGGTATTGCTGGACGGCTTCCGGGCCGCGTACGTTAGATCGCCGGCCCGGCCACGGCCGGTACGGAAACCTGTCAGCCCCCTGAAGAAAAGGGCAACCGCGAAGGCCAGCGGTCAAAGGAGCGGTGCGGTGGAACCGGCCGATCGGAGCGGTCAATTCATTATCCGGACGAGCCGTGACGCCGTGCCCGAGGGGGCGACGAGGCATCTGCTGGAGTCGGTCGCCGTCGATACGATCGGAGACCCCGGACTGCTGCATGTCCACGACCGTTCCGGGCAACGGATCGGACTGATGATCGGAACGGTCGTCGATACCGACCGCAAGGCGGTGCTGCGGGACGTCCTGCGCCTGGACGAGACGCTGAATGCGGACAGCAACGTAGACGACTTCATCGAGAGACACATCTATCGCCTGGCCGGAAGCTTCCTCTTCGTGCTCGATCACGGCGGCGCAAGGCGCGTCTATCTCGACGCGAACGGAACCAAGTCCCTCGTCTACGATCCCTCGTCGCGGCTGGCCGGCGCGACGGCGATCGTCCTGCTCGACGGGCCGGAATACGACAGGCGGCTGCGGCACGACCTCCTCGACGCGCTCGGAGTTCGCAAGGGCGGCAGCCTTCCCTGCGGCCTGACGGCGCATCGCGGAGTTTTTCGCCTGTTGTGCAATCACTATCTGGACCTCGACACCTGGGAAACGAGGCGCCACTGGCCCCTAGGCGAGATTCCGCGAACCAGAAGCGTGGACGCCACCTGCCGGGCGATCGTGACCGAGGTGCGGAACACGATCGAAGCGCTGACCAAGGAGGGGGACATTTATGTCGCGCTGACGGCGGGACACGACACGCGCCTCGTTCTGGCGTGCTGTCGCGAGTTCCTCGACAAGATCACTTTCGTGACGTTGCAGGTGCCGGGAGACGAAATCGACGTCGAACTCGCCGGCACGCTGGCCGAGAAGTTCGGGCTCCGCCATCGCGTGCTGCCTTTCGTCAGGACCGGCAGCGATGAAACCGAAAGGTGGAAGAAACGAGCGGGCCACGCGGTTTGCGGTCCGAACATGGTCCTCTATGCGGCGGTCGCCCCTCTCAAGGACCGCATCTTCGTCGGCGGCGCCTGCGGCGAGATCGGCCGCGGATGCATCTGGTTCGGGGCAGCGGACACCACGCCGATCGACGCGCGACAGATGGCATCGCGCCTCAAGCTTCCGTCGCATCCGGAGGTGATCGGTGCGATCGAGAGGTGGCTGGCACCGATCGGGCAGCTGGGCACCCTGTTGAAGCTCGATCTCGCCTACATGGAGATCAGCATTCATTGCTGGGTCTTCGTCCAATCCTACACGAAGCCCGGCCACGTCGAGGTCAATCCCCTGATCTCGCGGAGGCTGTTCACCGCAATGCTCTCGCTGCCGCCCGAAGTGCGGCTCAAGAACGGGATGAACTTGCGCTGCATCGAGGAAGCCTGGCCGGAAGTGGCGGGCGTGCCGATCAACCGCTACGGCGACTGGCGCGACAAGACCGCCAAGCTCGGACACGCGATCTCAGATCCGAGACGAGCGCTGCGCAAGGCGCGCCAACTGGCGAGCGTTTTCATCGGCTAGCGGCCAGGAAGCCCTCCGAGTCGTGAGGCGGCGACCAGCTGCTCAGGGCAAGACCGGCGCGCCCGTAACGTCGTCGACGTTTCCCGACCACACGTCCGGCGCGAAGCCATAGAACGCGTTGTAGCCGTAGTAGCCCTTCCCCCAGCGATTGTTCGTGATCCGGATATTGCCGACGGGCCGGGCGGACTTACGGGGATCAATGTACATCGTGTAGCCGCCGCCGCTCATGCGATTGCCGTCGATCACCCAGTTCTCCAGCGGGCCGAACTCGTTGTTTATCATCAGCGCCGAGGTGTCGGTGTTCTCGTTCATCAACGTGTTGCCGAGGATCGAGACATCGGACCCGGCATTGCACTCGATCGCATCGAAATGGGCTTCGGGGCCGCCTGCAAGGCCGTGGATGTAGTTGCCCTCGACGCGGGCGGGGCCCCAGATATTCAACCCGTTTTCGAAACCGTGGATATTGTTCCTGACGAAGTCGCCGTAGCCAAGAACGCCGTTCACCGTCGTGCCGTTGCCGATCAGTTCGCTGTCCTCGAGACGGAAGCCGGTATTGCCGTCGATGACATAGATGAGATGCCACGGTGTGGCCGAGGTGATCCGGCTCTTGCGAACCGTGACGTCTTTCGCCTTGACGATGATCGCACCGACGAGGTCGATGTTCTCCAGTACCGTGCCGTCGGTCGTGATCTCTATCACGCCGGTCTGCTTCGTGAGGGCGGTTCCGGGCGGTACGCCGGTACTGGTTTCGTCCGGGTAACCCGCGGCGGCGGCCGACCCGGTCTGCGCCACGGCGGGCGGGATCGAACCCGAACAGAAAACAGCGAGCGCGATCAGGGTCGCCCCGCGAATTGCCTTGGTCCTGTTCATTCGGATGCAGTGGACCCTGCTTGGATGACGGTCATGAGCGGGTGAGCGCGCCGGCGAAAGGACCACTTTGGCTGCCGTTCGTCCCGACACGCCCGAGCAGCGGGCGCCACCAGCCCTCGTTCTCGAGATACCACGAAACCGTCGCCCTCAAACCCGCCTCGAAACCATGGGCGGGGCGCCAGCCCAGTTCCTTCTCCAATCCCGATTGCTCCAGCAGATAGTATCTATAGTCCTCCACCGGCGCTTCTTTCATCCCCGCGATCAAATCGCGGCGCCGACGTCCGTCCGGGAGCGGACCGACCGTTTCCTCGACCAGATCGGCAACTGCGGCGACGATCTGGCGGCTGCTGCGCTGCACGATGCCGCCGATGAGATAGGTGCTGCCGATCTGCCCACGTTCCATGACGGCAACAAGAGCTTCGGCGAGATCCTCGACGAACAGCCAGTCGCGGACGACGTCGTCGATGAGGTTCTTCAGGTCCCGACCGACCGCCGCACCGACGATCGTGCGGGGAATCAGCTCTCCCAGCGACTGATAGGGACCGAAAATGTCGGTGCAGGTGGTCACCAGAACCGGGAGGCCATAGGTGTGCCCCCAGGCGCGCACGATGTGATCGGCGGCCGCCTTGCTGGCCGAATAGGGCGACAGCGGGTCGTAATGCGAGAACTTCGAGAACGCGGGATTGACGGAGCCGAGGCTGCCGAACACTTCGTCCGTCGAAATGTGCTGGAACCGGAAGCCGGCACGATCGGCCGGTTCGAGCCCGTCGACGTAGGCGCTCGCCGCCTGCAGCAGCCGCAGCGTGCCGACGGTATTGGTCCTGAGGAACGCTTCCGACTCGGCGATGGTCCGGTCGGCCCGGGTCTCGGCGGCGAGATGGATGACGGAATCCGGCCTGAACTCCCGGAACACCGACTCGAGCAACCGCTGGTCGCAAATATCGCCCATCCGCAATTCATACCGGGGGTCGTCCCACACCGGAGCCAGCGAAGAGGCCGAGGCGGCAGAGGTCAGCTTGTCGAGATTGAGAACCGTATGCCGGGTGTGCGCAATCAGGTGACGCACGACAGCGCTGCCGACGAATCCGGCACCGCCGGTCACCAGCACGCGCCTGGGCCGCTGTGCAAATCGCGGCTCCCCGATCACCTGCGCGTCGGTCAGGCGCAACTTGCCCAGCGTGGGCAAAGCCCGATCCTTGTCGGAGACGACCGGCTCCCGGCCATCCAGCGGCCAATCGATCGCCAGCTCCGGATCGTCAAAGGCAATTCCGGCCTGATGATCCGAGGAATAGTATTCGGTGGTGGCGTAGAGGACTTCCGTATCGGGTTCGAGCGTACAAAATCCATGGGCGAACCCGACCGGGACGAAAAGCGCCTCTCCCCCTTCCGCGGTCAATTCGACCGAAACGTGACGGCCGAACGTCTGTGAACCCGACCTTATGTCGACGGCCACGTAGAAGACCGACCCGCGCACCACGCGCACGAACTTCGCCTGAGCGAGCGGCGGCAACTGAAAATTCAGACCGCGGATGGTGCCCGGCTCGACCGATACCGAATAATTGTCCTGAACGAAGCTTGCGTTTATCCCGGCCTCGGCGAGCAGCCGCCGGTGCGACGCCTCGCCGAATCGCCCGCGCTGATCGGCACCCCGGTAGACGCGAAACAGCTTGACTTCGGGAATTTCCAGGCCGACGGCGACTGAAACGGACCGGTCGGCGCCCGGGATCTTGATGGTCTCGTCGCCGCCGGAACGGGTCGCTTCCGGTACAAGGGTGAACGCCGGCGCCATCGCCACTCCAACACACAACCCGGCCGCTCAACGCGACCGCGTCATCGTCAATACGACCGGCGTGGCGGATTTGCCTCTTGGGAATTCGGTGGAGACAAGTGTCTTTCGCAGACTACCCCATACCCATACAGCAATTCTTCGCAATCGCACTAAGCCTTAAGATAGACCGCCCGTTCGCTCTGCGCGCGAATTTCGACTCGCGGCTTTCAAACTCACCGCGGCTTCGGGCGGGCCGCCGGTTTACCTTTTCGCGAAGTTGAATCGGCTCGGCCAGAGGGCGCCGGCTTGATATTGCCCCCATGTTGCTTGCGATCGTCGCGGAGTTTAGTGAGCACTTTCCGCAGATGCTTATGAACTTTGCGCGAATCGAATTGTTCCGGCACGGCAATGCTTCCGAACAAGTCGTGTAACCGCATCTATTTTTCTGGGAACTAAACGGTGCCTCGGCCCAGGCCCCGTAAATAGCTTATATACTGCCTGTTGAACAGTTCCATTACCTTTGGTACCCAGGGTAACTTGCCATAAAGGTTAATCGCTTCGCTGCAATTTTATCGGAACGGCCGCAGGCCCCCCACATCGCGCGCCGCGCCGGGCAATGCTGGCGAATCAGGGCCGTCGCGAACATCGGCGCGGAGTAAAGTCGCTAATTGTCGGGAGCAAACTACTCAATTCGTCAACCAATCCGATTAAGCTTTGCCGCCTCTTCGGTTTTGCCGGAAGGGGGAATCAAAGTATTGAGACGTCAATCGGTTGCCTGACGAACAGGCTCGACGGAACCGAATTCGATGCCCCGTTACTTCTTTCACATTCGCGATGATGGGCTAGTCATCAAGGACGTGGAAGGCATCGAACTGCCGGACATCCCGGACATGAAGGCTCGGCTGCTGCGAGCCGCCAAGGAAGTCCTGTCCGAGGAGGAATGGAAGGCGGAACGAACCGACGGCCGGTCGTTCGAGATCGTCGATGAGGAGGGCCGGACGCTGCTGGTCGTGCCGTTCCGCGATCTCTTTTTTTCCTAGCGGCATGCCGTAAGGCGATCGTCCGCACTGACAGAGGGTCGGCGCACCGTCCAGAGAGGAGCGCAATTCCCGGCGTCGGCAGAGGTAGAAGGCACCGCAGTTCGGCGAATCCGAGCATCAAAGAGGCGCGGAACGCGGCTCCTTTGGCATCCAGGGCAATTTCGCCGGAGCCGGAGCCTACTCAGCGGATCAGCGCCTCCTCCTTTCGGGGGATGTTTAAAAATAAACCCTAATCTTAATAATGAGCCATGTCATTAAAATTTGATTTACCGGCTTCGATACGCGGATGCTAGGTGTGTCGGTGAGGCCTCTCAAGGGTACCGGTTAGCGGACTGGAACGAGATGAACCGGCGGGCAATGAGGGGAATTTGGTATGGAATTTATAGATGACGGTTTCCCGAAGGGTGTCGAGCACGGCACGAGGGGAGAAAAAGCTCTAACGGGTGAAGGCTCTGTCCTCTTTGTGGAGCCTCGTAAGCTCGTAAGACAGTGTTTTGAGGACTGTTTCCGCCTTTCTTCACTGGCGGGAAAGATACTGGCGATACCGAATATCGCGGAATGGAACCGGATGGTGGAAAGCCATCCGTCGCCGGCAGCGATATTCCTGTATCTCCCGGCGACGAACTGTGTCCGTGCCGAGATCGAGAACACCCAGGCGGTGTTTTCCGAACGTGGCACGGTGCCGCCGATCCTCATCATAGCGGACGACGAGGATCCGGCGAACGTTCTCGATGCCCTCGATGCGGGGGCGAAGGGTTTCGTGCCGTCCAGCGTTTCGCTCGAAGTCGCGATCGAGGCGATGCACCTCGTGCTGGCAGGCGGGACCTATGTCCCTGCAAGCGCGCTCATCGCTTCGCGCAACATGGCGAAAAACACGAACGAGGCTCCCGAGCACTCTCCGCACGCGATGTTCACCGACCGGCAGTTCGCGGTCATCGAGAAGCTGCGCGAGGGCAAGGCGAACAAGATCATCGCCTACGAGCTGAACATGCGGGAAAGCACCGTGAAGGTCCATATCCGCAACATCATGCGGAAGCTGCGAGCGACCAACCGGACGCAAGTGGCGTACCTCTACCAGACGATGCTGGAAGAGAACGGAGCGAATCACGGCGGCAACTCCGTGCGCGGTTCGATGCTCGAAGGCTAGCGTCCGGACGGACGGGACGGGAGGCGACCGCGGAGGTCCCTCCTGTGGGGCCACCAAGACCGCCACGCCGGGCGGGCCGTTCGCCCTTACCGGCCGCTGGTTGCCCCGGCAATGTTCCGCCGGACGAAACGGAAATACGCCGATGCGCCATGCCGGCCGAGCCGGTTTGGCGACTCGACTCAGATGGTATGTTGCCGTCAGATCCGATGCGATCCAAAAGCCGATGTGACGAGCGAGCCGATTTATCCGGTCGGCCGCTTTCATCGTCCGGAAGTGAGTGATTCGGCGGCTCGACCGCGGTCCGACGCAACGCCGTCGGACGAGCGCAGCCGAAATACTTAGCGCTTTCGTGGGACGTCTCACCCAAACGCGGGTAGCCCCTCCTCCTTTCGCGGATTTCCGTAGCGAAAAGCGCTTTCGCTCGATCGCATTCGTATCTTTTCTCGATGAACAACTGCCGTCTAACTATCAAGCAAAACTGATTGTCACGCGCTATTCGTTTCGAGCTCGCATGTCGACCGTCGAATCTCGAGTTTTCAGCTTTCGTGCCCCCGTCGATGGGACGGGGGGGATGCGCGTGCCGTCGTCAACGTTCGGTGTCGCCGACGGGCCGGGGACGGCCACCGCCGTGCGACCGGCGGGCGACGATATCGCGGCTCGAATCGGCCGCGGCCTATAGGCACGCAGGGGGCGCATTATGCGGCATCGAATTCTCACTTTTCTCGGATTGTTCGTGGTGCTTTCTCTGGTCTTCGCGTCCGCGGAAGCCAGGAAACCCGCACAGCCGAGAAATCCCGGCGCCGAATTCACCGTTTCGAGCAAAGGCTATTTGCCGGATGTGGCCGAACTGAACGACGGCGGGTTCGTCGTTGTCTGGCGATCCGACTCGCCGACCGGCCTCAAGGCGCAGCGGTACAATTCCGAAGGCAAGAAGACCGGCGAGCCGATCACGGTCATCAAGAAGTCTCAGGAGTTCATGCATCCGGTCGTCGCGGGACTTTCGACCGGCGGCTTCGTCGTCGCTTACGAATACGACGACGGATCGGGACTGGGCGTCTACGTCCAGCGCTACACGGCGGACGGCGAGAGGGCCGGCAACCAGATCAGGGCCAACACATACCGGCTCAACAACCAGATCTATCCGACCGTTGCGGGTCTGAAGAACGGCAAGTTCGTCGTGCTGTGGAGCTCACGCGACCAGGACAATGCCTATGCCGCGATTATCGGGCGGCTGTTTTCGGAGTCCGGAGATCCGGAAGGGTCCGAATTCCGGGTCGACAGCACATATCCGAACTTCTCGCACGAGTATCCTGCGGTCGGCGCACTCAGGAAGGGCGGGTTCGTTGTTGCCTGGAACGCCTACGGGGAGATTCGTGCCCAGCGCTTCCGCCCGAGCGGCAAGAAGCGCGGCAAGGAGTTTCTCGTCAGCGCCTCCGACGCGCCCGGGACAATCTATGGTGCCGACGGCAATCCTGACGGTTCCGGCACCGGGACGGCCGGCCGGCTCTATCCCGACGTCGCCGGTATCGCCAAAAACGGATTCGTCATCACCAGCGAGTCCGCAACCATAGAAGGTAACGGCGTAGGATCCGGCGTCGTTGCGCATCTCTACAAGAGGAACGGAAGCCCGACCAGCGACAACGTCGTGGTCAGGAAGACGACCGTGGGCCTCCAGGCCAATCACAAGATCGTCGGCCTGAAGAACGGCGCACTCGCTATCGTGTGGGACGAAGAAAACGTCGTCCGCGGCCAGATATTCAGCGCCAAGGGAAAGAAGGCCAGCAAGGCCTTCAAACTAAACAAATCCCCGGTACCCGTGCACGCGCTTCCCGCCGTCGCCGCCCATGGACAGAACGGCTTCGTGGCCGTCTGGTGGTCGGGCGAAGGCATCAAGGGCCGGCTTTACGACGGATCGCAGGAGGGGCCGAAGGACAAGAAGAACGGAAGCGGCAATCCGACAGCGGTAGCCGCGACGGATGCGGGCGCCGCGTCCTTGATGGAAGCGTCTACGCCGAACCGGATCGCACTGGAAAACCAGCTTCCCGGTACTCCGCGGTCCGTATGGGGCATAGATGACGACGGCGACGAGAACATCCAGGGTTTCGCCACCGACATCAGCGTCAACGTGGGCGATACCGTCGATTTCAAGATCAAGACCAATTCGACCAACTACCGCATCGACATCTACCGGCTCGGCTACTACGGCGGCGACGGTGCCAGGCTCGTCCACTCCATGGTCAGGCAACTGGCGCAGCCGCAGACGCAGCCGAATCCCCTGATCGACGAGGAACGCGGGCTGGTCGACGCCGGCAACTGGGCCGTTTCGGCAAGCTGGACCGTTCCGACCGACGCCGTTTCGGGCATCTACTTCGCGAGGCTGACCCGCCAGGACGCCACGCCCGGCGAGAGCATGATCCCCTTCGTCGTGCGCGACGACGATTCGGAAAGCGACATCGTCTTCCAGACCTCCGACACCACCTGGCAGGCCTACAACGCCTGGGGCGGCGCGAGCCTGTACGAGAACTTCCTGGAAAACGGGACCGACACCCGTGCCTACGCCGTCTCCTACAATCGCCCGTTGAAGATCATAACGAGCGTCTACGGCGGCTCCTGGGACTTCATCTTCACCAGCGAATATGCGGCGATCCGCTGGCTGGAACGGAACGGATACGACGTTTCCTACATCAGCGGCGTCGACGTGGCGCGGTCGGGCAGCCTGCTTCTCGACCACAAGGTGTTCCTTTCGGTCGGCCACGACGAATACTGGTCCGGCGAGCAGCGTGCGAACGTCGAGGCGGCGCGCGACGCCGGAGTGAACCTCGCATTCTGGTCAGGCAACACGACCTACTGGAAGACCCGCTGGGAACCAAGCATCGACGGATCCGATACCGACTTCCGCACGTTGATTACGTACAAGGTCACGCGTGCCAACATCGACATCGATCCCAGCCCCATCGCGACGGGAACCTGGCGCGACCCGCGTTTCAAAGATCCGGGTCAGGTACCGGAAAACGCGCTGCAGGGGACGATGTTCACCGTCGACAGCTACCGGACCGACACGCTCGATATCCCGTATGAGATGTCGAGGTACCGCTTCTGGGCGAATACGTCGGTCGCCGGGCTCCAGCCGGGTCAAACGGCGACGCTGCTTCCGCCGCTTCTCGGCTACGAGTGGGATTCCGACGTCGACAACGGCCATCGGCCTGCCGGCCTCGTCAACCTGTCCATGTCGGTCCACGCGGTCGACACGTATCTTCGTGACTACGGCGCGGTGACCGGTGACAACCCGGCCGTGCCACACAGCCTGACGATGTACCGCGCTCCGAGCGGTGCCCTGGTCTTCAGCGCCGCCACGGTCTACTGGGCCTTCGGACTCGATACCGAGCACGACGCCAATCAGATGCCGGCCGATCCCGACATCCGCCAGGCGATGGTCAACATGTTCGCCGACATGGGCGTGCAGCCCACGACACTGGATCCCACCCTGGTCGCGGGTGCTCCGCTGACGGATCTGCAGGCGCCGTCCTCCACGATCTCCTCACCATCCGCAGGCTCCACCTTCACCGAAGGCGAGCGCGTCACAGTCACCGGCACCGCGACCGACTCCGGCGGCGGCCGGGTCGCCAACGTCGAGGTGTCGGTCGACGGCGGCCAGACATGGTACAAAGCGACCGGTCGCAACGCGTGGTCGTATACGTGGTCGGTTCAAGCGGCCGGAAACTACACAATCCGATCGCGCGCGGTCGACGACAGCTACAACATCGAGACGCCTGCGTCGGGTCGTCAGGTCACTGTCGAACTGCCTGAGACGTCGAGCCTCTGGACGCTCTCG
This sequence comes from Pseudomonadota bacterium, assembly GCA_023458595.1. GTDB lineage: Bacteria > Pseudomonadota > Alphaproteobacteria > Rhizobiales > Tepidamorphaceae > Microbaculum. The sequence continues at coordinate 19,519 of JAEWYT010000204.1, forward strand.
GCCCTGCCCGACGAAGAGACCGTCATAGACTATCAGCCCGTCGAGGTGGGCGTGCGATTCCAATCGTCCACGTCGGGCACCATTTCGGCGATACGCTTCTACAATGGCCCGCTGAACATAGGCACCCACGTCGTCCACCTGTGGACCGGATCGGGCACGCTGCTCGCCTCCGGAACGGCGCCCGCCGGGCCTTACAACGGCTGGCAGAGCGTGCCGCTCAATAACCCGGTTCAAATCAGCGCCGGCGTCACCTACGTCGCATCCTATTCGACGGACGGCTTCTACTCGACGACCAGCAACTACTTCGGCAGTCCGTACAGCAGCGGATCGCTTTCGGTCGCCGCGGCCGGCAGCGTCTACGCCTACGGCCCCTCGGGCACTTTCCCGCAGTTCACCTACCAGAACGAGAACTACTGGGTCGACGTGGTCTTCGATTCCGACGGCGGTGGCCCGGTCAACCAGCCGCCGGTCGCCGTCGCCGACAGCGGCTTCGCCACGGCGCAGAACACGCCGCTGACGCTGGCTACCTCCGTGCTGCTCGCCAACGACACCGACCCGAACGGCGACACCCTCTCCGTAACCGGCGTCTCGGCGCCGTCGAACGGCACCGTCTCGCTCAATTCCGGCATAGTGACCTTCACGCCGACGACCGGCTACACAGGTGCGGCCGGATTCACATACGCGATCTCGGACGGCCGCGGCGGTACAGCTTCAACGACCGTGTCGCTGACGGTGACGGCGCCGCTGCCGCCGGGTTCCGGCATCAGTCTGTTCGCCCCGACGGATACGCCCGCCGTCCTCTCCGACAGTGACACCGTCGGCGTCGAGCTCGGAGTCAAGTTCACTTCTTCGGTCCCGGGAACCATTACCGCCATCCGCTACTACAAGGGCGCCCAGGACACCGGCACGCATGTCGGCTCGCTTTGGTCGGCCGGAGGCACGCGGCTTGCGCTGGTGACGTTCACCGGCGAGACGACGTCCGGCTGGCAGCAGGCGGTGCTGGCGACCCCCGTGGCGATCACGGCGGGCACCACCTACGTCGTTTCGTATCACTCGAACGGACACTACCCGTCCACGTCGAACTACTTCGCGTCGGCGCATACGAACGGGCCCCTCACGGCCCCGTCAAATTCGTCGTCGGGCGGCAACGGCGTCTATCTCTACGGCTCGGGCGGCTTCCCGAACCAGACATACGCCCCCACCAACTATTGGGTCGACATCCTGTTCGTCCCGTCGACGGCCAACCAGCCGCCGGTCGCGGTCAACGACAGCGGCTTCACAACGGTGCAGAATACGCCGCTGGCGCTGGCGACATCGGCACTTACCGCCAACGACACCGACCCGGACGGCGACACGCTCACCGTAACCGGCGTCTCGGCACCGTCGAACGGCACCGTCTCGCTCAACGGCGGTACGGTCACCTTCACGCCGACGACCGGATACACGGGATCGGCCGGCTTCACCTACGCGATCTCCGACGGCAACGGCGGCACCGCCTCGGCGACGGTAGCGCTGACGGTCACCCCACCGCCGAACCAGCCGCCCGTCGCGGTCAACGACAGCGGCTTCACGACGGCGCAAAATACGCCGCTGGCACTGGCGACGTCCGCGCTCACCGCCAACGATACCGATCCGGACGGCGACACGCTCACGGTCACCGCCGTCTCGGCGCCGTCGAACGGCACCGTCTCGCTCAACGGCAGTACGGGCACCTTCACCCCGACGACCGGATATTCGGGTTCGGCCGGCTTCACCTACGCGATCTCCGACGGCCGCGGCGGCACCGCCTCGGCCACCGTGTCGCTGACGGTCACACCGGCACCGAACCAGCCGCCGGTGGCCACCAACGACAGCGGCTTCGTCGCACAGTACGAAACGCCGCTGATACTGGCGACGGCGACCCTTCTGGCCAACGACACCGATCCGAACGGCGACACGCTTACCGTCACCGGCGTCTCGGCACCGTCAAACGGCACCGTCTCGCTCGGCTCCGGCACCGTCACGTTCACGCCGACCTCGGGCTATTCCGGGCCCGCCGGGTTCACATACGCGATCTCCGACGGCCGCGGCGGCACCGCCTCGGCCAGCGTGTCGATTACGGTCGCACCGGAGAGCTCGGGCGTCAGCCTGTTCGAACCTACGGATACGCCCTCTGTCCTCTCGGCGAACGATCCCAATCCCGTGGAACTCGCCGTCAAGTTCACCGCGTCGATCCCGGGCACGGTCACAGCGATCCGCTACTACAAGGGCGCCCAGGACACCGGCACGCATGTCGGTTCGCTATGGTCGGCCAACGGCACGCGGCTGGCGCAGGTGACCTTCACCGGCGAGACCATCTCCGGCTGGCAGCAGGCATCGCTTTCGAGCCCGGTCAGCATAACGGCCGGCACCACCTACATCGTCTCGTATCATTCCAACGGCCGTTATCCGGTCACGCAGAACTATTTCTCGACGTCGCTGACCAACGGTCCGTTAACCGCCCCGTCGAGTTCGTCGTCTGGCGGCAACGGTGTCTATCTCTACGGCTCGGGCGGCTTCCCGAACCAGACCTACAGCGCCTCGAACTACTTCGTAGACGTGGTCTTCGTCTCGGGCCCCAATCAGCAGCCGTCCGCAGTCAACGACAGCGGCTTCACGACGCCACAGAACACCGCCTTGCCGATTTCGACCGCAACCCTGCTCGCCAACGACACCGATCCTGACGGCGACACGCTCACCGTCACCGGCGTCTCGGCACCGTCGAACGGCACCGTCTCGCTCAACGGCAGTACGGTCACCTTCACGCCGACGACCGGATACACGGGATCGGCCGGCTTCACCTACGCGATCTCGGACGGACGCAGCGGCACCGATTCGGCCACCGTGGCGCTGACGGTCTCGCCACCGCCGAACCAGCCACCGGTCGCGGTCAACGACAGCGGCTTCACAACGGTGCAGAATACGGCCTTGTCGCTTTCGACGGCGGCCCTGCTGGCAAACGACAGCGATCCGAACGGCGACACGCTCACGGTCACCGCCGTCTCGGCGCCGTCGAACGGCACCGTCTCGCTCAACGGCAGTACGGTCACCTTCACCCCGACGACCGGATACACGGGATCGGCCGGCTTCACCTACACGATCTCCGACGGCAACGGCGGCACCGCCTCGGCGACGGTGGCGCTGACGGTCACGGCACCGGCGAACCAGCCGCCGGTCGCCGTCAACGACAGCGGCTTCACCACGTCGCAGAACACGCCCCTGACACTCGCGGCGTCGACGCTGCTCGCCAACGACACCGACCCGAACGGCGACACGCTCAGCGTCACCGGCGTCTCGGCGCCGTCGAACGGTACCGTCTCGCTCAACGGCAGTACGGTCACCTTCACGCCGACGACCGGATACACGGGGGCTGCCGGGTTCACGTATGCGATTTCCGATGGCCGCGGCGGCACCGCCTCGGCCACCGTGTCGCTGACGGTGACGACACCGCCATCATCCGCCGGCGCGAGCCTGTTCACACCCGCGGATACGCCCGTCATCCTCTCGGCGAACGATCCCAATCCGGTGGAGCTCGGCGTCAAGTTCACCGCCTCCACCGCCGGCACGGTCACGGCTATCCGCTACTACAAGGGCGCCCAGGACACCGGCACGCATGTCGGCTCGCTCTGGTCGGCCAACGGCACGCGGCTGGCGCAGGTTACCTTCGCCGGCGAATCCGCCTCCGGCTGGCAGCAGGCATCGCTTTCGAGCCCGGTCAGCATCACCGCCGGTACCACCTACATCGTCTCGTATCATTCCAACGGGCGCTACACCGTCACGCAGAACTACTTTTCGACGTCGCACACCAGCGGTCCGTTGACGGCCCCGTCGAACTCGTCATCGGGAGGCAATGGCGTCTACCTCTATGGCTCGGGCGGGTTCCCGACCCAGACCTACAGCTCCTCGAACTACTTCGTAGACGTGGTCTTCGAGTCGAGTTCGAGCCAGAGTGCGAGCCTGGATTGACCAGGCGATTCATGGTGGCCGCTTCACCGCCAGCGCGGCCGCGTCGGTATGGACCGGAACCCGGATTCGTCTCTCGTTGCGAGTGAAGGATATCGGGAGCCGGTTCAGCCCGCCCCCGGCAAGCCATCGGCAAGAGCAACAAGACGGTCCGGCAGGGCAAAAGCCCAGACGCCCGGCCCGGCGGATCCCTACGCCAATCGGCGAGACATTCGCGTGTCAACCCCACCACGGCTAGTCAAAAACGATGGCGCCGGGACCCGGCCGCGGTTCAGGCCCCCGAATGGCCGGCGGTAGCGCAACAAAGAACACGGGTTTGACCTCAATAGCCTGTTGGTCCTCGGCCGGCATGCTGGCTTCATAGCCGGTACGTGGTGCCTCGAGGGGCGCGCCGGCCGTCAGCCGGACCAGCGCATGCCTGGCGAATGCCGGCGAATTCGGCACCTGTCCAATCGGCTATGAGGCAAGCAATGACTCTCCACAAATTCGGATCGATTCTCTGGGCCGTGCTGGCAACTCTGCCTCTCGCCGCGAACGCGGCCGACAGGAGCCAGTCGTCTTCGAGCGATAGCGAGAAGGGCAGCGCATCGGCGGAGATCCGCCGGTCAAACGCTTCGTACAGCTACCGCGGTACGGGAATCTCGCCACTCGAGGGTGCGATCGGCGATGCGCTGGCGCGTTTCGGGGGCGGGGCGACGCCAACCGGCGAAATAGCCCTGCTGGAAGTCGCGAAACCGATGATCGCTCCAGGAGGCGGCGGGGCGGTGATCGGTGCCGACCAGCGAAAGACGATCGCCGCGACGAAGCGCGCGCCGTATCGATGGGTGGCACTCATTACGTTCAACGACGGCAGCGCCGACCGCAGCTGCACGGGCTGGTTCATCAGCAAGAACATGGTGGCGACCGCGGCGCATTGCCTTCACCCGGGCAGCGGCGGGGCCGGTGCGTTCTACCCGAAGTCCAGCTATACGATCTATCCGGGCGCAAACGGTCTCGCGACACCCTACGGCTCGTGTGGCGCGACCCGGCTCTTCGCCACCGGACGCTGGACCCAGCGCGGCAACGACCAGTTCGATTTCGGCGCGATCAAGCTTGACTGCAATATCGGTACGACGGTCGGCTGGTTCGGGTACTTCTGGAAAAAGGGCTCGCTCAAACGCCAGCGGACGCTGATCGCCGGCTATCCCGACGACAAGCCGGCCGCAACGATGTGGCGCAGCAAGGGCCGGATCACCGTTTCGCAGAAACGGCGCGTGTTCTACAAGAACGACACGGCGGACGGCATGGACGGCGCTCCGGTGTATTTCAAGCGACGCGGCTGCGGAACCTGCGCGATGGCGGTGCATACCCGTGGCACCTATGGCAATCCGCCATTCAGCACCAACAACCACGGGACACGGATCACGAAGGCAGTGTTCCGAAACTTCAACCGCTGGAAGAAGTAGAGCGCCTATCAACGCGACCGGCAGGGGCGCCCCGGCAGGGCGCCCCCAGCGCTGTCGCCGAGCAGCGGCGAAGCCCGCGCGCGCCAAGCAATTCCGCGGGAATCCGGCCGCGTGTCGGCGCTCCAGCCGGCCATGAAGCGACGGCGCTCATCCCGGCGGCGTCGGTCACCGGATGGATCGTCGGTAACCTGAATCTCATTCGTGGGGACGACGGGGTCCCATACGGATGAACAGTTGACTTTTTGGTTACCGATTAGTGATTTTTAATATGCAATCTAGCTCTTGAGCTTGATGTACGGGATGCAATTCCAAGGATAGATTATTATTGAAATCCGAGTAGCTGGTGGGGTTTTCAGGTGGCTCCCCAATAAATCTCCCGTGGGGGTAAGAGAGGAGATAGTACAAGTTGAAACGGTTCTTCTTTCATATGTCCGATGACAAAGTCGAGATCCGAGACAAAACAGGCGTTATATTGCCCCATGATGAAGATCTGGTGACGTTCTGTAGGAATCTTGTTCTTGCCGTTGCACTAGAGGACATCGACGAACTCTTCGGAGTCCATATGTTCACGGTGACCGTCACCGATGCGAACGGCAACGAACTCCTGACCGTTCCCGTCGGCGAATTCGCCCCCGAGAATACCGATCTGTCGACCATCGGGGCGATGCGGCCCAACCTGCACTGAAATCGGCGCCGGTTCCCGCAGACCTGCAGCGTTCGGTCGAACGCATCGGTGAAGGCTGCCCGGACGCAAGCCGATTGCGTCCGTCGGCCCTTCCGCAACCCCCGGGCGCAGAACGATCCGACAACGACCCGACATTGCCGATCGTCAACCCGCCGGGGAGGTACAGTCCGTCTCGCGCGGCGAGCGCGCGCGGACCGACGCAATATTGTTAAACGGCCATTGTTCGATTAAATTGCGCTCGGAAACTGTATCGGAGGGGAATATTTACTATGTCCCGCTCAAATGACGAAGAAAAAAATCTATTTTCTTTCTCTGTACTGAAATCTCTGCAGAAATATTTACAGGCCGAAAAGCTGAAGGACCACGGACGACGCGTCTCCTTCGGAGATCTCGTGACGGACCGATGGGAGAACGCGCGCGAATACGGGTTCGGCGAAGGCACCTCATGCTACGACAACGTGCTCGTCCTGGGCGATGTCCGGGTGGGCGAGCATACCTGGATAGGACCGAACGTCATTCTCGACGGATCGGGAAAGGGGCTCGTCATCGGCAGCCACTGCTCGATTTCCGCCGGTGTGCACATCTACACCCACAATACCGTCAGGCGTTCGGTGACACTGGGGAGGGAACCGATCGACTACGCCCCGACCGTCATCGCGGATGGCGTGTACATCGGGCCGAACTCGGTGATCGCCATGGGCGTGACGATCGGCGAGTCCGCGGTTATTGGCGCCATGTCGTTCGTCAATCGCGACATTCCCGCCCGAAAGTCGGCTTGGGGCTGCCCCGCGCGCATCGCGGGCGACGTGTCGGTCTAGAGAGCCGCGGCTGCGTCAGTAGCCGGATCTGTGCGCCATGAACTCGCACTTGTTGAGGACGATGCCCAGCACGTTGGTGACCCGGGCGAGTTCTCTCTCGCACGTCTCGATCTCGGAGATCGTGGTGGTCCCCGCTCCCGCGACCAGGAGAACGCAGTCGAAGCTCGACGCGAAGGCGAGCACGTCACCGCTGTCGAACACCGGCGGCATGTCGCCGATGATCACATCGGGCTTCAGTTCTTCGTCGACCTTCGCGATCGCCGCTTGCGCCGACGAGCTCTGCAGCAATCCGATCGGATCGGCCACCAGGCTCTCGTTGGCGGCGATCGCCAAGGAGTCCTGCCAGGACACGAAGATCTCCTCGACGGTTGCCGTTCCGGTGAGGAATTTCTCCATCGGTACCGGCGCTTCGAGTTGGAGGTACTTCGCCACGCTCGGGCGCCGAAGGTCGAGGTCGAGCAACGCGACGTGACGGTCGGCCACTCTCGCCAGGCTGAAGGCGAGGTTGATGGCGATCACCGATTTGCCGCAACCGGGGGTCGGCGACGTCACGATGATCGACTTCCAGCCGTATTCGCGCAGAAGCCGCAGGACCTTGGTCCGCAGAACCTCGAGTGCCGCATTCGCAGGCTCGAACCGCGACCCGGTCACGATCCGGTTGTCTCGCAGGACGGAGAAATCCGGCTTGAACCGCTTCAATCCGGGCCATTTCGCAGAATCGGCGCGACCTTCCGCCGACCGGAACTGGTCCGATGCCGCTATCTGCAACGGGGCGACGCCGCGAACGTGTTCCATTCAGTTCCGTTCCCCTGCCCTGCTAAACTGCAGCTTCGACGACGTTGTGCAACACAGAGACGGTAGAACATCCGGGCGTGCAGCCGCGTTCCGCCGTCGACCCGCCTTGCAGAACGATCAGCAGGGCGAATGCGGGCAACAGCCCGGCCAGAAATTTCGTTCCCGCGGGTTCGGCGGGGCTTCGGATGTATGGAACCGCCACAAGCGGCTCCCCGTCAAATACCCGACTGATATCGGCGGGGCGATACACCGCTCCGCGCCAGAGTTCGAGCAGGAAGACAATGGCAAAGCCGAGGGCGAATCCGCCAGCCCCGCCGCCCGCCACGACGTAGCGGCGCCTCGGTCCGTACGGCTTGTCAGGCGCCACGGCGGGCTCCATGAGCGTCAGCTTTTCTCCCACGGACTCCTGCTCGATGCGCGCACCGGTCGAGGCCTCGGCCAGTCGCTGCTGAGCGTCGTTGTACTGGGATTGGGCGTTCTCGTACGCGATTTGAAGCCGCTTGAGCACGGTCCCGTTTTCGACGGTGGCGCTGATCGTCCGATCGAGATCGGCCAGGTTCTGATCGATCGCTTCCTTTTCAGTAGCGAGGAATTTGAGCTGGCTGTCGATATCCACCAGCTGGAGCCTGAGCTCCGGAGGCATGCCGCCCGGATCGGCCTCTTGCGTGGTGTCGGAGCGCTTCGCCTGGAGTTCCGCCTCGAGGGTTTCGATGCGCTGACGCAACGCCACGATGTTGGGACTCGTCTCGGTGAAGATCGCGCGCTGCTCGGTCAGCGCGCGCCGCAAATCCGCGATCATCTGGTCTTCCGGCGTGGTCAGGCCCGCCGGCGCTATTCCACTCGTGTGCGCATAGATCTGCACTAGAGTGCGCCGACGGCTTCGCAACGAGGCCTCGTCGCGCTCGATCTGCATCAGCCGCTGCTGCTGGCTCGCCTGCTGGGCGCGACGGAATTCCAGGCTGTCGGGCAGCGCGTCCCTGTGATCGTTCGTGAAGGCCGTGATTTCGGCTTCGGTGTCCGACAATTCCTTGGCCAGGCGGTCGACATCGCCGCGAATGAACTCCAAAGCGTCGGTAGCCCGATCCTTGCGCAGCTTGGCGTTTCTTTCGAGGATCGTCGCGGCATATGAATTGGCGACGCGAGCGGCGAGCGTCGGATCGCTGGCTTCGAACGAAACAGCCACCAGAAGCGCACCGCTACCCCCCCTCGGAGAGCTGAAGACCACCGGCTCGAGCGCAGTGCGGCTGCGCATGTCCTTGACGATCGTCGCTTCGTCCAGCGCCGAGATGTCGGGGTAGATATCGAGCGAATGCGCCATGGCCACCAGGCTGTCGCGGGTGGTCAGCCGCTGCTCGACGATCTGCAGTTGCTCGATGGGGTCGGTCTGCACCGTCGAACGGGCCAGATCCGACGATATCCGAGGGGATTCGACAAGGATCTTGGCGACGGCCCTGTAGGTCGGCGTCAAAGAAAGCGCCACAAGCAGGCCAATCGCCGCGCCGACGACCGTCACCACGATGATGAACGGCAGCCGCCGCAAAAACATCCAAGTGTAGAAATGAATGTCGCTCTGGCCCATGGATCCGGTCAACTCGCGAGCAGAACCCGCTTTTCCTCGCACCGGGAGACACTGTATATGCAGGTGCTCACCGTGCCCAGCCAAACCGGCGCCGGCCGGATTGGGTCGTCAGAACTTCGCCGAGACCCGGAGCGAAGGAAACCGCGACATAGGGTCGAGCCGCAGCCTTCGTCCTCCGACTTTTGGGGAGGGGACTACCCAAGCGGCGGGATCGCAACTCCTTTGCATCCGCACGCTCGATCTAATTGAGACGCGCCCCGTGCGGGCCAAAAGTGCTTTTATTTCCTTCCAGTTTTCATGATCGAGGTCGGTGATGGCTTCCCTGTTTCGATTTCGCCCGGCCGTTGCAGCCTGCCTATGCGGGCTCCTCTGGGCGCTGACCGCCTCGCCCGCCGTCGCGGAACCGTTCAAGCTCGCGCCCAACACCAAGGTCCAGGTCACGATCGTCCAGTGGAATCCGGGCAAGGCCGAGTATCAGCGCTGGGACGCTTTGGGCGGAACGTTCGTCGTTTCTCCGGACAGGACCCTTTCGCTGCCCATTCTCGGCTCTATCGACGTGACCGATCAGAGCGGAGCCGACGTCGCGGGCCGCATCGCGGTCGCGCTCAAGGAGAAGGTCGGGCTTCTCAGCGCTCCGGAAGTCACAGTGGAAGTCGTGGAATACCCGCCGATCTACGTCGTCGGATCCGTGAACCAGCCGGGTGAGTATCCGTATCGGCCCGGACTGACCGTACTGCAGGCGCTCGCCCTCAGCGGCGGGCGCTATCGCACCGCCGAGCCCGGCGGCAAGGACGTGCTGTCGCTCGCCGGCGAACTCGAGATCCTGAGGTCCGACGAGCTGCGACTGATCGGGCGCATCGCCCGGCTGGAAGCCGAATTCACCGGCGCCACAGAGATAACGTTTCCGGCCGAACTGGCCGCAAGCCCGAACAAAGCCCTTGCCGCAGAGATCGAGAACATCGAGACGCTCGTTTTCGCCGCGCGCGTCAAGGAGACCGACAGGCAGCTGGCGACCCTGTCCGAACTCAACGACCTCTACGACCAGGAGCTGAATACGCTTCAGGCGCGAGCGGAGGCGGGGGACCGTTCGGTCGCGCTCGCGCAGAAGCAATTGGACGGGGTGACGGAGCTCTATCAGAAAGGCGTGGCGACGCTTTCGCGGCAGGCCGACCTCGAGCGCGTCGTTGCGGAATTGCAGGTCGAGCGCCTCGTCGACGACACGGAAACGATGAAAGTCCGGCAGAACAAGAGCGAGAACCGGCGTCAGGAGCTGAACGTCCAGGATCAGCGGACGACGAATCTCGCCCTCGAGTTGCGGGACGCGCGCGCCGAGCTGGATCGACTGAAGTCCCGCCAGATCACGATCGAAAGCCTGCTGATGGAGGCGAGCGGCGGAGCGGCTCCGGTGGAGACCAGTGACGCCGCCGAGCTCGTCTTCGAGATCGTCAGGCACGAAGCGGGAAAGCCGGTCGCCTTCCAGGCAGCCGAATCGACCTTCCTGGCGCCCGGCGATGTCGTGAAGATCGAGCCCGCCGGCCGGCCATCCCATACGGATCCGGCCTCGACCATATCCGGCACTCCGCCGGCCGACGCGCAGGTCGGGCGGATGCTCGACCGTTCCGTCCCGGTTCCGAAGCCCCGCCCGGCCGACGGCAATTCGTGATCGTCTCCAGGGTCCGCGCCAGCGCCGTACCGGCTCGGCCGCGGGGGTCCGCTTCCCCACCGACAGAATGAAGTGACCACCGCCAGCGCGCGCGCCGGGCATCGGTCCGGTCACGCGCACTTCTGCCCTGCCCCCGATCTCCCTCCGGGCTCGGTTCGGCTTTGACCCCTCCGGGCTGCAACCGAAAAACGTGTCGGATTGCTTTAGAGGACCTAGAAGCCCGTTCCGCGGACGACCACACCCACCGTCGAGAGCATGATCGCGAGATCGACGCGGAGCGACTTGATCTCCTCGTATCGATCGTCGTAGTCGGCGCGGGACGCGAACGTACCGTCGTTGCGGGCGCTGATCTGCCAAAGGCCGGTGAGACCGGGTCGCATCAGGTAGTAGGCGTGGCCCGGATAGAGGGCCTCCTGATCCGGGAGCATGGGGCGCGGCCCGACCAGGCTCATGTCGCCCTTCAGGACATTCCAAAGCTGGGGCAACTCATCAAGGGAATGTTTGCGCATGAACTCGCCGAGCCGCGTGACGCGCGGGTCGCGGCGGAGCTTCTGCGATTCGTTCCACTCCCGCGCGGCCTCCGGATTCTGTTCGAGATACTCCCGCAGGAAGCTCTCGGCGTCCGGCACCATCGTGCGCAGCTTCCAGAGCGTGAAAATCTTTCCGTTCTTGCCGAGCCTGTCCTGCCGGTAGAATGATTTTCCTCCGTCGCGCCGAATCGCCAGGGCGAGCGACAGAACAATCGGAACGGTGATCGGGGCCGACAGAAGCACTGCCGAAATATCCAGCGCGCGCTTTGCTATATGGTAAGCCCGCTTTCGTCTGGATTTTCGAAGAATACGAGCGGCACCGCTCGTGCCGAACGCAATTGTATCCGGCCCCATATTCGTCGATGTGCTCACCGATCGCCCCTATTATCGACTCTACAAAAACACTGTTGCCTCAGAATGCATTCAATTCTAATCCAATTATTTGTCGGCTTTGGACAGCCAAGAACGGCGATTTATAGTATCTTTTTTGACCGCCATTCTGGATCTGAGCATACAAAGCCTGATCCCATCGCTGCATCTACTAGAATTGCTTACTCACTTTTTGCCGCCCCTACGCAATGGACCCGTGATTAATCCAATTTACCCGGGGGCTTACCCAATTGGAGGAATAGCCGGGCGCTCTCCCCTCGATTCATCGCGCGCGCCGGTGCCGAGGAGGATTCGGTTCCAGGCAGGGTCGGAGGGACTGATTTCGAAGGGGGTATCGGGAACCGGCGTCATCGGCCGGATGACCAAGTCGCGCGTGCGCGACGGCCGGGGCAATCTGCGATCACATCGGCGCGAATCCTTCGCGCGGGAGCGGTCGAAGTCGGCCGCCCGTGACTCGAGTATGGTCGTGGACGACATCCGACAACCATCGAACCCTCCCGGAAACCAGGGAGTCCGTGCCTGGGGCGTCCCGCATCGAGCGGCACGTGCGTAGATGTCTGTCGCCGAGTCGTCCCCAACATCCGGAAAGACCGAGAGCTACGGCCAGATCCTCAAGTCGACGGCTCTGATCGGCGCCTCGTCGCTGATCAATGTGGGGTTCGGCATCATCCGGTCGAAAGCCCTCGCGGTCCTGCTCGGGCCGGCCGGGATAGGTCTGATCGGCGTCTTCAATGCCCTTTCCGACCTGTGCTTCACGGCCGCCGGACTGGGCGTCCAGGAAAGCGGCGTGCGGCAGATCGCAAGCGTTCGGTCGTCGGGTGACGAGACCGGCGTATCCCGGGTCGTTACCGTAGTCCGGAGGATTTCGCTGGTTCTGGGACTGGCCGGCGTCGCGCTGCTGGCACTGCTCTCCCTGCCGCTGGCCGAAGTCACCTTCGGCGATACCTCGCGAAGCGGGGCGGTGGCCGTGCTCGGCATAGCAGTGGGCTTGCGGATTCTGTCGGGCGGCCAGATCGCGTTGCTGCAAGGCATGCGAAGGGTGGCCGACCTCGCGAAGAACAACGTCCTGTCGGCCTTCTTCAGCGTGGTGATTGCCGTTCCCCTCGTCTACTGGTTCGGTGAGGACGGGATCGTCCCCTCGATCGTCGGCATGGCCGCGGCGGCGCTCTTCACGTCGTGGTGGTACGCCCGGAAGGTCGGCATATCGTCGCGGCGCCTGCAGTTCTGGGAATTCACCCAGGAAGCGGCGCCGTTGCTCAAGCTCGGCTTCGCCTTCATGGCAAGCGGGCTCCTGACCGCCGGCGCCGCCTTTCTGGTCCGGCTCATCGTTCTCCACAACTCGGGTGTCGAAGAGGCGGGATTCTATCAGGCGGCATGGGTGCTGGGCGGCATCTACGCTAGCTTCATCCTGCACGCGATGGGGGTCGACTTTTATCCCAGGCTGACCGCCGCGGCGGATTCGAACGAGGAATGCAGCCGGCTCGTCAACGAGCAGGCCCGGGTGAGCCTTCTGCTCGCCGCCCCCGGCGTGCTGGCGACGCTGACGTTCGCACCACTCGTCATGGTCGTCTTCTACTCGCCCGCCTTCCAGCCCGCCTCGGACCTGCTGCGGTGGATCTGCCTCGGGATGATGTTGCGCATCATCGCCTGGCCGATGGGCTTCATCGTGCTGGCGCGAGGCGCCCAGAAGATATTCTTCTGGACCGAAGTCGCGGCGACGACGGTCAATGTCGGACTGGCCTACATTCTCGTTCGAACCGTCGGGCTCGACGGCGCCGGCATGGCGTTCTTCGGCCTCTACGTCTGGCACAGCGTCCTGATCTACGTCATCGTCCGCAGAATCGCCGGCTTCCGGTGGTCCCGCGAAAACGTTCGCCTGGGCGTGTCGACGCTCGCGGTTACCGCCATCGTATTCGCCGCCACGGAAATGCTTCCGACCGTACCGGCGATGGCGGTCGGCACGGTGGCGACCGTCGCCTGTGGCTTCTATTGCCTGCGCTCGCTGCTGGCTATTCTGGGCCCCGAGCATCCGCTTGCACGAAAGCTGCCGCGATTCCTGCGAGGGGCATCCTGAGCCTTTCGCCGATGTCGGACAGCGGGCGGTTCCGGCTCGCGCCGTTCGACACCGCGCATCCGGCAGCGAAGCCGCCAAGCGCCACCAATCCTAAGCCGCGCCCGAGGACCTCTTCTGGGCGGAGATCGCGTTGAAATCCTCGGTCGGCGTCGCGCCGAGCCAGTGCCGGGACTTTCGGCGCGCGTAATGAACAAGCAGGCCACGCGCCGATCTCGCCGTCTCCGCGGACCATGCGCGATTCCGGTCGGCGATCGCCGAGGCGTATATCTCTTCCAGTACGGTGCCCGCGCGCGTGAGACTGAACCGATCGACTACCAGATTGCGTCCGAACTCTCCGAGTTCGCGCCTTCGATCCGCATCGGCGAGCAGAGGCTCCAATTCGGAACATAGGCGGGCCGCACCCTCGGCGATCCCGGCGTCGTCGACAGGGAACTCGAGATCGCCCAGACCATACCAGCCGGCATCGAGGAAGCCGTCGAGCGTCCGCGGCGTGCACAGCCGCCAGAACCCGAGTTCCCCCTGGACGATCAGCGGCTTGCCGAACGCCATGCCGCGCAGAGCCGATCCGCCCATTCCAAGCATGATGTCGGCCGCGGCATAGGCCGGGCGCGGATCCATCAGGGAACCGGTGAGCACCACGGCCCGGCGGCCGGCCCGCAAGTTCGCGGTCCTCGCCCGCTCGGCGAGTTCCCCCATCACCGGGCCATCTCCGACGACGGCGAGTTCCACCGGCAATCCCCGTCCGGCCAGCGAACCGACGGCATCGCAGGCGGCGAGCAGGCCCTCGCGCTTGAGTTCTTTCGACAGTCGACTGACCACCGCAACCAGAACCTTGTCTGGATCCAGTCCGTACGCCGACCGGAACTGCGAACCGTCGATCGCAGGAGAATTCGAGCCGGTATCCACCGGGGGCTCGAGCAAGGTCACGGACGTGTGACCCGCCTTGACGGCTTTCCGCCTGATTTCGTCGGTCCCGACGACGAGCGGCATATTCCTCGGCAGGAAATGAGCCACCGCCATGGACAGCACGGTACAGACGATAGGCACTCCCTGCAAAAGGTGCGGGCCGAAGTAGAGCGCCATCGCGGGAGGCCACTCGTAGCCGTGGACCACGTCGATCGCCCGGTCCCGAACCAACTCTTTCAGAAAGCGATGCATCGGGCGCGACATATGTCCCCAATCATCGGGAAAGGGGACATGCTCGACGCCGAGCTCACGAACTTTCTCGACCAGCGGGCCCGGCCTGCTGACGACGAGCACCTCGTGGCCCCTGTCGCGGACGGATGCCGCAAGCTCGATGGCATTGAGCTGCGAGCCGCCGATCTCCATCGAGTGAGGAAAAACCAGTACTCTCAATTGACTTCCCTCAGCGTGGGGACCGCGGGGTTCAGGCCCATCGCGGCCGCCAGATCGTCGGCGCGACGCCTCCAGGAATGGGTTTCCGCGAACTCGCGCCGGCGCCGTATCAGCCGCGCGTCCGACGTACCGGCGGCGGCCTCCTTGACGGCGCGAACGAATTCCTCAGGTCCGTTCGCGATGCGCACGAGGTCGGATTCCAGCCACTTCGTGGCAGGAAGGTCCGAGCTTACCGCCGGAAGGCCCGCGGCGAGGTATTCCAGGGTCTTGAGCGGAAACGAGGCGCGGTTGAAGGCGATGTCGGCGTATGGCGTCAAACCCACGTCCATGCAGCGCAGATAGCGCGGTAGCTCCTCGAAGGAGCGGCGCCCCACCCACTGCACCCGCTCCTTGCGGATCAGCGCAGCGAAGCGCTCGGGCTCCCACGCCGGACTATAGGGGCCCACGAGGAGCAACGAACAGTCCGAGTCCGCGATCGCCTCGAGGACGGCCATATCGATGCGTGCTGACAGATGTCCGACCAATCCGGCCACCGGGCGCGGCAGGGACACATCCGACGCCGGCGATACGGCCTCCAGGTTTCCGTACGCGTCCGTCTGCACGCCGTTGGGGATGAGGTGGACCCTTGCCCCCATGCCGGACCAGCGTTCGACGAGGACCTGCGAAATGGCCACGACCACGTCGGCATTGGCCAACTGCCGCCGCTCGCTGCGCAGAAGCGCGCGGCGGCTCATCCCCATGAGTTCCGCACCGGCGGCATAGTCGTCGGTCCCGTAGAGGACCCGCACGACTTCGGGGCCCCATCCGGTCAGCACATCGTCGAGAGAGCACGCGATGACGGCCGTAGCCGTTGCGCCGAGCTTCTCGAGCGCCCATCGGATCTGCCGGCGTACCAGAAAGCCCGTCGTGGCGTTTATGCCGGGCCTGGAGTGCCCAGGCATCGCCGTGGGCGTGAGCCGCACCAGACCGGGAATGCCCGGCCTCAGCCGAGGCCACGGAACGATGCCGACATCCTGCCGCCGGTGAACCGGCGTCAGGAAGGATACCGGCGGATCCACCCAGAGCACCGTGGCATATCTCGTCAGCTCGGTGGCGATGTGGTGGTCGGAGCCCTTGACGCCGCTCCACGACGTTCCCGCGCACACGACTATCAGCGGGAGATCACGACGCGCCGCGGACTGTGCCATCATCGATCAGCACCCGGCCGTGCCGGCTCCGGCGCGCGGATGCACCTTCGTGCGCGCCCCGAACGGGCACGCGGCAACTCCGTGCCGCTTCTCTCGCCGCACATCGTCGGCAGGCGGCGCTCGAAGATCGCCGTCCCGGGCACTGGAGTCAGGCGCTCCTGTCACTGTGTTCCCAAACATCGCCAGAACCGAACCGTGAACCGAAATCAAATGTGTCGCCAAACCGGAAACGCCGGAAGCCGAACTCCCGGCGCTCCCCAAGCAAGAAATCTACGGCATGTCGATTTTCGACAACGGATTTGCCAGTTAATAAACGGCGTCACGATAGGGCACGAAACAATGCCGGGGCAACGCCCCTCCCGGCAGACCCGCGCTGCAATTAGGCTATCAAGAAAACGTGATTTCCCACGAAAGTGGGAAGACAGGCCGCGAATGGCTTAGACGAAAAGCACCGGACCATCCGGCCCGGTGCGATCGGCGCGCAGACGCTCCCCGACGAACTCAGGGCGGCGGAACCGTAGAGCCGGAATGATCCCAAATATTGTTTGACCAGACGTTTCCGCTACCGTGCCTGTTGAAGGCAGTCCCGTAGCCATAATAACCCGATCTCGAATAGTAAATATTCGAGAATCGATTGTTCATGATCTTGATGTTGTACGAAGGTCGGTCGCTGGGATCTTCTCCCGCATAGATGGTATAACCACCGCCCGCCAGAAAGTTGTTGACGATCAATCTGTTCGCCTCGACCCCAAAATCCTGGAACAGCCCGATAGCATCGGTTTGGTCCGCTGAATTCAATATCGTGTTGTGATTCACTATCAATTGACCCGTAGATCCGTTCGACGTAATGCCGTTCAGATGATCTCCGGACTTGGCTCTCAAATCATGTATGAAGTTATTCAATATTCGGCCGCGCCCTATCTGGATTCCCGTCGACGTGCCGTAAATATTGCATTTGTTGATCGTCGTATTATCCGCACCTCCATATATATCTTTGATACCCACCATGAGTCTGCTCATATTGGCGGCGGGCCCAATCATGCATCGGTTGATATAGGTATTGTCCGCCCTTCTGATCGCTATTCCGAACGTTTCGCCGCCGACGATCACACGGACATTGTCGATAAGAACGTTGTCGCCCAAGACATCTATAGTCCCGTTGACGATGAAGTTCCTGAATACGGCACCATCGCCGCTAATGGAGACGAAGCCGCGCGAATCCCATCGCCAGCCAGGTCCTGAAGTTACATCGCCCGGAATATTTTGGAATTTGACCTTGATGAACTTGAATCGCTTCTTTCCGCGAAGCTTTTTCTTCTTAATGACCTTTTTACTTCTCTTCTGCTTTATAACCGTTACCACACCAGTATTGCCGGCGGTTGGGTAGCCGCACTTCGCCAGCGCAGAAGCACAATTGAGACTTTCGCTCGCAGCCGATGCTTCATTCGGCGCGCCCCACGCGATTGCCGCATACAGAATTGCAGGAGATATTCCCGCCCAGACTCGATTCCACTTCCCCGTCGTCAGTGACGCCGTTTTCATAACTTCAAACCCCTCTGCCCCCCGCCCGCAAAGGTTCTTCATCTCAGTATTCGGTATTTCTCGTTTCTCATTTGTTAACCATAAAATACCCGCTTGTTGAAAATTTGCGGAGGTCGTGGCAATTTTCGGGCAGAATCTCCTTTTAGGTCAAACGGAGTTGCCCTCACGCGGTTTGGCCTCGTCCACTGGGCGCCATCTGCTTGGATTCCGAGCTGGTTCCTATCCTCGAATCACGGCGAGGCGGATTTTTCCCGGGACCACCATCATCGTGACGACGCCGTCTCGGAAACCGCTAAACGGTTCGTCGATTTCGGGCAAGGACGCCAACGACACCGAACCGGAATGAACGCTTCGGAGAAGGTTCCGCTCGACGTATTGGAGGGGTCGTCGAATCCGGCTTACGTCAATCGTACAGACGTTTTCGCCCTATAGCGACCACCGCTTCCCGTCGTCGCCGGCTATAGTGGCCGGGTTTCGAGCAATCGACTGGGCCGATCATGCCTTCCACCACCGTCGCCAAGAGACGACTGCCGCGCGCCGCGCCCCGCGTGGAACCGCAGGCGACGACAGGCGGCACAAGGACGCGCGTCGCACAGCCTGCCCGATCGGCGGGCGGCAAAGCGCTATCGATTCTGGTGGTGCTGTTTCTGATCGGATTGCTCATTCCCTGGAAGATCTACATCGGCCCGATGCGCATGTCCGGATACCGGCTGGTGTTGATC
This sequence comes from Pseudomonadota bacterium, assembly GCA_023458595.1. Lineage (GTDB taxonomy): Bacteria > Pseudomonadota > Alphaproteobacteria > Rhizobiales > Tepidamorphaceae > Microbaculum. The sequence goes on from JAEWYT010000204.1 coordinate 38,286, forward strand.
GCGGCGATCCTGCCGTGTCTCGTCATGTGGATCACAGGGCGGGCGGGCCGCATAAGACTGCCGGACATCGCCGTGATACTCTATCCGGTGTGGTGCGGGATCAGTTTGACCGTCCTTCACGGCTTCGCCACTGCCTGGCAACCTGCGGGAATACTGTTTCTGGAAACTGCGGGAACGTATTTTCTCGCGCGCTGCATGATCCGCACCGCGGATAATTTTTACGCCATGGCGAAAGTATTGTTTCTTATCGTGGTCGGATTGCTTCCTTTCGCCATCTTCGAAGCACTCACGCAGGTGAATGTGGCAATGAAGCTGTTCTCCTCGGTGATGCCGAGCTATCCGGTAAGCGAGGCGGACCCGCGGTGGGGCCTGCGCCGCGTTCAGGCCGTCTTCGAACATCCAATTCTCTACGGGGTATGCGCCTCGAGCGCCGTCGCGATGACCTTCCTGGTCCTCGGATACGGGCAGTCGCTGGTGAAGCGGTCCTTCAAGACCGGAATCGTGGCTTTTGCGGCCTTTCTGTCGCTGTCCGCCGGGCCGATCACCGCCGTGTTCGCCCAGCTCGGGCTGGTCGCTTGGGATACCGTTCTGCGAAACAATCCCCTTCGTTGGAAGCTCCTGCTGATCTGCGTCGCGGCGATGTGGATGTTGATTTCGGCCGTATCCAACCAGTCCGTTCCCGCGTTCTACATGACCCATTTCTCGTTCGATCCCGCTTCGGCCTATTTCAGGCTCCTGATCTGGGAGTTCGGCACCAATTCGGTCGCGCACAATCCATTGTTCGGCACGGGCCTCGGCGAATGGCTGCGCCCCGACTGGATGCCGCCGAGCATCGACATGTTCTGGCTCACCCACGCCGTGTACTACGGGCTGCCGGCGGCATTCCTGATCGGCGTATTGTTTTTTTCGGCCTATCTACCGGTCGCGCTGAAATCCGGTCTTCCCGACCGTATACTCGCCTACAAGACGGCCTACCTGATTTGCATGACGGGCTACTTTCTGGTCGGCTGGACCGTGCATTTCTGGAACGCCTCGTACGCGCTGTTCGTATTCCTCATCGGAAGCGGTCTCTGGATACTGGACTATCAGGAGACACCGGCTGCGCCCCGCAAGAGCGGAGCGCGTTCCGCGCTTTCGGCCTCACGTTCCAAGCACAGCGGTACGCCGCCGGAATGACTCGTTTGCGCAAGCCGGCACATTCGGGTCGAGTGCCCATGAAGGTCCTGCTCATCGCCCCGACATGCGACGGAGAAGACGTCGGCGAGGCCTGGGTCGCCTACCAGTGGGCGCACGGCCTGGCGCAGCGCCACGACGTGACGTTGCTCACATACAACAAACGGAGCGCCAAGCCCGCCTCGCAACAGCTCGAGGGGCTTCGGATCGTGGAGTGGAGCGAACCGCCGATTCTCGGCCGGGCGGAGCGGCTGAACAGCCTGCTGAAGCCGGGCTACGTGGCGTTCTACATGCGCGCGCGGTCATGGATTCGCCGGGCGTTGGCCGAGAACGAGCACTTCGACGTCGCCCATCAGCCGGTTCCGGTGGGCATGCGCTATCCTTCGCCCTGCGCCGGGCTGGGAATTCCCTATGTAATCGGACCTGTCGGCGGCGGCCTGGCGAACCCTGCCGCTTTCGAGGTCGTTGACACTTCGGCACCCTGGTACATGAGACTGCGCGGGCTCGACGCCTATCGCCGACGGTGGGATCCCCTGCTGCGCCGAACCTACGAGGACGCCGCCTGCGTCGTCGGGATAGCACCGTATGTCCGGGATCTGCTCGCCGACTATTCGCTAAAGCGCTTCGAGACCATGAGCGAGACCGGGCTTCGGTCAGTTCCCGAGCCGATCGACCGATCGGACCGGGCCGGTCCGGTCCGGCTGCTGTTCGTCGGACGTCTCGTCAGGACCAAGGGCGCGCGCGAAGCCATTCGCGCGATGGCCGGGACGGCCGACCTGGCGACAAGGCTCGATATCGTCGGCGACGGCCCCGACCGCGGGATGTGCGAATCCATGATCGCCGACCTGAACCTCGGCGACAGGGTCACGATGCACGGATGGAAAACGAAGGCCCAGGTGGCACAATTCTACATCGACGCCGACGCCTTCGTGTTTCCGAGCTACCGCGAACCCGGCGGGAACGTAGCGCCGGAGGCGATGGGCTATTCGCTGCCGCTGATCGTGGTCGACCGGGGCGGACCGGGCGCGGCGACGACCGATGACTGCGCCATCAGGCTACCAGTCGCGACGCCGGAGGCGCTGGCGCGCGATGTTGCCGCAGCCATTCGGAAACTGGTTGCGGATCCGGCCCTCCGGCGCCGGATGGGTGTGGCTTCGTACGATCACGTCAAACGGACCGCGCTGTGGCCGGCCAAGTTCGATCGGATGGGCGAGATCTACGAGGAAATCGCAGCCTCAGGATCCTGAGCCTTCGTCCGCGAAACGAGCGAAGCCGCCGCTTCCGGTCGGACGCTCAGACGACGTCGCCACCGTCGTCAGTGCCGCCTTGAAGGCCGCCCGGTGACCGGGACCGAGCGCGTATCGCAAGCTGCCCTCCGCCAGGAGGCCCAACCGATAGATCTCCGTCGAAACGGGGCCATGGTAGCGGCGATAGTAGCGGATGCGGTTCCTCGTCATCAGCGCGGACAGCTGCGTATTGTCGTGATAGTCGCCGCCGATATGGACGCAGTGGGCCTCGGGAACGAACCGGACGGAGAAGCCGCGGTCGCGCACGCGCCGCAGATAGTCGACCTCTTCGCTATAGAGGAAGAACGACTCGTCCCATGCGCCGATGGCACGTCGCGCCGGCGCGCTCACCATGAGGGCGGCCCCCGTGGCCCAGTCTATCGCCCCGCCGTCGCGGTAAAGCGCAGGCGTCGATACGAGTTCGCCGAGGCCAATCGATGACGCGATCTTCGTGCCGAGCAAGGAATCCGACCATATCGTCGCGAGCGACGGCTCGCGCCGCACGGATCGGGCAATGCTGCCGTCCTCGTCGAAAATCGTCGGCACCGCCACGCCCACCGACGAATCGTTCAGTTCGTCGAGGAGCCGCGCGGCCGTGCCCGCCATGAGCCGGATGTCGGGGTTGAGGATCAGAATGTCCCTGTCGGCGCTCGTCGTCGCGATCGCCGCATTTATCCCTGCGGAGTAGCCGCCGTTGCGACCCGTCCGCACCACCCTCGGGCGGATCCGATGGGCGAGCGCCAAATCGGCGCTGTCGTCGGCCGAGGCGTTGTCGGCGACCACTACTTCGCAGTCCTCGATCCCCGCCAATCCGCCGACCAGGGAATCGAGAAATCCCGTCAGCACGTCCCGGCTATTGTAGGTGACGGTCACGACCGCCAGCCGTCGGCCATTCGGTGCGGGGCGCATGGTCATGATCTCCGAGCCATCTCGACCGGGTTGCTGCCGGTAGGGTTGTCTCCGCGGTTCCACCGGCCGACCACCTCATTCGCGTCGTTTCGCAGGGCGATCAAGACCATCCTCCCGGCACGGTAAAGACGAAGGCGGGCGACGATCCACCATGCAAGACGGCGCGCGCGCCAGTCCGGCAGCTCAGGGAGGCGGGACAGCCGCAGCAGCTCGACGGCGGGCGATCCCGCCACCGCCGCAGCGCGGGCGAACCATCGGGCCATGGCCGCCGGCCCGCCGGGCCAATCGCCGAATTCGTGAGCGATGTGCCGGTCGTACCGGCGCACCAGCTCGGTGTAGGAGCGGCACGGCGGCGTGAACACCCGCACGTCCGGCGCAAAGGCGGCCCGGTAACCTTGCGCGGTGGCGCGCTGCCCCCATTCGGTATCTTCCATGGTGTTGATGCCGCCGAACGGCCCGACCGCTTGGAAAACCGACGCCCGCACGGCCATGTTGCCGGTCGCCGCGTAGCCGTGGCGTTCGACGTAGAGACGGTTGCGGTAGCAATACGCCGATTCGTACGCCTCGACGGCGCTGGGCCGCCGCGGATCCGACCAGGCAACCTTTATGTCGCCGCCGAGGAAATCGACATCGGGGCGAGCGTCGAAGAAGGCGACGATTCCCGCGATCCAACCTTCTCCGGGCACGCAATCGGCATCGACAAACGCGAAAATTCGCCCGCGGGCCAGTTCGGCGCCGCGGTTTCGCGCGGGTCCTGGACCGGGCGTCTCCTCGCGCGCCAGCCGGACGCCCTCGTATGCGGAGCAGACCGCGTCCGGCAGCACCCGGGAACCGTTGTCCACGACGACTACCTCGAACGGAATCCCGTCGGCGCGCTGCGAATCCAGCGCGCACAGACATTCCGCCAGTTTTTCCGGCTCGTTGAGATGCGGAATGATGACGCTGACCGTGGGCGACGGTTCGATCGGACTTCTCCTCGACTACGTGATCCGTGCCGATGATTCGTTCGGCGTTTGCCGGCTTCCAGTCAGCCAAAAAGGGTAGCGGTTCATCAATTCCGGTGCCGAGGCGGTCGCAAACTGCTTGCCCCACGGTCATCTTGGCAACTGGTGCGCATCATGCGGCCCGGTAGGCTTTTTTTCATCATGAAGCAACCGGATCTGCGTCTCGATGAACCGGCCCTCTAGTCCCCCCGACCACAAGCATGCGGTGGCTTTGCCGCCGAACGCGTTGCTCGCCTTGGACAAAGGCCCGCCCAAGGCGCGGCCGCGCGGAGACGTCCGCAAGGTCATGCTCGTCTACGGTACGCGACCGGAAGCCATCAAGATGGCGCCGCTCGTGAAGGCCCTGCAGGCATCCGGAAAGCTCTCCGCCTGCATCGCGGTCACCGGACAGCATCGCGCGATGCTCGACCAGATCAACGATCTGTTCGGCATCCAGCCGGCCATCGATCTTGATATCATTGCGGAACGGCAGCGCCTGGAGGACATCACGAGCCGGGCGATGAACGGCGTGTCCGATGCGATCGCCGCCGAACTGCCCGACGCCGTTCTGGTGCAGGGCGACACGACGACATGCTTCGCCGCGGCGCTCGCCGCGTTCTACAACAAGGTCCCGGTGTTCCATCTCGAAGCGGGCCTGCGGACCGGCGACGCCTACAATCCGTTTCCCGAAGAGATCAATCGGCGACTGACGACCAATCTGGCGAACGCCCATTTCGCCCCGACCGATACGGCCAAGGCGAACCTCGTCGCCGACGGCGTTCCCGCGGAAAAGATCTATATCACCGGCAATACGGTGATCGACGCCCTGCTCGATGTCGTTTCGCGCAAATTGCCGATCGAGAACGGCGACCTCAACAAGGTCATGGGGCGGCGCAGCGTCCTGGTGACAGCTCACCGGCGGGAATCCTGGGGCGAACCGATGGCGCGGATCGCCAGATCCGTGCGGCGCCTGGCCAGGAAGTTCCCGGACACCGTCTTCCTTCTGCCCGCCCATCTCAATCCCGTCGTTCGCGACGTGCTGCTGCCGCCGCTGCAGGGATTGGACAACGTGGTGATCACCGCCCCGCTCGGCTACAGCGACTTCGCGCTTGCGCTGGACAACGCTTCGGTGGTTCTGACCGATAGTGGCGGCGTGCAGGAAGAGGCGCCGAGCCTCGGCAAGCCCGTCCTCGTGATGCGCGAAACCACGGAACGGCCGGAAGCGGTCACCGCCGGCACCGTCCGGCTGGTCGGTACCAACGAAAACGCCATCATCGGTGGCGTCTCGGAGCTGCTGGCCGACGAGCGCGCCTATCGTACGATGGCAAAAGCGGTCAATCCGTACGGAGACGGCAGAGCGGCGCGCCGGTGCGTCGCGGCGATGGAGCACTTCTTCGGTTTCGGCGGCCGCCCTCGGGACTTCAGGTCGACCATCGACCAACGGCCGGCCGCGACGCCGTCCATCCCGAAGCACACGCGCGTCGCTCAGGACGTTCCCGCCGAAGCGCATCTGGCAGCTCAGTGATCTGAGTTTCACGTTTTTCCGCGAAGAAGCACAATGCCATCGGGGGCAGTCGACGGATCCGATCCGTCG
>JAEWYT010000205.1 GCA_023458595.1 Pseudomonadota bacterium
GTATCAGGCCATCTCTTACCTGTTCTTTGTAATCAAAAAATGAATGCTTATTTAAAGGAATTATCAGATATATGTGGAATTAAAAAGAACATTACAACTCATACTGCAAGGCATACATTTGCTACACTTATGTTGGCGAATGGAGTTACTATTGATAATGTAGCTAAAATGCTAGGTCATTCGGATACTAAAATGACGCGTCATTATGCTCGTGTACTTGACAGCAGTATTTTGAGGGATATGAAAATGGTAGAAAAGAACATGAAACTTGCATAAATCGTGATTCAAGCTTGATTATATTTGGAGGGAGTTTTATTGAGTAGATGCAATTTATTAATGAAGTTACCATAATTTGGTAACTTCACTAATGATAATTGTGATACTGAAAAGAGGTAGCAAGGTTCCATACCATATTTAAATTTTCATTTATATTATTAGGCATTTTAAAGCATTTTCTTAGGATCATTTCCTTTCTTTTTCATGAATTTCTCCACTTCAGATGCCTTATAATATACCCTTCCATTATCGTATGTATAATAGGGAATTATTTTTTTTTGTCGATATCTGGCCAGTGTCCTTTTTGTAACCCCGAGCAATTTACACAAATCAGAATTATCTAGTAAAGTGTCTCCATCAAAGCATTCCTTTAATTTGTTCATCCGGTCAAGTGTTTTGTCAATCTTGTCAAAACGGCCCAGCAATATTTGCATCCATTCTTCGAAACTTTTATATTCCATAGTTGTATTTATTTCTTGCAATTTTAGCGCATCGAGAAGTATAAAAAGTGGTATCTACCACTATATGTACCACTATTTTGTTTGTAAATTATAGATGACCAGTGAGTTGTGGTGAAGGACGCTTATATTGGTTTTTGAAATATAACTTGTTGTAATGTGGTTTTTGGATGGTGATTTAATCAGCATTCATGCAACTTTCCGCTTTAATTAAAATTTCTTTGATTTTTTTATTTCTTTTCTTGCTGTTTGTTGTGTAGAAATGAATTAAGATGTTTTTCATTCAGGGAAGTAGGTTATTGTATTTGGAGTATTGTTTTGCAATCAACCATAGATCGAAATTAGAAGAAATACTTTTATCATTGATCGGCAATAACCTTATTAGCAGGTCATATATATCAGATGATGTAGGAAGGATGTTTATTGTTTGCAGGCGAATCAATGTAAATGGGAGAAATTAGGTAGGAGGAAATATTTTTTATGTGCCTCCTACCCGATTTTCATCGATATAATTTTTCTACTTCTTGTTTATATAAAACAAGCATTCTCTCCAGAAGTGGAGAAGCATTTTTCTTTCGTTCCATTGTCCTTGTTCTACAGCTGTAGATATTAGAAACTTTTACATTATTAAATAGCCTCTTCATTCCTTTGACTATTTCTGCATAAGTGAGTAATTCGCCTGATTTCTTTCTTATCAATTCTGTTTTCTGAAGAGCGACTGCTAACTCAATTAATTCGAAAACCGTACCATTCCAAATATAATTGGAAGAGAGGCTCCATTCCAGAAAATCAGAATTTTTCGAAGAAATTCTTTTTGATGGTGAATTCTGATTGTTGTTCCATTTGATCCATTTTAAAGCAATGTCGATAAAATCGATACATTTTTCAATGTACGATAGAAATGGCACATTTTTTTTCCATCCTCTTAGTGCTTTCCGCTGATAAGAGTTGCTGAAGCTCTAAGCGGGTGTAATTCAATGTGAAATAAGTAGGCATCTCTGTTTCCCTGGTAGTACAGAGGAGAACAATCGATTGTACAAATTCATCATACACCGATTGTTGATCTATTCCTCCTGGGTCGAAAGTACCTTTTAAATTATCCAACAACTTAAATAGCCGAGTCTTCATTAATCGTTTCATTTTGTTCAACTTTAGAGGTTTATTAATAAATAAAAAAGGAGCTTATTCCGAAGTTATTCTTCTGTTATTTGATAAATAGTGAGTAGGTTTTATCTACTGTGCTGATTTATTCCTATAATTGATTTGTCAAGTAGATGTAGTTACCATTTTAATTATTCTGTGATAAGAGCGTTGCCATTATTTTCGTAGTCTCAATCAAATATCTTAGAGACCTTTTTCGATTGTTTTCTGTAAGAAGTGTATTATAGATTTTTTCCCTTACTCGTTTCAGATTTCAAATAGAAATAGAATAAATATTTATGTATTGTATATTGTATAGTATAATAATTGCAAATTTCTTTTTAGATAAAGTTTTAGTGAAATATAAATAAAGAACCTTTAGTATTTAGATGTAAAGATAATAAAATATATATTGTATATAATAAATCTCCCCGATATAAGAGAACGGGGTATCTATAAAGAATGATTTTTTCTTAGCTGCAAGCCGCGGGGAATTAAACCCAAAGAGATTTAATATGTATAAAATGGTATAAGTGAATATTTTTGATATCATCCTTCATCGTAAGAATTCATATTTTAAATTAGTATCGGATTAACCTTCATCGTATCAAGATTTAGAAATAGACCATGATGTTCGATCGTACCCTGCCGGAACATTTTCCAAAAAATATTGCAGCCAAGTTGGGCCAATGTTGAATTAATAAATAAATCTTGTTTGTGTAATGCTTCAGCCAATGAACAACTTGGTCCTGATTCATCTCTGTTTTCCGAATTATACTGTGTATATTCTGTGATTACTTTTAGCGATTCGACGGTGGCAAATAACTTCGACTTGGGTTGGGTAATCCTCTCCGGTACCGTACCTATAATTACTTGCCCCGTAGTCTGTGAATTTCCAAAATCCATCCAATAGAGAACTGTTTTATAGTCAGTCGATTTGATATTTGAACTTACCGGCTTCAAGAAATTCCACATATCCAATCTTGATTGAACATTATCTGTACAAGTGATAGTAATATTAGCAAGATTGAATTCACTTGCATGTTTTGCAAGCTTCGGGAATAACTCAGGCATCGCTTTCCAGTTATTTCCGAAAAAATTGTTTACCCTTGATATGAGGCAAACAGCTTTGTTTAATCCGAATTCTGTATCACTGAACAATTGTCTTCCGATATTCGCTTCAGTTACCTCGTCGGGATCATATAATGTCACATGTAACCCCGGATGCCCCAGCGCCCTTAAGGTGACATCCAGTCTGGCCAGGCATGTCAATACCTGGGAACCTGTTCCACCTGCACCAACCAGATTGACTGTTACCGGATGTTGAGGGTTGATTAAATAATTGGCAGTATAGTGTACCTTTTTCATGTAAGTATGTCTTTAAGTTTTTTATTAGCCGATTTTAATTGATCTAAATTGAAATCCTTATCCTTGGCGGCCTTTGTAACAAGAACAAGGTTATTTTTTGTTGGATTGCCTCCTCCTCCCAAATGGGAAAACTCGGTCAGCCAGAATTTCCTTTCCCAATATTCCATCAATTCATGGTAACCAGGATTAACCGGTTTTTTAATATTGGCTACCCCCAGGCATATATTCCCGTTAGAACAATTGAAGAATGGAGCATTGAAGAGTTCACTCTTTTCCGACATTTTTCCTTTATAAGCGTAAATCATAAGTCCGGTCTCGCTTGCTATGTAAACGATCCCCGGTAAATGATACTCTGCGTTTTCAATCCCGAGTTGCGGGACGAAGTACATCATTCTCTTACAAGGGGGGTTGTACCATATATATTTTTCAGATCCTCTTTTTGTATTGGCGAATAGGAGATTTCCGGGTATTGCTCCTGCCGGAGTTCCGCTATACGCTTCAGAAAATTGATCCGTCAGTTTATTTATGAACTTGTATGTTACCGGGATTGCCTCGCCCATCACTCCATGTCTGTTTATTGGTCTTAATTCCAAAAAGTATCCGGAATTATGTTTGCCTATGCACTCATAGGCGATTAGCGCTGCTTTTGGTCGATACAGCGCCCTGATCCTTTCTGTTATTCTATTCATTCTATATATTTGTCAGGTTGCAAAATTCATTAAACCACTTATAGAACCGTTCCGGGTAATCGTTCATGCTGAATAATTCAGCAGTATTCGGAGAGAGATAAAAGACAGTTGCCGGTGAAATATCGTAAGACTCTCTCAATTCTGCATTCACGAATTCCATTAATTCTTTGGTTACAAAATCATCCTGGTCATATATCACCCTGATTATGCGTTCCATTTCGACAGGCTGGAAGTCCTGTTCCTCATCATAATAGGGATCGTAAG
>JAEWYT010000206.1 GCA_023458595.1 Pseudomonadota bacterium
ATCCGGCCGTGGCGACGGTCCGCGACGACGCGCCTTTGGATCCACCCTGGCGCATCGCGCTTCCGCCCGGGGTGAGGGCCCGTGGCGGTTGCGGTAGACTGCCGGCATGCCCCGATGGAATCGCACCATGGCCGATAGCGTCCGCATCCTCTCCGTCCCCTACGATTCCGGCCAGCGCACCGCGCGCATGGGCCTCGGCCCGCTCGACCTGCTCGACCGCGGCCTCGCCGATGCCGTGAGCGCCGCCGGTCACGACACGGCGGTCGAGACCGTGGACCACGGCCTGCCTTTCGCCATGGAGAACGCCGTCGCCTTCGCCCTGCACGAGAAGATCGCAGCAGCCGTCGGCCGCGCGCGCCTGGGCGGCGACTTCCCGCTGATCCTCTCGGGCAACTGCAACTACGCCGCGATCGGCGCGGTGACCGGGCTCGGCAGCCCGGGCACCGGCGTCCTCTGGTTCGACGCCCATGGCGAGAGCGAGACGCCGGAGACCAGCCCCTCGGCCTTTCTCGACGGCATGGGGATGGCGATCCTGGTCGGCGCCTGCTGGCGCCGGCGGATGGCCGACGTGCCGGGTTTCCAGCCGCTCGACCCGACCCGCGCGGCGCTGATCGGCGCGCGCGACCTGACCGAGGACGAGATCGCCTTCATCCCCGGGAACGGCATCGGCCAGGTCTCGGTCGAGGCGATCCGCCGCGACGGCGCATCGGCGCTTGTGCCCGTGCTCGAAGCCCTGAAATCCGCCGGTGTCGAGCGCCTCTACGTCCATGTCGACGCCGACGTCTACGATCCAGACCGCGTCGGCCACGCCAACATCTACTGGTCCACCTCCGGGCCGGGCCTCTACACCGAAGAGCTCTCCGCCTGCCTCGACCTGATCGCGAAGTCCTTCCCCATCCAGGCCGCCGCGATCACCGCCTACGATCCGAGCGTCGATACCGGCGGCCGCATGCGCCGCGTGCTGATCGACCTCGCCGTGAAATTCGCCCGCCTGGGGAGCATCTGACATCCCGATCCGCTAGGGTCCCGTCCGGGAATCGGATCACGGAGGCGGATTTCATGGAAACGGTGTCGGCGAACCGGGCTTTCGACGGCGTTCAGGGCGTCTACAGGCACGAGTCCGCGACCTGCGGCTGCCCGATGACCTTCGCCGTCTACGTGCCGCCGCAGGCCGAGCAGGGCCCCTGCCCCGTCCTCTGGTACCTGTCGGGCCTGACCTGCACGCACGCCAACGTCATGGAGAAGGGCGAATACCGCCGCGCGGCGGCCGAGCACGGCATTATCGTCGTCTGCCCGGATACCTCCCCGCGCGGGCCGGACATCGCCGACGACGAGGCCTACGACCTCGGCCAGGGGGCGGGCTTCTACGTCGACGCGACGGAAGCGCCCTGGGCGCCGCATTTCAGCATGTATTCCTACGTGACGAAGGAATTGCCGGCCCTGATCGCCGAGCGGTTCGCCGCCGACATGGGCCGGCAGGCGATCTTCGGCCATTCGATGGGCGGCCACGGCGCACTGACGGTGGCGCTGAAGAACCCCGAAACGTTCCGCTCCGTTTCCGCCTTCGCGCCGATCAGCAATTCCGCCGCCGTGCCCTGGGGCCGGAAGGCGCTCGCCGCCTATCTCGGCGAAGACCGGTCGGGCTGGCGCGCCTGGGACGCCACCGCCCTGATAGAGGACGGCCGCAAGGTGCCGGAAATCCTTGTCGATCAGGGAGATGCGGACAATTTCCTCGCCCAGCAGCTCGATCCCGCGGCGTTCGTCAAGGCCTGCGAGAGCGCCGGCATCGCCCTCACCCTCACCATGCGGCCGGGCTACGACCACTCCTACTATTTCATCTCGACCTTCATGGCCGACCACGTCGGCTGGCACGCGAAGCGTCTGGCGAAATGAAAAAGACCCGCCGGAACGTCGCCCGGCGGGTCCAGGGTCCCTTCGGCGCAGAGGGGATCAGTTCGCCTTCAGGAAATCGCCGACCTCGAGGATCACGAACTCGTTGTTGTCGAGCGCGGTAGCGCTGCGGCCCTTCGAGAACGGGAAGTTGTTGTCGTTGGCGACGATGATGTGGGTGTCGTCGATCCGGTCGACGTTCTCGATCGTCACGAACGGGAAGGTGAAGCGGCCGTCCTCGCGCTTGCCGATCCGGGCGACGCCCTCCGGGTCCTGGATGTTCAGAAGGTCGACGTAGCCGACCTTCTTCACCGGCTCGCCGTCCGCGACCCCGTCCATGTCGATCAGATAGACGCGCTTCAGCTTCGCCGGCTCGGTGAAGCAGTCTTCCTTCTGGTCGCCCTTGCAGGCCGCGTCCATGTCGCCCTGGCCGTTGTCGCGCTCGATGATCAGGCCGCGCGTCGCGTCGATCATGTTGAAGTCGCCGATGGCGTTGCCGTCGGCCTCGAGCGGATAGAGCCAGGAGCGGCCGGTGAACTTGCGGCCGGCGACGTCGAACTCGAGGATACGCAGGGCTTCCGTGCCGCCAACCTTCTCGTAGGACGCCTTCCCGGCATCCCAGATCGGACCTTCGAGCAGGCCGTAGATGGTCTTGCCGTCCATGGAGGCGGCGAAGCCCTCGTAGCCGCGCGAGCGCTTCAGGTTGACCGCCGGCGCCTTGGCGTGCGGGTCGGACAGGCGGAATTCGTAGTGGTCGGGCGACTGGACCTTCTTGTCGTCGAGGAACGTCTCGTGGAAGGCCTCGACGACGCCGGTCTCCCGGTCGACGACGATCACGTACGGGCCGAACTCGTCGCCGATGAACAGCTTGCCGCCGATCGGCTGGAAGCCCTCGATGTCGAGGTCCCAGCCGGTCAGGTAGCGCCTGTCGCTCGCCTCGTTGGCGATCAGGAACGGCACGACCTTGCCGGGATCGCTGAGGAACGTGGTCTTCAGGATCTCCACCTCGCCGCTTTCGAAGTCGGGCTTCACGTGGTGGAACATCAGCATGGCGTCGGGCGAGTTGGCCTTGGCGCCGAAGCCGTTGTCGGTGAGCACCAGATAGGTGCCGTCGCCGAGCGTCTTGATGCCGGAGAAGCCCTGCAGCGGCTGGCCGTTGAAGGGCAGCGCGCTGCCGTCGGTCGGCGCCGAGGTGAGCCGGGCCGGCGTCTTGGCCGTGTATTTGCCCGACACCTTCATCGCCGCCGGCGCGTCGGCCGGCGCGGGGATCAGGGTCTCGGCGGGAAGGACGGCGTGGCCGGTGAGCGTCGCCTTGTACTCCTGCTGCGCGGCGGCCGGCAGAACGGTCGCGGCGAGCAGGCCGATCGCAATGAGTGCGCGCATCGTAGTGCCCCTTTCGATTGGAGGAATTCGCGAAATCCGGCGCCGAAACGTCGAATCGTCGCGGCGCCGATCACGAAAACCGGCCTATCGGGGCTTTGTTACGGGCGTTTCTCGATTGGGTGTCGGTTCGGTGGAGGTCGGGTGACGGAACGATGATTGCCGCCCATTGCGATCCGCACTATGATAGCATCATGATATCACGGAGGTCGGAATGGCCCAGATACTGGTGCGAAACATCGACGAGGACACGGCCCGGCGCCTGCGCGAGCGCGCCAGGGCGGAAGGAAAATCCGTCGAACAGACCGTCCGCGACCTGATCACCGAATACAGCCGGGGCGACCGCGAGGTCTTCTGGGAGGAGGCCGACCGTATCCGCCGGATGACGAAGGGCGGCCCGCAACTCGATATCGTCGCGCTCATCCGCGAGGACCGCGACGGCGACCACGGTCACGATCGGTGATCTACGACACCAGCGCGGCGATTTCCTGGTACGTGGACCTCCCCTGGAGCACCGCCGCCCGCAGGATCGTCTCCGACGATCCGGAACCGTACGCGCCCGACCTGATCGTCGCCGAAGCGGCCAACGGGCTTTGGAAATATGTCCGCGTGCGCGGAATGACCGAGGCGTTGGCGCTGGCCGCGCTGGACCATCTCCAGGCGGCCCTGATCCTCACTGATACGAAAGCGCTGGGCCGTCGGGCGTTCTCGCTCGCCGTGGCGCTCGACCACCCGGTCTACGACTGCTTCTTCCTGGCGCTCGCCGAGGAACGCAGGGGCCCCGTCGTCACCGCCGACCGCCGCCTCGCAGGTCTCGCCGGGAATGCCGGCATCGAAGCCCTGGCGATCTCCTAGAGCGGAATGTTGTCGTGCTTCTTCCAGGGGTTCTCGAGGTGCTTGTTGCGCAGCATGTCGAGCGCCCGGGCGATGCGCTTGCGGGTCGAGTGCGGCATGATCACCTCGTCGATGTAGCCGCGCTCGGCGGCGACGAAGGGATTGGCGAAGCGGTCGGTATAGTCCTGGATGCGCTTGGAGATCTTCTCCGGATCGCCGAGCTCGGCGCGGTAGAGGATTTCCGCCGCCCCCTTCGGGCCCATCACCGCGATCTCGGCGGTCGGCCAGGCGTAGTTGACGTCGCCGCGCAGGTGCTTCGACGCCATGACGTCGTACGCCCCGCCATAGGCCTTGCGCGTGATGACGGTCACCTTCGGCACCGTCGCCTCGGCATAGGCGAACAGCAGCTTGGCGCCGTGCTTGATGAGGCCGCCGTATTCCTGCGCGGTTCCCGGCAGGAAGCCCGGCACGTCGACGAAGGTGACGATCGGGATCGAGAAGCAGTCGCAGAAGCGCACGAAGCGGGCGGCCTTGCGGGAAGCGTCCGAATCGAGCACGCCGGCGAGCACCATCGGCTGGTTGGCGACGAAGCCGACCGTCGAGCCGCCGATGCGGCCGAAGCCGGTGACGATGTTCTTGGCGAACGCCCCCTGGATCTCGAAGAAATCGCCCTCGTCGGCGACCTTCAGGATCAGCTCCTTGATGTCGTAGGGCTTGTTCGGGTTGTCGGGGATCAGCGTGTCGAGCGAGTCCTCGGTCCGGGCCGTGTCGTCGAAGCTCGGCAGCGCCGGCACGCCGTCCTCGTTGTTGGCCGGCAGGAAGTCCATCAGCCGGCGCATCTGAATGAGCGCGGCGACGTCGTTGTCGTAGGCCCCGTCGGCGATCGACGACTTCACCGTGTGGATGCTCGCCCCGCCGAGCTCCTCCGCCGTCACCGTCTCGTTGGTGACGGTCTTCACCACGTCCGGCCCGGTCACGAACATGTAGCTCGTGTCGCGCACCATGAAGATGAAGTCGGTCATCGCCGGCGAATAGACGTCGCCGCCCGCGCACGGGCCCATGATGACGGAAATCTGCGGGATGACGCCGGAGGCGAGCACGTTTCGCTGGAACACCTCGCCGTAGCCGCCGAGCGCGGCGACGCCCTCCTGGATGCGCGCGCCGCCGGCGTCGAACAGGCCGATGATCGGCGCCCGGTTCTTCAGCGCCATGTCCTGGATCTTCATGATCTTCTGGGCATGCGTCTCCGACAGCGAGCCGCCGAACACCGTGAAGTCCTTGGCGAAGACGAAGACGGTGCGCCCGTTGATCGTGCCCCAGCCGGTCACGACGCCGTCGCCGGGGATCTTCTGCTCGTCCATGCCGAAATCGGTGCAGCGATGCTCGATGAACATGTCGTACTCCTCGAAGGAGCCTTCATCGAGCAGGAGGGCGAGCCGCTCGCGCGCGGTCAATTTGCCGCGCTGGTGCTGGGCGTCGATGCGCTTCTGGCCGCCGCCGACCTGCGCCACCGCGCGCCGGGCTTCGAGCTGTTCGAGTATCGCCTTCATTTCCGGACGGTTCCCGTGTCGTGTTCTCGTCAGAAAGGGTCCATAGCACGGGCTTCACGCGACGGGGAGTCGGCACAGTCTCGCCCGTTTTCCCGGCTATGCCTTGCCCTTGACGGCGATCCGTCATATTCCATTTAGTGAATGTGACTGTCCGGACCCGTACCCGGGATCCCAACCTCAGGAGAGCCCGCAATGAGCGACTACTGCTATTCCCGCACCGTCGACATGTCCTTCGACGACGCGATCGCCGCGGCGACCGCCGCGCTCGCCCGCCACGGCTTCGGCGTGCTCACCGAGATCGACGTCACCGCGACGCTGAAGAAGAAGCTCGACGTCGACTTCAAGCCCTACCGCATCCTCGGCGCCTGCAGCCCGACCCACGCCTACAAGGCGCTCCAGCTCGAGGACAAGATCGGCACCATGCTGCCCTGCAACGTCATCGTGCAGCAGCACACCGACGGCACGGTCGAGGTCTCCGCGATCGACCCGATCGCCTCCATGCAGGCGATCGAGAACCCGGCTCTGGGCGAGGTCGCCGTCGACGTGCAGCAGAAGCTGCGCGAGGTGATCGACGACCTCGACGTCGCCGCCGCGGCCGCCTGAGGCAATCTGCCTGGCCGAAGACCGGCAGGACACGGTCGGCTCGCTGCCGTGTCGCCGGAATCTTTTGCGGCAGTGCGGCAAGCCTACCCCCGGGGCGATGTCGGGCGTTCCCGACGTCGCCCGGAAGGGAACGGCCTGGAACCGGCCCGGCGTCCCCGAACGATGACGCGGACGTCTCCTAGCCGGACCCGTGGCGCGCCAGACGCGCGGCGGCTTCCATCTCCAGCCAGTTCCGCCGCCGCCGCCGCATCGCCTCCTCGTCCTCGCCCCACAGGCCGATCTGCCAGTCCTCGTCGACGAGGGAGGCGGCCCACGCTTCCTCCGCCGTCAGGCGGCCGTGCAGGACGGCGAGCGCGAGGACGAGCGAGCCGGTCAGCGACGTCATGACGTGCAGCCCCGTCAGCGTGAACGGATCGACGGTCGAAAGGTGCTCGACGGCCCGGTCCAGCGTCTCCTGCGGCTGGGCGACGTGCATGACGCCGCCTGCGAGATTGAAGCGCAGCCCGAGGTCCGACCGCGCCCAGTCGAGGAGCGGGTCCCAGCTCTCCGTCTGCCGGGCCACCAGTCCCTCCGGATCCTCGGCGCGGTAGCAGAGAAGATCGGACCCGGCGAAGCGCGCCGCGTCGCGCGCCACCGCCTCCATCGTGTCGGCGACGCCGTCGATGGCGGTGTTGGCGATCCGGGTCACAGGCATGTCCGCGGGATCGACGACGTTCTCGACCGCCCGCCATTCGTCGGCGATCGCCTCGGCCAGGCCGCGGTTCGGAAGCACCAGCGCGCGCCGCTTCGGCGTGCGCACGAGACGCCCGTCGAGCCGCACCACGAAGCCGCCCTCGCCTTCGCTCACGTCGACGGCCTTATAGAAACGCTTCGGCAGCGCCGCGCGCGCGGCGGCCTGCGCCTTCGTCATCGGGTTCTCGTCGGTCGTCTCGTCGTTCATGCGGCCGTTTCCGCGCGCGCCCACCGCGCGTCGAGCCAGGGCGGCAGGTCCCCGAACGCCGACAGCACGACCTCGGCCCCTGCGGCCGGCAGCGATTGCGGCGCATGATAGCCCCAGCTCACCCCGACCGCACCCGCGCCCGCCGCGCGCGCCATCGACATGTCGTAGGTCGTGTCGCCGATCACGACCGTGTGGGCCGCGTCGCCGCCCGTCGCCGCGATCGCCTGCAGCACCATAGCCGGGTCCGGTTTCGACGGCGCGTCGTCGGCCGTCTGGATGGTGACGAAGTGCTCGAGCAGCCCGTGGCCGCCGAGCACGGCATCGACGCCGCGCCGCGACTTGCCGGTGACGATGCCCAGCAGCGTGTCGTCGCGCGCGGCGAGCGCCGTCACGAGCTCGCGGGCGCCGGGATAGAGCGGCTCCGGCACCCCGTCCTTGCGGGCGCGGTGAAACCGGGTCCTGTAGGAGGCGGCGACCTCGGCGGCCAGTGCGGCACTGTCGCCGAGGAGCTGGGCGATCGCCCGTTCCAGGGACAGGCCGACGATCCCGAGCACCGCCTCGCGCGGCGGCGCGGCGAGCCCGTGCAGGGCGAAGGCCGCCTCCATCGTGGAAACGATGACGTTCTGGCTGTCGACGAGCGTGCCGTCGCAGTCGAAAAGGACGAGCCGGGCGGGAGAACCGGTGGACATGGACCGAGGCAATGCCCCTGTTCCGCGCGGGGGTCAAGACGAAGCGATCTCATGACGCTGCGGCAGCCTGCGGGCGGCGGCGGCCGGAATCCTGTTTCCGCTTGCGCCGCTTCGGCTTCCTCGCCGCTCGCGCGGCCGACCGTCCCGCCGCGCCCTCGGCCTCGTAGCCGGCCTTTATGCGCTCGAGTTCGTCCGGATCGAGCTCCTCGAGCCTGAGCAGGGCGTTGTTGGCCTTGGCGCTCACCTTTATCAGCTCGTCGAGCTTGATCTGCATCGCCTCGGTGTCGGAGTTCTGCGTGTTCTGGATCACGAACACCATCAGGAACGTGACGATGGTCGTCCCGGTGTTGATGACGAGCTGCCAGGTATCGCTGAAGCCGAACAACGGTCCGCTGACGCCCCACAGCGCGATGAGGACCAGCGCGGCGACGAACGACGCGGGATGGCCGCTCGTCGCGGCGACATGCCTGGCGAACTTCGTGAACCGGTGCTTCGTTCGGGTCATCGTCCGCGCTGCCTCCGGGGGACGCCGGCAGCTCTTGAACGCCGGGATCGGCCCGGCGGTTCCCTATTCCTTCCCGGTTCCCCGCGGGGCCGGCCTGTTCACCAGGTAGATGCCGATCGCCACGAGCACCAGCGCCAGGCCGAGCTTCCAGCTGATCGGCTCGTCAAGCAGGAAGCCGCCGAACAGCACGCCGGCGACCGGCGTCAGGAAGGTGAACGAGGTGAGCCGCGAGGCGGGATAGTTGCGGATCAGCCAGAACCACACGAGGAACGTCGACGAGACGACGATCAGCACCTGGAACGCGAACGCCCCGATGACGACCGGCGTGATCGTGCGGATCAGGGGACCCAGGAACGGCGTGGCCGGCAGCAGGATCGCGGCGGCGACGACGAGCTGGTAGAGGAGCACCTTCTCCGGCTTGGCGAAGCGCAGTCTCGTCGCCTTGATGACGATCGTGGCCGCCGCCCACAGGATCGCCGCGCCGAGGCACATGAGGTCGCCGATCCAGGCATTCGGCGAGGGCAGGCTCAGCTTGTCGGAGAAGACGAAGGCGACGCCCGAGAAGGCGAGCACGAGGCCGAGGAAGCCGGAGAGGCTCATCCGCTCGCCCGGCACGAACAGGTGCGCGCCGAGCGCGACGAAGAACGGCATGGTGTAGGTGAACACGACGCTGCGCGAGGCGCTCGTGTAGTCGAGCCCGGTCTGGATCAGGGCGAACTCGACGCCGAACAGGACGCCCGCGGCGATGCCCGGGATCAGCGTCCCGTCGGCGCGGAACAGCGGGATGCGCCGGATCGCGCACCAGGCGAACACGAGGACCGCCGCGAGGCCGAACCGGAGGCCCGTGACGAAGATCGGCTGGAAGCCGCCGTTGACGACCTTCATGGAGACGTAGTTCAGCCCCCAGAAGAAGCAGAGCATGAGGACGAGGGAGGTCGCGATGCCGTCGAGCCGGTCGTGCGGCCGGTAGTCGTCGGCCGTGGTCGCCTGGGCCATTCCTTCAGTCCCCGTCGTCCGCGTCGCTGGCCTTCGGCTCGAAGCCGAGGGCGGCGAAGGTCTTCTTCATGTGCTCCGGCAGCGGCGCGGTGACGTCGACCGTCCTGCCGGTCGCCGGATGCGGGAACGTGATGCGGCGGGCGTGCAGGTGCAGCCGGTTCTCGATCGCGTCGGGCAGCGTGCCGTCGTGGAAAGGGTACTTCTGGTCGCCGACGATCGGATGGCCGATGATCGCCATGTGCGCGCGCAGCTGGTGCTGGCGTCCGGTCACGGGCTTGAGCGACATCCACGAGAACTTCTGCGCGGCGTGGTCGACCACGGAATAGTGCGTCACCGCCTTCTGCGCCTCGTCCTGCTCGCCGGCGCGGGCCGCGCGCACGCGGTCGCCCTCCGGGGTGGCCGCCTTGACGAGCGCGGCGTCGACCTTGCCCTGCGGCGGCCTGGGCAGCCCGTGCACCACCGCCCAGTAGATCTTGCGCACCGAGCGGGTCTGGAACATGCGGCCCATCTTCGCCGCCGCCTGGCGCCGCTTGGCGACGACGAGCACGCCGGAGGTGTCCCGGTCGAGGCGGTGGACGAGCCGCGGCCGCGTGTCGGCGTCCTCGCCCAGGGCCGCGAGCAGCCCGTCGATGTGGCGCACGGTCTTGGTTCCGCCCTGCACGGCGATCCCCGACGGCTTGTCGAGGATCATCAGGTCGTCGTCCTCGTAGAGGGTGATCGACGTCAGGAAGGCGCTGTCGGCGGCCGAGAGGCCGTGCCTCGGCCGCTGCGGGCGCTCGCCCGCCTCGGGCACCGGCGGCACGCGGATCTCCTGGCCCTCGCTCAGCCGCTCGGCCGCCTTGGCGCGGGCGCCGTCGACGCGCACCTGGCCGGTGCGCAGGAGCTTCTGCAGGTGGCCCTGGGTGATCTGCGGATAGTGGTGGCGGAACCACCGGTCGAGCCGCATGCCCTCCTCGTCGCTGCCCACACGCACGCGCTGGACGCCGCTCACGGCTCGAGCCCGCGCATGATCCAGAGGCCGAAGAACACCGCCAGGATCGACAGGATCACCGACGCGGCGACATAGGCGAGCGCGGTCATCGTCGCCCCGCGCTCCCACAGCACCGCCACGTCGAGCGAGAACGCGGAGAAGGTGGTGAAGCCGCCGAGCAGCCCCGTCGCCAGGAACAGCCTGGGCCCCTGCCCGCCCGCGGCCGGCATCCATTTCACCAGTCCGCCGATCAGGAGCCCCATCGCGAAGGAGCCCAGAATGTTGACGAAGAACGTGCCCCAGGGAAAGGACGGCCCCAGCAGCCTCATCGCTATCTGGTTGACGAGATGGCGTCCCCCCGCCCCGATCGCGCCGCCCGCGGCGACGATCAGCAGATGGGTCAGGTGTACTGGCATTCGGAAGACCTCGGGACGTGCGGCGCCTGGCGCGTCATCTGGATTGCGCGTTCCGCCGGCAAGGTCAAGGAACTCGCGGCGGCCGATGCATGAATCCCGAAGGCGCGCATTTACCCTTTGATCACCCTTTTCTCGCGAGACCGGGCCCGAAAAGGTAGGGTTTGCGCCGACGATAAGACCGTATTTACGGCGCGGGCGGCATAAGCGCCCGCACAATCGACCTCGGACCGCCGGCGACGGACATCTCTATGAATTACGCTCCCACGCGGGACTTTCCGGGCCCTGACGCCCTCTTCTCCGATATCCGTATCGACGCGACGCGGGACATCGCATCGCTGGAATCCGTCTGGCGCCTGTTCGAGACGAGCGCCGTCTGCCACGTCTTCCAGACCTACGAGTTCATGTCCGCCTGGTGCGCCCATGTCGCCCCCGCCGAGGACGTCGAGACCGTCTTCGTCACCGGCACGGCCGCCGACGGCCGCCTGGTGTACATCCTGCCGCTCGGCATCCGCCGCAAGCTCGGCAGCCGCGTCGTCGGCTGGCTCGGCGGCGCCCAGGCCGACTACCACGGCGGCCTGTTCGACGCGGGCTACCTGCATCGCCTCGCGGGCGACGGCGGGGCGGTGGATGGGCTCGTCAGGGGCGTCGTCGCGGCGATCGGCGGCGCCGACGTCCTCCACCTCACCCGCATGCCGGCCGACATGCGCGGCACGCCGAACCCGTTCCTGCGCCTGCAGTCCTATCCGAACGCCAACGGCGCCCATTCGACCCGGCTCGAGCCGGACTGGGACACCTACTACAAATCCAGGCGGGGCAAGGGCTGGCGCCGCACCGACCGGTCGAAGGAGCGCCAGCTCGCCGGGCACGGCGACGTCTCCTTCGTCATCGCCGGCGACCCCGCCGCGGCCGACGCCATCCTCGACGCCCTGTTCGAGCAGAAGCGCGAAGGCCTCGCCCGCATCGGCGTCGACGACATGTTCGCCGGCGTCGTGGGAGACTTCTACCGAACGCTCGCCCGCAGCAGCCTCACCCCCGACAGCGTGGTGCAGCTCGCGGCACTGTATTGCGGCGACCGCATCGCGGCGGCGAATTTCGGCCTCGTCTTCGCCGGCACCTTCTACTACGTGCTGCACAGCTACGACCTCGGCACCTTCGCCGCCTATTCGCCGGGCCGCCAGCTCATGTACCGGCTGATGCAGTGGAGCTTCGAGAACCGCATCGCCCGCTTCGATTTCACGATCGGAGACGAGGCCTACAAGGACAACTGGTGCGAGGTGCCGATGGAACTCGTCGACGCGGCGACCGCGCTGACGCCCGCCGGAACCGTCACCTCGACCGGGCTCAGGCTGTTCCAGGGCGCCAAGCGCGCGGTCAAGACCAACGAGACGATGTGGTCGGCGGTGGTCGGAGCCCGCAAGGCGCTTCTGGACCTGCGCCGCTGACGGGGGTCGCTCAGCCGCCGGCGTATCCGAGGAAGTCCTCGACCGCCTTCTCCAGCGCGCCCCAGTCCGTCAGCTCGTAGTCGCGGCCCGTATCGGTCGGCTGGCCGTGCCGGAAAGCGATGTACTTCATCGCCCACCGCTTGAAGAAATCGTACTCGGTATACCTGAACGCTCCGGCGACATGCTGGACGCGGCCCGGCGTCCACCCCGATTCCCGCACGAAACGGGCGACGCAGGCATCGACGTCCTCGATATCGCCGTCGTCGCCGGCCGCCGCCAGCGATACCGAGAGGAACAGCGTCGGGATCGCCAGCAGCCCTTCGCGGTTCTTCTTCACCACGTGCGCGAGCGCCGACTGGTAGCGCCCGACATGGACCGACCCCGCGACGATCGCCGCGTCGACGGGAGGGATCGCGAAGTCGGCCGGGACCTCCGTCGCGTCGACGACGATCGCCATGTGCCCCGCCGCCTCGACGCGCTCGGCGACGAAATGGGCGATCTTGCGGGTCTGGCCCTCGGTGGTGGCGAAGAGGATGAGGAGCCGCATGCCTCGCCCCCTAGATCTCGTCGTCGGTGCGCCGCGTGCGCCTGCGCTTGGCCCAGTAGTCGAGCCGCTTGCGGATCTCGCGCTCGAAGCCGCGCTCCGGCGGGTCGTAGAAGGTCTGCCTCTCCATGTCGTCCGGAAAGTAGTCCTGGCCGGAGAACGCTTCCTCCGCGTCGTGGTCGTATTCGTAGCCCGCGCCGTAGCCTTCCGACTTCATGAGCTTCGTCGGCGCGTTGAGGATGTGCTTGGGCGGCGGCAGCGAGCCGTATTCGCGCGCCGCGCGCCCCGCCGCGCCGAAGGCCGCGTAGGAGGCGTTCGATTTCGGCGCTGTCGCCATGTAGATCACCGCCTCGGCGATCGCGAGCTCGCCTTCCGGGCTGCCGAGGAAGTCGTAGGCATCCTTCGCGGCATTGGCGACGACGAGCGCCTGCGGATCGGCGAGGCCGATGTCCTCGACGCTCATTCTGACGACACGGCGGGCGATGTAGAGCGGGTTCTCGCCCGCGGCGAACATGCGTGCGAGATAATAGAGCGCCGCGTCCGGATCGGAGCCGCGCACCGACTTGTGCAGGGCGGAGATCAGGTTGTAGTGGCCGTCCTGCCCCTTGTCGTAGATCGGCGCGCGCCGCTGCACGACGTCGGCGAGCCCGGAGACGTCGAATACCTCGTCATGGCTCGAAGCGCGGAACAGGTCCTCGACGAGCGTCAGCGCCGCCCTGCCGTCGCCGTCGGCCATGCCGACCAGCGCCTCCCGCGCTTCCGGCGTGACGGGAAGCTTGCGCCCCTCCGCCTTCTCCGCGCGCTCCAGCAGGTCCTCGATTGCCGCCGTATCGAGCCTGCGGAACACCAGGACCTGCGCGCGCGACAGGAGAGCCGCGTTGAGCTCGAAGGACGGATTCTCGGTCGTCGCTCCGATCAGGACCACGGTGCCGTCTTCCATAACGGGAAGGAAACTGTCCTGCTGGGCGCGGTTGAAGCGGTGGATTTCGTCGACGAAGAGCAGCGTGCCCTGCCCCATCGTGCGCCTCTGCCGGGCGGCCTCGAACACCTTCTTGAGGTCCTGGACCCCCGAGAAGATCGCCGAGAGCTGCTCGAAGGCGAGGTTCGTCTCGCCGGCGAGCAAGCGGGCAACTGTCGTCTTGCCGGTTCCCGGCGGCCCCCACAGGATCAGCGAGCCGAGGCTGCCCGAACGCAGCATCCGGGTCAGGGCGCCGTCAGGCCCGACCAGATGGTCCTGCCCGACGACTTCCGAAAGGGTCCTCGGCCGCAGCCTGTCGGCGAGCGGGCGCGGCACGTCCCGATCCAGTCCGGCGGCTTCGAACAGGGTGCTCATCCATTCACCGCGATATCCGGGGAACCGGCGGAAAAACGACGGTTTCGATCATGCCGATCTAGATGTGGTCCGCAATCGACACAAGCAAGATGCCCGTCGATATCGGCGTTTCGTGCTGAAATAACCTAGCGGAACCTGTTGCTTCCGCCACACGGCCCTGCCGATTGTTGCCACGGCCGCGAAATTCCGCTTGTGCCGAAATGGCCAGCCCGGTCACATTCCCATATACGAATGCGAGACCGGAGTTGGCCGGCCCGTGCCCGTTCCGCCTCCCGCCAGTCAGCACGAAGCCGGTCGGCGGCCGGAAGCCCGTTTTCCGAGACCCGTTGGAAGACTTGATCCGGGGCGGCTTGTTCGAGCCGTCCCGCTTTTTTGCGCGCGGCTCACCCCCCGAAGACCGAGGTCATCGTCCTGCCGCCACGCACGATCGTGACCTGCCAGGCGCGGCGAGATTTGCGCACATATGCATCGAGCTTGTCGGTCGTATCCATGACCTCGCCGTTGATCTCGCGGATCGTGTCGCCGACCCGGAAGCCGACCCTTTCTGCCGGCGATCCGCGCTCGATCGAAACGACCACGACGCCGGTCGCCTCGCTGTCGAGCGACAACTCGTCGGCGACCGCGGGCGAGAGATTGGCGACACGGGCGCCCGTCATCGGCGACTGTCCGCCGAGCATCCGCTCGTCGCGCGGCGGGTTCTCCGGCGGCGCGACCAGCGCCATCTTCACGGTCCGGTCCTTGCCCCGGCGCACGACGGTCAGTTCGGTCGTCGTGTCTATGCCGCGCGTGGCTATGCGGTAACGGAAGGCGTTCGGATCGAGGACCTCGTGCCCTTCGACGGCGACGACGACGTCGCCGGTCTTCAGACCCGCCCGCGCCGCCGGACCGTCCGGATGAAGGTTGGCGACGAGCACGCCGACGGGCCGCTCCATGCCGAGGCTCTCGGCGATCTCCGGCGTCACCTCCTGCACGCTCGCGCCGAACCACGGCCGCTTCACCGCGCCGCCGCTCTGGGCGCTCGCAACCACCAGCCGCACCATGTTCGACGGGATGGCGAAGCCGATACCGAGCGAGCCGCCGGTGCGCGAATAGATCGCCGAGTTGATGCCGACCACCCGGCCCTGCATGTCCAGCAGCGCGCCGCCGGAGTTGCCCGGATTGATCGCGGCGTCCGTCTGGATGAAGAAGCCGTAGTCGGAGACGCCGACCTGCGTGCGGGCGAGCGCCGAGACGATACCGCTGGTCACCGTCTGGCCGACGCCGAACGGATCGCCGATGGCGAGCACGATGTCGCCGACCTCGAGCGCATCGGAATCGCCGAATTCCAGCGCCGGGAACGGCGCGTCGTCCTTGATCCGCAGAACGGCGAGATCGGTCCGCGCGTCGTCGAGAACGACCTCGGCCTCGAACTCGCGCCGGTCCGCCAGCGCAACCTTGATCTCGTCCGCCCCGTCGATGACGTGCGCGTTGGTGACGACGAGGCCGGACGGGTCGACGATGACACCGGAGCCGAGCGACTTCTGCACCCGGTCCTGCCCACCGAAGGAATTCGGCCCGCCGAAGAAGCGCCGGAAGAACGGATCGTCGAAGATCGGCGGGAGGTTCGGCTGCCGCACCATCCGGCTCGTGTAGACGTTGACCACGGCCGGCGCCGCCTTCCTGACGATAGGGGCGTAGGAATAGGTGATCGCCGTCTGGCTGTCGGGAACCACCTTCGTCTCGGCGGACACCGGCGCGACGGCGCCGAAAAGCACGACGGCGGCTGCGACAAGGAAGGTTCGGATCATCGGATGCTCGTTCATCGGGGCAATATAGGCGGGCGCTTAAGCAAAAAGAACGGCGATGGCGTGACGGGTCAACCGTTCAGGGCCTCGAGGAAGGTCCGTCCGAAGGCTTCGAGCTTGGCCGCCCCCACGCCGCGCACGCGGGCCATGTCGTCGAGGGAGTTCGGGCGCGTGACGACCATCTCCTCGAGCGTACGGTCGGGAAAGACGACGTAGGCTGGCACGCCCTTTTCGGCCGCGATTTCGCGCCGAAGCGCCTTCAGTCGCACCAGAAGTTCGGTTTCGGACCCGTTCAGCCGCCGTTCCGACGCGCGTCCCTGCCGTTCCCCGCGCGATCTCTGCGACTGCGGCAGGCGGATCCTGAAGTCCTGCCTGCCATCCAGGATCGCCGCGGCTTTCTCGCCGAGCATCAGCGAGCCGAACTGGCCGGGCTCGGCATGAAGCGCGCGGGCGGCGACGAGCTGGCGCAGGATGGAGCGCCACTCGGCCTTCTTCCGGCCCACGCCTGCGGCGAAAAGCGGCAGCGAGTCGTGACCGCGCGACCGTACCGTATCGCTCGCCTCCCCCGTCAGCAGCGCGACGACATAGGCCGCGCCGTAGCGCTCGCCGGTCGCCCGCACCGTATCGAGCACGAGCCGTGCGGCATCACGCCCGTCGGCGAGCGCCGGCGGATCGAGACAGATGTCGCAGTTGCCGCACGGACGGGACTCCTCGCCGAAATAGGCGAGCAGCGCCACGCGCCGGCAAGTCGTCGCCTCGCAGAAGCCGATCAGCGCGTCGAGCCTCAACGCGTCGACACGGCGGCGCTCCGGCTCGCAGTCCTGCTCGTCGATGAAGCGCCGCCGGGTGCGCACGTCCTCGAGCCCGTAGAGCATGTAGGCGTCTGCCGGCTCGCCGTCGCGGCCTGCCCGGCCGATCTCCTGATAGTAGGCCTCGAGGCTCGCCGGGATGTCGCCGTGAACGACGAAGCGCACGTCGGACTTGTCGATCCCCATGCCGAAGGCGACGGTCGCCACCATCACGATGCCGGGCTCGGCGAGGAACGCCTCCTGGTTCGCCGCCCGGTCGGCGGCGCTCATGCCGGCGTGATAGGCGAGTGCGCGCACGCCCGCAGCCGACAGGGCGGCGGCGGTATCCTCGACCTTCTTGCGCGAGATCCGGTAGACGATGCCGCTCTGCCCGGCCCGCGCCTTGACGAAGGACTCGATCTCGGCACCCGTGCGGGTCTTTTCGGCGACGGTGAGCGAGATGTTCGGCCGGTCGAAGCCGGACACGAACACCTCCGCGTCGCCGCCGAACAGCTTGGCGGAGATGTCCTCGCGGGTGGACCGGTCCGCCGTAGCGGTGAGCGCGACGATCGGGATGCCCGGAAACGCCTCGCGCAGGGCACCCAGGCTCAGATACTCGGCGCGGAAACTGTGACCCCATTGCGAGATGCAATGGGCCTCGTCGATCGCGATCAGGCCGATTGGGAGCCTCTTGAGCGCAGCCTGCATGCGCTCCGTCATCAGCCGTTCGGGCGAGAGATAGAGCAGGTTCACGTCGCCGCCCGCAACGCGGCGCCAGACCTCGACGTTCTCCTCGCGCGACCTGCCGGAATGGATGGCCTCCGCCTTCTGGCCTGAGAGCTTCAGCGCGGCGACCTGATCGTCCATCAGCGCGATGAGCGGCGAGACGACGATGCTCAGGCCGCCCTTCACCAGAGCGGGAAGCTGGTAGCACAGCGACTTGCCCGCCCCGGTCGGCATGACGGCGAGCACGTTGCGGCCGTTGAGGATCGCGTCGACGATTTCCTCCTGCCCCGGCCGGAAGGCGGAAAAGCCGAAGGCTTCTCGAAGAACACGATACTTGGCGTTTTCCAGTTCAGACTGCGCCACGATCTCAACCCGCGAACGTCGAATACGGGGTTTCGCGCGATTCCCCTGCCGGGGCCAGCAGAAAAGCGCCGGAAACGGCGTTCCGCCGACAACGCCGTTCGCCGTGCAATGGAGCGCTGCCCGGGAGCCATGCCCGGCCGTGCGGCTTTCGATGCCGACGGGTCGCTCGGGGAACTCCCCGGCAACGAAAAAGGGGCCGAAGAGGCCCCTTCGTGACCGTCTCGCGGAAGGACGAGACTTACGCCGCCTCGCCGGCCTCCGAAGTCTCGGCCTCGTGGCGGGCCTTGTCCTCGGCGCCCTTGGCGCTTTCGTCGCGGTCGACGAGCTCGATCACGGCGACCGGCGCGGCATCGCCGTGGCGGAAGCCCGCCTTCAACACGCGGGTGTAGCCACCGGCGCGATCCTTGTAGCGGCCGGCGAGCGTATCGAATAGCTTCGATACCGCCTCCTTGTCGCCGATCTCGCTGATCGCCTGGCGACGGGCGTGCAGGTCGCCGCGCTTGCCGAGCGTGACGAGCTTGTCGACGATCGGCTTCAGCTCCTTCGCCTTCGGCAGCGTCGTGACGATCTGCTCGTGGCGGATCAGCGACGCGGCCATGTTGGCGAACATCGCCTTGCGATGGCTCGGCGTACGGTTCAGCTTGCGGCCGGTCTTGCCGTGACGCATGGCACTCTCCTCGAATTCGTCTCGGACGCGTTCGCCGCGTCTCAGTAGTGGTCCTCGTAGCGCTTGGCCAGCTCTTCAATGTTCTCCGGCGGCCAGTTCGCCACTTCCATGCCGAGATGCAGGCCCATCTGGGCGAGCACTTCCTTGATCTCGTTCAGCGACTTGCGGCCGAAGTTCGGGGTGCGCAGCATCTCCGCTTCCGACTTCTGGATCAGGTCGCCGATATAGACGATGTTGTCGTTCTTCAGGCAGTTGGCCGAGCGAACCGAAAGCTCCAGCTCGTCGACCTTCTTGAGCAGCGCCGGGTTGAAGGCGAGTTCCGGGACCATCTCCTCGACGACCTCGGCCTTCGGCTCCTCGAAGGTGATGAAGACGTCGAGTTGGTCCTGCAGGATACGCGCTGCATAGGCGACCGCGTCCTCCGGCTTCACCGAGCCGTCGGTCTCGATGTCCATCGTCAGCTTGTCGTAGTCGAGAATCTGGCCCTCGCGGGTGTTCTCGACGCGGTAGGAGACACGGCGCACCGGGCTGTACAGGCTGTCGACCGGGATCAGGCCGATCGGCGCGTCTTCCGGACGGTTGCGGTCGGCCGGCACGTAGCCCTTGCCGGTGTTGACCGTGAACTCGATGCGGATCTCGGCGCCTTCGTCGAGCGTGCACAGCACGAGGTCCGGATTGAGGATCTGGATGTCGCCGACGGTCTGGATGTCGCCGGCCATGACCTGGCCGGGACCCTGCTTCTTCAGCACCATGCGCTTGGGCCCTTCGCCCTGCATGGAGACCGAGA
The DNA here is from genome assembly GCA_023458595.1 of Pseudomonadota bacterium. GTDB lineage: Bacteria > Pseudomonadota > Alphaproteobacteria > Rhizobiales > Tepidamorphaceae > Microbaculum. The sequence continues at coordinate 19,208 of JAEWYT010000206.1, forward strand.
TGTCCTTGATGTTCAGGACGACGTCGGTCACGTCCTCGCGGACGCCGGCGATCGACGAGAACTCGTGCAGCACGCCGTCGATCTGCACGGACGTCACGGCCGCGCCCTGCAGCGACGACAGCAGCACGCGGCGAAGCGCGTTGCCGAGCGTCGTGCCGAAGCCGCGCTCCAGCGGCTCCGCCACCACGGTGGCGAAACGCTTGGGATCGGAGCCCGGGGATATCTCGAGCTTGTTCGGCTTGATCAGCTCTTGCCAGTTCTTCTCAATCACGGTCGAACCTCGTCGTATTCCTGTCAAACCGCGCGACCGGAACCGCCCCTCCGTCGCAGCGAAACCGGCGGTGCGGGACGATCCCGCCGCCGGCAAAAACGTCAGACCCGGCGGCGCTTGCGCGGCCGGCAGCCATTGTGCGGGATCGGCGTGACGTCGCGGATCGCGGTGATGGTGAAGCCCGCCGCCTGCAGCGCCCGCAGCGCCGACTCGCGGCCGGAACCGGGGCCGCGGACCTCGACTTCCAGGGTGCGCATGCCGTGGTCGGCCGCCTTCTTGGCCGCGTCCTCGGCCGCCATCTGGGCCGCGAACGGGGTCGACTTGCGCGAGCCCTTGAAGCCCATCGTGCCCGCCGACGACCAGGAGATCGCATTGCCCTGCGCATCGGTGATCGTGATCATCGTATTGTTGAACGACGCGCTCACATGGGCGACGCCGGAAGTGATGTTCTTGCGCTCGCGGCGGCGTACGCGCGTGGTGTCTCTGGCCATCGTATCTTGTCCTTCTTAAGCGCGGCTGGCAGCCGGTTACTTCTTCTTGCCGGCGATCGCCTTGGCCGGGCCCTTGCGGGTACGCGCATTGGTGTGCGTGCGCTGGCCGCGGACCGGCAGGCCGCGACGATGGCGGAGGCCGCGGTAGCAGCCCAGGTCCATCAGCCGCTTGATGTTCATCGCGACGTCGCGGCGCAGGTCGCCTTCGACCAGGTAATCGCGGTCGATCGTCTCGCGGATCTGCAGGACCTCGGCGTCCGAGAGCTCGTTGACGCGCCGCTCCGGCGGGATGCTGACCTTGTTGCAGATCTCCTTGGCCTTGGCCGGGCCGATGCCGTGGATGTACCGCAGCGCGATTTCCACGCGCTTGTTGGTCGGAATGTTGACGCCTGCAATTCGAGCCACGATGTTCGCTCCAATTCCCGCCGGCCCATGCGGCCGGTTTTCTGTCCCAAATGTCCTGACTTTCACGCAACGCAGATACGGGCGCCCCGGTCCAGCTCCGGACCGGATGACACCCGTCGGCTCTATTCCTTGCGGATAGTTGCCGCTGGATATCGTATCGCTACGTGTTTCGTCAACCTCTGCCTGTACGATTCCGGCCCGCTCACGCGGCTTCCAGAACCGAGACGATGTCCCTGGTCACCTGCTCGATGTCGGCCATTCCGTCCACCGAACGCAGCATTTTCTTCGATCCGTAGTGCTTTATCAGCGGCGCCGTCTGCGCGTGGTAGACGTCGAGGCGCTTTTTCAGCGCATCCGCGTTGTCGTCCGCCCGCGGACCGCCGACCGTCTCGCGGGCCCTTTTCTCGATGCGATCGATCAGAATCGCGTCGTCGACGGACAATTCGACGACCGCGTCGAGTTGCATGTTCTTCTTCTCGAGAAGCTCTTCCAGAGCCTCGGCCTGGGCCACCGTGCGCGGAAAGCCGTCGAGAATGAAGCCGTTCCTGCAATCCGGCTCGTCGATCCGGTCGGAAATGATCTGAACGACGACCTCGTCGGGCACCAGATCGCCGCGGGCCATGATGTCCCTGGCGGCGAGGCCCACCGGCGTTCCGGCGGCAACGGCGGCGCGCAGCATGTCGCCGGTCGAAAGCTGTGGAATTTCGTAGCGCTCGGCGATGCGAACGGCCTGGGTCCCTTTCCCGGCGCCCGGCGGGCCCAGAAGGATCAGTCTCATCGGTTGCGCCGCCCCCCTCTTAAGCGAGCCTTCTTGACGAGGCCCTCGTACTGGTGCGCGAGCAGGTGTCCCTGGACCTGCGCCACCGTATCCATCGTCACCGACACGACGATCAGCAGCGACGTGCCGCCGAAGTAGAAGGGCACGTTCCACGTCGTCACCAGGAACTCCGGCAGCAGGCAGACGAGCGTCAGGTAGATCGCGCCGACGACCGTGATGCGGGTAAGCACGTAGTCGATGTACTGGGCGGTCCGCTCCCCCGGACGGATGCCCGGGATGAATCCGCCGTGCTTCTTCAGGTTGTCGGCGGTATCGGCCGGATTGAACACGACCGCCGTGTAGAAGAAGGCGAAGAAGATGATGCCGACGGCGTAGAGCAGCATGTAGAGCGGCTGGCCGTGGCCGAGCAGCGTCGTCACGGTCGTGAGCCATGCCGGGCCCTCGCCGCTCGAGAAGTTCGCGACCGTGATCGGCAGCAGAAGCAGCGACGAGGCGAAGATCGGCGGTATGACACCGGCCGTGTTCAGCTTCAGCGGCAGGTGCGAGGACTCGCCCTGGAACATCCGGTTGCCGACCTGGCGCTTCGGATACTGGATCAGAAGCCGGCGCTGGGCGCGCTCCATGAACACGATGAAGGCGACGACGAGGACCGCCATCACGAAGATCGCGAGGATGATGCCCGTCGACATCGCGCCCTGGCGCCCGAGTTCCAGCATGTGCGCGATCGCCTGCGGCAGGCCGGCGACGATGCCCGCGAAGATGATGAGCGAGATGCCGTTGCCGACGCCGCGCTGCGTGATCTGCTCGCCGAGCCACATCAGGAACACGGTGCCGCCGGTCAGCGTGATCACCGTCGAGATGCGGAAGAACATGCCCGGATCATGGACGACGTTGCCTGCGCCCTCGAGCCCCACGGCGATGCCGTAGGCCTGCAGCGCCGCCAGGAACACCGTGCCGTAGCGGGTGTACTGGTTGAGCGTCTTGCGGCCCTGCTCGCCCTCTTTCTTAAGCGCTTCCAGATGCGGCGAGACCGCCGTCAGGAGCTGCACGATGATCGACGCCGAGATGTAGGGCATGATGTTCAGGGCGAAGATCGCCATGCGGCCGACGGCGCCGCCGGCGAACATGTTGAACATCCCCAGAATGCCCGTGGACTGCTGCTGGAAGAGCTCCGCCACAGCCTGCGGATTGATGCCCGGCAGCGGAATGTACGTGCCGAGCCGGTAGACGAGCAGCGCGCCGAGGGTGAACCAGATACGCTGTTTCAGCTCGGTCGCCTTCGCGAGCGCGCCGAAGTTCAGATTGGCTGCAAGTTGTTCAGCTGCTGACGCCATGTCCCTCTCCGCCGCGTGCGGCCCGGTTCAACAAAAGCCGGGCGCCGCTGGCGATGCCTCAGCCCTGCTTCGCTTCGCCGGCAGCGGCCTTCCTGGCCTGAAGCGCGGCGATCTCGACGCTGCCGCCGGCCTTCTCGACCGCGGCGACCGCGTTCTTCGAGGCGCCCTGCACCTTGAAGGCGACCTTGGCCTTCAATTCGCCGCTGCCGAGCAGCCGCACCCCGTCCTTGGTACGGCGGGCGACGCCCGCGGCGATCAGCGCCTCGCTCGTCACCGCCTGCTTGGCATCGAGCTTTCCGGCATCGATCGCCGTCTGGACACGGTCCAGGTTAACCACGGCGAACGACTTGGCTGAGATATTGTTGAAACCGCGCTTCGGCAAGCGCCGGTGCAGCGGCATCTGGCCGCCCTCGAAGCCTTTGATGGCGACGCCGGTGCGCGACTTCTGGCCCTTGTGGCCGCGCCCGGCAGTCTTGCCGAGCCCGGAACCCATGCCGCGACCCACGCGTTTGCGGGCCTGGGTGGCGCCGGGGCGGTCGCTGATCTCGTTGAGCTTCATTTTGCCCGCTCTCCGTCGTTCACTTTTCCTCGATCACCCGGACCAGGTGCTGGACCTTGGTGATCATGCCGCGCACGGCCGGAGTGTCCTCCAGCGTCCGCTTGCGGTGCATCTTGTTGAGCCCGAGACCGATCAGCGTCGCGCGCTGGTCGCCCGGGCGGCGAATCGGCGAGCCGATCTGCTCGACCGTGATCGTCTTTCCGCTGTTCTTGGCCATCCGACCGTCTCCTGGTCTTACGCTTCGGCGGCCGCGTCGGCACCGGCCTCGCGGCGGCGCGACTGCAGGGCCGAGACCTTCAGGCCGCGACGGGCCGCGACCGAACGCGGACTGTCCTCGCCCTTCAGCGCCTCGAAGGTGGCGCGGACCATGTTGTAGGGGTTCGACGAGCCGAGCGACTTGGCAACCACGTCCTGCACGCCGAGCGTCTCGAACACGGCGCGCATCGGACCGCCCGCGATGATGCCGGTGCCGGGAGGGGCGGCGCGCAGCAGCACGCGACCGGCGCCCCAACGGCCGGCGACGTCGTGATGCAGCGTACGGCCCTCGCGCAGCGGCACGCGGACCATCGAGCGCTTCGCGGCGTCGGTCGCCTTGCGGATCGCCTCCGGCACTTCGCGCGCCTTGCCGTGGCCGAAGCCGACCCGGCCCTTCTGATCGCCGACAACCACCAGCGCGGCGAACCCGAACCGGCGGCCGCCCTTGACCACCTTGGCGACACGATTGATGTGGACCAGCTTGTCCACGAACTCGCTGTCGCGCTCGCGCTCTTCTCTTACCCGGCCTGCCACGTCTCTAATCCTCTTTCTGTCGCGATTCCGTCGGGCCTCAGAATTCGAGGCCGCCCTCGCGCGCTGCGTCGGCGAGCGCCTTGACCCGCCCGTGATACAGATAGCCGCCGCGATCGAAGACCACCTGCTTGACGCCGGCCTTGACCGCCCGTTCGGCGACCAGCTTGCCGACCGCCTCGGCGGCCGCCCGGTCGGCGCCCGTCTTCAGCGTCCCGCGCACGTCCTTCTCGAGCGTCGAGGCCGAAGCCAGAGTGCGGCCGGCGGCATCGTCGATGACCTGCGCGTAGATGTTCTTCGAGGAGCGGTGCACGCTCAGCCGCGGCCGGCCGTTCGCCGCCCGGCGGATGGCCCGCCGGACCCGCATTGTCCGCTTCTCGCGACCTGTCAAACCCTTGCTCATCGCCGATCTCGCTACTTCTTCTTGCCTTCCTTGCGGAAGACGTATTCGTCCTTGTACCTGACGCCTTTGCCCTTGTACGGCTCCGGCGGGCGGAAGCGGCGGATCTCGGCGGCAACCTGGCCGACCCGCTGCTTGTCGATGCCGCTCACGACGATCTCGGTCGGCTTCGGGCACTCGATCTTGATCCCCTCGGGGATCGGGTAGTTCACGTCATGGCTGAAGCCGAGCGCGAGCTGCAGCTTGTCGCCCTGAACCTGGGCGCGATAGCCGACGCCCTGGATCTCGAGCTCGCGGGTATAGCCGCTGTTGACGCCGGTGATGATGTTGGACACCAGCGTGCGCGACATGCCCCACTTCGACCGCGCGTCCTTGGACTTGTCGCGCGGATCGACCCTGATCCCGTCTTCGGTCATCTGGACCGAGACTTCGTCGTTGAGCACCACCGACAGCGCGCCCTTCGGCCCCTTGGCCGATACGGTCTGGCCGTCGATCGTCGCCGTCACGCCGCTGGGGACGGGAACCGGCTTTTTTCCGATACGCGACATCGAAATCGTCTCCGATCGTTCCTTGGTGCCGTCGTCAGAAGACGCGGCACAGTACCTCGCCGCCGACGTTCTCCTCGCGCGCCTGCCAGTCCGGCATGACACCCTTGGGAGTCGACACGATCGACACGCCGAGGCCGTTCGAGACCACCGGCAGCGTCTTCACCGAGGCGTACACCCGGCGGCCCGGCTTGGAGATCCGCTCGATCTCCCGGATCACCGGCTCGCCATCGAAATACTTGAGCTCGATCTCGAACTCCGCCTTGCCACCCTCGTATTCCACTTCGGAATAGCCGCGGATGTAGCCTTCGGCCTGGAGCACGTCGAGCACGCGCCGGCGCAGCGTCGAAGCCGGCGTGTTCACCTTGTTCTTCCGCCGCATCTGCGCATTGCGGATGCGGGTGAGCATATCGCCCAGCGGATCGGTCATGGCCATGTTCGTTACCTCACCAGCTCGACTTGACCATGCCAGGGATCATGCCCTTCGAGCCCAGTTCACGGAGCGCGATGCGCGACAGCTTCAGCTTGCGGTAGAAAGCCCGCGGCCGGCCCGACACTTCGCAGCGATTGCGGATACGCGACGGCGCCGAATTGCGCGGCAGGGCGGCCAGCTTCAGCCGGGCCTGGAACCGCTCTTCCATCGACAGCGACTCGTCGTCTGCGATCGCCTTCAGCCGTTCGCGCTTGCCGGCAAACTTCTTCGCCAGGCGCGCCCGGTTCCGGTTCTTCTCGATCGCACTTTTCTTCGCCATTTGAAAAAACCTCCTAAGGGTCCCCGTCGCCGCGATCAGTTGCGGAACGGGAAGTTGAAGGCCTTGAGCAGGGCCCGGGCTTCATCGTCGGACGTCGCCGTCGTGCACACGATGATGTCCATGCCCATAACGTGGTCGACCTTGTCGTAATCGATCTCCGGGAACACGATGTGCTCCTTCAGACCCATCGCGTAGTTGCCCCGGCCGTCGAAGCTCTTCGGGTTCAGGCCGCGGAAGTCGCGAACGCGCGGCAGCGCGATGTTCACGAACCGGTCGAGGAACTCGAACATCCGGCCCTTGCGCAGCGTGACCTTCGCGCCGAGCGCCATGCCCTCGCGCACCTTGAAGGTGGCGATCGACGTGCGCGCCCGCGTCACCAGGGCCTTCTGGCCGGCGATCAGGGTCAGGTCGTTGGCGGCCGACTGGGCTCGCTTCTGGTCGCCGACGGCCTCGCCGACACCCATGTTGAGCACGACCTTCTCCAGCTTCGGCACCATCATCTCGTTGGCGTAGCCGAACTGCTCCTTGAGCTGGCCGCGAACGACGTCGTGATAGTGCTTCTTGAGCCTCGGCTCGTACGTTGCTTCAGCCATCGATCACTTCTCCGGACCGCTTGGCGACACGCACCTTGCGGCCATCTTTCAGTATCTTGAACCCGACCCGCGTCGGCTTGCCGTCCTTCGGGTCGATCAGCGCCAGGTTCGACAGATGGATCGGCGCTTCTTTCGACTTGATGCCGCCCTCTTCGGAGGCCGTCTGCTTCTGGTGGCGGTGAACCACGTTGACGCCCTGCACGACGGCCCGATCCTTCGCGGGATACATTTTCAGGACGTCGCCGGTCTTGCCCTTGTCACGGCCGCTCAACACGACGACGCGGTCGCCCTTCCTGATCTTCGCCATCGACATCACAACACCTCCGGCGCGAGCGAAACGATCTTCATATGGTTCTTCGCGCGCAGTTCGCGAGGCACCGGGCCGAAGATACGGGTGCCGATCGGCTCCTTCTGGTTGTTCACCAGAACCGCGGCGTTGCGGTCGAAGCGGATCACGGTCCCGTCGGGGCGGCGGATGTCCTTCGCGGTGCGCACGACGACCGCCTTCATGACGTCGCCCTTCTTGACGCGGCCGCGCGGGATCGCCTCCTTCACCGACACCACGATGATGTCGCCGACGTGAGCGTACTTGCGCTTGGAACCGCCCAGCACCTTGATGCACTGCACCCGGCGCGCGCCCGAATTGTCGGCGACATCGAGATTGGTCTGCATCTGGATCATGGCCGGCCTCTTGTCCTTCTCTTCGCGAGCCCGTGTTCGGAACTATCCGGGCGCACAGTGCCTTACCGTTAACCTCGTCCCTACTCCGCCAGCGCTTTCCAGCGCTTGTTGCGGGAGATCGGGGCGCATTCCTCGATCCGCACGATGTCGCCGACCTTGAACCGGTTCTCGGCGTCGTGTGCGTGGTACTTCTTGCTCGTGCGGACCGTCTTCTTCATCACCGGATGGGTGTAGCGGCGCTCGACCTGAACGACGATGGTCTTGTCGTTCTTGTCGCTGACGACGGTGCCCTGCAGAATTCGCTTCGGCATCTCTCTGACCTCAAGCCTTCTTGACCGCGCGGGCCTTGCCGGCGAGCGCGGTATTGATCCGCGCGATGTTCCGGCGCACCTGGCGCACCCGCGACGTGTTCTCCAGCTGGCCGGTCGCCTGCTGAAAGCGCAGGTTGAACTGCTCCTTCTTCAGGTTCGCCAGCTCGCCCTTGAGCTCGTCTTCGGTCTTCGACCAGACATCGCTCGCTTTCATCTCACCTACTCCGCTCGCTCGCGCCGATCACTCGCCGATACGCGTAACGAAACGCGTCCTGATCGGCAGCTTGGCCGCACCGAGCCGCAGCGCCTCGCGGGCGATATCGGCAGGCACGCCATCGATTTCGAACATGATCCGGCCGGCCTTCACCTTCGCCGCCCAGAACTCCGGCGTGCCCTTGCCCTTGCCCATGCGCACCTCGGTCGGCTTCTTCGACACCGGTACGTCCGGGAAGATGCGGATCCACACGCGGCCGGCGCGCTTCATGTGGCGCGTGATGGCGCGGCGGGCAGCCTCGATCTGGCGCGCCGTGACCCGCTCGGGCTCCAGGGCCTTGATGCCGTAGGAGCCGAAGTTGAGCTGATTTCCGCTGGTCGCGACGCCGCGGATGCGGCCCTTGTGCTGCTTGCGGAATTTCGTGCGCTTGGGTTGAAGCATGGCTCTTCTCGTTCAGTTCCGTTCGGCCCTACTCGGACCGGTCGTCGCGACGGCTCGGACGCCCGCCGCCATGGCCGCCGCCCTCAGAGGCTTCGGTCGCCCGGCGCTCGGAGGCCATCGGGTCGTGCTCGAGGATCTCGCCCTTGAAGATCCAGACCTTGACACCGCAGGTGCCGTAAGCCGTCACGGCCGTCGCCTCGCCGAAGTCGATGTCGGCGCGCAGGGTGTGAAGCGGCACGCGGCCCTCGCGGTACCACTCCATCCGCGCGATCTCGGCACCGCCCAGACGGCCGCCGCAATTGATGCGGATGCCCTCGGCGCCAAGGCGCATGGCCGACTGCACGGCCCGCTTCATCGCCCGGCGGAACGACACGCGCCGCTCCAGCTGCTGGGCGATCGAGTCGGCGACCAGCATCGCGTCGATTTCCGGCTTGCGCACCTCGACGATGTTGAGATGCACCTCGGAGTCGGTCATCGCGCCGATCTTCTTGCGCAGCTTCTCGATGTCGGCGCCCTTCTTGCCGATGACGATGCCCGGCCGCGCGGTGTGGATGGTAACGCGACACTTCTTGTGGGGGCGCTCGATGACGATCTTGGCGACCGCGGCCTGCTTCAGATCCTTCCTCAGCATCTCGCGGATCTTGATGTCCTCGTGCAGGAGCGAACCGTAGTCGCGCGTATTCGCGAACCAGCGCGAATCCCACGTGCGGTTGATCCCCAGCCGCAGGCCGATCGGATTGACTTTCTGTCCCATCAGGCGGACTCCTCGACTTGGCGGACGACGATCGTCAGGTGGGAAAACGCCTTGTGGATGCGGCCAACGCGTCCCCGCGCCCTGGGCGTCCACCGCTTCATCACCAGCGCCTTGCCGACATGCGCCTCGGCGACGATCAGGTCGTCGACGTCGAGGTCGTGGTTGTTCTCGGCATTGGCGATCGCCGATTCCAGCGTCTTCTTCACGTCCTTGGCGATCCGCTTCTTGGAGAAGGTGAGGTCGGCCAGCGCCGAAGCCACCTTCTTGCCGCGGATGGCGGCCGCCACGAGATTGAGCTTCTGCGGGCTGACGCGCAGATTGCGCATCACCGCTTTCGCCTCGTTCTCGGGCAGAGTGCGTTCGCGAGCGGCCTTGCCCATCGCTTACTTCCTCTTCGCCTTCTTGTCGGCCGCGTGGCCGTAATAGGTACGGGTCGGCGAGAACTCGCCGAACTTGTGGCCCACCATGTCCTCGCTGACCTGCACCGGGATGTGCTTCTGGCCGTTGTAGACACCGAAGGTGAGGCCGACGAACTGCGGCAGGATCGTGGAACGACGGCTCCAGATCTTGATCACCTCGTTGCGGCCGGACTGCCGGGAGGCATCCGCCTTCTTGAGGAGGTAGCCGTCGACGAACGGCCCTTTCCGGACTGAACGGGTCATCGGTTAGCCCTACTTCTTCTTCAGGTGACGCGACCGCAGAATGAATTTCTGCGTCGCCTTGTTGCGACGGGTCTTCTTGCCCTTGGTCGGCTTGCCCCACGGAGTGACCGGGTGGCGGCCGCCCGAGGTGCGGCCTTCGCCGCCGCCGTGCGGATGGTCGACCGGGTTCATCGCGACGCCGCGAACCGACGGACGCTTGCCCCTCCAGCGCGAGCGGCCGGCCTTGCCGTCGTTGATGTTCGCGTGATCCGGGTTCGACACCGCTCCGACCGTCGCCATGCACGCACCGTGCACCAGGCGCTGCTCGCCGGAGTTGAGCCGTAGGATCGCATAACCGGAGTCACGGCCGACGAGCTGCACGTAGGTGCCCGCCGAACGCGCGATCTGGCCGCCCTTTCCGGGCTTCATCTCGACGTTGTGCACGATCGTTCCGATCGGCACGGCCGACAGCGGCATCGCGTTGCCGGGCTTCACGTCGGCCTGCCTGGAGGCGACAACCGTATCGCCGGGGGCCAGACGCTGCGGCGCCAGGATGTAGGCGAGTTCGCCGTCCTCGTACTTGATCAGCGCGATGAACGCCGACCGGTTCGGGTCGTACTCGAGCCGCTCGACCTTGGCCGGCACGTCGAACTTCGTGCGCTTGAAGTCGATCTGCCGGTAGAGCCGCTTGTGGCCGCCGCCGCGGCGCCGCGCGGTGATGCGGCCGTGATTGTTGCGGCCGCCCGACTTGGTCAGGCCTTCGGTCAGCTTCTTGACCGGAGCACCCTTCCAGAGGTTCGAGCGATCGACGATGACCAGCTGGCGCTGGCTCGGCGTCGTCGGATTGAAGGTCTTGAGTGCCATGTCCTAGTGCCCTCGCCTTACGCGCCTCAAAGGCCCGTCGTGACGTCGATGGCGTAACCCTCGTCGAGGGTCACGATCGCCTTCTTGACGTCGCTCTGCTTGCCCTTGATACCGCGGAAGCGCTTGTTCTTGCCCTTCCGGACCAGAGTGTTCACGCCCTTCACCTTGACCGAGAAAAGCGCCTCGACGGCGGCCTTGATCTCGGGCTTCGTGGCGTTCGGCGCGACCTTGAAGACCACCTGGTTGTTCTCCGACGCGAGCGTCGACTTCTCGGTGATCACCGGCGCGACCAGGATGTCGTAGTGCTTGAGATTGGTCATTTGAACCGCTCCTGAAGCGCCTCGACGGCGGCCTTCGTCAGCACCAGCTTGTCGCGGCGCAGGATGTCGTAGACGTTGATGCCCTGAACCGGCAGCACGTCGACCGACGGAATGTTGCGCGAGGCGAGCCGGAAGTTGTTCTCGAGCTCCTTGCCGTCGACGATCAGCGCCGAGGTCAGGCCGAGCTTGGCGAACTTCGCCGCCAAAGCCTTCGTCTTGGCGCTGTCGGTCGTGGCGTCCTCGACGACGACCAGTGCATCGGCCCTGGCCTTCGACGACAGCGCATGCTTCAGCGCCAGCATGCGGACCTTCTTCGGCAGGTCATGGGCATGGCTGCGCACAACCGGGCCGAAGGCCTTGCCGCCGCCGCGAAACTGCGCCGCGGTGCGGGCGCCGTGACGGGCCCGGCCGGTGCCCTTCTGCTTGTACATCTTCGCGGTGGTGCCGTGCACCTCGCTGCGGGTCTTGGACTTGTGCGTGCCGGCCTGGCGCGCGGCGAGCTGCCAGCGGACCATGCGCTGCAGCAGGTCGGCGCGCGGCTCCAGCCCGAAGATCTCGTCGGAGAGATCGACAGAGCCGGCCTTTTTGCCGTCGAGCGCGATTACGTCGATTTTCATTGTCCTCAAGCCTCCGCGCCGCTGTCGGCCTCAGGAGCCGCCTCGACCGCCGTTTCCGGGGCGGGCGCGGTCTCGCCGGCCGCCTTCCGGACCGCGCCGGGGAACGGCACGCCTTCCGGCAGCTTGCTCTTCACGGCATCGCGCATCAGCACCCAGCCGCCCTTGGCGCCGGGAACCGCGCCGCGGACCATGATCAGGCCGCGCTCGACGTCGGTATTGACGACCTCGAGGTTCTGCGTGGTGACGCGCACGTCGCCCATGTGACCGGCCATCTTCTTGTTCTTGAAGACCTTGCCGGGATCCTGACGGCCGCCGGTCGAGCCGTGCGAGCGGTGCGAGATCGACACGCCGTGCGAGGCGCGCAGGCCGCCGAAGTTGTGCCGCTTCATTGCGCCGGCGAACCCCTTGCCAATCGAGGTGCCGGTCACGTCGACGAGCTGGCCCGGCACGAAGTGCTCGGCCGTTAGCTCGGTACCAACCTCGATGACGTTCTCCGGGCTCACGCGGAACTCGGCGAGCTTGCGGCGCGGCTCGACCTTGGCGACTGCGAAATGACCGCGCATGGCGCGCGGCGTGTTCTTCGCCTTGGCGAGGCCCGCACCGAGCTGCAGCGCGGTATAGCCGTTCTTCTCGTCGGTGCGGTGGGCCACCACGTGGCAGCCGTCGACCTTCAGCACGGTAACCGGAACCTGTTCTCCGGCCTCCGTGAAGATGCGGGTCATCCCGACCTTCTGAGCGATCAGTCCTGAGCGCATGACCGTGTCGCTTTCCTCGTCCTTTAGAGCTTGATCTCGACGTCGACGCCGGCGGCCAGATCGAGCTTCATCAGGGCATCGACCGTCTGCGGGGTCGGCTCGACGATGTCGAGCAGCCGCTTATGGGTCCGCATCTCGAACTGCTCGCGGCTCTTCTTGTCGACGTGAGGCGAGCGGTTGACCGTGAACTTCTCGATCCGCGTCGGCAGCGGGATCGGCCCGCGTACGCGCGCGCCGGTCCGCTTGGCGGTGTTCACGATCTCGCGCGTCGAGGCGTCGAGGACCCGATGGTCGAACGCCTTGAGGCGGATGCGGATGTTTTGCCCGTTCATTGTGACTGTCCTGGGTGACTGTCTCTAAAGCGGTCGG
>JAEWYT010000207.1 GCA_023458595.1 Pseudomonadota bacterium
CCGCGCCCGCGCGGCCCCCCGCCGGGGGGCCCCCGGGGCTACGAGTGAGGGCAGCGCTCGTCTCCCCGGACTCCCGCCTTCGCGGGAGCGAGCGGAGTGCGGCCGGGCTTTCGCCCGTCAGGCGGCGTCGAGCTTGTCGACGGTGTCGAACTCGAACCTGATCTCCTTCCAGGTCTCCATGGCCATCGCCAGCTCCGGCGAGGATTTGGCCGCCTCGGTCAGGATCTCGCGCGCCTCGCGCTCGACCGGGCGGCCCTCGTTGCGCGCCTGCACGCAGGCCTCGCAGGCGACCCGGTTCGCCGCGGCGCCCGCCGCGTTGCCCCAGGGATGGCCGAGCGTGCCGCCGCCGAACTGGAAGACGGCGTCGTCGCCGAAGATCGCGACCAGCGCGGGCATGTGCCAGACGTGGATGCCGCCGGAGGCGACCGGCAGCATGCCCGGCATCGGACCGAAGTCCTGGTCGAAGAAGATGCCGCGGGCGCGGTTCTCCGGGACGAAGCGATCGCGCATCAGGTCGACCCAGCCGAGCGTCGCCTCGCGGTCGCCCTCGAGCTTGCCGACGACGGTGCCCGAATGCATGTGGTCGCCGCCCATCAGCCGCAGCATCTTGGTCAGCACCCGGAAGTGGATGCCGTGGCTCGGGTTGCGGTCGAGCACGGCGTGGAGCGCGCGGTGGACGTGCAGCAGCATGCCGTTCTCGCGGCACCAGTTGGCGAGCGTCGTGTGCGCGGTGAAGCCCGCCGTCAGGAAGTCGTGCATGATGATGCGCGAGCCGAGCGACTTCGCGTATTCCGCCCGCTTCAGCATCTGCTCGACGTCGGGCGCGGTGACGTTCAGGTAGTGGCCCTTGCGCTCGCCGGTCTCGGCCTCGGCCTTGTCGACCGCCTCCATGACGAAGTCGAAGCGCTGCTTCCAGCGCATGAAGGGCTGCGAGTTGATGTTCTCGTCGTCCTTGGTGAAGTCGAGGCCGCCGCGCAGGCATTCGTAGACGGCGCGGCCGTAGTTCTTCGCCGACAGGCCGAGCTTCGGCTTGATGGTGCAGCCGAGCATCGGCCGGCCGTACTTGTTCATGATGTCGCGCTCGACCTGGATGCCGTGGGGCGGGCCGCCGCAGGTGATGACGTAGTGGAGGGGGAAGCGGATGTCCTCCAGCCTCAGGCCGCGCACCGCCTTGAAGCCGAAGACGTTGCCGGCGAGCGAGGTGATGACGTTGACGATCGAGCCTTCCTCGAACAGGTCGAGCGGATAGGCGATGAAGGCGTAGAAGGCCTTGTCGTCTCCGGGCACGTCCTCGATGCGGTAGGCGCGGCCCTTGTAGTAGTCGAGGTCGGTCAGGAGGTCGGTCCACACCGTCGTCCAGGTGCCCGTCGAGCTCTCCGCGGCGACGGCGGCGGCGGCCTCCTCGCGCGGCACGCCTTCCTGCGGGGTGATCTTGAAGCAGGCCAGCAGGTCGCTGTCCTTCACCGCGTAGTCGGGCTCCCAGTAGGTCTCCCGGTATTCCTTCACGCCGGCCCTGTAGGCGCCCGGCTGGTTCGAACCTTTCTTGGCCATGTGTCTACTCCCTTCCGTGTCGGGGTTCAGGCGGCGCGCGCGGCGGCGACGCGCGGATCGAGCGCGCCGCTTTCGTAGCGCCTGGCCATCTCGGCCATGGGGATCACCCTGATCCGCGAGGCGTTGCCGGCGGTGCCGAACTGCTCGAAGCGCTCGCGGCAGAGGTCGCGCATGGCGTCCATCGCGGGCTTCAGGAACTTGCGCGGGTCGAACTCGCCCTTCTTTCCGGCCGCCACCTTGCGGAACATGCCGGTCATGGCGAGGCGGCAGTCGGTGTCGATGTTGACCTTCCTGACGCCGTGCCTGATGCCGCGCACGATCTCCTCGACCGGCACGCCCCAGGTCTGGGGCATCTCGCCGCCGAATTCGTTGAAGACGTCCTGCAATCCTTGAGGCACCGAGGAGGAGCCGTGCATGACGAGATGGATGTCGGGCAGCCTGGCGTGGATCGCCTCGACGACGTGCATCGCCAGGATCTCGCCGTCGGGCTTGCGGGTGAACTTGTAGGCCCCGTGCGAGGTGCCCATGGCGATCGCCAGCGCGTCCACCTTTGTCCGGGACACGAAGTCGACCGCCTGGTCGGGATCGGTCAGGAGCTGGTCGTGACTCAACTCTCCCTCGGCGCCGTGGCCGTCCTCGGCCTCGCCCGTGCCCGTTTCGAGCGAGCCGAGCACGCCGAGCTCGCCCTCGACGGAGGCGCCGACCCAGTGGGCCATCGCGGCGACGCGGGCGGTCACTTCGAGATTGTAGTCGTAGCTCGCCGGCGTCTTCGCGTCCGCCAGAAGCGAGCCGTCCATCATCACCGAGGTGAAGCCGTGGCGGATCGCGGAGAGGCAGGTCGCCTCGGAGTTGCCGTGGTCCTGATGCATGCACAGGGGAATGTGCGGGTACATCTCGGCGAGCGCGTCGATCATCTTCGCCAGCATGATGTCGTTGGCATAGGCGCGCGCGCCGCGGCTCGCCTGGACGATGACGGGGGCGTCGACCGCGTCGGCCGCCTCCATGATCGCGAGCCCCTGCTCCATGTTGTTGATGTTGAAGGCCGGCACGCCGTAGCCGTGCTCGGCGGCGTGGTCGAGAAGCTGGCGCAGCGTGATGCGGGCCATTATCGGTCTCCCTTGATGACGTCCCTGGCGGCGGCGGCGATCGCGTCGATCGTGATGCCGAAATGCTCGTAGAGGTCGCCGGCCGGCGCCGATGCCCCGAAGCCTTCCATGCCGACGAAGCGGCCGGCCTCCCCGAGCCAGCGCTCCCAGCCGGCCTCGACGGCGGCTTCGACGCCGACGCGCGGGGCGGCGCCGAGAACCCGCCTGCGGTAGCTTTCGGGCTGCGCCCTGAAGAGTTCCCAGCACGGCATCGACACGACGGTCGCGGCGATGCCGTCGGCGCGCAGGCGCTCGGCGGCGCCGATCGCCAGCGATACCTCGGAGCCGGTGGCGAGCAGCGTGACGTCGCGGTTGGCCGGATCGCCGGAGATCACATAGGCGCCGCGGGCGACATGGTTGTCGTCGGTGTCGACCTTGCGGAGCGCGGGCAGCGCCTGGCGGCTGAGGCACAGCACGCTCGGCGCGCCGGCGTCGGCGAGCGCGCAGGCCCATGCCTCCACCGTCTCGACCGCGTCGGCGGGGCGGAAGACGTTGACGCCCGGCATGGCGCGCAGGCTCGCCAGATGCTCGACGGGCTGGTGCGTCGGGCCGTCCTCGCCGAGCCCGATCGAATCGTGCGTCATGACGTAGACGACGCGCCGGCCCATCAGGGCGGAGAGGCGGATCGACGGGCGGCAATAGTCGGCGAAGACCAGGAACGTGCCGCCGTATGGGATGAAGCCGCCGTGCAGGGCGATGCCGTTCATGGCCGCGCCCATGACGTGCTCGCGCACGCCGTAGTGGATGTAGGCGCCGGAGAAATCGCCGGGCGCGACCGCCTTCTGGCATTTGGCCCGGGTGAGGTTCGAGCCGGTGAGGTCGGCCGAGCCGCCGATCATCGCCGGAACGATCGGGACGATCCGGTCGAGCACCTTCTGCGAGACCTGTCGCGTCGCGAGGCTGGGCGCCTCGGCGACGAAGACGGATTTCAGCTCGGCGACCGCCGCCTCGAAGTCGCCGGGCAACAGCCCCTTCTGGCCGTCGAGGAAGGCGCGGCGGACCGGCGGCGCGGCCGCCTCGAGACGGCTCTCCCAGGCGCGCCGCGCCTTGGCGCCGCGGGCGCCCGCCGCACGCCAGCTCGACAGGATCTCCTCCGGCACCTCGAACGGCGGATGGGCCCAGCCGAGCGCCTCGCGGGCGGCGGCCACTTCGTCGGCGCCGAGCGGGGCGCCGTGCGTCGCCTCCGTGCCCTGCTTGGTCGGGGCGCCGTAGCCGATGACGGTGCGGCAGGCGATCAGCGAGGGCCTGCCGGTCGCCTTCGCCGTCTCGATGGCCCCGGCGACCGCTTCCGGATCGTGGCCGTCGACGCGGGCGACGTCCCAGCCGGCGGCGGCGAAGCGGGCGAGCTGGTCGGTCGAGGTCGCAAGCGAGGTCTCGCCGTCGATCGAGATGCCGTTGTCGTCGAAGAGAACGATCAGCCGGCCGAGCTTCAGGTGGCCTGCGAGGTCGATCGCCTCGTGGCTGATGCCCTCCATCAGGCAACCGTCGCCGGCGATGACGTAGGTGAAGTGGTCGACGAGATCGTCGCCGAAACGGGCGTTGAGCATCCGCTCGGCGAGCGCCATGCCGACCGCGTTGGCGATGCCCTGGCCGAGCGGGCCGGTGGTGGTCTCGACGCCGGGGCAATTGCCGTATTCCGGATGACCGGCCGTCTTCGAGCCGAGCTGGCGGAAGTTCCCGAGTTCGTCGAGCGTCACCGCCTCGTAGCCGGCGAGGTAGAGGAGCGAATAGAGCAGCATCGAGCCGTGGCCGGCCGACAGGACGAAGCGGTCGCGGTCGGGCCAGAACGGGTCGGCGGGATCGAACCTCAGGAAGCGGGTGAACAGCACGGTCGCCACGTCGGCCATGCCCATCGGCATGCCGGGATGGCCGGACTTCGCCTTCTCGACGGCGTCCATCGACAGCGCCCGGATGGCGTTCGCCATCGTCCGCTCGTCGGCCGCCGTCCGTCCCGATTCGAGGGGCGCCGGCTCGGCGGCTACGGTCTTCAGCGCGGTCGGCATTCGGTTCTCCCCTAGATCATCCGCCGGCGGCGCTCGACGAGACGCTGGATCATCGGCGTCAGGATGAGCTGCATGGCGAGGTCGAGCTTGTTGCCGGGGATGACGATGGAGTTCGCCCGGCTCATGAAGGAATCGCGGATCATCGACACCAGGTAGGAGAAGTCGATGCCGCGCGGGTCCTTGAACCGGATGACGACCATCGATTCGTCCGGCGTCGGGATCCAGCGGGCGACGAACGGGTTCGAGGTGTCGACCGTCGGCACGCGCTGGAAGTTGATGTCGGTGTTGGTGAACTGCGGGCAGATGCAGTGCACGTAGTCGTGCATGCGCCTGAGGATCACGTCGGTGACGGCCTCGGTGGTGTAGCCGCGCGAGGCCTTGTCGCGATGGATCTTCTGGATCCATTCCAGATTGATGACCGGCACGACCCCGATCTTCAGGTCCGCGTGATCGGCGATCCGGACGTCGTCGGTCAGGACCGCTCCGTGCAGGCCCTCGTAGAAGAGGACGTCGGAGCCTTCCTCGAGCGGGCGCCAGCCGGTGAACCTGCCGGGCTCGACGCCCCAGGTCTCTGCCTCGGCCTCGTCGTGGACATAGGTGCGGGTGCGGCCGGTGCCGGTTTCCGAATACCCCCGGAAGACGGCCTCCAGTTCCTTCAGCTCGTTGGCGTCGTAGCTGAAATGGCTGAACGTGTGGTCGCCCTGCGCCACCCGCTTCTCGAGCTCGGCCCGCATCTCCTCGCGGTTGAAGCGATGGAAGGCGTCGCCCTCGATCGAGACGGCGGCGACGCCCTCGCGCCGGAAGATCTGGTCGAAGGTGTGCTTGACCGTCGAGGTGCCAGCGCCCGAGGAGCCGGTGACCGAGATGATGGGATGCTTCTGGGACATCGCGCTAGACCCGGAACAGGCCGCGGCGGCCGAACAGCGGCGAATACTCGCCGGTCGCCGGGGGCTCGGTGTGATAGCGGGCGACCAGCTCGACCTTGTCCTTCGAGCCGAACACCAGCGGCGTGCGCTGATGCACGCTCTTCGGCCGGATGGTCAGGATGCGGTCGATGCCGTCGGTCGCGCCGCCGCCGGCCTGCTCGACGAGGAAGGCGATCGGATTGGCCTCGTAGACGAGGCGCAGGCGGCCCTCCTGGTAGCCGGGACGCGCGTCGCGCGGATACAGGAAGATGCCGCCGCGCTGCAGCACCCGGTAGGCCTCGGCGACCAGCGAGGCGATCCAGCGCATGTTGAAGTTCTCGCCGCGCGGGCCTTCGGCTCCGGCGATGCAGTCGTCGATATAGGCCTGCACGGCCGGATCCCAGAACCGGTAGTTGGAGGCGTTGATGGCGTATTCGCGCCGGCCCTTCGGGATCTGCACATTCGTCGCGGTGACGACGAATTGTCCCTCGGCCCGGTCTAGGGTGGCGATGTGGGTGCCCTCGCCGACGGTGAACACGAAAGAGGTCTGCGGCCCGTAGATCGTGAAGCAGGCGGCGAGCTGCTCGCGGCCGGGCGGCGGCGGCCCGTCGTCCGCGGGGGCGGGAAAGATCGAGACGATCGTGCCGATCGAGACGTTCGTGTCGATGTTGGAGGACCCGTCGAGCGGATCGATGGCGACGCCGAGCGGCGCGCCTTCGTCCAGCGGAACGGCCTCGTCGCTCTCTTCCGAATAGACGACGGCGACGGGAGCGCGCCGGAACGCGTCCGCGAACAGGTCGTGGGCGCGCAGGTCGAGAAGCTTCTGGACGTCGCCGCCGGCGTTGCCGCCGACGTCCGCCGCCAGGCTGCCGGCGAGCGGGCCGCGACCGATCAGCTCGGACAGCGCGGTCGCGGCATTGGCGACCGCCGCCAGCGTGTCGGCGACCGCGAGGCGCGGCGGATCGTCGCCTGCCCAGTCCTTCAGATTCCGTTCGAGCCTTTGACGGGCCTGCATCCCGGTGTCTCCCTGCCCCGCCCCGGTTCGGCGATCTCCCGGGGTCTTCGGCCACGCGGTCTCTGCCGCGCGGTCAGACTGGGGGAGATTGCCAATGAAGTAAATTTTGAATAACTTGCGTGCTGATTGAGAAAAACTGAAAATGCCGCTCCAGCACGCAACCATCCGTCAGTTTCGCGGCTTCGAGGCGACCGCGCGAAGGGGCAGCGTCTCGGCCGCCGCGCAGGAGATCGGCCTGACGCCGTCCGCCGTCTCGCTGCAGCTCCGGCAGCTCGAGGATCTCGCCGGCATGCCGCTCCTGGAGCGCGGGCCGGACGGGTTCCGCCCGACGGAGGCCGGCCGCGAGCTTCTGCACGCCATCGCCTTCATCGAGCTCGCGATCGCCGATTGCGACGAGCGGCTGAACGCCTTGCGCGGGATCGAGCGCGGCACGGTGCGCGTCGGCGTGGTCTCGACCGCGAAATACTTCGCCCCGCGCGCGCTCGCCGCCTTCCTCAAGGACCATCCGAACGTCGAGATGCAGCTCGTCGTCGGAAACCGCGGCGAGACGATCGCGGCGCTCTCGGAGCTGCAGGTCGATTTCGCGGTGATGGGCCGGCCGCCGCGCGACGTCGGCGTGGAGCAGGCGATCGTCGGACCGCATCCGCACGTCATCGTCGCCGCCCCCGACCATCCGCTGGCGGAAAGGCGGGCGATCGCGATGACGGACCTCGCCGCCGAGCCCTTCCTCCTGCGCGAGCAGGGTTCGGGCACGCGGCTTCTGATGGAAAGGCTGCTCGCGACCGCGGGCGTCACCCCGCGCACCGGCGCGGAGATGGGATCGAACGAGACGATCAAGCAGGCCGTGATGGCCGGGCTCGGGATCGCCCTGATCTCCGCCCACACGGTCGCCACCGAGATCTCGGACAGGCGGCTTTCGGCGCTCGACGTCGTGGGCCTGCCGATCATCCGCCAATGGTACGTGGTGCGGCTCGCCGACAAGCGGCTGTCGCCGGCGGCCCAGGCGCTGTGGGACTTCCTCGCCCTCGCCGGCGCCGACTTCCTGCCGAAGCTCGAGCTGCCGGCCGGCTAGGACCTTCCGGTTCCGTCGCCGTCGGGGCGTTCGGTCGCGCGGGTCGGCGGAGCGGAGACCGCGTCGGGGTCACGGGCGGGTCACGGGCGATCACGGGCGGACGACGGGCGCCGCGCGGGCGAACCGGGGGCGGACTGCGGGCGGGGCGCGGGCGGATCCGGATCGGGAAGGAACTGGACGGGCGGGACAGCCGCACTGCAGCACCATGTTGCAGCGCAATAAGTCAATATGTTTACATTACTTCGGGTCCGGCGGACTGCGCCCCGATGTCGCGGGGCGGCACATGAGACGGCGCGCAGGGCGACCGTCAGAGCCGCTTCATGTTGGCGATCAGCTTCTCCAGCGAGACGAGGAAGTGCATCCGCTCGCCGACGCCGAACTCGTCCAGCGCCTCCTCGTAGTAGGCGTAGATCAGCGGGACGATGCCCTGCCAGAGCTCGGCGCCGGACGGGGTCAGTTGCAGGAGCCGGGCGCGGCCGTCGGTCTCGTCGCGGGTGCGGGCCAGGTAGCCCTGCTTCTCCAGCCTCGCCACGACGCCCGTGAGATTCTGGCGGCTCACCAGCAGGAACCTGGCGAGCTCGCCGACGCTCATGCCGTCCTTCACCTGCGGGCGCGACAGGGCGCCGATGACGGCCCATTGCTGGGTCGTCACGCCCTTCGACTCGAGCGCCCGCGTGCCGGTCTTGTGCATCATGTTGGCCGCCTGGTAGAGGCGGAAGAAGATGCGGTTGGCGAGTTCGGCGAGCGTCTGCTCCCGTGCCGCCGGGCGTTGCCCGGAGTCGTCCTCGCGCGAGCTCTCGGCATCCATGTCGGTCATCCGCCTCTCGTCGATTAATAGCAATATATTGACATATATCGCCGCCTGCGCAATCCTCCCTCCGTGGATACGAAAAATCCGGAAGGCGATTTTCCGTGCGTGGCTTGAAGGGCAAGATTGCCGCCGTCACCGGCGGCGGCATCGACGCGGCCCTCATCACCGCACGGGCGATCGGCGTTTCCGGCGGCCTGGCCGCGAACGTCTGAGGGAAAGATACCGTGGACTATCAAGACATCATCTACGAAGTGAAGAACGGCGCGGCCCGGATCACCATCAACCGCCCGGCGCAGTACAACGCGTTTCGCGGCCAGACCTGCGACGAGTTGATCCACGCGTTCGGCAAGGCCGGATGGGACAAGTCGATCGGCGTCATCGTCCTCGCCGGCGCCGGCGACAAGGCCTTCTGCACCGGCGGCGACCAGTCCGCCCATGCCGGCCAGTACGACGGGCGTGGCATCATCGGCCTGCCGATGGAGGAACTCCACTCGATCATCCGCGACGTGCCGAAGCCGGTCATCGCCCGCGTGCAGGGCTACGCGATCGGCGGCGGCAACGTGCTGTGCACGATCTGCGACCTGACGATCGCCGCCGACACCGCGATCTTCGGCCAGGTCGGCCCGAAGGTCGGCTCCGTCGATCCGGGCTACGGGACCGCCTACCTCGCCCAGGTGGTCGGCGAGAAGAAGGCCCGCGAGATCTGGTACCTGTGCCGGCGCTACAGCGCGCAGGAAGCGCTCGCCATGGGCCTCGTCAACACGGTCGTGCCGCTCGCCGAGCTCGACGCCGAGGTCGAGCGCTGGTGCACGGAGATCATGGAGCGCAGCCCCACCGCGATCGCCATCGCCAAGCGTTCGTTCAACGCCGCCAGCGAGCACATCCGCGGCATCGCCTCGATGGGGATGCAGGCGCTCAGCCTCTACTACGACACGGAGGAATCTCGGGAAGGCGTGCGCGCCTTCCAGGAGAAGCGCGCACCGGAGTTCCGCAAATACGCGAAATGACCCTCCGCGCGACGCGGCGGGGCGACAAGGGGAAGTCCTGAGAAGACGTCATGCAGTTCGCCCTCTCGGAAGACCAGGTCGCGATCCAGGAGACCGCACGGCGCTTCGCCGCCGAGCGGCTGGCGCCGGGCTACGGCGCGCGCGACCGCACGGGCGTCCTCGACCGGACGCTGATGGCGGAGATGGGCGGGATCGGCCTGATCGCGCCGGAGATGCCGGAGGCGCACGGCGGCCTCGGCGCTTCGCGCGTCACCAGCGGCGTCGTCATCGAGGCGATCGCGGCCGGCGACTTCAACATGGCCTACGTGCAGCTTCTGGGCTCGCTGTGCGGGCAGATCCTGGCCGAGCACGCCGCGCCCGCGATCACCGCCGAGTGGCTGCCGCGGGTGTGCGCGGGCGAAAGGCTGATCGCCCTGGCGCTGACGGAGCCGCGCGGCGGGTCGGACGCCGGCAACCTCGCGCTCAAGATGCGCCGCGAGGGGGACCACTACGTCCTCGACGGCGAGAAGACCTCGATTTCCTGCGCCGACTGCGCCGACGGGGCGGTGGTGTTCGCCCGCACCGGCACGCCGGAGGACGGCGCCGGCGGGGTCAGCGCCATCTTCGTTCCGCTCACCCTGCCGGGCATCGCCCGCACGCGCTTCGACGATATCGGCGAACGGGCCATCGGGCGCGGCTCGATCTTCTTCGAGAACGTGAGGGTGCCCGCCGAGAACCTGCTCGGGGCGGAGGGCATGGGCTTCCGGCAGGTGATGCAGGGCTTCGACTTCTCGCGCGCCCTGATCGGCCTTCAGTGCCTCGCGGTGGCGCGGATCTCGCTGGAGGAAACCTGGGCGCATGTCGCCGAGCGCAAGGCCTTCGGCCAGTCGCTGTCGGCCTTCCAGGGCGTATCGCACCGGCTCGCCGAGCTCGACACGCAGGTCACGGCCGCGCACCTGCTCTGCTACCAGGCGCTGTGGGCGAAGGACGAGAACCTGCCGCACAGCGCCGAAGCGGCGATGTGCAAGTGGTGGGCGCCCAGGCTCGCCTTCGACACGGTGCACGCCTGCCTGCTGTTCCACGGACACGCCGGCTATTCGCGGGAACTGCCCTACGAGCAGCGCCTGCGCGACGTGCTCGGCCTGCAGATCGGCGACGGCACCGCCGAGATCATGAAGACGATCATCGCGAGGCAGCGCGTCGGCCGGCGCGCCGTCCCCTACTGAGGAGGCGGGCGATGAAGGCGGCCGTGCTCGAGAAACGCGGGCCCGACGGGCTGGCCCTGCGCGAGGCGCCGATGCCGGAACGCCGGCCCGGCGAGGCGCTGATGCGCGTGCGGGCGGCCTCGCTCAACCGGGTCGACCTCTATATGCGCGACGACGGCCAGGGCATCACGCACGCGCTGCCGATGGTTCTCGGCGTGGACGGCGCCGGAGAAATCGTCGAGGCCGATCCCGGCTCCGGGCTCGAAGCGGGCATGAAGGCCGTGCTCTATCCCGCCGCCTTCTGCGGCGCCTGCCGCTACTGTCTCTCCGGCAACCAGCCCCTGTGCAAGTCGCTGCGCATCGCCGGGGAGCACCGCGACGGCACCTTCGCCGAGTATGTCGCCATGCCCGCCGTCTGCTTCATGCCCCTGCCGGACGACGCCGACCTCCTGGAAGCCGCGACCCTGCCCGTCGCCTATCTCACCGCCTGGCGCATGCTGTTCGGCAAACGCGCCCTCGGGCCCGGCGAGACCGTGCTCGTCACCGGCATCGGCGGCGGCGTGGCGACGGCCTGCCTGCAGCTCGCGGTGATCGCCGGGGCCCGCGTCATCGTCAGCTCGCGGCGCGCGGAAGCGCTGGAGCATGCATCCGCGCTCGGCGCGCACGCCTGCGTCGACACCTCGAAAGGAACACTGGCGCGCGGCGTTCTCGAGCTGACCGACGGCGAAGGCGCGGACATGGTGATCGACTCGATCGGCGGCGAGACCTGGAGCGAGGCGCTGAAGGCGCTCCGGCGCGGGGGGCGGATCGTCACCTGCGGCGCCACGACCGGCGACAATCCGTCGGCCGACCTGCGCCGCCTCTTCGTCCGCCAGCTCGAGATCCACGGCGCGACGCTCGGCGATCTCGACGAATTCCGCCGGCTCATCGCCGTCTACCGGTCCGGCCGCCTGAAGCCGGCCATCGACCGGACCTATCCGCTCGAGAGGATCGGCGAAGCGCTCGCGCGCCTGCAGACCGGAGGACAGATCGGAAAGATCGCCGTCCGCATCGATTGAACACGATCCCCGCCGGGCCGCGCCCGAGCGGGGCAACGAATACCAAGGGAGGAATGCCATGCCGTTCGATCCAGTCCTCATTGTCCCGCGCCGCGAAGCCATGAAGGCCGCCGGCCACTGGGATGACAAGACGATCATCGACTACCTCGACGCCTGCCTCGCGGACGTGCCGGACCAGCAGGCGGTCTGCGACTTCAACACCCTGACGGGCAAGGAGACGCGGCTCACCTATCGCGAGCTCGACGAGCGGGCCGGGCGCATCGCGCTCAACCTGCTCGATCTCGGCATCGGCCGGGGCGACGTCGTCTCCTACCAGCTTCCGAACTGGTGGGAGTTCACCGCGCTCTATGTCGCCTGCGCCAAGATCGGCGCCGTCGTCAATCCGCTGATGCCGATCTTCAGGGAGCGCGAGCTATCCTTCATGCTGGCGCTCGCGGAGACGAAACTGATGGTCGTGCCGCAGCGCTTCCGCGACTTCGACTATCCGGGCATGATGGCCGGCATCCGCGACAAGCTGCCGGCGCTGAGGCACGTGCTCGCCATCGGCGGGACGGGCGACGCGAGCTTCGAAGCCGTGCTGCTGAAGCCGAATTCCGGCACGCTCGACGCGGCGATGCGGACGAAGCCTGACGAGGTGACGCAGCTTCTGTACACGTCCGGCACCACCGGCGAGCCGAAGGGTGCCACCCACACCTCCAATACGCTCCTGTCCAACCTGAAGCCCTACGCCGAGCGCGTCGGTCTCGGACCGGACGACGTGGTCCTGATGGCCTCGCCGATGGCCCATCAGACGGGCTTCATGTACGGGCTGATGATGCCGATCGTGCTGAAGGCGCGCGCCGTGCTCCAGGACGTCTGGGATCCGAAGCGGGCCGCCGCGACGATCCGGCGGGAGAAGGTCACGTTCACGATGGCCTCGGCGGTGTTCCTGAGCGACCTCACCGAGGCCGTCGCCGCAGAAGGCGAGCCGGTGCCGAGCCTGCGCGTGTTCCTGTCGGCGGGCGCGCCGATTCCGCGTCCGCTCGTCGCCAAGGCGCGCGAGACCCTCGGCGCGTCCATCGTCTCCGCCTGGGGCATGACCGAGAACGGGGCGGTGACGCTGACGAAGCTCGACGATCCGGAGGAGAAGGCCTTCAACACCGACGGCTGCGCGCTGCCGGGAACCGAGGTGAAGGTGGTCGACCGGGAGGGCAACCCCGTGCCCTTCGGCGAGGAAGGCGACCTGATGATGCGCGGCTGCTCGCTCTTCTCGGGCTACCACAAGCGGCCGGAATGGAACAATGTCGACGCCGAGGGCTGGTTCCACACCGGCGACCTCGCCCGCATGAGCGAGGACGGCTACATCCGCATCTCCGGCCGCTCCAAGGACGTCATCATCCGCGGCGGCGAGAACATTCCCGTCGTCGAGATCGAGGGGCTTCTGTTCAAGCACCCGGCGATCGCAGCGGTTGCCATCGTCGGCTATCCGGACGCCCGCCTCGGCGAGCGCGCCGTCGCCTTCGTCACCCTGCGCGAGGGGGCGACCCTCGACAAGGACGGCATGGTCCAGTTCCTGACGGACCAGAAGTGCGCCAAGACCTACCTGCCCGAGCGCCTCGAGATCGTCGACGACCTGCCGCGCACGCCGAGCGGCAAGATCCAGAAGTTCAAGCTGCGCGAGGAAGCGAAGGGCTTCGCGTCGTAACGGCGCGACCGACCGTCTCGGCCGGACCGGGAACCGGCCGGACCGGCGGCAGCGTCCGGCCGAACAGGATCGGCCGGGCATCTCGCGTCGCTTCCTGTCGCGCAGTCCCCTGCCCTATTTCGCCGTTATCGGCTAAATATCGATGCCGGCGCTGCGATGCCGGCGCTCCGGCGAGCGCCATCCACAGGGGCGAGCGAAGACGATGCGGGGTTCGCGGAAGACATCGCGCGGGCGGCAGTCGGCAGCACGCCGCATGGTACGCCTCGTTTCCGGGCTGATCGGGCTCGCCTTCGCCCTCGCAGTCGCGTTCCTGCTCGTCGGAACCGTCGGGTTCCTCGGACCGATGCGCGCCGCGCTGGTCGAG
The DNA here is from genome assembly GCA_023458595.1 of Pseudomonadota bacterium. Lineage (GTDB taxonomy): Bacteria > Pseudomonadota > Alphaproteobacteria > Rhizobiales > Tepidamorphaceae > Microbaculum. The sequence continues at coordinate 13,800 of JAEWYT010000207.1, forward strand.
AAGATGCTGACGTCGAGCCTCGGCGCGCCGGTCGCGATTGACGGTCCGGTCAAATTCGGCCTCGGCCCGACCGTTCTCATCACCGGCTCGAAAATCCGCGTCGAAAGGCCGGAAGGGGCGCCGTCGGGAGAGGCGGACCGGATCGAGGAAGGCGCGATCGGCGTCGGCCTGCGCGCGCTGCTCGCCGGCGCGCTCGACCTCAGGTCCTTGCGACTGCACGGGGTGGCGCTCGCCGAGAACAGCACCCTCGTCGGATTCGATCCGGACGCCGCGGCCGGCGACCGCAACGTCCAACGCTGGTTCGGCCTCGTGCCGGGCGCGGTACGGCTCGCCAAGCACGCCGACATCGCGGTCTCGGACGTCACCTACCGCTATCGCGACAGCCGCTCGGGATGGGATTTCGACATCGTCGCCACCACTTTCGCGACCGCAAGGGGCCAGTCCGGCGGCCCTTCGACGATCACGGCCTCGGGCACGGTGAACGGTGCGGCGCTTTCGGTCGACGCGTCGATCCGGCCGCTCGTCTTCGACGGCCGCGCCATCGGCGACGGCTTCACCCTGACCGCCAGAACGGCGGGCGGCACGCTCGAGATGCGCAGCGTCGTGCCGAAGGATCCGGCCAAGGACATGCGCCAGGCCAGCATCGGCGCCGACATCTCCTCGGTCGGCGACATACTCGACTCCCTGAAGATCGCCCGCACCATCGAGGGCACGGCGAAACTCGCCGCCGGCATCGAAACGTCCGGTGCGGACTCCGCATTGCGCAACCTCGATGCATCGCTGACGCTGGCCGACGGGGCGACCCTCCGGGCCACCGGCTCGATCGCCAATCTCGACGCGCAGAAGGGTTTCGATCTTTCGATCGACGCCGAGTGGCCGACCGACGGCGCGAAGACCGTCGACGAGGCCGGCCTGCTCACTTTCGAGGTCTACGGGGTGACCGGGCGCCTGACCGGCGATCTCGACGCGCTGGCGCTGAGCGAGGGATGGATCACCACCAACCTCTTCTCCGAAGCGATCCCGCGGCTCGGACCGATCACGGCGGGCGCGATCCGCCGCGACGACGACGGCCGGCTCGCGGTCGAGGACCTGCACGTACTCGCCGGGCCCGCGGACGCCCCGACCTTCGACCTGAGCGGGCGGATCGGCGACCTCCTCCAGCTCGCCGATTTCGATCTGTCCGGCGACATCGCGGTCCCGACAGCGGACGCGCTCGGCATAAAACCCGCCGACCCGGCGGCGCTCGGCAAGCTGACCGGCACCTTCGCGGTCTCCGATGCGAGCGGGACGGCGGGCGTCGACACGCTCACGGCGAAACTCACCGGCTCGAAGCTCGTCTCGGCCGACCTCGAGCTGAAGGCGGACCAGACGAAGCCGGAGGAGACGGCACGCTTCGCCCTGTCGCTGAACGTGCCGGACTACGCCCGGCTCGCCTCCGCCGCAGGTCTGACGTCCGAGCCCGTCGGCCCGGTCGCCTTCAAGGGCATCGTCTCCCTTTCGCGGCGCAGCGGCGACGTCGACGGCAGCCTGCGCTTCGGCAGGACCGAGATATCCGGCGATCTCTCGGTCAAACCGGAGGACAAGCGCGCGCTGGTCGCCGGAAACATCACGACGCCCGCGCTGCATCTCGTCGACGCGAGACGGCTGTTCGAGATCGTGTCCGACTTCCGCCGGTCGCGGGAGACAAGCATGGCCCGAAAGCAGCCCGCCTCGACGCAGCGTGCGGTCATGCACCCGCGCTTCGACATCGCCGTCAATGCCGGGCGGATAGAGGGCGCCGCCAGCGACGTGAGCAGCGTGACCGGCCACGTGCTCTACGAGGAGGGGCTCGTCACGGCGCGGTCGTTCTCGCTCGAATTCGACAGGGGCCGGTTCGACTTCGACGGACACATGAACGTGCGCGAGGAAAGCCGGCCGTTCAGCGCAAAGGGGCGCATCGCGCGCTGGCCGATCGGCGACGCACTGCAGACATTCGAAATCGACCTGCCGATCGAGGGCGTCCTGGAAGCGGCCTTCGACGTGTCGTCGTCGGGCGCATCGGCACGGACGGCGGTCCGGGAGGCCAGGGGCGACCTCTACATGCGCATCGTCGACGGAACGATCGGCAACCGGCTGATCGATCTGTCCGGTCTCGTCCTGCCGTCCTGGCTGTTCGCGCCCTCGGCAAGGACGGGGACGTCGCGGATCGCGTGCTTCTCCGCCAAGCTCGCCTTCGATCCGGGGCTGGCGACGCTGCAATCGGCGATCGTCGAGACCGACGACGTGATCGTGCGGGCGACAGGGCTGATCGACTTCAAGGACGACACGATCGACATCGAGGCGACGCCGAAGGCGCGCGTCGACAACCTGATCCCGATCGTCTCGCCCTTCGCGATCCGCGGCCCCCTGTCGGCGCCGAAGGTCGTCATCAAGGGCGGCGTGGCGGGGCGCGCCGTCGCCGAGGCGCTGGCCCTGCCCTTCAACACGCTCGGCACGCTTCTCGGCGTCGACAGAACCGGCCCGAAGCCGCGCGATCTTTCCGGCGGCTGCTAGAAAGCCGATCGATTCCGCGGATTTTGCGAGCGGACGGCAAAGGTGCATCTCCGCGAGGTTCTGGGTGCTTCCCACGGCTTTTCTGATATGCACCAATGGACACCCTTTCGCAGCTTCCAACAGGTACCGACCGGACATGAACAAGATTGCCACCGACGAGCTTCTCTACGAGGTACGCGGGACCACGGGCTGGGTCACGCTCAACCGGCCGGAGGCGCGCAACGCGCTGACCTTCGCCATGTACGAGGGGCTGGCGGACGTCTGCTCGACGATCCCCGAGGACGGCTCGATCAAGTCGATCGTCGTCGTCGGCGCCGGCGAGAAGGCCTTCGCCGCGGGCACGGACATGCGCCAGTTCCGCGACTTCTCCAGCGAGCAGGACGCCCTCGACTACGAGCACCGGATGAGCCGGGTGTTCGACACGATCGAGAAATGCCCGGTTCCGACGATCGCGGCGATCTCGGGCGCCTGCACCGGCGGCGGCGCGGCGATCGCGGCCGCCTGCGACCTGCGCGTCGCCACCGCCGACATGAAGTTCGGCTTCCCGATCGCCCGCACGCTCGGCAACACGCTGTCGGTCGAGAGCCTGTCGCGGGTCGCCGCGCTGATCGGCATCGGCCGGGTGAAGGAGGCGATCTTCACCGCCAGGCTGATCGGCGCCGAGGACGCGCTGGCGATCGGTCTCGTCACCGAGGTCGTCGCCGACTATCCGGCCCTGATCAGCCGGGTGGACGCGCTGGCCGGGCAACTCGCCGGCCACGCCCCGATCACCATGCGCACCATCAAGGAAGGGCTGCGGCGGCTGCGCGTGGAAGGCGCGGAGGCCGAGGACAAGGACCTGATCGTCCAGGCCTACATGAGCGAGGACTTCAAGGAGGGCATGGAGGCCTTCCTCGGCAAGCGCAAGCCGAACTGGAAGGGCCGCTGACATGGCTCCCGCGCCCGGCGGGCCGCTGGACGGCGTCAGGGTCGTCGAGCTCAGCCACATCATGGCCGGGCCGACCTGCGGCATGATGCTCGCCGACATGGGGGCCGACGTCGTCAAGGTCGAGCGGCCGGCCGGCGACGACACGCGCCGCTTCATCCCGCCGGACGTGAACGGCGAGAGCGCCGCCTTCATGATGATGAACCGCAACAAGCGGGCGATCGCGCTCGACCTGAAGCATCCCGGCGCGGCCGACGCGCTGCGGCGCCTCGTCAGGGGCGCCGACATCCTGATCGAGAACTACCGGCTCGGCACGATGGAGAAGCTCGGATTGAGCTACGAGACCCTGCGCAAGGACAATCCGGGCCTCGTCTACTGCTCGCTGTCGGGCTTCGGGCGCACCGGTCCCTACGCGACGCGCGGCGGCTTCGACCTGATCGCGCAGGGCATGTCGGGGCTGATGTCGGTCACCGGCGAGGGGCCAGGCCGGCCGCCGGTCAAGGTCGCCGCCCCGATCACCGACATCACCGCCGGCATCCTCGGCGCGATGGGCTGCGTCGCCGCGTACGTCCGCAGGCTCAAGACGGGGGAGGGACAGATAGTCGATTCCTCGCTGCTGGAAGCGGGCATCACCCAGACCTACTGGCAATCGGCGATCGCGTTCGCGACCGGAGTAAATCCGGTGCCGATCGGCTCGGCGCATCCCCTGAGCGCGCCCTACCAGGCTTTCGAGACGGCCGACGGCTGGATCAACATCGGGGCGGCGAACCAGGCGAACTGGCAGCGGCTCCTGAAAGTCCTCGACGCGGAGACGCTCGGCGCGGACCCTCGCTTCGCCACCAACGGCGACCGCATGGTGAACCTGCCGGCGCTGGTCGAGGTGCTGACGCCCTATTTCAAGGCCCGCACCAGCGCGGACTGGCTCGCCCGCTTCGAGGCGGTCGGGCTGCCCGGCGGGCCGGTGCTGAATATCCTGGAGATGCAGGCCGACCCGCACGTCAACGCCCGCGGCATGATCGTCGAGCTCGATCACCCCAGAGCCGGCAGGACGAAGGCGATCGGCCTGCCGGTGAAGTTCTCCGAGACGCCGGGAAGCATCCGCCGGCCGGCGCCGCTGTTCGGCGAGCACACCCGCGAGGTCCTCGCCGAAGCGGGCCTGAGCACGGAGGAGATCGAAACGCTCGTCGCCGAGGGCGCGGCGATCGTCGCGGACGGCCGATAGACACGCGGGAGCGCGGCCGGTTCGCGACTTCGGGCTGTCGGGACGCTTCAGCCGCGCTATAGTTCCCGGGCGATCCAGAAACGGAAATCGGTCCCGGCGACGATGGGCGTTCGACTGATAGCGGCCTTCGCGGTGCTGCTCTTGGGCGGCGGCGCGTTCTATCTGTTCCTGTCGCGGCAGGAAGACGACGCGAACGGGTTGCTTCGCCCGGACGATCCGGTTCTCGTGTCGATGGGCCGCGACATCTACGCGGCGGACTGCGCGGGCTGCCACGGCGCCAACGGCGAAGGTCAGCGCGGCTGGGAGAAAGCCAGCATCGAGAATCCGCTCGCTCCGCCCCACGACGGCACCGGCCACACCTGGGAGCATCCCGATACCGCGCTGTTCGAGTTGACCAAGACGGGACTTTCGACCGTCGCCTGCCGGACGCTCGACAGCGGGTCGATGCCGAAATTCGAGGAGACCCTGAGCGACGAGCAGATCGTCGCGGTGCTCTCCTACATCAAGTCGCGCTGGCCCGAGCACATCCGCCAGCAGAACGCGGCGATCAACCGGATCTACGCTACGCAGGAGAATTGAGCCGCTTCTTCCATTCCGCTCGCTCCCGCGAAAGCCGGGGCTCAGGGCGGACCCGCAGCGCTTTGCCGTTTGGCTCCTGGATCCCCGCCCGAGTTTGGCCCCGGACCGGCCAGAGGCCGGATCCGGGGGCGGGAACGAGCGGAGACCGGGGAGAGGGCCGCTGCCCGGACTTTCTCCTTATCCCCCCGCGACCGGCGACGAGAGCAACCACAGGCCGAACAGCGTATAGGCGACCATGACGAGCGCCAGCGGCGCCTGGCTGACGACGGCGGCGCGATAGTCCGCGATCAGCCGGCAGGCGAGTTCGTGGGCGAGCAGGATGCCGAGCACGTGGCCGACGACGATGCCGATCGTCTGGGCGTTCCAGATCAGCCGGGTGCCCTCGTGGGTCGAGAGGAAGGAGGTGGTGACCATCGACTCGTCGTAACCGAGCAGGTTCATCCCGGAGTGGAACGGATCGGAGGCGGCGGCGACGGCGTATTGCAGGTCGACCAGGACCGCCGTCAGGTAGTGGGCGAAGTGAAATCCGAGCGCGATCGGCATGATCGAGAAGACGAGCGTGCCGAGCAGCGCGACGAGCGAGCCGGGACGGCCGGCGATCAGCCAGCCGAGGCCGACGGCGAAGGTGTAGACGGCCATCAGGACCACCCAGGAGCCGAGTAGACCGTAGGTGTTGATCCACATGACCGCCGAGCGGCCGGGAAATTCCAGCGGATTGATGCCGTTGCGGCCGAGCCACCAGAAGGTCTCCGACAGGCCATCGAAGGATTCGAGCGTCAGCGTCAGCAGGAGGAAGACGACGCCGCTGAGCGGCAGCGGCGGGCGGTCGAGCAAGGCCGCGCCCGGCATCGCCAGCGACAGGCGGACGCGCTCCCCATCCGCCTTTTCCCAGACGAGCGGCGACAGGCGGGCGACGAAGCGGAAGAAGATCGAGAAGGGCTCGGCGCGCTCGAACCACTCGCCGCCGAACAGGAGCGCGGCGACGAGGTTCACCGACCAGTAGACGCAGACCGTAAGGGCGAGACGTTCCGGATCGGCCGGGGCGATGTTGATCTTCTCGAACCAGGCGAAGGCGAGGAACTGGACGATGGCAAGGGAATAGCCGAGCGAGCGCGGCAGCGTGAGGGGGTGGGCGCCGCCCGTCCAGCCGAGCAGCATGCGCGCGACCGCCAGGGGGCCGCTCCACGGATTGAGGTAGGCCCACATGTTGCCGACGATCGCCGTCAGAATCGTGAAGACGATCCACCACAGGGTCCAGATCGTCAGCGGCAGCAGATTCTCCAGCGGATCGTGGGTGCCGAAGAAGCCGGAGAGAACGAGGAGAACGAGGAAGGCGAAGGCGAGCAGGCTGGTCGCGACGGGGCTCGGGGGCTTCAGTGCGAACAACCGCAGCCGCGCGTCGGCCATCCGGTCCGAGATGCCCTTCGGGACGAAGGCGAGCAGCAGGAAGGTGGCGGCGACGGCGATCGCCCCGGCGGTCATGTAGTAGCCGGTCGGCAGCAGCAGGACGAAGGCCCGCTCGCTGGTGTGGGCGAGCGCCGGAGAGGCTACGAGGACAAGGCCCAGAACGGCCGGCAGGAGCCGCAACGGCTCCGGTAGACGTCTCAACCGCGCGATCATCGGCCCCCGCTCGCTCTGTCGCCTCGTCGAGGCTATCATTTGCCTGCGAACGGTCGCAATCGGTGCGCCGCCGGTGCGACGAAATAGTGTCCGGGCGGACGTTTGATCCGGGCGGGCGCGATCTCTATCGTTCGCCGCCGGGGGTATCGAGAAGCGGGGAATTCACATGGCCGGAGCCCACGACAACAGCGTCCTCGTCGTCATCGACGTCCAGAACGATTTCTGCCCGGGCGGCGCGCTCGCGGTCGGCGAGGGACATGAGGTGGTGCCGCCGATCAACGCGCTGATCGGGCACTTCGAGCATGTGGTTCTGACTCAGGACTGGCATCCGGAGGGCCATTCGAGCTTCGCCTCGAGCCACGAGGGCAAGGAGCCGTTCGGCTCGGTCGAGATGCATTACGGCGCGCAGACGCTGTGGCCCGAACACTGCGTGCAGGGCACGAGAGGCGCCGACTTCCATCCCGAGCTCGCCTGGGACAAGGCGCAGCTCATCATCCGCAAGGGCTTCCGGCCCGGCATCGACAGCTACTCGGCCTTCTTCGAGAACGACCGCACGACGCCGACCGGATTGGGCGGCTACCTGCGCGAGCGCGGTCTGACGCGGCTGGTGCTGACCGGGCTTGCCACGGATTTCTGCGTCGCCTATTCGGCGCTCGACGCCGCGAGGCTCGGCTTCGATACGACGGTGGTCATGGACGCCTGCCGGGCGATCGACCTCGGCGGATCGCTCGAGGCGGCGATCCAGCAGATGCGCGGCGCGGGCGTCGTGCTGACGGAGTTCGGCGCGATCGCGGCGTGAGAGGGCGCGGCCGGAGCGATAGACGGAAACCTCGTGCCCCGGACTTGATCCGGGGCCCAGAGGCGCCCCCGCAAAGCGGTCGCTAGTGCCCGACGCCGACGTATTTGTGCACGAGCGACAGGTCGCCGTGCAGGGCCTCGACGGCGACGGTGTCGCGGGTGCGGCCGTTCTCGATGAAGGCGACGCGGTCGGCGACCGGCAGCACAGCGTCGACGCGCTGCTCGACCAGGACGATCGCGACGCCCAGGGCGCGCAGTTCGCTCACCGAGTCCCGGATCGCGGCGATCATCGAGGGCATCAGGCCCTCCGTCGGCTCGTCGAGCAGCAGCACCTTCGGCTCCAGGCACAACGCGCGGGCCATCGCCAGCATCTGCTGCTCGCCGCCCGACAGGGTGCCGGAGCGCTGCTTCATCCGCTCGCGCAGGACGGGGAAGAGCTCGAGCGCATGATCGAGCGTCTTGCGGCCCTTGTCGCGGGCCATCAAACCGATTTCCAGGTTCTCGGCGACGCTCAGCTCCGCGAACAGGCGCCGGCCCTGGGGCACGTAGGCGACGCCCTGTTTCGGCACCATGTGCGCCGACAGCCTCGTCAGCTCGACGCCGTCGAGCGCGATCGAGCCGGAGCGGGGCCTGACGAGCCCCATGATGGCCTTGAGCGCCGTCGTCTTGCCGGCGCCGTTGCGACCGAGCAGGCAGAGCACCTCGCCGGCTTCGACGTTCAGCGACAGGTCGCGCAGAACGTGCACGTCGCCGTACCAGGTGTTGATGTCGCGGACTTCCAGCATTTAGAGCCACTCATGGTCAAATGGAGGCAATTCTGTTTGCGATCGGCGAGGCGATCCGGCGTCGAGACCGGCTCGGCGTCGGGGGTCCGCCGATCGCAAACCTTCCGGGACGGGCGCTTTCGGGCCAATACCGGCGCCGTCGTCCTCGACCGTATCCAGATACGCTCTTCGTCCGCCGGCTGGGTCTTGGCCCGAAATCGCCACGTCAGAATGACTCCATTGGACCATGAGTGACTCTAAGTTCCCAGATAGGCGCGCTGCACAGCGGCGTCGGCTCGGATCTCTTCCGGCGATCCTTCCGAGAGGATCGTGCCGTTGTTCATGACGGTGATGCGGCTGGCCAGATCCATCACGACGTCCATGTTGTGCTCGATCAGGAGCACCGTGGCATCGCGGGCGATCTCGCGGACGAGGTCGCAGAAGCCGGCGATCTCCGCATCCGACAGGCCTTGCGTCGGCTCGTCGAGGATCAGGAGCTTCGGCGTCAGGGCCAGCCCCATCGCGACCTCGAGGAGCCGCTGGTGCCCGTACGAGAGCGTCGAGGCCCTTGCGTCCGTGCGGTCGTGGAGGCCGACGCGATCGAGCGCTTCGCGGACACTCGCGGCCATCGCGCGCTCGTCGAGCCACAGGCCCGATCCGCCGCCGCGCTGCATGCTGTTCTGCACGGCGAGCGCGACGTTGTCGAAGACCGTCAGGTTGCCGAAGATCGAGGTGATCTGGAACGTGTAAGCGATGCCGAGCCCGACCCGCCGGAACGCCGGGAGGCCCGAGATGTCGCGCCCCTCGAAGGCGATGCGGCCCGCCGTAGGCAGGACGCGGCCGCAGATCAGCGAGACGAAAGTGGTCTTGCCTGCGCCGTTCGGGCCGATGATCGCGCGGATTTCGCCCGCGTCCAGGGAAAAGCTCACGTCGTCGACGGCGCGCAGGCCGCCGAAATAGCGGCACAGACCCTCGGTCCGAAGCAGACTCACGGCAGCCATGGCGCCCTCTTCTCGCGCAGGGTGCCGAGCAGGCCCTTGGGGAACCAGACGACGAGGCCGAGCAGCGCGACGCCGACGACCAGCATGTAGGCGGACGTGTAACCGCTCGTGAAATCGACCAGATAGAACATGAGCAGCGTGCCGACGAGCGGCCCGAGCACGGTGCCCACGCCGCCGAGCAGCACCCACAGGAGCGGCAGGATCGAATACTGGATCGAGGCGAAGGTCGCCCCGACATAGGCGAACATCAGGCCGTAGGCCGCGCCCGACGTCGCCGCGAAGGTGCCCGAGACGACGAGCGCGAACAGCTTGGCGCGGAACGTGTCGTAGCCGAGCATGCGGGCGCGCTCCTCGTTCTCCCGGATCGCGACCAGAACGCGGCCCGTCGGCGAGCGCACCAGCGCGAGGCAGAGGAGCACGGCGACCGCGAGCAGGCCGAGCGCGAGATTGTAGCGCACCGTCGCGCTGGTGAGATCGAGCGTCAGGCCGAGGAGATGCGCCGTGCGGATATCGCCGGTCAGCACGATACCCTCGTCGCCGCGGGTGAACGCGCCGAAATAGAGGACGATCAGGTAGCCGGCCTGGGCGAACATCATGGTGACGATCATGAACGCGACGCCGGTCGTCCTCAGCGCGATCAGGCCGATCACGAAGGACAGCGCGAGCCCCGAGACGATGCCCGCGACGAAGGCGGCCGGCACGCCGAAGGACAGGTGCGTCGCCGTCAGGCCGGCGCCGTAGAGACCGGCGGCGAAGAACATGGCGTGGCCGAGGCTCAGGAGCCCGGTGTAGCCGAACAGGATGTTGTAGCCGACCGCGTAGGTCGCGAGCACCATGACGCGGGCGAGACTCAGGTGCTGGTAGTCGCCGACGACGAACTGGACGAGGAACAGCGCCGCGAGCACCGCCAGGTGCAGCAGCACCGCCTTGTCGAACAGGCGCGGCCGGGCGATCGCCGTTTCCATGCCCGCGCTCATCGCGACGTGCCCCCGAACAGGCCCTGCGGCCGCACGACGAGGACGAGGGCGACGAGCAGGGTCGCGAGGATCTTGGCGAGCGTCGGGGAGAAGAACACCGAGATGACGCCGTCGGAAAGACCGATGATGATCGCGGCGACCACCGTGCCGAGGATCGAGCCGAGGCCGCCGATGATGACGACGATGAAGGAGAGGAGGAGCGGATCGCCGCCCATCAGGTAGTGCGCCTGCTGGATCGGCACGATCAGCACGGCGGCGACGGCCGCCAGCATGGCGCCGACGGCGAAGACGACCGCGTAGACCCGGTCGACGGGAATGCCGAAGGCCTGCGCCGTCTCGCGGTCGTACTGGGTCGCGCGCATGACGAGGCCGAGGCGGGTCCGGGTCAGGACGAACCAGGTGGCAAGGAGCAGGACCGCCGAGGCGCCGATGACGACGAGCTTGTAGCCGGAGTAGCCGAACCAGGGGAACAGCACGCGGAAGTGGACCGGCGCCTCGACGGGCCGGGCATCGGCACCGTAGAGCGTCAGCGCCAGCTGCTGTATGATGTAAAGAATTCCGATGGTAGCCACGATCGTCGCCTCCGGATCATAGTTGATCCGCCGGAGCACCGTACGCTCGCACAAGAGCGCAACGGCGCCGACGACGAGCGGGCTCAGCACGATCGCGACGAGGAAGCCGATCGCCGGGCTGCCCGAGACCATGCTCGAAAACCACCAGGCGAGCACCGCGCCGAGCATGAAGAACTCGCCGTGCGCGACGTTGACGATGCGCATGACGCCGAACACCAGCGACAGGCCGAGCGCGGTCAGCGCCAGAACGGCCGCCGTGACGGTTCCCTCCAGGACGGCGAGAAACAGGTAGGGTCCGAAGTCCAAGGACGGTTCTCTTCTATCCGGATCGCCGGCGATGATTTGTGGAACGGACACCGCCGATCTCTCGGGTGTCGTTGCCGGGCTTGTCCCGGCAATCCATGACCACGGCGCCAGCGGCTGTGTTCATGGATGCCCGGAACACGTCCGGGCATGACGACCCAGGGACGAGGCAGGCCCCGAGAACGAGCGCCCGCACCGGGAAAACCCGGCGCGGGCCGCTTGACACCCTACAGCGCCATCTTGGTGTAGTCGGTGTCGTTCTCGTACATGCCGTCCTCGATCGAGGTGCGGTGCACGACCTTGAGCTCGGTGTTGGTCACCTGCGAGATATTCTGGTGGCCGAACACCTGGTGCATCTTGCCGTTGAACACCTTGTCGCCCTGCGGATGCTCGTTATCCAACGGGATGTCGGTGATCGCCTCGGTCGCCTCGATCAGCGCCGCCTTGTCGTTCGGACCCTTGTAGCCCGAGGCCTCGATCGCCTGCTTGATGATGTAGAGGGTCTCCCAGCAGCCGAACATGTGCGAGTAGGTCGAGATATCCTTGGGATCGTTGACCGATGCACCCTGGTCGTTGACGCCGACGGCGGCGCGGTAGTGCTTGTCGTAAGGCGTCTGGTCGGTCTGGGCGTAGCGCGGATAGCCTTCCCAGAAATAGGTGCCTTCCAGGAACTCGAGGCCCGGGCTCGACAGCGGCACCGCCTCCAGCGAGTCGATGAAGCCGAAGATCTCCGGACGGTTGGAGCCGAAGTGCTCGCCGAGCTCCTTGACGAAGGTCAGCACGCCCGGTCCGACCATGACGTGGTAGAGCACCTCGGTGGAGGCGGGGATCTTCGGGAAGTACTTGGTGTAGGACGTCTCCGTCGGCGGGATCGGGATCAGCTCGACGATCTCGCCGCCCTGCTTCTTCATCGCTGCGGAGAAGTAGTCGCGGTGATCATGGCCGAAGGCGTAGTCCGGATAGATCATCGTGACCTTCTTGCCGAGCTTGTCGGCAACCCACGGGGCCATCGAGCTGACCTGCGAGCGCACGTCGGTGATGCCGGGCTGGAAAGTGTAGCGGTTCAGCGCGCCGGAGGCGACGTGATAGCCCTCCGAGACGACGTAGTAGGGCAGCTTCAGTTCGCCGGCGCGCGGGGCGGATCCCATCACGACGTGCGAGAACAGCGTGCCGAAGGCGATGTCGACACCATGCTGGGTCGCGAACTTCTCGACCATCTCGGCGCCGCGCTTGGGATCGGTACCGTCGTCCTCGGCGACGATCTCGATCTGCCGGCCGGCGATGCCGCCGTTGGCGTTGATCTCTGCAACGGCCGCATTGACGGTGCGCTCGTACCAGCGGCCGTAAGCGGCGCCGATGCCGGTGCGGTGGACCTGGAAGCCGAGCTTCAGCGGCTCGGAGGTCTGCGCCTGGACGTAGCGCACGAATCCGGGGGCCGATGCCAGTCCGGCGGCGCCGGCGCCGGCCGCCGCCAGGCCCTTCAGCGCCGATCGGCGGGTGATCAGTGTCTTCTTCGACTTAACCATGTTGCCATTCCCTCTGTTGAAGGCCGGTCCGGCCGGTTTCTTCCTGCCCGGGCTGGACCGGTCCCATGCGGAACCATTGGTATACGAACAGATTTTCAGTCACTTCGGAAGTTGCTCTTTGTCTCCTCGGTTGTCTTCTCTCGCGGCGGACGGGCTGCGCGAAGCTCCTCCTCAGCGCTGGCCGTCCCATTTGGAGATCTCGGACGCCTTGAGACCGCCGACGCGGGCGTGCGGGCGCCCGCCCGTCGTCATCGCCAGCACGAACATCATCTCGTCGGGGCGCGGCGCATCGGGCACGGCCACGGTAATCGCGTCGAAATGGCTGCGCACGTAGCAGGCGTCCTTGTGGTGGATCGGGATGTCGATCGAGCATCCCAGCGCACCAAGCTTCGCCGCCGACGGCACGATCGCCAATGCCTGACCGAGCAGCTCGCGCATGGCATACCCCCCGGGCACATGCCACAGCGCACCGTGCTCGATCTCGCCGTCGACGCCGATCAGTGAGCCTTTGCCGTAGGCTTCGACCCTCGAAACGTCGGCGCCGAGGGCTGCGACGAGGCGCTTGGAACACTCCAGGCCCATGGGCTTCAGCTCGTCCATGTAGCCCTCGATGTCGGGCTCGTAGCGGCCGGCGAAGGGATTGGCGATGATGCAGGCGACATAAGCCTTGCGGATCGGCTCGGCGAGCCTGGGGCCACCGTCGTGCCAGATATCCTCGACACCGGTGACGATCTTGCGGACGTCGACGCTCATGCGGCTCTCCCCTCGATTGCTCTTGTGTGGTGCTCGTTCAGCGCCGCCGCCTCGCCCTGCAGCATCAACGCCGCGTCGACGATCAGGCCGCGGGTTGAATAGTCGCACGCGCGGGCGAGCCCGGTGGCGAGCGCGGCAAGCACCGCCTCGCGCGGCAGGTCGCCGACGTCGACGGTGACGAGGCGGCTACCGAGGTCGCTGTCGGGGCTGAGGTCCGAGGCGGGCAGTCGGCGGATCGCCGGGTGGTCGATGTCGACGGCGTTGGCGATCAAGGTAGCGGCGACGTCGGCGGTGGCGGCGCCCTTCGCCAGCACCGTGACGGAATCGGCGATACCGAGCGAGTGCGAGCGGCCGCGCGCGCCGGAAGTCGCGATGCCGCCGACGCCGTCGCCGAAACCGACCCGCACCGACCCGTTCAGACCCGGCAGAAGCCCCTGCCCGAAATCCCCGGCGACGCCGATGTCGAGCGTCCGTCCGGGCGCGCAGAAGACGGCGATGTCGCCGCCGTCATTGACGAAGGCACGGTCGAGCGGCGCGGCGTCCAGCATCACGGCCATGAGCTCGTCAGCGACCGCGCCGGCGACGGCGGCCATCGGCGTGACGAAAACCCCGGCGAAGGGCGCGCAGGCCGAAAGCATGCGCTCGCCGACCGGGGTCCCGGGCCGCGCACCGCTGTCGACGGGCGAGCGGAGGACGGACAACTCGTCGCACAGCTCCGGCAGGATCCCGGGGAAGCGCACCGCGGCCGCGCGACGGGCGCGCGCGACGTTCTCTGCTTCTCCCCAGGCGCGCAAGACGACATCGATCGGTCCGTGCGACAGGTGCAGGCGGCCGCCAGACAATTCCCTGATCTGCGCGGCGTCGGCGAACATCGTCAGCTCCCGATCCGGCCGAGCAGCTCGATCAGCTGCCTCGCCTCGTCCTCGGTGAAGGACGCGAGCGTCTCGCGGGAGACCTCGGCGGCGACCGACTTCATCCGCTTCGTCGCCTCGCGGCCCTCATGCGTCAGTTCCAGCATGACGAGGCGGGCGTCGTTGGGATCGGCGGACTGGACGACATGGCCCTGCTTGATCAGGCGGCTGACGACGCCCCAGATGGTGGCGGGGTCCATCGCCGTCAGGCGGCCGAGCTCGTTCTGCGAGACGCGGCCGAGATCGTCGATCTTGGCGAGCGCGGCGAACTGAGTCGGCGTCACGCTGAACTCGCCCATCACCGAATTGAAGATCTGGGTCGCGCGCTGGTGCGCCCGGCGCAGCACGTAGCCGATCTGCGGCTCGAGCTTGTAGCTTTCGGGATCGTGCATGGGGCGCTCGCCGCCGGTCGTCGGTTTCGCCGTTGGCGCCATCACTCAGACCCCTTGTCTTTCGCGAACGGCCACGGATTGTCGTCGTGCCATGTCTCGATCCGCGCCTCGGGGGCGACGGACGAGAGCACATCCTCGATGGTGACCGCATCCGCAGTGTGGCCACCGAGCCGCTTGTAGAGCGCGGCGGGCAGCGTGAACTCGATCGGCGCGACAATCGCCGGCGTCGGCACGTAGCCGAACGCGCCCTTCGGCATGCGGGTGACGTCGGCCATCACGGTGATGCCGCCACCGGGCCACAGATAGACCGGCGCGCCGCCCATCGTGACGCGGGTCTCGCCGACGGCGACCGAACGGGTCAGCAGCACCGGGTTCTCGGTGACGCCTGCGCGCAGCGAGCCGCCCGCGCCGGCCATGAACAGGACCGAGCAGAGCGAGGGCTCGCAGTTCTCGCCGATCCGGTCGACGACGAGGCGCACTTCCGGCGGCATCTCGGCCGGCACGGGCACGAGGTTCTCGTCGAGCACGCAATAAAGCGCGTCCTCGCCGGTGGTCGAGGTCATCAGCAGGCGCAGGCCGGGCCAGGCATTCTCCGGATCGACCTTGGAGATGATCTCGAGGGGATCGGTTATGTCGGTGCCGCCCCAGCCGAGGCCCGGCTGGGCGACCTGGAAATAGCGCCCCGGCGTCGAGCGGCGGCCGCGCACGCGGATTCCAGCCGGTTGCATCTCCAACACCTTGCCGGCCTGGTGCTCGGTCAGCACGCCGGTGATGTGGTCGTCGACGACAATCACCTCGTCGACATGGCCGACCCATTGACGCGCGAAGATACCGACAGCAGCGGAGCCGCAGCCCACCCGCATGCGCTCCTCCGGATGACCGTCGACGATCGGGGCGTGGCCCGCCTGCACGACCACCTCGTGGCCGCCGTCGATCGTCAGCGTCACCGGCTCGCCGGCGCAGAGGTCCATCAGCGTCTGACAGGTGACGTTGCCTTCCTTCTTCGAACCGCCGGTGAGATGGCGGACGCCGCCGATCGAGAGCATCTGCGAGCCGTATTCGGCGGTCGTCACGTGGCCGACCTGCTCGCCGCCCGCGCGCACCGCCGCCGTCTCGGGGCCGAGATGCCGGTCGGTGTCGATCTTCACCTTGGCACCGCAGTAGCTGAAGATGCCCTCGGTGACGACCGTCACCGTGTCGACGCCGTCATGCTCGGCGGCGACGATGAAGGGCGCGGGCTTGTAGTCGGGATAGGTGGTGCCGGAGCCGACACCGGTGACGAAGGTGCGGGCCGGGTCGAGCGGCTTGCCGTCCCACTTGGCGTCGGTGAACGGCACGAGATTGCCGCCGATCTCGACGGCCTTCTCGAGCAGCAGCACCGGATCGACGCGGACGAGATGGCCGTCCTCGTTGGCGTAGCGATCGCATGCGCCGGCGCGGCCGGGCTTGATGCGGCAGAGCACCGGGCAGGCGTCGCAACGGATGACGCCGCCTTCCTCCGCCGCGCCGAACTGCTTCGAGCGCGCCTCGGCCGACAGCCGGTCGGCGGGACATTTGTCTATCGTCGTCACGCGGCGCCCTCCTTTTCGCGGAGCGCTTCCCAAAGGCGGTGCGGCAGCACCGGAACCCTGCGGACCGTGACGCCGGTCGCGTGGCGGATCGCGCCGAGGATCGCCGGCGGCGTGGCGATCAGCGCCGGCTCGCCGACGCCCTTCGCGCCATACGGCCCAGTCGGCTCGGCGTCCTCTATGAGGTAGGTCTTGATCGGGGGAACGTCGCCGACGGTCGGGATCAGGTAGTCGTGCAGGTTCTCGGTGCGGCCGGGGACATATTCCTCCATCAGCGCCAGACCGAGCCCCTGGGCGATGCCGCCGTGAATCTGGCCCTCGGTCAGCGTCGGGTTGATCGCGCGGCCGACATCGTGGGCGGCGACGATGCCGAGCACCTTCACCGTGCCGAGGCGCGTGTCGACCTCGACCTCGGCGATCTGCGCGGCGAAGCCGTAGGTGCCGTAGGGGCTTCCCTGGCCGTTCTCGTCGAGCGGCGTCGCGGGCGGATCCCAGGTGCCCATGCCTTCGAGCACATTGCCTTCGGCGTTCGCTTCGAGCGTCGAGAGATCGATCGTGCGGGAGGCCTGACCGTCTGCGATGGTGAGCTTGCCGTCCGCAAGCGCGAGCTTGGCCTGCGGGCCGGCGTTGGCGAGCTTCAGGATCTTGCCGCGCAGATCCTCGCCCGCGAGCCGCGAGGCGTTGCCCGACACGTAGGTCTGCCGCGAGGCGGAGGTCTTGCCGGCGTCGAAGGTCAGGTCCGTGTCGCCGATCACCATGTCGAAGGTGTTGGTCGGCAGACCGAGGCCGTCGGCTGCCATCTGCAGCAGCACGGTCGAGGAGCCCTGGCCTATATCGACGGCGCCGTTGAAGAAGATGAGTTTCCCGTCCTTCCCGAGCGTGATGCGCATGGTCGAGGGGTTGGCGACAGAGGTGTTGCCGCAGCCGTACCACATGCAGCCGATGCCGACGCCGCGGCGCTTGCGACCATTACCCTTCGCGTTGACGTCGGCGACGCGCTCCAGCGCCTCGTCCCAGTCGCCTTTCAGAGCATCCAGGCACTCGGGCAGGCCGGCGGAAGCGTGCAGCGTCTGACCCGACGGCGTCGTGTCGCCGTTGCCGATCGCGTTGATGCGGCGGATCTGCCAGCGGTCGATGCCGAGCTTCTCGGCGAGATCGTCGAGCAGCGTCTCGTTGGCGATCGCCGCCTGGGGGATGCCGAAACCGCGGAAGGCGCCGGCGGGCGTCTCGTTGGTATAGACCGCGCGGGCGTTGTTCAGGACGTTCGGCACCCGGTACGGCCCGGTGCCGTGGACCGGGACGCGGCCGGCGACGGTCGGACCCCAGGAGGCGTAGGCGCCGGTGTTGAAATCGCCTTCGAGCTCGTAGGTCAGCAGGCGGCCATCCTTGTCGGCGGAGGAGCGCGCCCAGATCTTCGATGGATGGCGCTTCGGGGTCGAGGCCATCGACTCGGTGCGGGTGTAGACGATGCGCACGGGCTTGCCGGTCACCCTGGCCGCGACGGCGAGCGGCGGCTGCACCGAGACGTCGAGCTTGCCGCCGAAGCCGCCGCCGCACGCGGTCGGCCGGATGCGCACCTTCGACTTGTCGACGCCGAGAACGCGGGCGGTCTCGTCGAGGTCCATGTAGGGCGCCTGCGTGCAGGCGGTGACCTCGACCCGGTCGCCGACGGCGACGGCGAAGCCCGCCTCCGGCTCGATGTAGGCGTGCTCGACATAGGCCGTCTCGAAGCAACCCTCGGCGATCACCGCGGCAGTCGGGCGCACCGCCTCGACATCGCCGCACTTCAGCCTGCCGGCGGCGAGGATGTTGCCTGGCTTGTCCGCGTGGACGGCATGGGCGCCGTCCTCGCGCGCCGCCTCGACGCCTGCGACATGCCGCTCGACGGACCACGTGATCGGCAGGTCGGCGTCGCTCAGAGACTCGACCGCCTCCTTCGTGCCGACCAAAGCGACGACCGCCTCGCCGCGGAAGCGGACATGGCCCTCGGCGAAGACCGGTTGATCTCTGGTGTGCGGGAAGATGCCGAACGAGTTCTCGCCCGGCACGTCCTTGTGCGTCAGGATCGTCTCGAGGCCCGGCGTTGCCGCGATCACGGCGTCGAGATCGCCGAGGATGAAGCGCGCGCGGGGATGGGGCGAGCGGACGACGCGCATCCACAGGGCATCGGCGGGAGCCTCGTCCGCGCCGAAAAGATCGGTGCCGGCGACCTTCGGCCAGCCGTCGACGCGGGCGAGCCGGGCGCCGACCGCGTTGCCGCCGGCCGCCTTCGGCGTCGCGATCACCGCGCCTTCGGCGACCGCCATCACCGCCTCGACGATCTTGAGGTAGCCGGTGCAGCGGCAGAGCACGCCGCCGAGCGCGCTTTCGATCTCTCCCCGCGAGGTCCGGGGGTTCCGGGCGAGATGGTCTGTCGCCGCCATCAGCATCCCCGGCGTGCAGATGCCGCACTGGGCCGCGCCATGGGCGAGAAAGGCCTCGCGCAGCTTTTCGGTGAGGCCGTCCGGACCGTGGCCCTCGACCGTCTCGACGACCGTGCCGTCCGCCTGTCCCGTGGAGACCAGGCAGGAGCAGACCTGCTCACCGTCCATGCGAACGGTGCAGGCGCCGCAGTCGCCGGCGTCGCAGCCGATCTTGGTTCCGGTGAGGCCGAGTCGGTCGCGCAGGGTGTTGGCGAGGCTCGCGAAGGGATCGGCGGACATCGTCACGGCCTCGCCGTTGACGGTGAGCCGGATCGCCGTCGTTCCCGTCTGCGCCTTGTCGAGCATCACGCGGCACTCCGCCGGCCGTCGCCGGTCAACTGCGAAAGGACGTCGCGCACAGCGTCGACCGCGGCCGAAGCGCGGAACGCGCGGGAGCCGCGCACGTCGTCGATGGGCGTCAGCCCGGCGAACTGGCTCGGCACGACGAGATCGGGCGCGGCGGCGATCGGCTCACCGACGAGCGCCGCTTCCAGCGCCTTCAGCCGCTGCGCGACCGCCGAGCACGAGCCAACCGCGACGCGGGCGTGGGTGACGATGCCGGCCTCGTCGGCGGCAAGGACGGCCGCCGCCATGACGATCGAAATGACGAGATAGCGCCGCGCGCCGAGCTTGACGAAGGCGCCGTGCGCGCCGTCCGGCTGCGCGGACACGAGGATCGCCGTGACAATCTCATCCGGGTCACAGACTGTGTGGCGGTAGCCGTCGATGAAGTTCGCGATCGGCACGGTGCGGCGGCTCCGCTTCGAGGCGATCTCGATCTGGGCGTCGAGGCTCAGCAGGCATGGAATGCCGTCGCCCGCCGGCGAGGCGGTGCATACGTTACCGACGAGCGTGCCGCGGTTCTGCACCTGCGCGCCGCCGACATCGCGCGAGGCGGCCCGGTAGCCGGCGAAGGCCGCCGGCAGGTCGGCGCGGCGCATCCCGGCCCACGTCGTCAGCGCCCCGAAACGGACGTAGTCCGTCTCACTTGATATCCCTTTCAGCTCCCCAACCGCGGAAAGGTCGAGGATGTCGTCGCGGCGCATGTCGCCCCAGCCGACGCGGTTGGCTCGGGCGGGATAGACGTCGGTGCCGCCGGCGAGGATCGTCACCGGCCGGCTCGCGCGAATTTCGAGTGCTTCGTCCAGTGTCGTCGGTCGGAAATAGGCCGCCATATCGCCTCTCCTCACGCCGTCAACCGTGTTTGGCCGCGAAGCCGTTCCGTTTCGACCTCGTCGACCGAGCCGTCGGCCCTGATCGCGACGCCGAACCGGTCGCGAATTTCCTCGGCCGTGTAGTAGCCCATGCGGAAATCATTCCGGACGGCTTCGACATCGCGCAGAAACGGATCGCCGTAGCCGCCGCCGCCGGGCGTCATCACCTCGACCCGATCGCCGGCCTTCATCGGGATGCCCTGATCCTTCGACAGATGCTCGGGGATCATCACGGTACCGTTCCTGTGCACCTTCACCACGTTCGGGCCGCCGTCTTCGCCGCCGAGAACGCCGGGCGGACCGAAGCGGCCGTGGTCCATGACGAAGGACGCGCGCGCCTCGCCGCGCAGGAGCTCGACGTCATAATGGACACCGAAGCCGCCGCGATGCAGGCCGGCGCCACCCGAGCCCTCGCGCAGCGCGAAACGGTGGAACAGCACCGGAAAATACTGCTCCATGACCTCGACCGGCGGCGTGCGCGAAATGCCGATGGTCGAGCAGCCGTTGGTCAGGCCGTCGTGGTCGGCGTTGCCGCCGTAGCCGCCGCCCGAGATCTGGTACATGACGTAGCCCGCACCCTTGGCCGGATCGGTGCCGCCGAGCGCGAAGTTGCCGGACGAACCGGCGGGAGCGGCCGTCACCTTGTCGGGGATCGCCTCGACCAGCGCCAGGAACACGGATTCGGCGATGCGCTGGGAGACCTCCGCCGCGCAGCCGGACACGGGCTTGGGATAGCGCGCGTCGAGGAAGGTGCCTTCCGGCCGGTCGATCACCAGCGGCTCGAACGCCCCGGAATTGAGTGGCGTGTCGGGGAAAATGTGGCGGATCGCCAGATAGACCGAGGAATAGGTCGTGGCGACGACCGAGTTCATCGGCCCCTGGCAGGGCGGCGAGCTTTTCGAGAAATCGAAGTGCAGCCTGCCGTTGGCCTTGGTGACGGTCAGCGCGATCTTCAGAGGCTCGTTTACGACGCCGTCGGAGTCGACGAAAGCCTCGGAGGTATAGGTCCCGTCCGGAATCCCGGCGATGTGGGCGCGCATCAGCGTCGCCGCGCGACCTCGTATCTCCTCGATCGCCTCGGTGATGGTATCGAGGCCGTAACGGTCGATCAGGTCCTTGAGGCGCCGCTCGCCGACATAGAGGGCGGCGGCCTGGGCCTTGATGTCGCCGATGCGCTGCTCGGAGACGCGCATGTTGGAACAGAGGATCTGGTAGATCTCCTGATCCATCTCGCCGCGCTTGAAGAGTTTCACCGGGGGAAGGCGCAGGCCCTCCTGCTCGACCTCGGTCGCGTGCGCCGAGAAGCCGCCCGGCACCATGCCGCCGACGTCGGGCCAGTGGCCGGTGTTCTGCAGCCAGCAGAACAATTCGCCCTCGTAGTAGAAGGGCATGACGAAGCGCACGTCCATCAGGTGCGTGCCGCCGAGATAGGGATCGTTGACGATGTAGATGTCGCCGGGCTCCGGCGCACGCGTCCTGCCCTCGCCGATCAGGCGGATCAGCTCGGCGGTCGAATACTGCATGGTGCCGACGAAGACCGGCAGACCGAGCTCGCCCTGGCTGATCAGCGCGCCGGTGTGGCGGTCGTAGATGCCCGACGAGCGGTCGTCGGCCTCGGCGATCACCGGCGAGAAGGCCGAGCGCGAGAAGGCGAGATCCATCTCGTTGCAGACCTGCTGCAGCGAGGCCTGGATGACTGCCAGCGTGAGCGGATCGACCGACATCACACCGCCTCCCCAACCAGGATGCGCAGGTTGCCGACCTCATCGACGCGCGCCGTCGCGCCGGGCTCGATTACCATCGTCGCGTCGACCTGCTGGACGACGGCCGGACCGGCGATCGTGTCGCCCGGCCGCAGGCGGTCGCGGGCGTAGATGCCTGCGGATTGCCACTTGCCGTCGGCGTAGAGGTCGCGAGTGCCGGTCCTCGCCTCACCCTCGCCGGTGCCGGCGAGAGAGGCCAGCGAAAAGCCGTGCCGCTTGCCGATCACCGAGGTGACGAGATTGACGAGCACCGCGCGGATCTCGGGCAGACGAACGTTGAAGCGGGCGAAATAGGCCTCCTCGAACAAGGTCTGCAATTCCTCGCGGGTCACGTCCGGCGAGGGAATCGAAACCCGTATCAGATGGGTCTGGCCGCGGAACTGCATGTCGGCGCCGTGCACGACGACCGTTTCGGCGATCTCGTCGCGGCTGGCGTCGTTGACCGCCTCGCCTTGCGCCCGCTGGGCTTCGAGCGTCGACTTCACAACGCCGATGTCGAGCGTGCCGAGCGGCTCGTTGATCGTGTTGACGACGTCCTGCCTCAGGTCGGCGACGAGGCAGCCGAGCGCGTTGGTGAGGCCGGGTCGGGCCGGCACCAGCACTTCGGGGACACCAAGCTCGCGGGCGATCGCGACCGCGTGCAGCGGACCCGCGCCACCGAAAGCGAAGAGGACGAAGTCGCGCGGATCGTAGCCGCGCGACAGCGAGACGAGCCGGATCGCGCCGGCCATATGCATGTTGGCGAGCTTGAGGACGGCGGCAGCCGCTTCCTCTGTCGAGTAGCCGAGCGGCGTCGCCAACACCTCGTCGATGCGGGCGCGTATCGCGGCAACGTCGACAGTCCCCTCGACGGCGGTGAGACCCGAGGGATCGAGGCGGCCGAGCACCATGTTGGCGTCGGTGATGGTCGGCTCGGTGCCGCCGCGGCCGTAGGAGATCGGGCCAGGCATGGAGCCGGCCGATTCCGGACCGACCTTCAGGACGCCGGCCGCGTTGATCGAGGCGATCGAGCCGCCGCCCGCGCCGACGGTCCTGACGTCGACCATCGGCACGTGGATCGGCAGGCCGTAGTCGATGGAGAGCTCGGAGGAGACCTCCGGCACGCCGCCGTGAATGAGCGCGACGTCCGTGGAGGTGCCGCCCATGTCGTAGGTGATGGCGTTTTCCAGGCCCGACTGGGCCAGCGTCGCGGCGGCGGCGATGACGCCCGAGGCGGGACCGGACATCACGGTCTTGGCGACATCGCGGGCGACGAGCCGCGCCGACACCGTTCCGCCGTTGCCGTTCATCACCAGGAGGTCGTGAGCGAAACCGCCGGCCTTCAGCCGGTCCTGCAGGCGGTGGACGTAGCGGTCGAGAATGGGCTGCACGGCGGCGTTCACCGACGCCGTCGTGCCGCGTTCGTACTCGCGGAACTCGGAGAGAAGCTCGTGGCCGAGGGTGACGTAGCCGTTCGGCCACATCTCGCGGACGATCTCGCCGGCACGCAGCTCGTGAGCGGGATTGGCGTAGGAATGCAGGAAGTGGACGACGACGCTTTCGCAGCCCATCGCGAGCAGCGCGCGGGCGGCGGTCGCGACGCCCGCCTCGTCGAGCGGCCGCACGACATTGCCGTTCACGTCCATGCGCTCGACGACCTCGAGACGGCGGTCGCGGGGAACGAGCGGCTTGAACACGCCGGTCATGCCGTAGGGCTTCGGCCGCGTACGGCGGCCAAGCTCCAGAGTGTCGCGGAAGCCGGCTGTCGTGATGAGGCCGATCGTGGCGATCTTGCGCTCGAGGATCGCGTTGGTGGTCGCCGTGGTGCCGTGGATCAGAAGGTCGATGTCGGCCGGGGCAACGCCGGCCTGGGCGATCGCCGAGAGCACGCCTTCGGCCTGGTTCGGCAACGTGGTCGGCACCTTGGCGATGCGGACGGCAGCACCGTCCGGGCCGGATTCGTGGATGACGAGATCGGTGAAGGTGCCGCCGACGTCGATGCCGCTCACCCGCCGCTGGCGGGCGCCCATACGTACGGATCGCGCGGCTTCGACGTTCAAAGCCGTCTCCTTCTCCTCCTCTCGCCTTCCCCAATGTAGGGGCAGTCGGGCAGCCAGTCCCGCCGCGCGAAAGCGGCGCCCCCCTAGCGCTCGACGAAGGCCTTTTCGATCACATAGTGGCCGGGGCGCGAGATCGCGCCTTCCTCAAAGCCCGTGTCTTCCATCATCTCGACCATGTCGGCGAGCATCGCCGGGCCGCCGCAGATCATCACGCGGTCGTTCGCGGCATCGAGCGGAGGCAAGCCGAAGGATGCGCCGACGTCGCCGGAACGGAGCAGATCTGTGACCCGACCCTTGTTCTCGAACGGCTCTCGCGTAACGGTCGGGTAGTAGAACAGCTTGTCGCCGACGATTTCACTCAGGAACTCGTCCTTCGGCAAGGATCCGACGATCTTCTCGCCATAGGCGAGGTCCTCGATCTTACGGCAGCCGTGCACCAGCACGACGTGCTCGTAGCGCTCATAGACCTCGGGGTCCTTGATGATCGAGACGAAGGGAGCGATGCCGGTTCCGGTCGACACCAGATAGAGCCGCTTGCCCGGCAGCAGCGCATCCTGAACGAGCGTGCCGGTCGGCTTGGTGCCGACGAGGATCTGGTCACCCTCCCTGATGTGGGCGAGCCGCGAGGTCAACGGGCCGTCGGGCACCTTAATCGAGAAGAACTCGAGGGTGTCCTCGTAGTTGGCGCTCGCCATCGAATAGGCGCGCATCAGGGGGCGACCGTCGACGGGCAGTCCGATCATGACGAACTGGCCGTTCTCGAAGCGGAAGCCCGGATCCCGCGTGGTGCGGAAGGAGAACAGCCGGTCCGTCCAGTGATGAACGTCGAGAACGCGCTGGGTGTCGATCGCGGCCATCGAAGGCTCCAGAGTCGGGGGCGCCGAGGATCATTCGTGTACGTATGTTTGTATACGAATGATCTACGAGAATCAAGCTCCGACCACCGAAATCGGCACCTGCGCTTGGCGGCGTCGGGCCGGTGCGTGCTAACGGTATGACGGACTGCCACCGGGAAGGCCGAAGTAGCGAAATGACACCGACCGTTACGATCATCGCGCCGGGCAACATGGGAGCGGCCATAGGCGCCCGGCTTGTCCAGAACGGGCTCGATGTGCGCACCGCCCTTGTCGGGCGGAGCGGGACCTCGGCTGCCCGTGCGGAGGCCGCCGGCATGCGCGCGGCCGAGGGGGATGCCCTCGTGGACGTCGATCTCTTCCTGTCCGTGCTGCCGCCCGGCGACGCGGTGGCGCTGGCCTCGGCGACGGCCGAGCTGATGCAGACCCGGGCGCGCAAGCCGCTCTACATCGACTGCAATGCCGTGAGTCCCGATACTGTCGGCGAAATCGCGCGGATCATCGAAGGCGCGGGAGCGCCCTTCGCCGATGGCGGAATCATCGGATTCCCGCCCCGCGAGGATTATGCCGGACCTAAGCTCTACGTGTCCGGTCCCGAGGCGCACCAGGTCGCGGTCTTGAACGCCTACGGGCTCGACGTGCGCGTTCTCGACGGTCCGGTCGGCGCGGCATCGGCGCTGAAGATGTGCTACGCGGGAATCACCAAGGGCATCAATGCGATTGGCACCGCGATGGTGCTCGCTGCCGAGCGGGCCGGCGCCGCCGAGGCATTGCGCGAGGAGATGGCCGACTCGATCCCCAACGTGCTGGAGGGGTTGAGCCGCTCTATCCCCAACAGTTTCGACAAGGCCTATCGGTGGGTCGCTGAAATGAACGAGATCGCCCAATTCGCCGGCGACGACGAGGCCGGCGGCGACATGTTCCGCGCGATCGCAAACCTCTACCGGGAGATCGCCGGGGACCGGGCAGGGCCGGAGGTCAAGACCGGCGCGCTGATGGCGTTCCTCCGAAAGCCGCTGCCGCCGAAGGGCTGAGCCTCACTGCTCGTGCTTCAGTGTCAGTATGAAGGCTACGACGTCGCGTTTCTCGTCCTCGAACAGGCGGAAGGTCGTCATCGGGAAATGGTCCTCGTGGACTATCCGGGTCAGATAGGCCTTGTTGCGGCCGTCCCGATTGGCGATCTGCTCGAACGTCGGGGCGCGGTCGGCCGCGGTCTCGATGCCTCGCAGGGAATGGCAGAGCGCGCACCACTTCTCGACGACGAGCCGTCCCTTCACCGGATCGGCGGCACGCGCCGGCGCGATTTCGAGCGTCAGGAACGCGGCGAGGAAAGCGCAAAGGCAGTGGGCGGCACGGATCGGCATGGCCCGCAGACTAGCAGATCGGCGGGAGGTTCGCGTCAGCGGCGTGGCCGTGTGCTCTCGCGCTCGATAATCGCGTAGCCAAGGTCGATACGACTTTCGTTCGGGCGCTTGCCCGAACCGCGGATGATCTCGAGGACGATTTCGGCCGCGAGACGGGCGATCTCGTAACGCGGCGTCGAAACCGACGTCAGGGAGGGATAGGACGAGGCGCAGAACTCGAGGTCGTTGAAACCGATGATCGAAAGGTCGCCGGGTACGGCGATACTGCGCCGCTGGCATTCGAATAGCGCGCCGAGCGCGAGGTCGTCGTTGCAGCAGAACACGGCTTCGAGATCGGGCGCATCTGCGAGCATTTTCTGGAACAGCTCGGTCCCCAGCGCGAAGGTCGAGGGCCGCGTCGTCGACGAGATCAGTGGGTTCGGATCCTCGCCCGCTTCCTCCATGGCGCGGCGATAGCCTTCCATGCGGCGGCGCGCGCGCGGCTCCAGGCGAGCGGCGACGTGACCAATCCGCCGGAAGCCGAGATCGAGCAGGTAGCGCGTCGCTGCGTAGCCGGCGTCCAGCTGCGACAGCCCGATATTGATGTCGATCGGGTCGTCGGCGAGTTCCATGGTCTGGATCACCGGAATGCCGGCATTCTCGAGTAGGCGGCGAGACCGCTCGGATTGATCGATGCCCGCCACGATCATCGCCTCGGGATGCTGGCCGAGCAGGGTCGCGATCGCCTTTTCCTCGTCGACCTCGGCATAACGCGAGTTCAGCACCAGCACCTGGAAGCCCGCCGGCTGGAACATGTCGTGCAGGGCACGCAGGTAGTCGGCGAAGACGATGTTCGTCAGCGAGGGCACGACGACACCGACCGTGCCGGTACGCGCGGAGGCAAGCGCGCTGGCGAGCTGGTTCGGAATGTAGCCGAGCTCGCGGACGGACTTCTCGATGCGCTCGCGAAGGTCGAGCGAGACCATCTCGGGGCTGCGCAGGGCGCGGGACACGGTGACCGCGCTCACGCCGGCGTCGCGTGCGACATCGCTCAGCGTCGTGCGCCGTCGCGACCCTCCCGCGTTTCGCCGGGTAGGCATCTTCGTCACCAGGCAAGCCTCCCTGTTCAATCCCTGGCCAGCCAGTGACTTAGTTGATCACACGGCCCGGAGCCAGTTCGGTTTTTGCATGCGCCGCCTGTGTCGCACGTGCGGTTCGGATCATGTTTTGTTCCTAATTGACAGCGCTTTCATCTTGCCATATCCTACCATACCAGACAATGGATGAAATATACTCTGGTATAAATATAGTATACTGGGTATATTTGTCGCCCAAAAGGATTGACTTCTGGCAGGCTGCGACCTGACGGAAATAACGATACGGCAAGGGAGGAAACAAAATGCACTTCACGTCCTATTTACGTCTTTGTGCCAGCGCCGGTGCGCTGATCGCTGCGGCATGGGCACTGGGCAGCCCCGCTCAGGCTGCAGGCCCCGAGATCGTCTCCGGCCCCGCTGCCGACGCCGAGTGCTTCGTGCCGTGGGATGCCTCGACGAAGTTCTTCAAGTTCCCGGCCAAGGAGGGCCCCTACCGGATCGCGCTCGCCAACGGCTACATCGCCAATACCTGGCGCATCCAGATGATCAAGACCGCCAAGGCCTATGCCGAGCAGCCGGAAGTCAAGGCTAAGCTCAAGGAATTCAAGGTCGTCTCGACGGGCGAGGACGTCGCCGCGCAGATCTCGGCGGTCAACAACTTCATCGATTCCGGCTACGACGCGGTCGTCGTCAACGCACAGAACCCGAAGGCCTTCGCGCCTGTCATCAAGCGCGCCAAGGATGCCGGCGTCATCCTGGTGGCCTTCGACAACATCCTCGACACCGAGGACGCCGTGAACGTCAACGTCGACCAGAAGGGCCTCGGCGTTCTGTGGGGCGACTGGCTCGCCAAGCACCTGCCCGACGGCGGCAAGATCCTTGAAGTGCGCGGCGTGCAGGGCACCTCGGTCGACCGCGACCGCCACGACGGCATCCACGAGGCGCTGGGCAAGACCGGCAAGACGTGGGAAGTCGTCGAGGTCGACGGCAAGTGGGACGACCCGACCGCCCAGAAGGTGACCGCCGACGCGATCGCCGTGCACAAGAAGTTCGACGGCATCACCGCCCAGGGCGGCGACACCGGCGTGGTGCAGGCGATGCTCGATGCCAAGCACCCGATGGTGCCGTTCGGCGGCGAGACGGAGAACGGCTTCCGCAAGTTCTGCGCCGAGTTCGCGAAGGACGGCCTGAAGTGCTCGTCGGCCGGCACTGGCCCGGCCCAGGTCGCGGTCGCGATCAAGACGGCGATCGCCGCGCTCGAGGGCCAGACCATTCCGCAGTCGGTGAAGCTGCCGACGGCGATCGTGGAAGATCCGGACTTCAAGGTGAACGTCGATTTCTACCCGGACCAGTCCGACAACTTCTTCGTCGGCAACGCCTTCCCGACCTGCGGCATCAACTTCACCGCCCAGGAAATCATGGGCCAATCGGAAGCCAACCAGTAGGCGTCGGGTGCCGCCGACCGGCTGGAACCGATAGACTGGCGAGCGCCGCCGGCG
>JAEWYT010000208.1 GCA_023458595.1 Pseudomonadota bacterium
AAAAGTTATATAAGTTCAAGACAAAAAGAAGAGTTAAACCTCAATGGTTTTAATTAAGTTTGTTGCGGCGAAAAAATGAAACGGCCGCAAATAAAAAAGGAGGAAGAAAATGAAGAAAATACTCAGCGTTTCCATTTGTGTGCTACTGCTGGTGGCGTTCATGCTGACAGCTTGCGCGCCCGCGCCGACGGCGCCTGCTCAGGAAGAGCCGGCTGCGACCGAAGCTCCGGCTGCGGAGCAGCCCGAGGAGCCGGCTGCTGAAGAGCCCGCCGCTCCACAGGAAAAATATCTGATCGGTGTCAGCAACGGCTACATCGGCAATGGCTGGAGAACCCAGATGATTGACTCAATCGAAGACATTTCCGCTTACTATAAGGGCCAGGGCGTCATCGAAGATGTGATCATCCAGAATGCAGGCCTTGACGTGAACGCGCAGATCGCCCAGATCCGCAATATGATCAATGCTGGCGTGGACTGCCTGCTGATTGACCCGAACTCCGAAACGGCGCTGAACCCCGTTATAGAAGAGGCGGTTGCACAGGGGATACTCGTTATCGCGATCGACCAGCCGGTGACCAGTGAGAGCGCTTATAATGTGGTTATCGACCAGGCCAAATGGGGCGCGAATCTGGCGCAGTGGATGGTTGACCAGCTGGGCGGCCAGGGCGACATCGTGATTGTGGAAGGCCTTGCGGGCCATCCGGCAAACGTGAACCGTATGCGCGGCATGGAAGAGGTGCTGGCAGCCAATACGGGTATCAACGTGCTGACGAAGGTCAACGGCAACTGGGATCAGGCGAGCGCGCAGCAGGTGATGTCGGATCTTCTGGCGACCTATCCGGAGCTGGACGGCGTGCTGACTCAGGACGGCATGGCACTGGGCGTGGTGAATGCGTTTGAAGCAGCCGGCAGAGATGTCCCGGTAGTCACAGGCGAGCTGATGATGGGCTTCGTGAAGCAGTGGAAAGAGCTCAAGGATGCAGGCAGCTTCACGACCTACGGCCAGAACAACCCGCCGGGAATCGGTGCGACAGGCCTTGGCATCGCGGTGCGCCGGCTGCAGGGAAAGACGTTCACGGACGGCGTGCTGGACGGCATGACCTACTACTACCCGGTGAAAGACCATGTAACCAACGACAACTTTGACGAGTACTACGAAATGTATAAGGACGAGCCGGACGCGTACTTCATCGACGAATGGCTGTCGGAAGAGGACCTGGACGCATTGTTCAACTGAATCACATAATGGTCTGATGGGCGGGAGCGGCGACATGCCGCTCCCTGCCGCACAGCGGGGGGCGTTGCGATGTATTTTTTAGAAGCAAAATCATTAAAGAAGAATTTCGGCGGCATACAGGCGCTGATCGATGGCAACATACGGGTGAAGCAGGGCAACATATGCGGGCTGCTGGGTTCCAACGGATCCGGTAAGACGACGCTGTCCCGTATACTCACGGGCATATACCATCTAAGCTCTGGCAGCATACTGCTGGATAGCAAGGAGGCGGACATCAAGAGCCCGTCCGTTGCACACAAGCTGGGCATCGTGATGGTGCATCAGAATTTGAGTTTGCTGGACGAACTCACGGTTTGGGAAAATATCGCGTTGGGGCATGAGGATTTAATGAAGGCCGGCTTCGTGAACAGAAGCGAATGTATCGCGATGGCGAAGACGGCTCTCGGGAAACTGACGGATGACATATGTGTGGATGCGCAGGTGAAGAGCCTGTCGCCCGCGGAAAAGCAGCTGGTGGAAATCGCAAAAGCGCTCTCCAAGGATGCGCGGCTGCTGATACTCGACGAACCGACGGCGGCTCTCACCAAGAACGAGGTGGAAAAACTATTCGCGGTGATGCGCTCGCTGAAAGCTCAGGGCATCACGATGATATTCATTTCCCACCGGCTGTGGGAAGTGATGAACATCTGTGACCAGGTGGTGGTGCTGCGCAATGGCGTGACAGTCGGGGAGATCGACTTTGAGTACGAGGAAAAGAACGAGAAGCGCATCGTCGCCATGATCACCGGCAAAAAGGATGAAAACGTGTGCGACTATAAGACGGCGGGGTGCGCGACGTGTGAACCGGTACTGGAAGCAATAGGAGTAAGTGCAGCCGGCATGCTGGACGGCATCAGCTTAAAGCTCAACAGGGGTGAGATACTGGGCGTGGCAGGCCTGCAAGGGCAGGGGCAGGAACAGCTTTTAGAGGTGCTGTCCGGCATGACGCCGTTTGACAAGGGCACGATACTGTTTGGTGGAGAGCCGGTCAAAGGGCGGCACGCCAAACACTTCATTCGCAAGGGCATCGTGCTGGTGCCGGGCGACCGCCACAAGGAAGGCCTGTTCTTGAGCCACACGGTTTACGAGAATACGATATTTCCGCAGTTTGCGGTGAAGCGCAGCCCGCTTTTTCTGAATAAAAAGAAACTGTACAACGACGTTCGGGCGGCGATTGAGCGTCTGAGCATCGTGCCGGATGACCCGAAGAAGGAAGTCAAGCTGTTGTCCGGCGGCAACCAGCAGAAGGTGGTCGTGGGCAAATGGCTGTCGCTGGAGCCTAAGGTGCTGCTGCTGTCCGACCCGGCCAAGGGTGTTGACGTGGAAGCCAAGGCGGAGCTATATAAGCTGGTATGCGCGCTCGCGGCGGAGGGTGCGGCCGTGATTCTGTACGCCAGCGACAACGAGGAGCTGTTGTCCATCTGTGATCGTTTCCTCATTATGTTCGAAGGGCGTGTGGTGGAGGAACTGAGCAACGATGGTATGACGGATGAGATGCTGACTGCGGCGGTATTCAATGCTAGCAGGATTGCCGCGGGCAAGGGGTGCGCAAATGAAGAAGTGGTATAACAGATTAAAGAAAAGCTCGGCTTTTTCCAGCATACTGGTGTTTGCGCTGCTGTTGATCGTGAATGCGGCGCTGCAGCCGCGGTTTTTCACGCTGCCGGTGGTGAAATCCAACATCATGACATTCACACCGCTGATCCTTTTGGCTATCGCGCAGGCGATCATTGTGGTAACAGGCGGCATCGACCTGTCCATCGGCACCGGCGTGACGCTGATTAACGTGACCATTGCGTCACTGATGCAGGACGGCACGGGGAGCATACTGCTGGCGCTGCTGGCTGGCCTCGGCGTTGCGCTGGCGATGGGTGCGATCAACGGCATCTGCATCGGCTATCTAAAGATGCCGCCGATGGTAGCGACGTTCGCGACATCCACGATATGGTACGGAGCGGCGCTGCTCATCATGCCGCAGCCGGGCGGCTACATTCCGGCGGACTACTACCGGCTGTATATGGCCAGCTTGTTCGACCTGATCCCCGTATCGCTGATCGTTGTCGTCGTAGCAGTGCTGATCTGGCAATTGATAAAAACGCGGCGGATCTACCGCTATCTGTATGCGACGGGTGGCAACGAGGGCGCGGCGGCGGCGAACGGCATCAATACGGCAAAGACGAAGGTGAAGGCTTTCCTGCTTGCGAGCGTGTTCATCGCTCTCGCGGCTTTCAGCGTAACGGCGCAGACAGCCTCGGGGGATGCGCACGTGGGCGACACGTTCGCGCTGACCTCCATTGCGTCCATCGTGATCGGCGGCATTGCGCTGGCGGGCGGACGCGGTACGGTGGCCGGAGCGATACTCGGCGCGTCCAGCTTGAGCCTGCTGATGAATATCATATTCTTTGCCAATATACCGTCGCTGTATCAGGAGTTCATCAAGGGGCTGATCATCATCATCTCACTGCTGCTGTCCATCATACCAACCATGCGGCAGGCGAGACGTCAGACCATCGTCAAGCAATAGTATAAAGCGGGGTTATCAACATGAATGGAACGGAACTAGCAAATAAACAGGGCGGGCGCGTCAAAAGCTTCTTTTCCAATAAGACAGTCA
>JAEWYT010000209.1 GCA_023458595.1 Pseudomonadota bacterium
AGCCTCTACCGCCGCGTCAAGGACATCCGCCTTGCCCTGACGGCGATCGGCGTCCGGGCCGCGTGAGACGGTTCGGCGAGCGCGTGAGTAGGAGCCCATCATGAACGTCATTGCATCCAGATTCCCCATTGTCCGAAACCAGCTCACCGAGATCGAACTCTGTGGTTGGGTCGGCCAGGCCGCGCCCGGCGACATCCTCGAATATCACCGTGGGTTCCTCGCGCTCGATACCATGCCGCAGGGCACGCGCCTTCCCGAGCGGGAGCGGGCGGAACTCGCCCGCGTCGCGCGCCGCGCCTGGTGGGCGGCCGAGCGCGGACTGATCCATCTCGTGCAGCGTCGCCACCGGTCGGACGATTACAGCTATCTCGCCATCGCCCGGCGGAAGCCGAAGCAGGCATCGGTTTCGCTGTCTTCACTCCTGCCGGCGGAGGTGGCGTGATGGCGCCAGCTCGCGGCAACCGCCCCAGCCTCGACGACATCCGCACCATGCCGGTCGGCGAGATCGCCACGCTTCCGGCGGAGCATCTGGCGCTGCTCCAGGAGGATGCCGATGCCGCCCTTGATGCCGCCAAGCGGCTCAAGGAGTGGCTCGAAGGAGCGATTGCGCTTCGCTACGCCGACGCGGCAGCGACGGTGCGTCGGGCCGAGGGCAAGGACACCGGCCTCGTTCGTTTCGAGGATGGCGCTGTCGTCGTCGCTGCCGATCTCCCGAAGAAGGTCGATTGGGACCAATCGCTGATCGCCGCGCTCGTCGAGCGCATCCGTGCGAGCGGGGAGAACCCGGCCGACTACGTCGACATCGGCTTCAAGGTCCCCGAGCGCAAGTACACCGCCTGGCCCTCCGCCGTCCGCGAGGCCTTCGACGCCGCCCGTACGGTGCGGACCGCCAAGCCGACCTTCCGTCTCACCATCAAGTCCGAGGATGCCCGATGACCAGCTCTGCTGCCCTGACCGAGATCCGCAAGCGCCACTACGCGCTCGAAGCGCTGCCCGCCACCATCGTCATTCCGGCGCTCGGCGATATCCGCCGCGAGCAGGTGGTCAAGCCGATCGAGGACGCCACGCTCGACGACATCGCCTTCGCCTTGCTGGGCGTCGAGGCAGAGTTCAGCGCCGTCGGCGACCGCCTGCACGCCTTGCGCAAGCTCTATGGTCTCGCCCGGCAGGCCGGCGCGCACGGGAGTGAGCGCGCGCTCGATGTCGCGTCGCGCAACACGGGAGGCCGCTGATGGCGCTGCGCATCCTTAGCGCCGACGAACGGCTGTCTGCGGCCGGCGCCAAGACCACCATGGCGATCTTCGGCCCGAGCGGCGTCGGCAAGACATCCTTGCTGAAATCACTGCCGCCTGCCGAGACCCTCTGCATCGACCTCGAGGCAGGCATGAAGTCCGTCCAGGACTGGCCCGGCGACAGCATCCCGGTGCGCACTTTCGCCGACGCCCTCGACATCGGCTGTCTCGTCGGCGGGGTCAATCCGTCCGCCGACCCGAGCGGCTTCTTCTCTGAGGCGCATTACCAGCATCTCAGGGAAAGCTATTCCGAGCTCGTTCAGATGATTGCGGGCAAGCGCATCATCTTCGTCGACTCGATCACCGACCTTACGCGCCAGGCCATGGCCTGGGCGAAGACCCGGCCCGAGGCCTTCTCCGACAAGACTGGCAAGCCGGACACCCGCGGCGCCTATGGCCTGCTCGCCCGCGAGGTCATCGGCCTGCTCAAGCATCTGCAGCACGCTCCCGGAAAGACCGTGATCTTCGTCGGCATCCTCGAACGCGTCACCGACGAGTTCAACCGCACGACCTGGCAGCCGCAGATGGAAGGCGGCAAGGCCGGCCGCGAGCTCCCTGGCATCGTGGATCAGGTCATCACGATGAGCCTGTTCGCGCGCGACGGCGACGGCTGGCGGCATGAGCCCGAGCGCGGCGAAGACCGCCGGCTCGTCTGCCGCTCCGGCAACCCCTGGGGCCTTCCGGCCAAGGACCGCTCCGGCCGCCTCGATGTGACCGAGCCGCCGGATCTCGACGCGCTGCTCTCCAAGATCAATTCAACCCGGAAAGGATGACGAGTCATGAGCTTCGACATGAATGACGCCGAGCCGCAGAAGAGCGGCGAACTGATCCCCGATGGCACCTTCGCCAAGGTCACCATGACCATCCGGCCGGGCGGGACGGACGGTCAGAGCGAGATTGACCGGGGGCTGCTCAAGGCCTCGAACGCGCCCGGCAGCGACGTGCTGATGGTGGATGCCGAGTTCACCGTCGCCGAGGGCCCGCACGTTCGGCGCAAATTCTGGCAGATGTTCACCGTCTCCGGCGGCAAGGTCGACGAACACGGCGTCTCGATCGGCTGGAAGATCTCCAAGGGCAGCTTCCGCGCGATGATCGACAGCGCGCTCGGGCTCGATCCGCAAGACATGAGCGAGGCAGCGAAGGCGAAGCGGATCCTGCGCGGTCTGGCCGACCTCAACGGCATCACCTTCGTCGCCAAGATCAAGGTCGAGCCCAGCGACGACCCGCGCTACGGCGACAGCAACAAGCTCGACCGTGTGGTTCTGCCGAGCGAACCGGAATGGCGGAAGGTGATGGACGGAGAGGTCCTGGCGCCGAGCCCCAGCACCCGCGCGCGACCCAAGGCTGCATCGCCCGCAGCTCCGACCTGGGGGCAGACCGTCGCATCGCCGCCCGCGAGCGCTGCCCCGGCCTGGAGCCGGCCGGCACAGCCGGGCACGGCCCCGGCAACGGCCCCGGCAGCCACACCTGCTGCGACGCCGGCCCCGAGTGGCCCGGCCTGGCTCAACACCTGACCGTCATGACGGCCGATGAGTGGCAGGCGCACGTCACGCGCGAGGCAGCGAAGGCGATGGGACAATGGCTCGAAGGACGCGGAAGGCTTCACCAGCCCATCGCCGCTCTCACGCTCCCCGAACTGGAAGCCATGGCGGCGAACGCGATCGCGCGGTTCATCGTCCTGGCCTCACACCGGATCAAGGATCAGCCGGACGACGCAGAGGACCTGACCCGGCTCTTGCTCGGGTAGCCGTCTGCGCCGTCTGCGGACGCGAGGCGCGGGGCTTCGGCTGCGTCCACCAGCTGCGCTGGGACCGCTTTCCCTACCACCGCTTCTGCTCGATGCG
>JAEWYT010000210.1 GCA_023458595.1 Pseudomonadota bacterium
GCCCCGTGACCGTGGTCTTGTTGGGTCGCATTCGATTCTTCCCCTGTGCTCTGGCGTGGCCGCGTGCCTCAACCGTCGTCGCGGATGTCCAGCGGCGGCAAGCTGGCGACGATCTTCTGCGTTTCCATGCTCACGGTGACGACGCGCTGGAACAGTTCCAGCGGGTAGCGCGGGTTGCCCATGGTTTCGGTGGCCCAGTCGTTGGCGTCGTTGACGATGCCGCTGGCCTTATCCACGCGCACGGCCTGCCGCTCCATCACCCAGTCTAGGGCGGCCTTGCCGTTGACCACGTAGTCCCAGGCGGCTTCGGGGATGCCGGTGAGGGTGATCTTGCCGTTGTAGACCACGGTGCTGCGGTCGTTGATGGACTTGCCGGTGGCCGGGTCTTTGGCCTTGGCGAACTTCATCTTCTCGACGCGGTAGTCGGCGTCGGTCAGCTTGCCCTTGGCCTCGATGGTCAGCGGGTACTTGTCCACCGTTTCGTAGTTCAGGTGCAGCGCGGCGAGGTCGCGGCCAGCTTGGCTGAAATGCCGGAAATCGGCGGCGGTGCGCACACGCGGGATGCGCGGCAGCTCCTTGCTCAGGTTGTCGGCATAGCGTTCGCGGTAGTCGGGCGAATGCAGGAGGCCGTAGACGTAATAGAAGAGGTCTTCCTTGCTGATCGTTTCGCCGGGATACGCGGACTGGAAATGAACGAGGCCGGCGTTGGTGATGGCATCGCGGCGGCGTGGGCCCTCACTGGGCCCGCTGTCGAAAAGTCCATCATCGGATTGCTGGACGGCTTCGTCGTAGAGGTAGAGTGGAAAGCATTGGGTTACCCCGATATCAACCATTCCAAGGTTTGGCAGGGTGTTCGCTAGCAACACGCTAAATGCGTTCTTCGCGCCAGCGCCCGCCGTACATATCACCAGATTCTCAGCCCTCGAATCCGGGAAGATGCGTGGCATCTGGTATACCATTTCGTTGAAGCGACGATTGAAGTACAGCCATTGCTTGGTGAACGGGCGATACAGGCTGGGAATGATGCACTCGGCCTCGAATGCATAGCTGCGATCCTTTCCAAGATCCTGCTTCAGTGCGCGGGTCCAACTGATTCGCGTCGGATCGCTGTCGATGAAGCCGTCCACGCGCGCCTGCCGCGCCTTGGTATCCAGTCCCGGATGCGCGACATCGAAGCGCGCCACTTCGGCGTTGTAGAAGCCGATCATGTTTCGCATGTTGGTCGAGAGCTTGGCCTTGCTCTGGTTGTTGGCCCATGCGTCACGGTTAGTCACCACGCCAAGAGAAAAGTTGTCGAACAGCTTGGCTGCATCGCCTTTCTTGTCGCCTAGCACCATGAATCGACCGAAGCTGTTATCGCGTTGCTTTAGCCAGTCGCCATGCGCATCAGGGGTGATGGCTTGCCATTCGGAATCGGCAATTCCAGCCACGCTCGCCAAGGTTTCGATCTTCTTCAGTTTTTCCTCACGGCTTAGGTAATCGCCAATGTCGTGAAAGTAAATCTTGCCGTGTTCGCTGGCAGCAGGATTCTTGAGCAGCAGAGAAATGGCAATTGGTGCTCGGCTGCCACTGCCGAAAATCTTGCCGCCCTCCTTACGCGAGGTTTCACCACTCGTAAGTTGATTGCCGCGCAGGTGAAAAACGTAGATATCAGCGAACTCATCCGCCAAGCACTTTCGCAACCCATCAAATGTATTTGTGGCCACCCATCCCGCACCAGTAACAAAGCCGATAATTCCTGCGTCGCCAATTCGGTCACTTGCCCAGCGTATGGCTCGGATGTAGCTGTCATACAAACCTTTTGAGAGCGTTGCGTTTGAGCGGGCGGCGTAGGTTGAGCGGATGCGTTCGTCAAGAGCCGGATACTGCACGTTGTCGTTGTTGTCGTTCTCGCTCTTCTGTCCAATCGAATACGGCGGATTCCCCACGATCACCCGGATATCCAGCTCTTTCTGTCGCCTGCGCCGCTTGCTGTTGTCCACCAGCAGCTGGTCGACCAGATCCTCCTTCTCGTACATCTGGAAGGTGTCGGTCAGGCAGATGCCCTCGAAGGGCACGTAGTCGCCGCCGGCGATACCGTGGTAGGTCGCTTCGATGTTGATGGCGGCGATGTAGTAGGCCAGCAGCACCAGCTCGTTGGCGTGGATCTCGTGCCGGTACTTGTGCGCCAGCTCCTCGGGCTTGATCAGGCCGGACTGCAGCAGCCGGGTGATGAAGGTGCCGGTGCCGGTGAACGGATCGAGGATGTGCACGTTCCTGCTGCCCAGGGTCTGCCCGAACTCCTTCTGCAGCAGGTGGTCGACGCTGTGCAGGATGAAGTCGACCACCTCGACCGGAGTGTAGACGATGCCCAGGCGCTCGGTCATCTTCGGGAAGGCGTTGCGGAAGAATTTGTCGTACAGCTCGACCACGATTTTCTGCTTGCCGGCGGCGCTGTCGATGCCTTCGGCGCGCAGCTTCACGCTGTCGTAGAACTCCTGCAGGGTGTCGGCTTCCTTCTCCAAGTGCAGTTCGTCGAGCACGTCCAGCACGGCCTGCATGGCCTTCGACATGGGGTTGTGGCGGGCGAAGCTGTAGTCGGCGAACAGGGCCTCGAACACCGGGCGGGTGATCAGGTGCTGGGCCAACATCTCGACGATCTCGGCGTCGGAGACCTTGTCGTTGAGGTCGTCGCGCAGTTCGGCGGCGAAGGCGTCGAAGGCTTCGCGGGCGCGGGTTTGGGTGTCGTCTTCGAGCAGGGCGCGGATGCGGTCGATGTGGGTCTGGGCGATGCGGGCGATGTCGTTGGCCCAATCCTCCCAGTGGTGGCGATTGCCACACTTCTCGACGACCTTGGCGTAGAGGGCGCGCTCGACTTCGCCGATCTCGAACTCGAACTCGCCCTGTACCTCGGCCTCGTAGCCTGGCTGCTTCTCGCCGATGCCGAACCTGCCCTTGGCCCGGGCGGCCTTGCGCGCATTGCCGTCCACCAGACGCGCGGCCTTGCGCTGGACGGTGTCGGCGATGGCGATGACTTCCATGCGGCTGCGGTCGGGGCCGACGAGGTCGAGCTTGTTGACCATCGCGTCGAAGCGGTCGTCGTGCGAACGCAGGGCCTGCAGCACTTGCCAGACCACCGCGTAGGTCTTGTTGTCGTTGAGGGCGTCATGCGGTTCGACGCCGGCCGGGATGACCACCGGCAGCACCACGTAGCCGCGCTGCTTGCCCGGGGCGTTGCGCATCACGCGGCCGACGGACTGCACCACGTCTACCTGCGAGTTGCGCGGGGTGAGAAACAGCACCGCGTCCAGCGCGGGCACGTCCACGCCTTCTGACAGGCAACGCACGTTGCTTAGGACACGACAGGTGTCCGGCGGCGTGGGGGCCTTGAGCCAGTCGAGCTTGGCCTCCTTCTGCCCGGCGTTCATGCTGCCGTCGACGTGCTCGGCCTCGCAGGTCAGGCGGGCGGCGTCCTCGATGTCCTCGGCGTCCTGGTAGGCCTCGACCACGGCCTGGAACATGCCGGCGATTTCCTTGGAGCTGACCTTGTGGGTCTTGCCGCCCCTGCCCGGTTCGATGACCTGGCAGAACGCCACGGCGCGCTTCATCGGCTCGGGCGTGCCGGTACCGTCTTCGTGGATACCCAACTTTGCCAGCGCCTTCCAGCAGCCGACGATCTTGGCCGCGTCGTCCACGCGCAGGGTGTTGTTCTCGTCCTTCAGCAGAGTCTGGAGACGGCGGTTGATGTGGCTTTCCTCGACCGCCAGCACGATGACCTTGTAGTCCACCAGCAGGCCGCGCTTGACCGCCTCGGAGAAGGTGATGACGAACAGCTGCCTGCCGTACCACGCCTCGTTGTCCATTGAGTACAGGGCGACGTTGTCGCGCTCGGCCACGGCCTTGGCCTCGTTGCCGTAGATACGCGGGGTGGCGGTCATGTACAGGCGCTTGCCGGCGCGCAGGTATGCGGCGTCGTGGACGCGGACGAAGGCGCTCTCGTCATCGCCCTCGAAAACGGCACCCGTGGTGCGGTGGGCTTCGTCGCAGACGATCAGGTCGAAGTCAGCCAGCCCGTGCTGGTGCTGGGCGTCGTGGATGACCTCGATGGAGTGGTAGGTGCTGAACACCACGCTCATGTGCTCACCGTCGTTGCGAACGGCAATGCCCTTGGCCAGTGCCTTGGCATCGGTAGTGGCCGGGTAGCGCAGCTCATGGGCCAGCGTCTGGACGGCGTCGTCCTCCTTGCGGCCCTTCTTCTTGCCCACGTCGCTGTCCGAGCACACGGCGAAGCTGTGTAGGGGTATGGCGCTTTCCTGGGTCCACTCGGTGAGGGTCTGCTGCAGCAGCGACAGGCTGGGCACCAGGAACAGCACCCGCTTGCCCTTGCCGGCCAAGGCTTCGGCGATCTTGAGGCTGGTGAAAGTCTTGCCGGTGCCGCAGGCCATGATGAGCTTGCCGCGGTCGGCGTCCTTGAGGCCGGCAGTGACGGCCCTGAGGGCGGATTCCTGGTGCGGGCGCAGGGACTTCTTCGCCTTCAGCGTGACCGCAGCCTTGGGCTGGAACTTCGTCCAGTCGATCTGGCTTTCCTCCAGATCGTGCAGGGTGATCTTGCTGACCGGGGGCTGCTGGTCGACCAGCGCGTTCTCGGCGTTGTCGGACCAGTGGTTGGTGCTGCTGACGATGACGCGGTGGGTGAAAGGCTTGCGGCCGGAGGCCGTGAAGAAGCTGTCGATGTCCTTCTTTTGGAGCCGGTAGTCCGGGGCATAGAACTTGCACTGAATGGCGTGAATGGCGCCGGTGCCGGCTTCCTCGGCGACCAGGTCGATGCCGTCGTCCTTGGCAGAGAAGCCGTGGGTCGGCGCCCACTCCGCCCAGGTCTGAACCTTGCTGTAGAGATCGCGGTAGGTGGCCTCGTTGCGCAGGTAGGCGAGGATCAGGTCCTCGAAGTAGGTGCCCTTCTCGCGCTCGGTCATCGAGGACTGGCGGAGGGTGGCGAGCAGGGTCTCAAGTGCGGTCACGAATCCGGATCCTGGAAAGGCGGTGAATCGAAGGAAGAAAAGGAGCGACAAGACTCCCATGTCATTTGAAATCAATGACATGCACGACATCGCGTGCCCCCTCCAGCCTTCGATTCTAGGTGCCACCGGCTCAAAGGGCGACCAGCGGGGATGATCGGCCACCGGAATCGTTGCCCGGATCCACGTGGGCACCCGGGAGCCAGCCGGCGGCGGGCGGCGGAAGGACTTCGCACTCGCCCTTGGGCGCCGGCAGCTGCCGGATGACTCGGGCGGAGTCCAGCCTGTCGACGAAATCGTTGACGGGGGTGTAGAAGTTCGGAATCCGCTCGTTCTCTTCGTTGGTGAATACCCAGTAGGCCAGCCGCCTCTTGGCGAATCCCGCGCGTTGGGCCTCGGCACGATTGGCGTACTGGGTGATGAAGAGCCTGTACAGCGCCCTCTCCGGGTGGAAGCTTCGACGAACCCAGGTGGCGACGTCCCTCTGGTTGAAGCGGTCACCGGGGGATCGCTTTGCCACGAAGTGGTCATGGGCCAGGAGCTGCCAAAGAACCGGATCGACCCCGAAGATCCAGGCATCCTCGTGGGCCCGGAGGCAGGCGGAGCGAATCGCCGCTGGCACGGCGTCCAGGAGCTCGCTGACGCGGTCTTCCGCGCTGACCCGATACTCGCGCAAGATCCGGTCGATCCGTTCAGGCGAGGTCAGTTCCATGAGATGGCCCAGGTCCTCAGCGTGTCTCGCACGCTTCTGGCGGCGCATGTAGGCTTTCCTGCCCTCCTTGTCCCTGGTCTCCTGGGCCTCGCGCTGCTGGCGGACCTGGGCCGCCTTCGCCATCTGCTCCCGCAGCTGTGCGATTTCCTGGTTCCTTGCCGCAACCTGCTCGTCCAGCTCCAGCTTGGAAGCCTGCCACTCCGCAACTGCCTCGGGGCACGAGATCCAACTGCGATTGGCGGCGTCATCGAGCACGGCGTGCTCGAAGGCCGCCAGGTCGTGGGGAATGTCACGGTGCAGTTGGGACAGGTCGATCTCGACCATCCTCCGACCCTGCGCCTGGACTCGCGCCGCCTTGATATCGCCGACGGCATGGGTCACTCGGATCTCGATCAGCAGCTCGCCGACCGTATCCCGGGCCATGACATCGGGCTTGTAGCTGCCAAACGATCGCTCGATCTCGATGTCGTGCAACGCCATGCTGCGGCTCGGCTGGTCGACCTGGCGTCCCCAGTGGAGCCGGCCATCGTCGTCGCGAGCATGCGGCGGGTTGGGCATGTCGATCAGGTCACCGGTCCAGGCTGGAATCACCAGCCGCTGGTGGTCGGCGATCAGTTGCTTGGCCCGCTCGTGGATTCCGGTTTCGCGACCCGTCTGGCAGCCGGTGTCGGTCAGGTGGGCGAAGTGGGGCCGCTTGCGCCGGCTCTCCTGAGCCTTGGCCGACAGCGGGGCATGACACCCCGGGCAGATGCAGCCGCACGCCTTGCCTTTCGGCACCTCGTTCGGGGCCCAGACACGGCCATCCTTCAGGCCAAACGGGACGCGGAACCCGCCGCGCCGCGCCAGCCGGTTGCCCGACGGATTGCGAAGTGAGAACGGCTCTGGGATGGTGTCCATGGTGCTTTCCTTGATCGGAGGGAAAGCAGAAATTCGCCGCAGGCCATGGACGCAAACAGATCTAAACCCGCCCAAACGGGTAATCCACAGGTTGAATCCCTCAAATTGGCGCTTGATTGGCTGGACCGGGAGGGGGGCCAGCAGCGCAACGCCCGGGTCCTCCGGGAGGTCATGGACACGACCCTGACCGCCATCTCGCGGGGTGAAGCGCCCCCTGAAACGGACACCACGACCCTTCGGGCGCTCTTTCAACAGTTGGAAGGAGTGGGCGATGGTCAGCCCAAGGTGTTCCGGGCGGCCGAGCTGGGGAACTGGTGGGAATCGCGACAGGAACAGCTTCGGCAGCGATGCGCGCAGGCTGGCTCTACCCTGACCCCTTACCTCGTGGTCAAAAAGGGGGGCGGCCGTGGCTTGCCCTCTCGACTGTCCTTCGATTTCCGCCCGACGCCCGAGGTGGAGCCTGAGGAGGACGTCACTCCGCCCGAGGCCGATCCGACCCTGATCCGCTACCAGATGGATCCGGCCAAGCCTGCGCTATGGCTCCGGCTGTTGGTGGGCAGCCGGCCCTTCCCGGTGCAGTCCTGGCGCGGCTACGTGCTCATCGGAACC
The DNA here is from genome assembly GCA_023458595.1 of Pseudomonadota bacterium. GTDB lineage: Bacteria > Pseudomonadota > Alphaproteobacteria > Rhizobiales > Tepidamorphaceae > Microbaculum. The sequence goes on from JAEWYT010000210.1 coordinate 7,213, forward strand.
GCGGCCTTGAACATGGCGCTGATCGGACTCGTCTGGTTCTGGCTGTACACCTCATGGAGCCGCGGCCACGCGGTGACCACCGCAACGCTGGCCCAGCTCGGCCTGGTGATGTTGGTGACGGCCGGGCTCTGGTGGTTCTCGCGGCCGGTGTTCCACCTGCCTACACAGCGGGTCACGATGGCCGGGCCATCGTTCCTGGCACTGAGCGAGCTTTACGGTCAGCTTCGCACCATGCCGACAGCAGGTCGAAAGTTGAAGACCCGCGAGTTCGCCGTCGTGCGGCATTGGGGCACGTGCCCAATTTGCTCGGCTGAGGTGGACCTCGACCATGGACGGGCCGCGTTTCCGGACCGGCTGGTTGGTCGA
>JAEWYT010000211.1 GCA_023458595.1 Pseudomonadota bacterium
TGCAATGACGTTCATGATGGGCTCCTACTCACGCGCTCGCCGAACCGTCTCACGCGGCCCGGACGCCGATCGCCGTCAGGGCAAGGCGGATGTCCTTGACGCGGCGGTAGAGGCTGCTGCGGGCGCCGTGCCCGCTCGCGGCGAGGCGCTCGACGGTGGTGCGGGAAAGGGCCGCGCAGAGAGCGCCGTCGGCGGGTTCGAGCGAGCCAAGACCGCGCTCGACATCGAGACGCTCCTCAGCGGCTGCGAATGCGTCGACGGTCTGGCCGAAGAGCGCTGACAGCCCGTCGGCTTCGGCGATGAGGTCGCCGCGGGTCAGCCCGTCGCTCTCGGGAATGGTCTCGTCGAGCGAGATCGGCGTCGCGCCATACATCCGGCGCTCCCCCTTCACCTTGTTGGCGATACGCGTCGCCCTGTTGGTGAGGATGGCGCCGGCGAATGCGCCGAGCGTGCCGCGATCTGCGTCATAGGCGGGAAGCCGGGCGATCAGATCGACGAGCAGGTCCTGGCGGACATCGTCGAGATCGGTGCGGGGAAGCCGCAGCTGGCGGACCAGACGGCGCGCCGCAATGTCCGCCTCATGAAGCAGGATCTGAAGGTCGTCTCGGGAAATGGAAGAATGCATCGGCATGGCCTCAGGTCATTACTGTTGATGACCTCAAGCCTGCCGAAGCCGCCGATCCGTCAGGTGGGAGCGGGATGGGTTTGGGATGGGCGAGAATGGGAAGACGGGCCGAGACGCGGGCCAGCTGCCCTATGGCCGCAGATCAAACTCTCCCGCAGCCAGCCCCAGGAAATAGCGGGTCGGGCTCTGGCGGGTCCTGATCAGCGTCTTCTGATCGTCGTGAAGTGCATTTCTCAGGTCACGGATCAGGTCGCCAGCGCTGCGGCCGCTGTTCTCGGCCTCGATTTCCTGCGGGGTCAAATGGCCTTTCCGAGTTCCCACAGCCTCGGCCAGAATCACGAGAAGCTTGAACGGCTGCTGCGGGATGTGCATCTCGATGCCATCCAGGATCACCCGCTGGCTCTGACGGAAAATGACCAGACGCGGCTCGAAAGTCGCAGCGGATTCCAGCTTCGAAAGGTCGATCGCGAAGCCCGTCGCGTTCCTGCCCAGACAACCGTCAATCGACATGACGGAGATCGCAGCTTCGACGAAGCGGGCGAGTTCGTCCGCCGCCATCGCGGGCGCGATCACTATGATGGGCGACGACCGGGCGGCCGAACGCATCAGGCCGATCATTCCCGGTTGAAGCACTGCATCCCGCGACAGTGCGAGGAACAGCGCCCGCTGGTCCGACGTCTCCCCCAGATGCCAGACGCCTGCCGCCACCGGCGCCGGCGTGCCTCCGAACCCGGACGCCATGGCGATTTCGCGGACCAGCGCGGACGGGTGAATGCGAAAGCTCCGCAGATCGTCAGCGCCGAGAACGACGTCGTTGCGCCGGTCCGTCGGACAAACCGCGATGTGTCGTCCGTTGACCTGATGGATGGGCCGCGCGTCGAGACCGCAATCACAGGCTGGGCACACATCCCACTCTGTTGCCGGCGTCTGCTCGACCAGGACGCCGTGATCGAGCAGCCGCTCGAAATCGCGACCGGCATGAGACGAAGCCTGTCGGCCCCAAAGGATTGCGGGATCGCCCGCCTCACTCAGCCGCAACAGCAGCCTGGGAAGCGTCTCGGTCATTGAGCAGTCCGTTGCGGCGAAGGAGCGTCATAATGCGGCCCTCGAACTGCTGACGCTTGAACATGGCGTGTGCCGGCGGCTTCAGCTTGACGGTCACCTTCTTCGCCGACTTGCCGCCGGTCGCGAAATGAACGCGGAGGACGATGTGGTTGAGGCGCCAATCCGACCCGAGACGAGCGCCCGGCATCATCTCGCCCAACCTGGCCAGCGCATTGTCGCGGCCGTCGCGCGCGAGATAGGAGTAGAAGGTTCGCGTCTCCCCCGTCTTCGGATCGGCGCCGACGCGGTCGACCTGGACCTCGGTGATCTGGACCCGCTGGATGCCCGGATCGAAGTCATGGTTGAACGCGAAGCCGAAGCCCGCGCGCTGCACCGGGTCGAGCGTGTAGAGGTTCTGCGCGTCGTCGCCGGCGAAGAATTCGGGTTTCCCGAGAATCTTGTCTGCGAATAACTCCGCGAGATCGGCACGGCGCGCCTTGGCCACGCCGCCGATCTTCAACAGGCCTGTCGTGGAACTGTAGGAAAGCACCGCGTGCTCGGCGGCGCGGAAGCTGATCACGCGCTTTTTGTCCTTTTGCAGGACATCGGTCGTGGTGATCGGAGAACCGTGCTCAATCACCAGGACGAGTTCGTCGGCATCGTCATACCAGCCGGCACGACAATAGTTGCTGCGGAGATCCTGTTCGAACATCGCGGCGGCGGCGGTTTCAAACTCAGCCTTTGCGCGATCGTCCATGATCGCCTCGACGCCTTCGTCGCGGCCCACGAACTCGGCGAGCGACGTGCGCGCCATGAGCGCCATCATGTCCGACGCGGCGTCAAAAACGTCGGGATGATCGAGGAAGACGCGCAGGGCGACGTGCTTGGGATCCTGGTGAACCTCCGGCTCGTCACCCTTCGCTTCGGGTGTCACGCGTACCCCGAGCCGCGCGGCCTGCTGAAGGATGATGTCGAGGCCTGCCGCGTTGCCGATCTCGGCGATCCGGTGCAGGTCGGCGACGAGTCCCTCTGGATAGTTTTCTTCCGGTCCCGCGAAGAAATCCTGGACGGCGCTGCGTGCCTCATCCTGCGCCGCCTCATCCCTGAAGACCCCAAGGTCCAGCCCATTCAGCGCCTCGCGGTGGCGCTCGAACAGGCGACTCAGCAAGCCAAGATCAACGGTCCGCGTGAACTTGGGATTGACGAATTTCTTCAGGTTCTTAGCCATCTCAGCCGCCCATGATCGCCTCGCATTTGTTCATCTTACGTTCTTATCGCAAAGGCCCGGCGGAGTCGATTCAAAAGCCATCATCTTGGGACGGTTCGTCCCCACCCTGAGTAGAGGCCAAGGGAATCCAATCCCTGAGGTGCTCGCTGCGATGGACATGCCGAATCCGATCCACCCCGGGCATATGACGCCGGACGAGCGAATCGGGGAGGTCTGCAGGATTCTTGCGCGCGGGCTGGTTCGGCTCAAGGCACGCCAGTCAAGGCAAGTATTTGGCGACCGCGGAGAAAGTTGCCTTCACTTCCCGCCCGACCGGAGCGGTCATGGAACTCCAATTTGCAACGGAGACGCATGACCATGACAGAAAACATCCTGTCCCGGCTAGCCGCACTGAAGACCACGCCGACGCCCGACCTCAAGAAGCAGTGGCGCGAACTCTTCGACACCGAGGCGCCACCTTACAATCGGCGTTTCCTCGAAAGCCGGCTCGCCTATCGGATCCAGGAATTGGCCTATGGCGGTTTGAAGCCCGCGACCGTCGAGCGCCTCGAAGCTCTGGGCGAGCAACTCGACGGTGGCAACATCGTGCTGCGCCGGATCCGCGCCGACGACAAGCCGATCGTCGGCACGCGGCTGATCCGCGAATGGCAGGGCGTCGAGCACACCGTCACCGTGCTGAACGACGGCTATGAATGGCAGGGGCGTCCGTACCGATCGCTCTCTGCCATCGCGCGCGCCATCACCGGGACGCGGTGGAACGGCTGGGTCTTCTTCGGCCTCAAGAACCGGCGAGGCCAAGCATGATGAAATCGCCCGCATCCGCCAAACCCATCCGAAAGCTGCGCTGCGCGGTCTATACACGGAAGTCGACGGAAGAAGGGCTGGAGATGGAGTTCAACAGCCTCGACGCCCAGCGCGAAGCCTGCGAAGCGTATATCGCCAGCCAGAAGCCCGAAGGCTGGCTGCTCATCCCCGAGCCCTATGATGACGGCGGCTTCTCGGGCGGGACTCTGGACCGGCCGGCGCTGAAGCGCCTGCTTGCCGACATCGAGGACGGCCGGATCGACGTGGTCGTCGTCTACAAGATCGACCGGCTCAGCCGCTCGCTGATGGATTTCGCCAAGCTGGTCGAGGTGTTCGATCGCGGCGGCGTCACCTTCGTCAGCGTGACCCAGTCGTTCAACACCACGACGTCCATGGGGCGGCTGACGCTCAACATCCTGCTCAGCTTCGCCCAGTTCGAGCGCGAGGTGATCGGCGAGCGCATCCGCGACAAGATCGCCGCCTCGCGCAAACGCGGCATGTGGATGGGCGGCTTCGTGCCGCTCGGCTACGAGGTCCGGGACCGCAAGCTGGTGATCAATGATGCCGAGGCCGCGACGGTCCGGATGATCTTCGAGCGCTTCGTCGAGGTGGGTTCGGCGACCGCGTTAGCCCGGGCGCTCGCGGCCGAGGGCGTGCGGACGCGGCGCGGACGTCTCGTGGACAAGGGCTTCCTCTACAAGCTGCTCAACAACCGGGTCTATATCGGTGACGCCGTGCACAAGGGGACCGCCTATCCCGGAGAGCACGAAGCTATCATCACGCGCGCCTTGTGGGACAAGGTGCATGGAATCCTGCGCGAGAGCCCGAGGGTGCGCGCGGGCCGGACACGGGCCGCGACCCCGGCCCTGCTGAAGGGTCTCATCTTCGGGCCGACCGGCTGCGCCATGACGCCGACGCACACGCGGCGCGGCGACAAGCTCTACCGCTACTACGTCAGTCAGTCCGTTCTGAAACGCGGCGCCGATGCCTGCCCGGTGGGGCGCGTGCCCGCCGCCGAGATCGAGGGCGCGGTTGTCGACCAGCTGCGCGGCCTCCTTCGCGCCCCGGAGGTGATCGTCGGCACATGGCGATCGGCGCGACCCGAGATCGATGGTCTGTCCGAGGCTGAGGTCAGGGAAGCCTTGGAAGGGCTGGACCCGCTCTGGGACGAACTGTTCCCGGCCGAACAGGCGCGCGTCGTCCAGCTCCTCGTCGAGCGCGTCGACGTCGGACAGGAGGGCGTGGACATCCGCCTCCGCGTCGATGGGCTGGCCCGTCTGGTTCATGAGCTTGGAGGCATGGCCGACGATCCTCGGAGGGCAGCATGAGAGCCGGTGACGCCACCTCCGATGACGGGCGGACACTAACGGTCCGTGTGCCTCTGACTCTCCGGAAGCGCGGCGGACGCAAGCAGGTGGTGATGCCCGAAGGGGCGGGTTGGGGCCAGCCCCGCCCGCGTGTCGACAATACTATGGTCAAGGCGATCGCCCGGGCCCACCGCTGGAAGCGCCTCATGGAGAGCGGCCGATTCGCCTCGGTGACCGAGCTGGCCGAGGCGGAGAAGATCAACCAGTCCTATCTGTGCCGGGTTCTGCGTCTGGCCCTGCTCGCCCCGGACATCGTCGAGGCGATTCTCGACGGAAGGCAGCCATCAACCTGGCAGCTCGAACTACTCCTCAAGCCGTTTCCTGGCGATTGGTCGGCGCAGCGGGCAGCGCTGGCCTCAGAACATAAATATGAATCAAAGACTTAGCAGCATACGCCTGCGCCAAGCCCCCACCTTTTGCGCGCTTTTTACGTTCGCAGCAACGGCGTGTCTGCAGCAAGATTGACGGGCCGCTTGCCAGCGATTATATTCTTTGCAGACAAGCGTTGGCGTGGTGAAGAAATGCTTCTGTCCGAAGTCGTCGAGATCCTGCCGGGGGTTCCGTTCCGCACTCGCATCGAGAGCGAAAAAAACGGCGCCTGCATCGTCGTGCAGGCGCGCGACCTCGTCGGCGACGGCACGGTCGACCTCGCAGGCGCCGCCCGCATCGCGGCCCCACCCAGTTCGACACGGGGACTTTTGCGGCCGGGCGACGTCGTGCTGCAGCCGCGCGGCAATCGCTACTCGGTCGGCAAGGTGGAGGAGGTCAAAGGTCCTGCCGTGGCGGCGGCGCCCCTCTATATCCTCCGACGCCGCGCAAGGGGCATCGATCCCGACTTCCTCGTCGCCTTCCTGGAGGCGGCGTCGACCCAGAGCGCATTGCGCCAAGATGCCGTCGGAACCCATGTTCCGCAGATTCCCAGGCAGGCCCTCGAAGCCCTGCACATCGAGCTTCCCGACCTCTCAAGCCAGATCAGGCTCGCCGACCTCGCCCGGCTCGAACGGCGCGAGATCGAGGTGATGGACCGCCTTCGCGTAGCGCGGGGCCGGCTATTCGACCTGGCTCTGCGGGAGATCGCGAAGAAAAGCCGGAAGCGCGCCAACGCTTCCGGCTCCATCTCGGGCCTCAAAGGTGCGCCAACACCCTGAGGTCCTTTGTCCAACTGTCTTAGACGAAAGGCAATCTACGCATGTCCATCACGATCGGCAACTACAGCTTCGAGGGCCCCTTCGGCAACACGGCCAACCTTCGCAGCAATTCCGGCGTCTATGCGATCCTCAGCCGGCGGACCGACGCGGACCGCTACACGGTGATCGACATCGGCGAGGCCGGCTGGATCCAGGACCGTGTGGCCAACCACGACCGACGGGATCAGTGGGGGCGCAACAACCACGGTACTCTCGCGGTCGCGGCGCTTTACTGCGACGAGCCGGCGCGGATGCGGATCGAGCGGGAGCTCCGGGCGCAGTTCAATCCGGTGTGCGGCGTACGCTGACAGCAATCGAGGACGGGCGGGCGCGCCGGCGCCCGCCCGATCCCAGGGAGAAAACCATGGCAGACAGAACCACCCTCGACGACGTCAAGCGGATCGCCTGGGCGGCATGCGACACCTTCCGCGGCGTGATTGACGCCTCGGAATACAAGGACTTCATCCTCGTCTTCCTGTTCTACAAGTACGTCAGCGACGTCTGGAAGGAGCACTACCAGGAAGCGGACCAGCGCTACAAGGGTGATCAGCTTCGCGTCGAGCGGAAGATGGCGCGCGAGCGTTTCGTCATCCCGAAAGGCGCCAGCTTCGACGACCTCTATCGCCAGCGCAACGCCGACAACATCGGCGAGCTGATCGACCAGGCGCTGGACGCCATCGCCGAGCGGAACAAGACCAAGATTGGCGACGCGTTCGCCGACGTCATGTTCAACAGCGAGACGAAGCTTGGCGACACCAGGAACCGCAACCGGCGCCTCAAGTCGCTGATTGAGGACTTCGCGAAGCTGGATCTGCGGCCCTCGCGGGTGGTCGGTGACGGCGAGGATCACAAGACCGCCGAGGACGTCATCGGCGAAGCCTACATCTACCTGATCGAGCGCTTCGGCTCGGAGGCGGGCAAGAAGGCTGGCGAGTTCTATACGCCGCGTCAGGTCGCCCGTGTGCTGGCCAGGATCGCGGCACCGCAGCCGGGCGATCGCATCTGCGACCCAGCCTGCGGCTCGGGCTCCCTGCTGATCAAGGCTGCGGAAGAGGTCGGCTCGCGGGACTTCGCTCTGTTTGGGCAGGAAGTGAACCGCGGCACGTGGGGCCTCGCGCGCCTCAACATGTTCCTGCACGGCATCGACGGAGCCCGGCTGGAATGGGGCGACACGCTCAACGATCCGAAGCTAGTGGACGGCGCCAACCTGATGAAGTTCGACGTCGTCGTCGCCAACCCGCCGTTCAGCCTGGACAAGTGGGGCGCCGAGAATGCCGAGAACGACCGCTTCGGACGCTTCTGGCGGGGCGTGCCGCCGAAGTCCAAGGGCGACTGGGCCTTCATCACCCACATGATCGAAGCCGCGAAGACGCGCGAGGGGCGCGTCGCGGTGGTCGTCCCGCATGGGGTGCTGTTCCGGGCCGGCAAGGAAGGCATCATCCGCAAGGCGGTGATCGAGGAGAACCTGCTCGACGCCGTCATCGGCCTGCCGCCGAACCTGTTCCAGACCACCACCATCCCCGTCGCGGTGTTGTTGTTCGACCGCCGGCGCGAGAAGGGCGGCGCGCTGGCAGACCGGCGTGACATCTACTTCATCGACGCGAGCCGGGACTTCCAGCAGGGCAAGAACCAGAACCAGCTCCTCGACAGCCATGTCGATCGCATCATCTCGGCGCTGGCCGCGCGGGAGGATGTGGAGAGGTACGCCCGTGCCGTCCCGATCGACGAGGTGAAGGAAAACGGGTTCAATCTCAACATTCCCCGTTACGTCGATACGTTCGAACCGGCAGTGGAAGTCGACATCGCCGAAGTTCAGAGGGAAATCGACGCCCTGGAGGATGAGCTCACCACCCTGCGCGCAAAGATGCGGGAGCATCTGAAGGAGCTGGGGCTCAATGGCTGACAGCTCTTGTTCTCTACCCCATGGATGGCTGCGCAAGCCATTTTCCGCATTGGCAGACGTCTCCTTCAGTGGCGTCGACAAGAAGTCGACGCCCGGAGAAATTCCCGTTCGCCTCTGCAATTATGTCGATGTCTTCCACAATCACCGTATTCATAGCGGTATCGACTTCATGGCGGCGACCGCCACCGAGAGAGAGATAGCGAAATTTAGTCTACTGAGGGGCGACGTCGTCTTCACCAAGGACTCTGAAACGTCCGAGGAGATTGCTGAACCCGCATACGTTGCAGAGGATTTGGACGGCGTTGTCTGCGGCTACCACCTCGCCATTGCGCGCCCTAAAAAGGATGTCGACGGCCGCTTTCTTTACTATGCGATGAAGGAAACGGGTGTCCGCCGGCAGTTCATGCGTTCAGCAAACGGTGTCACCCGCTTCGGTCTTACACTCGACGCCTTCGACCAGATTCTCGTCCCCACGCCGCTGTTGAAGGAGCAGATCCGCATCGCCGATATCCTCGCCACGTGGGATGCGGCGATTGAAGCAGCAAGGCAGGCGCGAGACTTGCTCGATATGCAGTACCGGGCGATAGCCGCGGAAGGGATCCATCTACGGGGCCCCAATATGCGATCGCTCAAGGATCTTCTTACTCCTGATCGCATGCAGACGGTCGAGCCGAATGGCCCGTTCCGTGCTCTCGGGGTGCGTAGTCATGGCAAGGGGACGTTTCAGCGTGAGGACGACCTGACGGCCAACGGGAGCACCAAGACCGTCTACCGGGTCGAGGCAGATCGTTTCATTGTGAATATCGTTTTCGCTTGGGAGGGAGCCGCGGCGATCACGTCTCAAGATGACGCTGGGTGCCTTGTCTCTCACCGGTTTCCAACCTTCACAATTAACCGCGAAGCGCTCTCATTGGAGTATTTCCGACATTTGATCCGGACGGAACCTTTCAGGCAGCTGCTTGCTCTTGCTTCGCCCGGCGGAGCGGGACGAAACAAAACCCTCAATCGCAATGATCTTCTGAAGTTTGAGATCCACGTCCCACCACTACCGGAGCAAACGGCTGTGGCGACTGCGCTAGGGACGTTGGATCGACGGATCACGCTGCTGGATGAATATCTACAACGGCTCACGATTCAGCGAGATGCGCTCGCGACCGAGCTGCTGACGGGGCGCCTCCGGGTGCCACAGGCGGAGGCAGCGTCATGAAGTTCGAGGTCTACTGCGACGAGGCCCTTCCGGACCTCTTCACCTCCCAGCGCCCGCGCGCCCGATACCTGATGATCGGCAGCCTCTGGCTGCCCGCCGAGATGCGCGAGGAGGCCAAGGCCAGGATCGCCGCGCTGCGAGCGCGGCATGCCGTTTGGGGGGAGATGAAGTGGACGAAGATCTCGCCGTCAAAGCAGGCCTTCTACGAGGAATTGGTCGACGTGTTCATGTCCTTCGGAATGAACATGCGCTTTCGCTGCATCGCCGTCGATCGCGAACAGGTGAACCTCGCACTGCATCAGAACGACGGCGAGCTTGGCTTCTACAAGTTCTACTACCAGCTCCTGCACCACTGGATCCTGGACTTCAACGAGTACCGCATCTTCTGCGACCTGAAGACTAACCGGGACCGGAAGCGACTGCACGACCTCCAGCGCTGCCTGCACTATTCCAACCTCTCCGCCACGATCGCCGACATCCAGTCGCTGCCGTCGCCGGAGGTCGCTCTGCTTCAGCTGTGCGACGTGCTGCTCGGCGCCGCCTCCAGTCGCATCAACGAGACCCTTGGTGCGGGAACCGCCAAGGAGGCCGTCGTCCGGAGACTGGAGGAGCGGCTCAACCGCAGGCAGATCGGGCCGACATCGAGGACGGAAGAGAAGTTCAACGTCTTCAAGATCCGTCTGGGCGGAGGCTGGTAATGCCGTTGCCGCCGCTTCTCCAACTGCCCGACGAGGCCGCCTATCGGCAGCATTTTGTTGGCACCTACTGCCGTGGAGTGATCGAGACGCATGACGGTATTCGCGTCTTCTTCCGGCAGAATCAGTTTGACCACGCGTTCTACGAAAGCACCAGCCGCGACGGCGCCAAGGACGCGTTCTCGTGGGTGCGGGCTGAGCGCATGAACTGGATCGGCGCCACGCTGACCGATCCGGCGGCCGTCCGTTACCAGGGGTGGGTTGCCAGGACGCGGAGCTACGACCCGGCGCGAAGGGTCGATCTTCTCTATGAGGACTTCGTGGTCGTTCTGGCGCTGGGGCTGAACCGCGACGGGGCGCTGAGGGCGAACTTCGTCACCTGCTTTCAGGCGGACAACAGCGTGGCCAAGATCCGCACATCGCCCCTCTGGACCCGGGAGGCCTGCCTGAATGCGCTGCGCTGAAAGAAATTGGGCGCTGATTCGCCATGCTGGCTCAGCGCCCGAAGCCTCGATTGGTTCAAAGCCGCTAGGCAGTGAACTCGCGGATATACATGCGAGCATAGCGCCCGAATGTCAAGGATTTGTTGATGGGCGGGTGGCCCGGTCCAAGGGCGAAGCCTGTAGGACCCATTCCATCGGACCGGCTCAAGCCTCTGAACTGAAACATCATTTTACCGGTCATCGAGTTCATCTAGCGAATCCGGGCCGACCGGGAGCCTGCCAATGACCAAGGCATCAACCGCCCGCATCCAGGACACCGAGAAGCACCTGTCGCAGCTTCCGGCGCTGCACCTGCTCCAGAAGATGGAGCCCCGCTGGCGGCTGCTCACACGCGAGGAGGCGGAGCGCGAGCGAGGCGGCAAGCGCGCCAATGTCTACCTGGATGGCATCCTGAAGGAGGGCCTTGCGCGCATCAACCGGGTGGAGCTCCGCGGGCAGTTCTACCCCTTCACCGAAGGCGGACTTGCGGAGGCCATAGAGCGGCTGAAGCGGCCGCGCCCGTCCGGCCTGCTCCGCATCAACGAGGAACTGACGGACCTGCTGCTCCTGGGGACGGCGGTAGAGCAGACGGTGGACGGGATCACGCGGGCGTTCCAGGTCAAGTTCGTCGACTGGGCAGATCCGTCGGCAAACGTGTTTCATGTCTGTGCCGAGTTCGATGTCGAGCGCGAGCACACGTCGGATACGCGGCGCCCGGACCTTGTGCTGTTCGTGAACGGCATTCCCTTCGCGGTGATCGAGTGCAAGGGCCCGTCGACAGGGGTGGAGCAGGCGGTTTCGCAGCACATCCGTAACCAGCAGGACGGAGAGATTCCCGGTCTCTTCCGGACGGTCCAGCTTCTCGTCGCGACCAACAAGAATGACGTGCGCTATGGCACCGTCGGCACTGCGGCATCCTTCTGGTCGAAATGGGCCGAGTTGGAGGACCGCGAGGCCGACGTCCTGGCCGCGATCAATGCGCCACTCGATGCCGACCAGAACCGTCAGACCTTCGCAGACGGCTTTCGCGAGGACCGCGCCTCCTACGACGCGCGGTTCGGACAAGGCGACAGACTCGTCACCGAACAGGACCGGGTGTTGTGGGCGCTCGCCCGCCCGGAGCGTCTGCTCGATCTGGCGCGCCGCTTCACGCTGTTCGACGCCGGTGAGAAGAAGATCGCGCGCTACCAGCAGTTCTTCGCTGTCCGCAAGATCCTTCGCCGCGTGACAGGCGAGCGCGACGAGGAAGGGCGCCGCCGTGGCGGCGTGATCTGGCACACCCAGGGCTCCGGCAAGTCGTTGACGATGGTCATGCTGGCGCGCGCCCTCGGCCTCGAACCGTCGATCCCCGATCCTCGCATCGTCCTGGTGACCGACCGGATCGATCTGGACGAACAGCTAGAGGGCACGTTCAAGGCGTGCGGCCTGGAGCCCAAGCGCGCGACCACAGGCCGAAACCTGCTCGATCTCGTCGCAACCGAGAAGCGGGCCGTCGTCACCACCCTCATCAACAAGTTCGACACCGCCCTGAACGTCCGCGACTTTTCCGATCCGTCGGAGGACGTCTTCCTGCTGGTCGACGAGAGCCATCGCGGACAGTACGGCCGGCTGCATTCCCGGATGCGGAAGATCTTCCCGAACGCCTGCTATCTGGGCTTCACCGGCACGCCGATTCTCAAGACCGAGAAGAATACCGCCGCCAAGTTCGGCGGCATCATTGACGTCTACGCGATCGACCAGGCGGTCAAGGACAAGGCGGTCGTGCCGCTCCTGTACGAGGGCCGTCATGTCGAGCAGCGTGTCGACGAGACCGCCATCGACGCTTGGTTCGAGCGGGTGTGCGCCGGCCTTTCCGAGGACCAGAAGGCGGACCTCAAGCGGAAATACGCCAGGACGGCGCGGCTGTTCCAGACGGAGCAGACCATCGCGCTTATCGCGTTCGACGTGTCGGAGCATTTCCGCCGCACCTGGAAAGGGACGGGATTCAAGGGACAGCTTGTCACGCCTTCCAAGCGGTCCGCCATCCTCTACAAGCGCGCACTGGACGAGCTGGGCGTGGTCACCTCCGAAGTCATCATCTCGGCGCCCGACGACCGCGAAGGCGAAGAGCGGATCGACGAGGCCTCGTCGGACGAAGTCAAGCGCTTCTGGAAGACCGCGATGGACCGCTACGGCGACGAGGCGACCTACAACTCGCGCATCATCGAGGCGTTCAAGAAACGGGAAGATCCCGAGATCCTGATCGTGGTCTCGAAGCTGCTGACCGGCTTCGACGCTCCCCGCAACACCGTCCTCTACCTGGCGCGCCCGCTCACCGAACATAACCTGTTGCAGGCGATCGCACGGGTGAACCGGGTCGCGGAAGGCAAGGACTACGGTTACATCGTCGACTATTGCAGCGTTCTCGGCGAGCTGAACCAGGCCCTGTCGAGCTACTCGGCGCTCGAAGGCTTCGATGAGGCCGACCTCGCTGGGACGGTCACGTCGATCAACACCGAGATCGAGAAGCTCGGCCAACGGCATTCGGAATTGTGGGACGTCTTCAGGGGCGTTGCGAATACGGCGGATGAGGAGGCGCTGGAGCAGCATCTGGCCGACGAGGCCCGGCGCGACGAGTTCTACGACCGTCTCAATGCCTTCTCCAGGACCCTGGCCATCGCGCTGTCGAGCCACGAGTTCGCGAACGAGCCCTCGAACCAGCGTCGCATCGCCGGCTATCGCGACGACCTTCGCCGTTTCGAGAACCTGCGCCGCGCCGTGAGAACGCGCTACCAGGATGCCGTGGACTACGGCCAGTACCGCAAGCGGATCGAAAAGCTGCTCGATACCTACGTCGTCGCGGACGACGTCCGGCCGATGACCGACCTCGTCAACATCTTCGATGAAGATGCGTTTGCCGAGGTTCTGAACTCCAACGCATCGGCGGCAAGCCGGGCGGACTCCATCGCCCATGCCACGAAGCGGACCATCGACGAGCGGTGGGAGGAAGATCCGACATACTACAAGCGGTTCTCGGAGCTCATCCGCCAGGCGATCGAGGATTTCCGGGCCAAGAGCATCTCCGACCTCGAGTATCTCAAACGCGTGCGCGACATCCGCAACCAGATGGTGCGACGAGATACGACGGATATCCCCGAACCGATCAGGGACGATCCGCTCGGGCGAGCTTTCTACGGTTGCCTTCGCGAAGCTTTGTCTGGCGTCCAGGGCTCCGGCGAGGCCAGCACCGAGACATTGAGCGCGGAAGCCGCCGCCCACCTGGTCGGCATCATCAACAGCCATCGGCGTGTGGACTGGGCGCAGGATCCGGACGTCGAGAACGCCATGAAGAATGACATCGACGATTACATCTTCGATGTGATCCGGGGTGAGCACAACGTACCGATTTCGCCGGAGGCGATCGACGCCCTCATCGATCGCCTGTTGATGGTCGCTCGCCGTCAGGCAGCGTGATGATCAGGTCGACGAGCTACGGCAGCGCGGTCATCGAATACACTCTTACCCAAAGTCCGCGCTCGTCTCTTTCGATCTCGGTGCTCCCGGATGGCGCCGTCACCGTCGCGGCTCCAGAAGAGGCGGATCCGGCCGAGATCGACGAGCGCGTCCGACGGCGCGCGCGCTGGATCTTGCGGCAGCAGAGGCGGTTCGCGGAGTTTCGGCCGAGAACGCCCCCACGGCAGTTCATCGGCGGAGAAACTCATCGCTATCTAGGCCGGCAGTACCGCCTGAAGATCGATACCGCCGAAAAGGATCGGGTTCTGATCCGGTCCGGCCGACTCGTGGTCGAGACGCGGTTTCCGGACGATCGCGACTGGACCCGGGTGCTGGTTCGCCGCTGGATGCGCCAGCGCGCGCGGAAGGTGCTCAAGGAGCGCTATGACGAAGCGCGCCCCATCATGGCGGCTCTGGGAATCGAACCGCCGCCGTTGATGATCTGTCCCATGAAGAAGCGTTGGGGCAGCCACACGTCGTCGGGACGGGTCCTGCTGAATGACATGCTGATAGCGGCGCGGCGAGATTGCATCGATTATGTGATCGTGCATGAGCTCTGCCATGTCGTCGAGCCGAACCACTCACCTCGCTTCTTCCGCCTCCTGAACCGCCACATGCCTGATTGGGAGCGCCGCAAGGAACTCCTCGAAAAGTCGATGATCTAGAATCCAAAGGAGCCGCGTTGGATGGAGGGTTTTCCCGGCCGCCGAACAGCATTCGAAATTCGAGCTCAGCGCGTCCGAATCTTTCGTTTAAGTACAATGCTCTAGAAGCCGTACCAGAACGGCCGCAGTCCAGAGGTCGAGAGAAAAAGGGCGGAGAGAGAACGCTCAAAGCCGAGTGTGCCGACGTCGCAGTTCAGAGGTTCGCGCCCGAACCGCGCGGTTCCTTGGCGTTTCAGCGCCGCGTCCGCGTGCGGAGAACGTTCGACAGGGTAGAAATGGCGGAGACGGAGGGATTCGAACCCTCGAGACGGGTTTACCCCGCCTAACGGTTTAGCAAACCGCCGCCTTCGACCACTCGGCCACGTCTCCGCTGCGCACCGGAATAGCCGACGAAGGCGCGGCGAACAAGGTGCTAACGTCCTGTTCGCTCTTTTCACATTCTCGTTATTCTGATGCTTGCGCCGCTTTGATATGGTCCGCCGCCTGTTGAACCTCAATATGTTTGCGCAGGAGAACGGTCATGCGTAGCGCGATGCGGCTCGCCGCGGCCATTGTTGTCTTGATTGCGTCGGTCTATCCGGCATTCGCGGCCAAGTATCCCGCGGGCGTCGAGCCGAACGACACCGCGATCGGCACGGTACTGTCCAACGACAAGGGAATGACGCTCTACACATTCGACGAGGACAAGCCGGGCGGCTCGTCGTGCTACGGCAAATGCGCCGAGAACTGGCCGCCGCTCAAGGCCCCCGCAAGCGCGGCGCCCGTGGGCGACTTCTCGATCGTCACCCGCCAGGACGGCGTCGCCCAGTGGGCCTACAAGGGCAAGCCGCTCTATCTCTGGGTCCGCGACAAGGCGCCGGGAGAAACGTCGGGCGACGGCGTGCGCGGCTGGCGCGTGGCGCGGCCCTGAGCGCCTGCGACGCGGCGTGTGGTCGAGCCCGACCCTGGGAACGATACGGCTCTGGACAGGGCTGATCCTGTTCGCCTTCGTCCTCAGCCACCTCCTGAACCATGCGCTCGGCGTCGTTTCCGTGCAAGCGCAGAACCAGGGCGTCGACATCCTGCTGTGGCCGTGGACGAACCGCGTCGGCCAGGTGGTGCTCGCCGGGGCGGCGCTGCTGCACGTATCCGTCAATCTGTACACCCTGTGGCGACGGCGCACGCTGCGGCTCAAGGCATGGGAGGCGCTCCAGTACGTCACCGGCCTGCTGGTGCCGGTGCTGATGCTCGACCACGTGATGACGAACCGGGTCCTCGCCGATTTCTACCAGACGAACACCGACTACTACGTGGTGCAGGGCTATTTCTGGCTCGCCCATCCGTGGGTCGGCACCAAGCAGGCGATCGCCCTGCTCGTCGCCTGGACGCACGGGGCGATCGGCATCTGGCACTGGCTCAAGGTGAAGCGCTGGTTCCCGCGCGTGGAGGCGGTGATGCTCTCGCTCGCCGTGCTGATCCCCGCCCTGTCGCTCGCCGGCTTCGTGGCGGGCAGCCGCGAGATCCTGCGCGAGGCGGCCGGCGACCCGGAGTACCTGTCCTTCCTGCTCGACGACGCCAACTGGACGCCGGAGAACCTCGCCATCGCGAGCGGCTTCTATTTCGACGGGCTGGCGATCTACGGCGCCCTGCTCGGCGCCATCGTCGTCGCCTGGGCCCTCCGGCGCACGAAGACGAGCCTCACGTCGCCGCGCGTCGTCTACGGAGACGGCCGGCAGATGGCGCTTGTGCCCGGGGCGACACTGCTCGAGACGCTGCGCGTCAACGGCATCCCGCACCCTTCCGTCTGCGGCGGGCGCGGGCGTTGCACGACCTGTCGCGTTCTGGTGCGCGAAGGCACCGATGCCCTGCCCTCCCCCGAGACCGTCGAGGCCAATGCGCTGAAGCGGATCAGCGCGCCGGACCATGTTCGCCTCGCCTGCCAGATCCGCCCGTCCGCGCCCCTGTCGGTCGCCCCGCTTCTATCGCCCAACGCGACGGCCACCGACGGCCACCGGCCGGGACACCTGCTCGGCCACGAGCAGGTGGTGACCGCCGTCTTCGTCGACCTGCGCGGCTCGACGACGCTCGGCGAGGCGCGGCTGCCCTTCGATACCCTGTTCATCCTCAACCAGTTCTTCGCCGAGATGGTCGAGGCGCTGCGGGACAGCGGCGGGCACTACGCCAGTTTCACCGGCGACGGACTGATGGCGCTCTACGGGCTGTCTGGAAGCGTCGAGGACGGCTGCCGGGCGGCACTGCGCGGGGCGGGCGAGATGCTGGAGAAGCTTCGCCTTCTCAACGAGGCCCTGCGCAACGACCTCGAGGCGCCGCTCAGGATCGGCGTCGGCATCCATACCGGCGAGGCGATCGTGGGAGAAATGGGGCCGCCCGACGCGCGGACGGTCTCGGCGATCGGCGACACGATCAACACCGCGGCGCGGCTCGAGGGCCTCTCGAAGGAACTCGGCAAGCCGATCGTCGTGTCCAGCGACACGGTTCGTCTCGGCCGCATCGCGCTGCCCGGCATCCTGCCCGAGGAGCACGAGATCCGCGGACGGCAACAGCCGATCGCCGTCTACGGGATCGATACGGTGCCGGCCGACCTGTGACCGCCCGGCGGGGCGAACCGGCTCAGTGCAGGTTCAGCCATTCGCGGGCGGCGCGCTGGGCCTCGGCGACCTCGGCGGTCGACAGCTCGGCGGCGATCTCCTGACGGTACCGGGCGGCGCCGGGATGGCCCTTGGCGGCGGCGATGTTGAACCACTTGTGGGCGGTGACGAGGTTCGGCTCCACCGTGCGGCCGGTCGAATACATCATCCCGAGGCGGAAAAGGATGTCTCCGGTCGCGGCGCCCTGGGCCAAACCGGCCTCATCATAGTTCTGCATCTCGAAGCGGGCCATTGATCGTATCTCCCTGATCTCACTGGTCCCTGGAACCGTTGATCGGTTCCTTCCGTCTGACGGCCTCCACCGTCGAGAGGAAAGCTTCGTCGGAGCACTTGAATCCGGCGTAAAGAACTTAGATTAATATTCGACGAAAAATCTCCCAATCCTTGGTAAATTCAGAATCCGTTAGGCACGAGAATCGCGGAATACTTCGGATTTCGTGCGAATGCGCATTTTAACTCGCCGGCAAACGTTAACCCCGCGATCACCATGGAATCAGCCGGTTCGCACCTTGCCGGCCGGTGTTGCCCCTGGCCGCGCACTCGACTAGCGTTCGGTCCGCGACGTTTGACCGGCAACCGCCAACGGAGACGGCGAATGTTCATTCGTGGGCTGATCGGGACGCTCGGCGGCGCCCTCATGGGGGCACTCCTGGCCGCGGGCGCGGCATATGCGGACCCGGGCGGGACGTGGCTTACGCAAGGCGGCAAGGCGAAGGTGGACGTCGCGCGCTGCGGCGCCAACCTGTGCGGCACGGTGGTCTGGCAGAAGACCCCGGGCGCCGACAAGCGCAATCCCGATCCCGCCAAGCGCGACCGCCCCGTGATCGGCATCCAGATGCTCTACGGCATGGCGCCATCCGGCCAGAACCAGTGGAGCGGCACGATCTACAATCCCGAGAACGGCAAGACCTACAACGGCAAGATGACCGTCGAAGGCAACACGCTGACGCTGTCGAGCTGCGCCGGCCTGTTCTGCGGCTCTGAGAAGTGGACCCGGTCGAACTAGGACGGGCCAGAGGAACGCGGGCGGACCGACGCCGCCCGCGTACGGAAAGCCTCAGCGCGCGCGCTGGCCGAACAGAACCTTCTGCGCCTCCTTGTCGTCGGCGAGATTGGACCGCTTCTCCTCGCCGACCGCCATGGCCTTCTGCACCGCCGGGCGGGCGAGCAGAGCGTCGAGCCAGCGTTTCGCGTTCGGAAACTTCGAGATGTCGACGCCCTGGCGCTCGTAGCCGCGCGTCCAGGAGACGATCGCCATGTCGGCGATCGAATAGTCGCCGGCGACGAAGTCGCGACCCTCGAGGCGCTTGTTCAGGACGCCGTAGAGCCTGTCGGCCTCGTTCTCGTAGCGCGCAATCGCGTAGGGGATCTTCTCCGGCGCGTAGTTGCGGAAATGGTGGTTCTGGCCGAGCATCGGCCCGAGCCCGCCCATCTGCCACATCAGCCATTCCTCGACCTCGACGCGGGCGCGCTCGTCGGTCGGATAGAATTTGCCGGTCTTGCGGCCGAGATACTGCAGGATCGCGCCGGACTCGAAGACCGAGATCGGCTTGCCGCCCGGTCCGTCCGGATCGACGATCGCCGGCATGCGGTTGTTCGGCGAGATCTCGAGGAACGACGGCTCGAACTGCTCACCCTTGCCGATGTTCACGTATTTCACGTCGTAAGGGAGCCCGGCCTCCTCCAGGAAGATGGTGATCTTCCAGCCGTTCGGGGTCGGCCAGTAATAGAGTTCGATCGGCTTCGTCATCGTCGCGACGCTCCTTCTTTGAGGCTGGAAGACCGGAGAATGCCGGCCGCGACAACATCTATCGCGGCGGCGTGCACCGGCAAGGGCGCCGGGTGCCGGAGGGAAATCAGTCGCGACGGCGTCCCTTCGGCCCGGGCTCGGTTCCAACCGGCATGACGTGCGGCGGCGCGTCTTCGAGCGAGGGCGCGCGGGGCGGCCGCTTCGAGATCATCCATGCCGCCGCGACGAAGGCCGGGACGAAGCTGACGATCAGCACGACGACGGCGGCGATCCAGCCGTCGAGCGGCATATCCGGCCAGACCGAACCATGCACGGCCAGGATGCCGCCGAAGATCGCGTAGGCGACCAGCGTGAAGATCGTCGTGAACGAAAGGTAGGCGCCGAGCGGCTTGGAGGCGGGATGGCGCGTCCGTGCGACGTAGGGCACGAAGGCGACGAGCATGACGAGCCAGAGGCCGCCGAAGACGAGAGACAAGATCGTTTCGCCTTGCATCGATATGTCCTCGCTTCGATCCGACCCCGAGGAACGAACGCGGCCGCGCGCGCAAAGTTCCCTGCTCCGATCCGTGCCTTTTCCGCGCGTCGGCCGGCCGTGGGAAGAGCCGAAGGTTCAGTTCGTCTGCATGTCCTCGGCCGAGCCACCCTGCAAACGAGGTCGCGCCACGTACCAGTTTGCTGCAAGGAACCCCGGCAATAGTGCTACGATCATCACGACGAACGGAGCCACGAGTCCGGTTTCGAGCAAACCCGGAAAAAAGCGGTCCGAAAGATACGTCACAACAAAGAAAATAGCAGACGACACTATCGTCAACACAGCGACGAACAGCAAATATGCGGTCGTCTGATGGAGATCCGCGTGCCGTCGTCGCATGACGTAGGGATGAAGGGCAATGATGGCGCTCAGTAGCAGCCCGGCGTACATCACTGCAACAACCGATGTAGTCTGCATTTCTGCCTCCTGATCAGTCGTTCTTCCATAAGTCAGTTTATGCTCCAACCCGATAAGGCGCCAATTAGTATTACCTGATTTCGATTTTCATCCTTACCGATTTGTTGATTGCCTGCGGGCGGGCCCTGCCGGGACCGGCGGCGATGATCTCTTCGACGATCTTCCCGATAGCCCCGCATCGGTGACCGGCGTCATGCCCGGCCCCCTCGACGACCGTGCCGAGATCGTCGGCCTTTCCGAGAAGGGCGCAGCGTTGCGCGGACCGACGATCCCGCACCGCACGCCGGATATCCGGTTCGAACGGGAAGGGTGGCAAGCCGGACGCTCCAACAGACTGCCGGCCGCCCCTTAAGTATATTTTCTTGTCCTGCATACTTTCTTCTTTAGTAAAATTGCATTTATCAGATACTTATTCGATTATTATTCCATAACGGTTCCCAATATGGTAGATATACACGAAAAACAAGCTTTTAAATTTAATATTTCATTTTCCGGAGAGGAGGTTCGGACATGTCCGCAGGTGAACACCATGGCATGATGCCCTTGGCTGGCCTTGCCAAATACTGTCGTATCAGCCACCCCAACCAGCCGCGCGAGGACCGTTTCGGTCGAATGTTCCCCCAACTGCCGCCGAGCTACGTGCCCCAGTCGGCGCTCGCCGAGGTCGGCAGGGCCGGCGGACCGCTCGACTCCGGCAGCGCCAAGAAGAAGACGACGAGCGTTCCGGTTGGGATGGTCTTCTTCGGCCAGTTCGTCGACCACGACATCACGCTCGACGCGTCGTCCAGCTTCGCCCAGGTCGTCGCCGACGCCGGCACGGTCACGAACGTCCGCACGCCAACGCTCGATCTCGACTGCATCTACGGACTGGGACCAGAAGCGCAGCCCTATCTATACAGCCAGACGGCTCCGTTCGGCGGCGCCAAGCTGCTGACGGGTGCCGACAGCGGCGCGGGAGGGCTCGCCGACAGCGATCTGCTGCGCGCCCCGAACGGCCGCGCGATCATTGGAGACCCGCGCAACGACGAAAACCGGATCATCAGCCAGATGCAACTCGCCATGATCCGCTTCCACAACCACGTCTGCGAAACGCTCAACGCTGAACAAGGCCTGAGCGGCAGCGAACTCTACGAAGCGGCGCGCGAGCAGACGACCTGGCACTATCAGTGGTGCGTCGTCCGCGATTTCCTCTCCGTCATGTGCGGGAAACCTGTGGTCGAACGGATTCTCGCGTGCGGCCGGGACTATTACTGCGGCGGAGTCCCCTACATTCCGGTCGAGTTCTCGGTGGCCGCCTACCGCTTCGGGCACTCCATGGTCCCCATGAAGATACAGACCCAGAAGAACGGCCAGAAGCACGAGTTGTTCGGCCCGATCCTCGGCAGCGGCTTCTCGCCGCTCGCCGACGCGAAGGGCGTCGTCGACTTTCACAAGCTCTTCTTCACCCCGGCGGGCCGTACCGTCGAGCGCGCCGACAAGCTCGACACCAAACTGGTCTCGATCCTTCTTGCGCTGCCGTTCATCCAGCCACCGGCGGAGGCGTCGCTCGCCGTGCGAAACCTCATGCGCGGCAACGTCTTCCTCCTGCCCGGCGGCGACAAGGTCGCCCATCACATGGGCCGCGACGCCGGCGAGATCGACACGGTCGCCGACAAGATCGAGGCCATCGGGGGGATCGGCCGCGAAGGGATCCCGCTGTGGCTCTACGTGTTGGCGGAGGCCGAACGCATCGGTCGGGAAGATCCCGACGGCGGCTTCAAGAAGGGCGAAGGGTTGGGGCCCGTCGGCGCCCGGATCGTCGCGGAGACGATCATCGGGCTCCTCGAGTACGACGAGCGGTCGTTTCTCGGCGCCAACCGCAATTGGGTGCCGCGCCCGGATTGGGATACCGTCGGCAAGATGCTGACTGTCGCCCAGCCGTAACCGAAAGGGGCGGGGCGAGTGAAAAACTCTCCCCGCGCTTTCTCCCCGACCGGTCTCAGTCGATCCCGAGCTTCTTCTTCACGAGTTCGTTGACGGCCTGCGGATTGGCCTTGCCGGCGGTCGCCTTCATGACCTGGCCGACGAACCAGCCGGCCATGTTGGGCTTGGCCCGGGCCTGCTCGGCCTTGTCGGGATTGGCGGCGATCACCTCGTCGACGGCCTTCTCGATGGCGCCGGTGTCGGTGACCTGCTTCATGCCGCGCGCCTCGACGATCTCGCGCGGGTCGCCGCCTTCGGCGAAGACGATCTCGAACAGGTCCTTGGCGATCTTGCCGGAGATCACCTGCTCGCCGATCAGGTCGACGATCGCGCCGAGCTGGCCGGCCGAGACTGGGCTCTCGTCGATGCTTTTCCCCGCCTTGTTCAGCGCGCCGAGCAGGTCGTTGATGACCCAGTTCGCCGCCATCTTGGCGTCGCGGCCGGCGGCGACCTTCTCGAAATAGTCGGCCGTCTCGCGCTCGGCGACGAGGATGCTCGCGTCGTAGGGCGTCAGGCCGAAATCGGAGATCAGGCGCGCCTTCTTGTCGTCCGGCAGCTCGGGCAGGCCGGCGGCGATGGCGTCCACCCATCCTTGAGTCAGTTCAAGCGGCAGCAGGTCGGGATCGGGGAAGTAGCGGTAGTCGTGCGCCTCTTCCTTCGAGCGCATCGAGCGCGTCTCGCCGTTCTTCGGGTCGAACAGGCGGGTTTCCTGGTCGATCTTGCCGCCTTCCTCGAGGATATCGATCTGGCGGCGCGCCTCGTGTTCGATCGCCTGGCCGATGAAGCGGATCGAGTTGACGTTCTTGATCTCGCAGCGCGTGCCGAGGGGCTCGCCGGGCCTGCGGACCGAGACGTTGACGTCGGCACGCAGCGACCCTTCCTCCATGTTGCCGTCGCAGGTGCCAAGATAGCGCAGGATCGAGCGCAGCTTGGTCACGTAGGCGCGCGCCTCTTCCGACGAGCGGATATCGGGCCTGGAGACGATCTCCATCAGCGCGACGCCCGAGCGGTTGAGGTCGACGTAGGATTTCGTCGGATGCTGGTCGTGCAGGCTCTTGCCCGCGTCCTGCTCGAGATGGATGCGCTCGATGCCGACCGTGATCTGCTCGCCGTCGGGCAGATCGACGAGGACGACGCCCTCGCCCACAACCGGATGCTTGTACTGGGAGATCTGGTAGCCCTGCGGCAGGTCGGGATAGAAGTAGTTCTTGCGGTCGAAGACGCTCTTCAGATTGATCTCGGCCTTCAGCCCGAGCCCGGTGCGCACCGCCTGCTCGACGCAGAACTCGTTGATGACCGGCAGCATGCCCGGCATCGCCGCGTCGACGAGGGAGACGTGCGAGTTCGGCTCGCCGCCGAATTCGGTGGAGGCGCCGGAGAACAGCTTGGAGTTCGAGGAGACCTGGGCGTGGATCTCCATGCCGATCACCACCTCCCAGGGGCCCGTCATGCCCTGTATGAGCTTCGATTTGGCGGCCTCGCGCACAACTTCGTTCATCGTTCGCACGTCCGTTTGATGGCTTTCCAGGTCCTTCTAATACAGTTGAGCGGAGATTGGGAGTATGCGCGCGGCTCGTTGGTCCCGCGACCGTTCCGGCCCAGGTTTCAAGATACCTGCGGGGCGCGGGCGCTCGCGGGAGCACCAATGCGGGTAGTCCGAAAACGGTGCTCCTGCGAGCGCCCGCCGCGGCGACTTTTGGACACTCGAACCGCCTGCCGTCGATCTGCGCGCTTCGCCGTTGCGCCCCGGACTGCCCGGGGCCTGACGCGCGAGGCGGCACCCGACGTTGTCGTGCCGTTAGGCCGGCACGGCCCCGCCGTAGTACGGGACTGGCGATCCGCCACCTCCCCGGTGCCTCGTCCCGACGACGAGGCACAGAGGCGCCGCTCCCCTCCCGCGTGGGCCTGTGTCGGATCCAGGCACGCCCCCGCGTGGGTGGGGATGGGAGTAAGGATACGGCAGGTTTGGAGGGGGTGAATAGAATTGCGCTTGGCAAGCCTTAAGTCATTGAATGATATCCCCTATCCGCGACCAAAGGCACCATTTGAAGAGGCAGTCAATAAGCCGATCGGAGTTCCGCCTTCGGCAACCAAAGCCCCTATTGGCTAGTGAATCTAGACGACAAACTAACAATCTTCTCCGGTGATGCTTCAATTGTTTGGTCGCCATCACGAATAAAGACTTTTCCATCTTTCAAGCTAATACCTTTCTGAGACGGAATAGATACAATTAAAATATGTACAGACCTGAATAAACACAGATCAAGATTGCTAAGGACTTCGCTCCTTAGTGGCTCAGATAGATCAGAGTTTGATATTCCGTCCCGCCAAATCTGATAATATTGTTCAGGGGTAATAGATAATAACTTAGCTTCTCGGTCAATACCTACAATATACCTACCACTAATTTCAACGGCAGAAATCTTATCGAGTAACTCGATTCTGGTCGCATCGGCTTCGTCATCGGCTACCCCCACGAACACAGCCCCATTTGATTTAGGTCCGATATTCGCGATGGCACATATCGTCTCGAGCACCTTGTCCACCACATTTGCATCAGTAGATCTCGAGTTGTCAAGGCGCACTATACCCTGCTTCATCTCAAAACTCGGCGTCTCTATTCGCGATCTGCGCAACGTATTTTCAATATCGAGCTCCCGTCTCACGCCATAAGCGACCTGAGAAACATCACCATTTACAAAACAATCAGTAATGAGCCCTTTGATCAAATTCACATTATTCCGCCGCTCGTCTGGCCCAAGGGCATCCCGTCTCGTATTTAACCGCCCGTGTACATTAGCGAGTGCTTTGCTGGCACCGTCCGGATTAGCTAAAACGAGGCCCTCGGAAAAAGTAAGCTCATGGATTGCTATAAATATTGACGAAAAGACGGTCGGGAATGCATTTGTAGATTTTGTTTCAAATACCAGCGAGCGCAGACTTTTCTCTGTGCTGGCGGCCACTATTTTTTCAACTACTTCAATAACGTATTTAAATTCAGAAAGTATTTTGTCGGGACCATAGGAGCTAAAGCGCGAGTTTACTGCCGCGCTCTCGGGTGTTGATTGGTCATATATCGCGTCAAGCGTATCTTTCGATCGCTCAATTAGCCTGTCGCTCACTATGCAGCCGGTAATATCGGCAATAACTTGCTCATCTAGACTGTCTCTAAGATCGGTAGAGCGGAGTATCCCATGCCGGACCCAAAATACATCATCCGCTTGAACCCTGTATCCGTATCTCGTCATAGGTAAGTCGACACTGATTTCCGGCATTTGATAAAGGGGCAGTGTGTCCACGGATACGTCTCCCCGTATTTCACATGCAGTTCTTCTAACAAACTGCGCAAAGTCAGACGACAGTCCCGCTTGCCGGCGTTCTTGATCGCTCAAGCGGTGACCATAAGAATTAATTCTCCCAAATACATCAGTGACGTCGCTTTGAGTAACATTTCTGATAATCGAAACAGGTAAAATATAATCAAGTATTCTCGCAACATCAGATCTAGAAATTAAATTTACATCCTTCTTTTCAATAAATTCATTATTTTCTCGTTCTTCCTTTGCTCTTGTGAATTCGTCAACATTAAAATATTTTTCATCTATTGTGGGAAATCCGTGCTCTATAAAAGAGACTATCGTATGTAAGCGCTGGAGGCCGTCAATTATTTCGTAGGCAGAGGTGGATTCATCCTTCGATTCTGCCAATAAAACTAGCGGTATTGGATATTCATTAAGAACACTATCTATTAGCTTCTGTTTTTCGGCGAGGCTCCAGACCAGCTTTCGTTGATAGCGGCGGTTGACTATCAAAGTGCCATTTCTATACCAATTGTATATTGTTTGTAGTGGCGTGGGCTGGGACGATAGATCGGGCATATGACCTCTCTCCGCTCATAGATCGGACAAAGATTCTGTAACAAGAATCAGCTTAGGCTAGATGTTTCGCAAGCGATTTGTTTGGCAGCCGAAATTTCGAAATTTGAGGAGGGTGTAGCCCAAAGCTCGGCTAGAGTCTCGCCCGTTCGCCCCTCGAAATGCCTGAGTAAGCCGCTCCCGGCCCTCGGCGGCGTCGCCTCGGGCGTTCGCCTCTCGAAACGCGATGCGTTTCGTTTGCTGGCGCAAACCGAGGCTCACCCCCCTTCCCCCCGCTCCCCGCTCTGCTATACACATCCCACGTCACCGACCACCACTTCGCGGGGAGCCCACATGGCCACGAAGTCCGAAGCCAGCATGGACATGAAGCAGCACCAGGCGAC
>JAEWYT010000212.1 GCA_023458595.1 Pseudomonadota bacterium
ACGATCGGTGGCCGCCAGGCGGCCGGGGCCGTGCTGTCGGTGCTGGGGGTGGCCGTGGTGCTGAGCCGCGGCGATGCCCAGCAACTGCTGGCCCTGCAGCTGGTGCCCGGCGACTGGTTCATGCTGCTGGCCACCATCGTCTGGTCGCTCTACAGCTGGCTGCTGGCCCGCAGCAGCGCGACCATGCCCGGCCAGGAGGCCGTGCGCGGCAACTGGGCGGCGTTCCTGATGGCGCAGATGGTCTTCGGCATCGCCTGGTCGGCCGTGCTGACCGGCGGTGAAGTGGCCCTGGGCGGCTTCGTGCTGCAGCCCAACGCCACGCTGGCCGCGGCCATGCTGTTCATCGTGCTGGGGCCAGCCATCCTGGCCTACCGCTTCTGGGGCGAGGGGGTCAAGCGCGCCGGCCCCGCCACCGCCGGCTTTTTTGCCAACCTGATTCCGCTGTTCACGGCCCTGCTGTCCATCCCCGTGCTGGGCGAGGTGCCGCAGCTCTACCACGCCGTGGCCTTTGTGCTGATCGTGGGCGGCATCGTGGTGTCCTCGCGCCGCTAGCCCGTGGCCGCTCCGGCCCAGCGCACAAAAAAAGCAGCCTGCGGGCTGCTTTTTGTTGGGAGCGCGTGATGCCGGCTCAGTAGGTGCCGGGGTACAGGCCGCCGTCGGGCAGGATGTTCTGCCCCGTCATGTAGCCCGCCTGCACGCTGCACAGGAAGGCGCAGATGGCGCCGAACTCCTCGGCCGTGCCAAAGCGCTTGGCCGGGATCTGCGCGGTCTGCGCCTGACGGATGGCCGCCAGGTCCTTGCCGGTCTTGGTGGCCGCAGCCTGGTGGGTGGCGGCCAGGCGGTCGGTGTCGAACTTGCCCGGCAGGATGCTGTTGATGGTCACGCCCTGGGCGGCGATGCCCGAGCGCGCCAGGCCCGCGACGAAACCGGTCAGGCCGCTGCGCGCGCCGTTGGACAGGCCCAGGATGTCGATGGGCGCCTTGACCGCGCTGGAGGTGATGTTGACGATGCGGCCAAAACCGCGCGCGGCCATGCCGTCCACCGTGGCCTTGATCAGCTCGATGGGGGTCAGCATGTTGGCGTCCACGGCCTTGATCCAGGCGTCGCGGTCCCAGTCGCGGAAGTCACCGGGGGGCGGGCCGCCGGCATTCGTCACCAGGATGTCGACATCCCGGCCCGGGCCACCGGCCACGCTGAACACGGCCGCGCGCCCCTCGGCGCTGGTGATGTCGCAGGCCACGGCCAGCACTTGGGCCGCTGGTTGGCCGCTGGCCCTTGCACGCTCTGCGCTGATCGCTCTCAATTGCGCAGCAGCCTCCTGCAGCGGACCGTCGGTGCGCGCGTTGATGACCACGTGCACGCCTTCCTGCACCAGGGCCTTGGCGCAGCCAAAACCCAGGCCCTTGCTGGCCCCGCACACCAGGGCCCATTTGCCTTGAATGCCCAAATCCATGTTGTTTGCTCCTTCGCGTTTTACTTCGTCATGCCAGGCTTCTTGGCCCAGCGCGTGAACACAAAAATCCCCACCATCACCAGGCTGGTGCCGGCCACCATCCAGGCGTTGAGCTGTTCGTCCAGCAGCCACACGCCCATCAGGATGGTGGACAGCGGGCCGATCATGCCGGTCTGCGCCGTCATGCCGGCGCCGATGCGCTCGATGGCCATCATCACCATCAGCACCGGGGCCACGGTGCAGGCCGTGGAGTTGAGCAGCGACAGCCACAGCACCTGCGGCGCGACCTGCATGGCCGACAGCGGGTGGGTCAGCAGGAACTGCGCGATACAGAAGAAGCACGCCACGCTGGACGCCAGCCCGACCAGCCGCAGCGAGCCCAGGCGCTTGACCATCTCACCGCTGTAGACCATGTAGATGGCGTAGCTGATGGCGCTGCCCAGCACCAGCAGGCTGCCCAGCACGACATCCGTGCCCTGGGCGCCGACCTCGTGGCCGAAGACCAGCAGCACGCCACATTAGCTCAGCAGCATGCCCGCGCACTGGCCCCAGGTGATGCCGCGCTGGTAAACCACCCAGCCGAAGATCACCACCAGCGTCGGGTTGAGGTACAGGATCAGCCGCTCCAGCGCCGCCGTGATGTAGGCCAGCCCGGCAAAATCCAGGTAGCTGGCCAGGTAGTAGCCCGAGAAGCCCAGGCCCAGCACGCCCAGCCAGTCCTTGCGCGTCAGCGGCGGCTGGCCGCGGCCGGCCCACCAGGCCATGAGCAGGAACACCGGCAGCGCAAACAGCATGCGGTACATCAGCAGCGTGACGGCATCCACCCCGTAGCGGTAGGCCAGCTTGACGATGATGGCTTTGCCGCTGAAGGCAATCGCCCCCAGCAGGGCCAGCGTCAGCCCCAGCGCTACGCCTTTTTGAGCGCCTTGCGCTGGCAAATCAACACTTTCAGACACTTTAAACCTTCAAAACCAATGGACAGCAGCGCCAGGCGCTACTGTTGTATGCAATTTCAATGCTTGTCGCCGAACAGGCGGTGGTGCAGCCGGCGCAGCGACCACCACACGCTGAGCGCCACCACGGGGATGGCGGCGGCGGCCGTCAGCTCGGGCGACAGCGGCCAGCCCAGCTTCTGCGCGCCCTTGCTCAGGTAGGCGATCAGGCCGGTGATGTAGTAGGTGATGGCGGCGACCGACAGCCCCTCCACCGTGGACTGCAGCTTCAGCTGCATGCCCTGGCGGTGGTTCATGGCCTCCAGC
>JAEWYT010000213.1 GCA_023458595.1 Pseudomonadota bacterium
GTGCATGGCCTGCGCCTGAAGCCGGCACTGGTCCAAGTCGATGGCAACCGGCTGCCGGTGCTGGAGGTGCAGGCCGAGGCGATTGTCAAGGGCGATGCCCTGGTGCAGGCCATTTCGGCCGCCTCGATCCTGGCCAAGGTCCACCGTGACCGCTGGTGCGAGGGTTTTGACCGTGAGTATCCTGGCTACGGTTTTGCCGCGCACAAAGGCTATGGCACTGCCGCGCATTTGCAGGCGCTGCGCGGCCTGGGCGCCACACCCGCCCACCGGCGCAGCTTTGCCCCGGTGGCGCAGGTGATCCATACATTCGCTGCGCGTGAAACCGCAGCCACCACGGCATGAAATTTACAGAAATCCATTCGCGTGACAACGCCTTCGTCAAAGACCTGCGCCGCCTATCGCGCGAAAGCGGTGTGTATCGCAGGCAAGGGCAGGTGTGGCTGGAGGGTGACCACCTCTGTCGTGCGGCCCTGGCGCGTGGCCTGAAACCCAGTGTGGCGGTGTTTGCGGAGTCTTTTTGGCCGCAGGTGCCCGTGGAATGGGCGCAATGCGCTTCCAAAGTTGTAGTCCTCGCGGATACCCTGTTTGCGGACATCAGCGGTCTGGAGTCACCGGCCCGCATGGGCTACCTCCTGCCTTGGTCGCCCAGTGTGACCGTGCAATCCGGTGTGCCCAGCGTGGTGTTGGATCGGGTGCAGGATGCCGGCAATGTCGGCTCCATCCTGCGCAGTGCCTCGGCCTTTGGGTTCCGGCAGGTGATTGCGCTCAAGGGCACGGCCGCGCTCTGGAGCCAGAAGGTGCTGCGGGCCGGCATGGGCGCGCACTTTGCGCTGCATCTGGTGGAAGGGGTGGAGGCCGATGCGCTGGCGCCATTGCAGGTGCCGCTGCTGGTCACCAGCTCCCACCGCGGCGATCTGATCCACCGCGCGCACCTGCCCTGGCCCTGCGCCTGGGCCATGGGGCATGAAGGCCAGGGCGTGGGGCCTGCGGTCGAGGCGCTCGCGGCCCAGTCGGTGCGGATTGCACAGCCCGGGGGGGAGGAGTCGCTGAACGTCGGTGCGGCCGCCGCCATCTGCCTGCATGCCAGCGCGGTAAGCCAGGCCTTGTAGGGATGGGGAGAGGGGAATCCCTGGCGTGGTCAGAATGCTGCGAAAGGAAGTGGCTATAATGAGAGGCTTTTCAGCATTCTTTCCATACGCCTAGCGACGCTTTCCTCGTCATCACTGTAGATAAGCAACATGCCGCACGACGCTAGGTCGGGTGGCGCGCGCTGGGCGTAACCGTACTTAGAACCGGAGAATCCAGTGCTTTTGTCTCTTCAGGGAAGCTTCCCATCCGCCATCCTGGCGCTCGCAGACGGCACGGTCTTTGTTGGCAATTCGATTGGTGCGCAAGGCACCACAGTGGGTGAGGTGGTGTTCAACACCGCCATCACGGGCTACCAAGAAATCCTCACCGACCCCAGCTACTGCCAACAGATCGTCACGCTCACCTATCCCCACATTGGCAACTACGGCGTCAATGTCGAGGACATCGAAGCCGACCAAGTCCATGCCGCAGGCTTGATCATCAAGAACCTGCCCCTGCTGGCCAGCAACTTCCGCATGGGCGAGACCCTGTCGCAGTACCTGGTGCGCAACCAGACCGTGGCGATTGCCAACATCGACACCCGCAAGCTGACCCGCCTGCTGCGTGACAAGGGCGCACAGAACGGTGCCATCCTGGGCCTGGCCGCAGGCGAAGCGGTCACCCAGGCGCGCATCGACGAAGCCCTGGCCGCCGCCAAGGCCGCTCCCGCGATGAAGGGCCTGGATCTGGCCAAGGAGGTGACGACGGCAGCCGCCTACGACTGGTCGGAAACCGAGTGGAAGCTGGGCGAAGGCTATGGCCAGCTCGAGAACCCCAAGTTCCACGTCGTGGCCTACGACTTTGGCGTCA
Source organism: Pseudomonadota bacterium (assembly GCA_023458595.1). Lineage (GTDB taxonomy): Bacteria > Pseudomonadota > Alphaproteobacteria > Rhizobiales > Tepidamorphaceae > Microbaculum. The sequence goes on from JAEWYT010000213.1 coordinate 1,939, forward strand.
AGAAGAACATCCTGCGCATGCTGGCCGAGCGTGGCTGCAAGCTGACCGTGGTGCCGGCCCAGACGCCCGCCAAGGACGTGCTGGCGCTGAACCCCGATGGCGTGTTCCTGTCGAAAGGCCCTGGCGACCCAGCGCCATGCGACTACGCCATCGCCGCGGCGCAAGAGATCATGGCCGCCAAGAAGCCCTTGTTCGGCATCTGCCTGGGCCACCAGATCATGGCCCTGGCCTCCGGCGCCAAGACCTTCAAGATGCAAAACAGCCACCACGGTGCCAACCACCCCGTGAAGGACCTGGATACGGGCCGCGTCAGCATCACCAGCCAGAACCACGGCTTTGCGGTGGAACTGGAAACGCTGCCGGCCAACCTGCGCGCCACGCACGTCAGCCTGTTTGATGGCACGCTGCAGGGCCTGGAGCGCACCGATGTGCCCGCCTTCTGTTTCCAGGGCCACCCCGAGGCTTCGCCCGGTCCCCACGATATCGCCTACCTGTTCGACCGCTTCACCGCGCTGATGGAGAGCCACAACAATGCCTAAGCGCACCGACCTCAAAAGCATTCTGATCATCGGCGCCGGTCCCATCGTGATCGGCCAGGCCTGTGAATTCGACTACTCCGGCGTGCAGGCCTGCAAGGCGCTGCGCGAAGAGGGGTACAAGGTCATCCTGATCAACAGCAACCCCGCCACGATCATGACCGACCC
>JAEWYT010000214.1 GCA_023458595.1 Pseudomonadota bacterium
TGCATCGACGCCGCATCGATCGCCTCATCGACCAGACGCCAAAACCACGCAAACTCCCAGACCAGATGGTGCTGCAATGGACAGGAAATTAAACCGGACAGCCGTGGGACAAGCCCGGGCATGACGGCGGCGGGGGCAGGGCAATCCCGTTCAAGACGCCGCCGCGCCGGGCTGATAGTCTTCGTGCCCATGGACGTGCAGGATCAGATGACGGCGCTGGCCGAGAGGGGCCTCGAGGCGGGCGACAGCGCGCTGTACTGGCGCGCGCCCCGCTACGGCGGGCTCGAATGCCTCGCCGCCCGGTTCTTCTCGCACCGCTATGCCCCGCACACGCACGACACCTACGTGACCGGGGCGATCGTCTCGGGCTGCGAGACGTTCGTCGTGCGCGGCGAGCGGCGCTACGGCACGCCCGGCGACCTGTGCTTCGTGCATCCCGGCGAGGTCCACGACGGCGAGCCGCACGGAGAGAGCTACGCCTACCGGATGTCCTATCCGGGCGTCGAGCTCCTGCGCGAGATCGCCTGCGAGCTGACCGGCCGGGAAACGGTCGAGACGCCCTATTTCCCCGAGCCGATCGTCCGTGATCCGGACGGGGCGGCACGGTTCGTCGCCGCTCACAGGAGCCTCGGCAGCGCCGATCCTCTCCAGGGCGACGAGCGCTTCGTGTCGGTGATGGCGCTGATCCTGTCGCGCCATGCCCGGCTCGGCGACCCCGCGCCGGTCGGCACCGAGCGCCGGCCCGTGCGTCGGGCGCAGGACTATCTCGACGCGCACTTTGCCGAGAACATCGACCTGCCGACGCTTGCCGCCGTCGCCGGCGTCAGCCGGTTCCACCTCGTGCGCGCCTTCCGCAAGGAGACCGGCCTCACCCCGCACGCCTGGCTGACGGACAGGCGCGTAAGGGCCGCGCGCGACCGTCTCGCCGCTGGCCGGACCCCGGGGGAAGCCGCCGCCGACTGCGGCTTCGCCGACCAGAGCCACCTGACGCGGGTCTTCAAGGCGCGTGTCGGGGTGACGCCCGGCCGCTTCCGTGCCGCAAGCCTGGAGCTGTCCGGCAGAGATGCGGCCTGAAACCCTGACCGAGATGCGGGCGGGCGCCATCGCCGTCGTGCCGGCCGCCGTCGCCGTGGTGCCGTTCGGCCTCCTGCTCGGCGCGCTCGCCGCGCAGAAGGGCATCACCGTCCCCGAGATGATTCTGATGAGCGCGACGGTATTCGCCGGCAGCGCCCAGTTCGTGGCCGTCGACATCTGGCGCGAGCCGGTGCCGTGGTTGTTGCTCATCGTCACCGCGGCGATGATCAATCTGCGCCACCTGCTGATGGGCGCCTCGCTCGCCGGCAAGATCCATCACTTCGGCACGGGCACGAGCCTGATCGCGCTGTTCACGATGGTCGACGAGACCTGGGCACTGTGCGAGCAGCGGGCGGTGCGGGCGAAGCTGACGCCCGCCTATATGCTGACCATGGGCGGCATTCTCTACGCGAACTGGATCGGCTGGACGGGGCTCGGGGCGGCGCTCGGCACGCTGCTCGGCGATCCGGCCCGGTACGGCGCCGACTTCGCCTTCCCGGCTATCTTCCTGACGCTGCTCGTCGGCCTGTGGCGCGGCCCGCGCACGGGCGTCGCCATCGCCGCGAGCGCGATCGTCGCGGCTGTCGTGCATCTTTCCTTCGAAGGGCCGTGGTTCATCGCCGCCGGGGGCATCGCGGGTGCGCTCGCCGGGGCGCTCTGCGGTCCGGCGGAGGAAGTCGCGGAGATCGCCGAGTGAGCCTCGATGCGTTCTCCATCGATCCGCTGGCGCTCGCGGCGATCCTTGGCATGGCGGCCGTCACCTATCTGACGCGGCTCGGCGGCTGGCTGGCGATCCGCCGGATGGCGCTCAGGGGCCGGGCGCGTGCGGGGCTCGAGGCGGTGCCGGGCGCCGTGCTCGCCGCCGTCATCACGCCCGCCGTGCTGACGACGGGACCGGCGGAGACGATCGCCGCGGCGGTCACCGTTCTCGCCGCGCTCAGGCTGCCGCAGCTCGCCGCCGTCGTGGCCGGGGTCGCCTCCGTCGTGGTGCTGCGCGCGGTGATGTACTGATCCGCGAGAAAGGTGCGACCCGGCCAAACCCAAGAGCCTGAGGGAATGGCTGGGCCGGCTCCGGCGGGTCAATTCGTGCCGAAGGAGGCGAGGGGGCTTCGCGCCAGTGCGGCGTGCTCGAGCTTCGCGAGAACTGCGACCGCCACCGCCTGGACGATCACGAATGCCCAGCCGAACGCGTTCGGCGCGACCCAGCCGCCGACGAGCAGCAGCATGCTCGCGGCGACCCAGAGCACGTTGCCGCCGACGACCAGCCACGCGGCGGCGTTGGAAACCGGGTTCTGCATCGCCACGATCGCCATGAAGGCCGCGATCGGCAGCAGCAGCAGGCCGGCATAGAAGAGCAGGGGCGCGGGCAGGGCGGTCAGGCCCGCGACAATGGGGGAACCGAGCACGAGGGCGACGCCCATCGCGGCACAGGTCGCCGCGTCGACGGCGAGCAGGACGCGCAGGGAGGACAGGAATGCGGGTATCGGCATGGAGAAGCTCCTTTCGGTGGTTGCCGGAGCCGACGGGCGGTCGGCATCCTGGACCGAGTGTCGGGGAGCGGAGCGCCGCGCGTCGATTACCTCCGGGGTAGTTGTCCGGCGGCTCGCGCGGCGACTACTGTGCGGCCATGAACCAGTCCGCGCCGAACGTCGGCGATCTCCTCAGAGCCTGGCGGCGGCGGCGCCGGCTGAGCCAGCTCGACCTCGCCTCCGAGGCCGATATCTCGCAGCGGCACCTGAGCTTCCTGGAGTCGGGCCGGTCGGCGCCGAGCCGGGACATGGTGCTGCGCCTCGCCGAGCGGCTCTCCGTGCCGCTCCGGGAGCGCAACGTGCTGCTGCTCGCCGCCGGCTTCGCGCCGCACTACGAGGCGCGCGATCTCGACGATCCCGGCATGGCAGCGGCGCTCGAGGCGGTGGAACTGATCCTCGACGGGCACGAGCCGCATCCCGCGCTCGCCGTCGACCGGCACTGGACGCTGGTGCGCGCCAACGGCGCGGTCGCGCCGCTGCTCGCCGGCGCCGACGCCGGCCTCCTGAAGCCGCCGGTCAACGTCCTGCGTCTCAGCCTGCACCCGCGGGGGCTCGCCCCGAACGTCGTGAACTTCCGCCGGTGGCGGGCGCACGTCCTGACGCGGCTTTCCGAACAGATCGACGCATCCGGCGACGGCGTCCTCATCGGTCTGATGGAGGAACTGCGGTCCTATCCGGTTCCGCCGGGCGCAAAGCCGTACGGGCCGGGCGACCGGATGCCGCTCGGCGGCATCGCCGTGCCGCTCGTCCTGAAGACCGGCGCCGGCACGCTGTCGTTCCTCAGCACCACGACCGTCTTCGGCACGGCGCTCGACATCAACCTGTCGGAAATCGCCATCGAGTCCTTCTTTCCCGCCGACCGCTTCACCGCCGAGACGATGCGGCGAGCCCGGCCGCTTTCCGCCGACCGCTAGCCTGCGGCAACTTCGCCCTTCGTCGGTCTTGTTTATATTCCATTTTCTGAATATGTTTGCGGGACAGCACAATCACGCAATGACCGGCTGTGGCGTCTGGTGATGCCGGCAGCGGCCGACAAAAGGCAGGAAACAGGCAAATGGCAAACATAGTCGTTCTCGGCGCGGGCCTCAGCGGCGTGCTGATGGCGTACGAGCTGGTTCCCCAGATGCGCAAGGAGGACAAGATCATCCTCGTCGGGCAGGGGCCGACCTATCACTTCGTTCCGTCCAACCCGTGGGTCGCGGTGGGCTGGCGCAAGCGGTCGGATATCGAGGTGAAGCTGCCCGACGTCATGCAGCGCAAGAAGATCGAGTACATCGGCGCGGGCGCCAAGCGGCTTCATCCCAAGGAAAACCGCATCGAGCTCGAGGACGGCAACTCGGTCTCCTACGACTATCTCGTCATCGCCACCGGGCCGGACCTCGCCTTCGACGAGATAGAGGGGCTGGGGCCGGACGCCGGGACCCAGTCGATCTGCCACGTCGACCACGCGGCCAGGGCCCACGAGGCGTTCGAGACGTTCGCGGAGAACCCCGGTCCGATCGTCGTCGGTGCGGTGCAGGGCGCCTCGTGCTTCGGGCCGGCCTACGAGTTCACCTTCATCCTCGACACCGAGCTGCGCCGCCGCAAGATCCGCGACAAGGTGCCGATGACCTTCGTCACTTCGGAGCCCTATATCGGCCATCTCGGCCTCGACGGCGTCGGCGACACCAAGGGATTGCTCGAGAGCGAGATGCGCGAGCACCACATCAAGTGGATCACCAACGCCAGGGTGAAGAAGGTCGAGGACGGCAAGATGACCGTCGAGGAGGTCAACGAGGACGGCTCCCTGAAGGCCACCCACGAGCTGCCGTTCGGCTACTCGATGATGCTGCCGGCGTTCCGCGGCGTGCCGGCGGTCAAGGACATCGAGGGACTGACCAATCCGCGCGGCTTCATCCTCGTCGACGAGCACCAGCGCAACAAGGCCTATCCGAACGTCTTCAGCGTCGGGGTGTGCGTGGCGATCCCGCCGACGGGGCCGACGCCGGTGCCCTGCGGCGTGCCGAAGACGGGCTTCATGATCGAGTCCATGGTGACGGCGACGGCGCACAACATCGGCGCGCTGCTGAAGGGACAGGAGCCGAAGACCCAGGGGACCTGGAACGCGGTCTGCCTCGCCGACTTCGGCGACTCGGGCATCGCCTTCGTCGCACAGCCGCAGATCCCGCCGCGCAACGTCAACTGGGCCTCGAGGGGCAAGTGGGTGCACTTCGCCAAGATCGCCTTCGAGAAGTTCTTCCTGCACAAGATCCGGCGCGGCACGGCAGAGCCGTTCTACGAGAAGTTCATGCTCGACACGCTGAACATCACCAAGCTCAAGGAGGTCAAGTGACCGACGCCGGGACCACGGGCCGACACGTGGTGTGCCCCTCCTGCGGGGCGACCAACCGCCTTCCGGGCGACAGGCCGGCGAAGGCTGCGCGCTGCGGCTCCTGCAAGGAGCCGCTGTTCGCCGCCAGGCCGGTCAATGTCGACGGAACGGCCTTCCGGAAGCATGTGAAGTCCAACGACATCGCGGTGCTCGTCGACGTGTGGGCGCCGTGGTGCGGACCGTGCCGCTCCATGGCGCCGAACTTCGAGAAGGCCGCCGCGGCGCTCGAGCCGGACGTGCGGCTCCTCAAGCTCAACGCCGACGAGGAGGGCGAGATCGCCCGCGAGCTCGGCGTCAGCGGCATTCCGGCGCTGATCCTGATCAAGGGCGGCCGGCCCGTCGCCCGCACCGCCGGCGCGATGCCGGCCCAGACCATCGTCGACTGGACGCGGCAGAACCTCGGCTGAGGGGCGGGGCACCGACCCGGGCTCCGATGTCATGCCCGGACCGGCTCCGGGCATTCATGATCGCCGGGGGCAGCCGCATTCCCGCAATCGCGGCCGCAGGGCATATGGATTCCCGGGGCGAGCCCGGTGTCTAGACCGGCGCCGTCGCGGCCTTGAGCCACGCCTTGTCCGGGCCCTCGAGATGCGGGCCGATCATGGCCATGACGCGGGCGTGGTAGGCATTCAGCCACGCTCTTTCCGCTTCGCCCAACAGCGTGACGTCGACCAGCCGCCGGTCGATCGGGGCGAGCGTCAGCGCCTCGAAGGACAGGAGCTTCCTTTCGCCGCCGGGAACCTCCTGCGGCGGCTTCACCAGCTCCAGGTTCTCGATGCGGATGCCGTAGTGGCCGGTGCGGTAGTAGCCGGGCTCGTTGGAGACGATCATGCCGGGCTTCAGCGCCACGGTGCCGGTCTTGGCGATGCGCTGCGGGCCCTCGTGCACCGACAGGAAGCTGCCGATGCCGTGGCCGGTGCCGTGGTCGAAATCGAGGCCGGCCTGCCAGAGCGGATAGCGGGCGAGCGTGTCGATCTGCGCGCCGCTCGTGCCTTCGGGAAAGCGGGCCGTGGCGATGGCGATGTGGCCCTTCAGCACCAGCGTGAAATGCCGGCGCATGTCCGCGTTCGGCGTGCCGATCGCGACGGTGCGGGTGATGTCGGTGGTGCCGTCGACATACTGCGCGCCGGAATCGACGAGATAGAGCGAGTCCCGGTCGAGCGGGCGGTTCGTTTCGGTGGTGACGCGGTAGTGGACGATCGCGCCGTTGGGCCCCGAGCCCGAGATCGTGTCGAAGGAGATCTCCTTCAGCTTGCCGGTGTCGGCCCGGAAGCCTTCGAGCGCCTTCGCAGCGGCGATCTCGTCGAGCCTGCCGTGCGGCGCCTCGCCGTCGAGCCAGGCGAGGAACCGGCAGACCGCGACGCCATCGCGCAGGTGGGCCGCACGGGCGCCCTCGATCTCGGCGGCGTTCTTCATCGCCTTGGGCAGCAGGCAGGGGTCGTCGCCCTCGACGACGCGCCCGCCGGCCGCTTCCACCCGGTCGGCGATCCAGCGCGCCGTCGTCGCCGGATCGAGGCGGATCGCGGCGTGGCGGGCCGACGCCGCGTCGAGCGCGGCGCCGAATTCGGCCGGCTCGGCGATGTCGGCGACGTCCTCGATATGGGCGCGGGAGGCGTTGGTGAGCTTGCGGGAATCGATCAGCAGCGTCGGCCGGCCCTCCTTCGGAACGATCGCGAAGGAGAGGGGAACCGGGTTGTGCTGCACGTCGCAGCCGCGGACGTTCAGGAGCCAGGCGATCGAATCGGGCTGGGTCAGGACGGTCGCGTCGGCGCGGGCGCCGGCGAGCGCCTTCTGGACCTCGGCGATCTTGTCGGCGGCGGAGCGGCCGGCGTACTCGAGCGGCTGGACGCTTACCCTGCCGAGCGGCGGGGCGGGCCTGTCGGCCCAGACCGCGTCGAGCGGATTTTCCGTCGTCGCCACCAGCTTCGCGCCGGTCCTCTCGGCGACCTTCTCGAGCCGGCGCACGCCGGCGATGGTGTGCAGCAGCGGGTCGTAACCGAGGCGGGCGTCGGGCCACAGGTGCTTTTCGAGCCAGGCGTGCCAGCCCGGATCGATCAGGTGCTGCTGCTCGAAGGCCTCCGTGTCGACCTGGTCGCGCGCCTGCAGGGTGTAGCGGCCGTCGACGAACAGGGCCGCGCCGTGCTTCAGCACGACCGCCATGCCGGCGGAGCCCGTGAAGCCCGTCAGCCACTTCAGCCGCTCGGCTCCCGGAGGCACGTATTCGCCCTGGTGCTCGTCGGCACGGGGAATCAGGAAGCCGTCGAGGCCGCGCCGGTTCAGCTCGGCCCTCAGAAGGGCGAGCCGGCCGGCGCCCTGGCTCGGATCGGCGACGTCGTCGAAGGTCTGGAACATCGCTCTTAACTAAATGGACACGAACGGAGGATCAATCGGCCTTGTATGTGACTATAAAGTGCACTCCGTGCGCTTTCATCGGGCGCGTATGCCCGCCTCGTGTGCAGTGCAGCAAAATTTTTGCGCATGCGAAAAATGCAGGCCTGTCATGTGGTTGTCGGGCTTCAATTCGGGTCAGTACGGCTTACCTTTCCCACCAGAACGGCTCCAGGAACGCGATTCCAAACGATGGAGACTACGATGGCCACGACGACTTTCTCTCCCGCACATGTCGGTGTCGAGGCCCGGCAGGGCCGCGGGTTCCTGCGGCGTATGTTCGATCACATGGTGAAGGCCCGCGAGGCGGAGGCGAAGCGCCAGACGGCGCGCGCCCTGTGGAGCTACAGCGACGAATCCCTGAAGAACCTGGGCCTCACCCGCGAAGAGCTCGCCCGCTGGCACGCGGGTCCGGTCGGCTGATTCCGACCGACGTCAGTTTTTCCTCCTGACCTGATCCCCGGTCCGGCGTCCCCGGACCGGGGATTTTCTTTGCGCGGACGGGCGCATGTCGCTCATGGTTCCCGAGGTCATGCGAGGGCCTGTCCCGGCCATCCAATCCACGTCTCTGCCGAGCCGAGAAGCGAGTGAATTGACGCGACGGACCCGGCCATGACGAGGCGTCAGGGCGAAGAATGAACGGCCACCGCGCACGAGAAAGGCCTACCGCGCCTCCAGCACCAGCGTCGCCCAGCCGTCGATCGCCGTGCGGAACAGCGGCACGCAGCCCTGCGCGCGCCAGGCGGCCTCCACCTCGCGGCGCTGGCCGACCAGCAGGCCCGACAGGATGACGACGCCGCCGCGCTCCATCAGCGGCGCGACCTTCGGAGCGAGGCGGACGAGGGGCTTGGCCAGGATGTTGGCGAAGACGAGGTCGTAGGGCGCGCCGTCCCGCACCGCCTTCGCCTCCACGCCGTTGGCGGTGAAGGCCTGGACGAGCCCGCCGACGCCGTTCTTGACGGCGTTCTCCTTCGTCACCTCGACCGCCACCGGATCGATGTCGGTCGCCGTCACCTTCAGGTGCGCGGCCCTGGCGAGCGCGATCGCGAGGATGCCGGTGCCGGTGCCGACGTCGAGGGGGCGGAAGAAGCGGCCGCGCTTCAGGAGCCGGTCGAGCGCGTTCAGGCAGCCGAGCGTGGTGCCGTGATGGCCGGTGCCGAAGGCGAGGCCCGCCTCGATCTCGATCGGTATCGCATTCGCCGGGATGCGGTCGCGGTCGTGGTGGCCGAAGACGGCGAAGCGGCCGGCGAAGACCGGGGGCAGGGCCTCGAGGCTCTCCTTCACCCAGTTGCGGTCGGCGAGCTGCTCGATCGAGATCCTGAGCTTCTCAGCCCGCTTGCCGAGCGCGCGCGTCAGCACCGCGCGCAGCGCCGCCTCCCCGGGCTTCTCGGTGTAGTAGGCCTCGCCGAGCCAGCCCTTTTCGGTCTCCATCATGCTGGCGGCGGAGGTCTCGGGATCGACGGCGAGTCCGAGCGCGTCGGAAACGCGGTCGGCCTCGGCCTCGTCGCGGACGGGGATGCGGACCCTGTAGATGACGGACCTCCTGGGCGCTGGAGATGGGAATAGGATTCACGCCCTCATACTGCTATGCCGCCTTCTCGGATAGGGGGCAGCGAGCCGATCCGCGGACGCTCCTCAGGATCAGGTCTTGCCGGGGGCAAAGGCCCTTTAGGGACCCGAGGCGAAACGCGATGGGCGGTATGGACGGCAATCGGGAGGACGGCGCCGCCGATATGTCGATCGGTGCGGCGCGCCGCTGGCTGCCGCTCGCCGTCGTCTTGTCCTCCATCGTCTGCCTCATGCTCGGCCTCACCCTGCCGAGCCTGCAGTTCAAGCGGTTCTTCTTCCTCTCCGAGGAGCACTCGCTGCTCAGTGTCGTGATCGCGCTTCTGCAGGAAGGGGAATACTTCCTGGGCATCGTGCTCGGCGCGTTCTCGGTGGTGTTCCCGGGACTGAAGCTCCTGGTGCTCGCGCGCCTCGCGATCGGCGAGGCGACGGGCTGGAACGGCTGGGGCAGGGCGGCGCGCTTCGCCGGCGTCTTCGGGCGCTGGTCGATGCTCGACGTGGTACTGATCGCGCTCGTTGTCTTCGCGATCAAGCGCTCCGGCCTCGCCGATGCGGCGGCACTGCCCGGCATCTGGTTCTTCGCGGCGTCCGCGGCGCTGTCCATCGTCGCGGCGCGGATGCTGGAGAGGCGGGGCGGGTAACCGGACGGCGCCGCCGATCCGGGCGCACGGCCCGCCGGCCTCTCCCGCCGCCGCTCCCGTGGGAGAGACGTGGGGGCCGAGTACGGCTGCCGTTCCTATCCGTCGAGAGACCGGCCCGAAACGCAAAAGGCCGCCCGGAAGGCGGCCTGACGCGTTCGACGGGAAACCGGATCAGCGCGAGTAGAACTCGATGACCAGGTTCGGTTCCATCATGACCGGGTAGGGGACCTCGGAGAGGCCGGGAACGCGGGTCATGGAAACGCTCAGCTTCTTGTGGTCGACGTCGAGATACTCCGGCACGTCGCGCTCGGGGCTGTCGACGGCCTCGAGGACGATGGCGAGCTGCTTCGACTTGTCGCGAATCTCGACCACGTCGCCGACCTTCAGGCGCATGGACGGGATCGTCGCGCGGCGGCCGTTGACCTTGACGTGGCCGTGGCTGACGAACTGGCGTGCCGCGAAGACCGTCGGCACGAACTTGGCGCGGTAGACGATCGCGTCGAGGCGCCGCTCCAGCAGGCCGATCAGGTTGGCCGAGGAGTCGCCGCGCATGCGCTGCGCCTCGTCATAGATCTTGCGGAACTGCTTCTCGGAGATATTGGCGTAGTAGCCCTTCAGCTTCTGCTTGGCTTTCAGCTGCAGGCCGAAGTCGGACGTCTTGCCACGGCGGCGCTGGCCGTGCTCGCCGGGGCCGTATTCGCGCCGGTTGACCGGGCTCTTGGGCCGACCCCAGATATTCTCGCCCATGCGGCGATCGATCTTGTGCTTCGCCTGGATGCGCTTGGACATCGTATGGAACCTCTGTTTCTTCGAAAGCGTAGTTCAGTCGTTGTATGAACCGCTCCTCCTCTGCCGTTCGCACGGCCGACAGGTGCCGGGGAGAACCCCGAAAACCACGGAAGCGGAAGTGAATACGCGGACCCAACGGCCCGCGCGGTCCGTTAGATATAGGCGTCAGGGGCTTATGTCAAACGCCCGTGGCCGCCTGCGTCGGGGCCCGGACGCCGGCGTCCCTGATCAGGATCGCCCGGAGCGGGCCGGTATCGACCCTTTGCGGCTCGATCGGAGCGAGCGGAAGCGTGCTTTCCAGGCCCGGGGCATAGTTGAAGGCCTTGAAATCGGCTTCCAGGTAGTCGATCGCCTTTTTCAGGAGGGCGGGGTCGCCAAGGTACTGTTGCAGTCTTTCGGCGGCGCCGGTCGCGTGCGGGCGCGCCGAACGGATGCCGGCGACGCCGTTGGCCTCGAGGAACCGGCCCGTCGCGGCCATGTCCTCGAGATGGCCGATATGGGCGTAGGGGACGTAGCCGAGGGCGATGTTGAACGTCTGGGCACGGAAATGCTTGTCGACCCCCTGCGGATCGTCGGCAGCGATCAGGTCCAGAAAGTCGGGGAAGGAGACGGCGGCATCCTCGGCGACGCCGTAGCGGTGGCAGAAGCCGTCCCAGGTGTGCAGCTTGCGGCCCCGGATCTTGTCGATGTAGCCCGAGACAAGGCGCACCAGCGGGTGGCGGACGACGGTGAAATGGACCGCCTCGAGGATCGCCTCTGGCGTGTCGGTGTGCAGGGTGCCGTTCTTGATGGACAGACCGGGCGAACGCTCGCTGTCGCGGGCGCTGCCGGCAAACGTCGTCTCGCCCCGCTTGCGATCGGTCGCGATCCAGAGCGTCTTCATCAGCGTCGAAGACCCGCTCTTGGCGTTCTGCACGTAGACGAGGTTCAGGTCGGGAAAATAGACCAGGCCGCGGCGGATGGCGGGCCGGACGTAAGGCGGAAGCGGGCGCCTCGCCGCCGGCCCGGTCCTGGCGGGCTTTCCCAAAAGCGTCCGGATCTTCTGCATCGGCAAGCCAAGCATCTCCCGGCGCGCTCCTGTCCATTGTCGCCCCTGTATAGCGGCGACGTCTTCGCGCCGCCACCACCGGTGCGCGGCCTATGTCGGTCGCGGGCGGCGGGTGCGGGCGACCGGGGCGGGGCGGCCCGGCTTTTCGGGCGCGCGGCCGCGGTGCCGCGCCGCATAGACGGTGAGGACCTTCCTGTAGAGCGTGGTGTCGGCCCTCGGCGGCTTGTTCGGTCCGAGCGGCGCGACGGTCTCGATGCCCGGGGCGTAGTTGAACGCGGCGAAATCCCTTTCGCAGACGTCGAGCGCCTTCCTCAGGATCGCCGGATCGCCCAGATGCTCCGTCAGGACTTCGGACGCACTCGTCTTGTGCGGGATGTGCGTCCTGATGACAGGCACGCCGTGCCTCTTGAGGAACCGCTTCGTGGCTGAAAGGTTCTCGATCTGGCCGATATGGGCATAGCGCACTGATCCGCAGGCGAGGTTCAGGGCCTGGGGACGGAAGTGGCGGTCGATCTGTTCCGGATCGTCGCCGGCGAGAAGCTCGACGAATTCCGGAAAGGACACCCGCGCGCCGCGGGGCAGGTCGTAGCGGTGTCGAAAGAGCCGCCATGTCCGGTTGTCGGTGTGGCGCTGGATCTTGTCGAGATAGCCCGACACGAGCCGCACGAGCGGATGGCGGACGACGGAGAAATGCACCGCTTCCAGCACCTCGGCGGGATCGGAGATGTTCAGCGTGCCGCGATGGAGGCTCTGCGCCGGACTGATGGCGTGGTTGCGCGGGTCTCCGGAGAAGCTCCTCTTTCCGCGCTTCAGGTCGGCGGCGTTCCACAAGGTGGCGAGGAATGTGGACGATCCGCTTTTCGCGTTTGCAAAGTACACGATTTTCAAGTCAGGGTAGTAAGTAATATTCCGGCGAATTGATCGTTTTGTAGCAACTACTGATGCATTTCTTTTTCTTGCTATAGTAGAAAAAATCTTCTTCAACGGCATATCGGATTCAAACCCTCGCTTTCTCCTGCGGGTTCGAGTTCGAACGTCTTTTTTCTTCGGTCAGATCGACTCCAATCACCTAGCACGAATCGCGCCGGAGTCCAAATTCTGCTGTCGCCGGGGCGGGAGATTCAGTCCAATGGCCGGATCGGCAGCGGCAGGATGCCCTGGCCGGGGATCGCGAAGCGTCCGAGAAGCATCGACAGTCCCGCCGGGTCGGCCGGCGGGGCGGTGAACAGGGCGACCGAGCGGGCGGCGTCCCGGGCGGCGTCACGGACCACGTCCCCGGTGGTGTCTCCGGGCGTCTGTCGCTCGCCGAGCAGGCTCGCCACCCGCCGCGCGATGGCCGGCGCCGGGTCGATCCATGCGACCGGCCAGGGCGCCAGCCGCTCGAGCCGGTCGAGGATCAGGGGATAGTGCGTGCAGGCGAGCACGACGGTGTCGGTGCGTTTCCCGCCGCGCTCGACGAAGGCCGGCGCGATCTCGGCGGCGATCGCCTCCTCGTCGACCGGATCGCCGCGCATCGCCGCCTCCGCCAGCGCCGCGAGGCCCGTCGCGCCGACGAGCGTCACGTCGACATCCGCGGCGTAGGTCGCGATCAGCGCCTGGGTGTAGTCGCGCTTCACCGTGCCCGGCGTCGCCAGAACGCTGATCAATCCCGATTTCGTGCCCGCCGCCGCCGGCTTGATCGCCGGAACCGTGCCGACGAAGGGGAAATCGTGGCTTGCCCTCAGGAACGGCAGCACCAGCGTCGAGGCGGTGTTGCAGGCGATCACCGCGAGATCGGGCTCTCCTTCCTTCGCGATCGCCGCGAAGACGGCGAGCACCC
>JAEWYT010000215.1 GCA_023458595.1 Pseudomonadota bacterium
GGCTCGACCCGCGGGTCCATCAGGAAACGATTTGAGTCGATGGATGGCCGGGTCAAGCCCGGCCATGACGTGCTCTCTCGGCTCAGGCCGCCTCGGCGGCGAGCTTCTTGCCCTTCTCGACCGCTTCTTCGATGGTGCCGCCCATGTAGAACGCCGCTTCCGGCAGGTGGTCGTACTTGCCTTCGCAGATTGCGCGGAAGCCCTTGATGGTGTCGACGAGGTCGACGAACTTGCCCGGCGAGCCGGTGAACACTTCGGCGACGAAGAACGGCTGCGACAGGAAGCGCTCGATCTTACGGGCGCGGGCCACGGTCAGCTTGTCCTCTTCGGACAGTTCGTCCATGCCCAGGATGGCGATGATGTCCTGCAGCGACTTATACTTCTGCAGGATCTGCTGAACCATGCGCGCGGTGGTGTAGTGCTCTTCGCCGACGATCGAGGCGGACAGCATGCGCGAGGTCGAGTCGAGCGGGTCCACCGCCGGGTAGATGCCCTTTTCCGAGATCGCACGGTTGAGCACGGTGGTGGCGTCCAAGTGGGCGAACGAGGTCGCCGGCGCCGGGTCGGTCAAGTCGTCGGCCGGAACGTAGATGGCCTGCACCGAAGTGATCGAACCCTTGGTGGTGGTGGTGATGCGCTCCTGCAGCGCGCCCATGTCGGTCGCGAGCGTCGGCTGATAACCCACCGCCGACGGGATACGGCCGAGCAGCGCCGACACTTCCGAGCCGGCCTGGGTGAAGCGGAAGATGTTGTCGACGAAGAACAGCACGTCCTGGCCCTGGTCGCGGAAGTACTCGGCGACGGTCAGGCCCGACAGCGCGACGCGGGCACGGGCGCCGGGCGGCTCGTTCATCTGGCCGTACACCAGGGCGCACTTGGAGCCCTCGCCGCCGCCCTTCTTGTTCACGCCCGATTCGATCATCTCGTGATAGAGGTCGTTGCCCTCGCGCGTGCGCTCGCCGACGCCGGCGAACACCGAGTAGCCGCCGTGGGCCTTGGCGACGTTGTTGATCAGTTCCTGGATGAGCACGGTCTTGCCGACGCCGGCGCCGCCGAACAGGCCGATCTTGCCGCCCTTGGCGTACGGGGCGAGCAGGTCGACGACCTTGATGCCCGTGACGAGGATCTCGGCCTCGGTGGCCTGCTCCACGTATTCGGGAGCGGGGGCGTGGATCGGACGGCGGTGCTGGGTCTTGATCGGGCCAGCCTCGTCCACCGGCTCGCCGATGACGTTCATGATGCGGCCGAGCGTCTCGTCGCCGACGGGAACCTCGATCGGCTCGCCGGTGTCGACGACGTCCTGGCCGCGGGTCAGGCCCTCGGTCGCGTCCATGGCGATCGTGCGAACCGTGTTCTCGCCCAGATGCTGGGCGACCTCGAGGACGAGCCGGACGCCGCCGTTATCGGTCTCGAGCGCATTCAGGATTTCCGGGAGCTTGTCCCCGAAGTGCACGTCGACAACGGCGCCGGTCACCTGCGTGATCTTGCCGATGTTCTTGTTCTTGGCGGATTTGGTTGCCATCGGAATCTACCCTGTGCTCGTAATGGTTCAGAGCGCCTCGGCGCCCGAGATGATTTCGATCAGTTCCTTGGTGATCTGCGCCTGACGCGTCCGGTTGTAGGTCAGCGTCAGCCTGTCGATCATGTCGCCGGCATTGCGGGTGGCGTTGTCCATCGCGCTCATGCGCGCGCCCTGCTCCGAGGCGGCGTTTTCCAGGAGCGCCCGGAAGATCTGCACCGCGATGTTGCGCGGCAGCAGGTCGGCGAGGATCTCGGTCTCGTCGGGCTCGAACTCGTAGGAGGCGAGCGTCTGCGCCGCTTCCTTCTCCTCCGCCTCGGGGATCGAGGCCGGGATGACCTGCTGGGCGGTCGGCACCTGGCTGATCACCGAGCGGAACTCGGAATAGAACAGCGTGCAGACGTCGAACTCGCCGGCATCGAAGAGCGCGAATATCCTGTCGGCGACCGACTGGGCGTTGGCGAAGCCGATCTGCTTCACGTCGCGCATGATGATCGTGTCGATGATCAGGCCGCCGTAGACACGGCGCAGCTGGTCGTGGCCCTTGCGGCCGACGCAGAGGATCTTGACCGTCTTGCCGTCGGCCTGCAGCCGGGCGACGCGCTCGCGCGCCAGCCGCACGATCGAGGAGTTGAAGCCGCCGCACAGGCCGCGCTCGGACGTGCACACCACGAGAAGATGCGTGTCGTCGCGCCCGTTGCCGGTCATCAGCGGCGAGCCGCTCGTCGCGCCGGCGAGCGAGCCGGCGAGGCCCGCCAGCACCTGCTCCATGCGCGCCGCGTAGGGACGCGCGGCTTCGGCCGCCGTCTGCGCGCGACGCAGCTTCGCCGCGGCCACCATCTGCATGGCCTTGGTGATCTTCTGCGTCGCCTTGACCGAGGCGATGCGGTTCCTGAGGTCCTTGAGGCTCGCCATCTAGCGGCTCCGCTTGGCTTGTCGGTCGCGCGCGATCAGGCCGCGAAGGCCTTGGCGAAGTCGGAAACCGCCTTCTGGAGCTCCTCGCCGGTCTTGTCCGAGATCTCCTTCTGGGTGCGGATCGCCTCCAGGATGCCCGGGTGCCGGTCGCGGATGTAGCGCAGAAGGTCGTCCTCGAACCGGCGCACGGCCGAAACCGGCTGGTTGTCGAGGAAACCGTTCACGCCGGCATAGATCACGACCACCTGCTCCTCGACCTTCAGCGGCGAGAACTGCGGCTGCTTCAGGAGCTCGGTCAGGCGGGCGCCGCGGTTGAGCAGGCGCTGGGTGGTGGCGTCGAGGTCGGAGCCGAACTGGGCGAAGGCCGCCATCTCGCGGTACTGGGCGAGCTCGCCCTTGATCTTGCCCGCGACCTGCTTCATCGCCTTGATCTGCGCCGACGAGCCGACGCGGCTGACCGACAGGCCGACGTTCAGCGCCGGGCGGATGCCCTGGTAGAACAGGTCGGTCTCGAGGAAGATCTGGCCGTCGGTGATCGAGATCACGTTGGTCGGGATGTAGGCCGACACGTCGTTGGCCTGCGTCTCGATGACGGGAAGAGCGGTCAGCGAGCCCGAGCCGTTCTCCGCATTCATCTTCGCCGCGCGCTCGAGCAGGCGGGAGTGCAGGTAGAAGACGTCGCCCGGATAGGCCTCGCGTCCCGGCGGACGGCGCAGCAGCAGCGACATCTGGCGGTAGGCGACGGCCTGCTTGGACAAGTCGTCATAGGCGATCACGGCGTGCATGCCGTTGTCGCGGAAGAATTCGCCCATGGCGCAGCCCGAGAACGGGGCGAGATACTGCATCGGCGCCGGGTCCGAGGCGGTCGCGGCCACGATGATCGAGTATTCCAGCGCGCCGCGCTCCTCGAGCACCTTCACGAACTGGGCGACGGTGGAGCGCTTCTGGCCGATGGCGACGTAGACGCAGTAGAGCTTCTGGCTCTCCTCGCCACCCGCGTTGATCGACTTCTGGTTCAGGATCGTGTCGAGGATGATGGCGGTCTTGCCGGTCTGGCGGTCGCCGATGATCAGCTCGCGCTGGCCGCGGCCGATCGGGATCAGCGCGTCGACGGCCTTGAGGCCGGTCGACATCGGCTCGTGCACCGACTGGCGGGGGATGATGCCGGGCGCCTTGACGTCGACGCGGCGCTTCTCCTTCGCCTTGATCGGACCCTTGCCGTCGATCGGGTTGCCCAGCGCGTCGACGACGCGGCCGAGCAGCTCCTTGCCGACCGGGACCTCGACGATGGCGCCGGTCCGCTTGACGGTGTCGCCTTCCTTGATGTCGCGGTCCGAGCCGAAGATGACGATGCCGACGTTGTCGGTCTCGAGGTTCAGCGCCATGCCCCGGATGCCGCCCGGGAACTCGACCATCTCGCCGGCCTGGACGTTGTCCAGCCCGTAGACGCGGGCGATGCCGTCGCCGACGGACAGCACCTGGCCGACCTCGGTGACTTCGGCCTCCTTGCCGAAATTCTTGATCTGCTCCTTCAGGATCGAGGAGATTTCAGCGGCCCGAATGTCCATCAGCCGACCTCTTTCATAGCGATTTTGAGACTGTTGAGCTTGGTGCGCAGGGACGTGTCGATCATGCGGCTGCCGATGCGGACGACGAGACCGCCGAGCAGGCCGGCGTCGACCTTGCGGGAAAGCTGCACGTCCTTGCCGAGAGACGCCTTCAGGGCGGCGGAAAGCTCCGCGACCTGATCGGCGCTCAGTTCGTGGGCGGAGGCGACCTCCGCGGAAACCTCGCCGCGATGCCGGGCGACCAGCTTGCGGAAGCCGGCGATCATGCCCGGCAGCGCGAACAGGCGCCGGTTCTTGGCCGTCAGCTTGACGAAATTCTCGGTGATGCCGGTGATGCCGGCCTTCTCGAGGATCGCGCCCATGGCGCGGACCTGGTCCTCGGCGGAGAAGACCGGGCTCCTGACGAGCCGGCCGAGGTCCTCGCTCTCCGCGATCATCTTGTCGATCCGACCCAGCTCGCCGGCCACCTTGTCGACGGCCTTCGCCTCGACGGCCAGTTCGAACAGCGCCGTGGCATAGCGGCCCGCGACGCCGGATACGATCGAGTCTTCTGCGTTCACGCGTCGTGCTCTCTGAATGCGACGTGATAGACGGCGCGGAGTGTCCCCGCCTGGCCCGCCCCCAAGACGATCTGGCGACCGCCCAGCGGCCCGAGGACGTGGTTTTGCCCCCGCAAGCCGGCGCTTCGCTAGCACACCAAACCGGGCCTTGCAACACGCGTTAGGACTCTGCGCGCGCCAATATCCCCACGCTCTACAGAAAGCTCACCGGATCGACGTCGATGGAGACCCGCAAACCCCCTTTTGCCGCAGGGGCGGCGGCGAACCACCGCCTCAGCCAGGCCTGCAGGTCGAAGGCCCGCGGCGCCTTGACCAGGAGGCGGAAACGGTGCCGCCCGCGCACCACCGCGAGCGGCGCCTCGGCGGGGCCGAGGACACGAACGCCTTCCGCCCTCGGCACCGCCCGGGCGAGCGTCCTGGCGTAGCCCGAGGCCTCGGCCTGCGTGCGGCCCGACACGACGATCGCCGCGAGCCGCCCGAACGGCGGCAGGGCGGAGCGCTCGCGGCTCTCCATCTCGCGGGCGTAGAAGGCCTCGCGGTCGCCGGAGACGATCGCCTGCATGACCGGATGGTCGGGATCGAAGGTCTGGATGAGGCCGCGCCCGCCCTCCTTGTGCCGGCCGGCCCGGCCGGTCACCTGCTGCAGGAGCTGGAACGTCCGCTCGGCCGCGCGCGGATCGGCGGTCGCAAGGCCGATATCGGCGTCGACGACGCCGACGAGGGCGAGATGGGGGAAATTATGCCCCTTGGCGACGAGCTGCGTGCCGATGACGAGGTCGACCTCGCCGCGCTCGATCATCGAGAAGCGCATTCTCAGCTCGGCGATCGACTGCACGAGGTCGCTCGACAGCATCAGGATGCGGATGTCGGGGAACAATTCCGCGGCCTCCTCGGCGATCCGCTCGATTCCCGGGCCGCAGGCGACGAGGCTGTCCTCGGCGCCGCAGTTCGGGCAGCGGTCGGGCCGGGGGATCGAATGCCCGCAATGGTGGCAGGAGAGCACCCGGCGGAACCGGTGGTCGACGAGCCAGGCCGAGCAGTTCGGGCATTCGAAGCGGAAGCCGCAGGTCCGGCACAGGGTCAGCGGCGCATAGCCGCGCCGGTTGAGGAACAGCAGCGCCTGCTCGCCGCCGGCGACCGTCCGGCGGATCGCCTCGATCATGACCGGGCTCAGGAACCGGCCCCGCTCCGGCGGATCGGCGCGCATGTCGATCGCCCTGATGTCGGGCAGGCTGCCGCCGAAGCGGTCGGGCAGCCTGACGTGCAGGTAGCGGCCGCGCTCGGCGTTGGCCCGGCTCTCGATCGAGGGCGTCGCCGACGACAGCAGGACGGGGAACCGGCCGATCATGCCGCGCACCACGGCCATGTCGCGGGCCGAGTAGATGACGCCGTCCTCCTGCTTGTAGGCGGGGTCGTGCTCCTCGTCGACGACGATCAGGCCGAGCCCGGGGAACGGCAGGAACAGGGCGGAGCGGGCGCCGACGACGGCGCGCACCGTGCCGTCCGCGACGCCGCGCCAGGTGCGCTCGCGCACGCGCGGCGTGACGCCGGAGTGCCATTCGCCCGGCCGCGTGCCGAAGCGGGCCTCGAAGCGGTCGAGGAACTGGCTGGTGAGCGAGATTTCCGGGACGAGCACCAGCACCTGGCGGCCGCGCTTCAGCGCCTCGGCGACCGCCTCGAAATAGACCTCGGTCTTGCCGGCGCCGGTGACGCCCTCGATCAGCGCCACCGAAAACGTCCCGTCCGCGACGGTTTCACGCAGGCGCCCGGCCGCCTCGGCCTGGCTCGCGGTGAGCTCCGGCGGGGCGAAATCGGGGTCGGGCGCCGCCACCACCGGGGCGGGCGGCAGCGCGACGCGCTCGAACGTCCCGGCCGCGATCAGGCCCTCGACCACGGCCGGCCCGACGCCGGCGGCCTCGGCGAGCGCGCCCTTGTTCCAGGCGAGCCCGTCGGCGGCGACGTCGAGCACCCGCTTGCGCGCCGCCGTCATGCGCTCCGGCGGCGGCCCGGCGAGACGGACCGCGAGAACCGGCCTCTCCGGCCCGAAGGCCTCCGGCACGCGCAGGATCATGCGCAGCACGGTGCCGGGCTGGCTCAGCGTGTAGTCGGCGATCCAGTCGACGAACCGGCGCATCTCCTCGCCGATATGCCCGTCGAGCTTCTCCTCGACCGCGCGCAGCTTCTTCGCCGGAACCTCGTCGGGCTCGCCGTCCCAGACGACGGCGAGCACCGGCCTGGGCCCGAGCGGCACGACGACCACGTCGCCGGGGACGAGCGCCATCCCGTCCGGCACCGCATAGGTATAGGGCCGCTCCACCGCGACGGGGACGAGGACGGAGACGGTAGCCGGGCTCACCACGGCAGCGGCCATTCGAATCGCGGGACTGTCATCGTGCCCAAAGTACGCTAAACAGGGCGCCGGTCAGCCGGCCGCCGGCAGCGTAGTGAGGAAAACCCCATGAAATTCTTCGTCGACACCGCCGATATCAACGAGATCCGCTCGCTCGCCGACACCGGCCTGCTCGACGGCGTCACCACCAATCCCTCGCTGGTCGCCAAGGCCGGCCGGCCGTTCCGCGAGGCGATCGCCGAGATCTGCCAGGTCGTCGACGGTCCGGTCTCGGCCGAAGTGACGGCCACCGACGCCGACGGCATGATCGCCGAGGGCCGGAGCCTCGCCGAGATCGCCGACAACGTCACGGTGAAGGTGCCGCTGACGATGGACGGCCTCAAGGCCTGCCGGGCGCTCACCCAGGCCGGCATCATGGTCAACGTCACGCTCTGCTTCTCCGCCAACCAGGCGCTGCTCGCCGCCAAGGCGGGCGCGACCTTCGTCTCGCCCTTCATCGGCCGGCTCGACGACATCGGCCTCGACGGCGTCGAGCTGATCTCCGAGATCCGCGAGATCTACGACAACTACGACTTCGACACCGAGCTGCTGGCCGCCTCGATCCGCACGGTCAACCACGTCAAGGACTGCGCGCTCGCCGGCGCCGACGTCGCGACCATCCCGCCGGCGATCATCCGCCAGCTGGTGGCCCATCCGCTGACCGACAAGGGCCTCTCCGCCTTCCTCGCCGACTGGGCGAAGACGGGCGAGAAGATCCTGTAGCCGCGTCGCCGCAGGGCCCATCCATCTGCCGCTCACTCCCGCCTTCGCGGGAATGAGCGGAATACGGGAACTTTCGAATGATCCTCGAGCACGCGGTCCTCAACGTGAAGCCGGGCGAGGCCGGGGCCTTCGAGGCGGCGATGCGCGAGGCGGTGCCGCTGATCGCCGCGAGCGACGGCTTCCTCGGCCTCGAGGTGCGCCGCTCGATCGAAAACCCGGACCGCTACCTGCTGCTCGTCAGGTGGACCGACGTGAACGCCCACGATCCGGGCTTCCGCGGCTCGGACCGCTATCAGAGGTGGCGGGCGCTGCTGCACCGCTTCTACGACCCGTTCCCGGTGGTCGAGCACTACGACGAGCCCGTGGCGACGGCGTAAACGAAAGGTTAACGCGGAAAGACGAGATTTACCGAAGTCGCCGTTCCGCTGCCCGGGACTTCCGGCAACCTCGGTCGTCATGCCCGGGCTTGCCCCGGTTTCCACGAGCGGCGGTAGCAGGGCATGACACCGTGAATGGCCGGGACGAGCCCGGCCATGACGGGGAGGGTCAGTTCGTTCGATGGCTGCAACAGCGTCCACCATGCGTGAGGGCAACGCCCCCGAGATCATCGGCCCGCTCCTCGCGTCCCCCGACCTGCGCGCGGCCGGCCACGCCTGGCTCACGCATCTGGCGGCCGAGCGCCGGCTCTCCGGCAAGACCGTCGAGGCCTACGGCCGCGACCTGCGCCAGTTCCTGACCTTCCTGCGCGACCACCTCGGCGGTCCGGCGGCGATCGCCGATTTCGGGACCCTGAGCCCGACCGACATCCGCGCCTATCTCGCCGCCCGCCGGGGCGAGGGGCTCTCCGGCCCGTCGCTGTCGCGGGCGCTAGCGGCGATCCGCTCCTTCACGCGCTTCCTGGAGAAGACGACCGGCACGAAGACGACGGCGCTCACCGTCGTGCGTGGTCCGAAGAAGCGCCATGCCCTGCCGAAGCCGCTGAGCCGCGACGCGGCGCTGCGGGTGATCGACGCGGGCGAGATCGACCCGGAAGGCGAGCCCTGGGTCGCCGCCCGCGACGCCGCCGTCTTCGCGCTGCTCTACGGCTGCGGCCTGCGCATCTCCGAGGCGCTAGGGCTGAGACGATCCGAGACGCCGAGGCCGGACACGACGCTGCGCATCACCGGCAAGGGCGGCAAGACCCGGATCGTCCCGGTCCTGCCGGCGGTCGCCGAGGCGATCGACGGCTACCTGAAGCTCTGCCCCTACGCGCTCGCGGCCGACGGACCGCTCTTCGTCGGCGCGCGCGGCGGCCCGCTCAATCCGCGTCTCGTCCAGCGCCGCATGGCGACGCTTCGCGGCGCGCTCGGCCTGCCGGAAAGCGCCACGCCCCATGCCTTGCGCCATTCCTTCGCCACGCACCTCCTGATGAACGGCGGCGACCTGCGGGCGATCCAGGAACTGCTCGGCCACGCGAGCCTGTCGACCACGCAGGTCTACACGGAAATCGACGAGGAGCGCCTGCTCGAGGCCTACCAGGCCGCCCATCCGCGTGCCTGAGCGGCAGGGCCGGTAACGCGTTCGTGAGCGACACCCGCCTTGCCGCATCCGCGAACAGTGCTAGCCTTCCCTGCACGACGCTTCATCCTGACGTCGCTCCAGAGAGGAGGTACGAATGACTCGCAAGCTCCTCGCAGGTCTCGCCGCCGTCGCGCTGGCCATGTCAGCCAGCGCCGCCCTCGCGGAGTGCTATTCCGGGCACACCGCGGCCAAGCAGACGCCGGTCACGACCGCCCAGAACACCACGTCCTCCCAGACCTCGTCGGACGAGACTTCCCAGGAATAGTTCGGCGAACGCTGGCAGGTTCTCGCTTTTCGCCCGGGCCCGCGGCCCGGGCGTTTCCTTCAGGGCAGCCCCGCCGGCGGCCTCGTCAGGACGAAGATCGCCTGCTCCCCCAGGAGGTTGAGGCGCGCGAGAGACGCTCCTTCGTCCAGCCTTCTCCCGCGCGAGTCGATCGCGACCACGCGCTCGACGGTCACGCCCATGTCCTCGACCAGCTCGACGAAATCGCGGATCGTGCAGAAATGGATGTTGGGCGTCGCGTACCAGCTGACGGGCAGGTGCTCGGTGATCGGCATCCGGCCGCGCGTCAGGAGCTGCCAGCGCATCCGCCAGTGGCCGAAGTTCGGGAACGACACGATGCCGCGCCGGCCGATACGGAGGATGTGCTCGAGCACGCCGCGCGGATCGCGCGTCGCCTGGACCGTCTGGCTCAGCACCACGTAGTCGAAGGCGTTGTCGGGATAGTCGACGAGGTCGCGGTCGGCGTCGCCCTGCACCACGGCGAGCCCCTTCGCCACGCATTCGTTGACGTTGCGCTGGCTGAGCTCGATGCCGCGTCCGTCTATGTCGTAGCGGCTCTCCAGGATCTCGAGCAGCGTGCCGTCGCCGCAACCGACGTCGAGCACGCGGTTGCCCGGCTCGATCAGGTCGGCGACGAGGTCGAGGTCGGCGCGGCTCGTCTGCAGCCCCGCGTCATGCGCGGATTCCGACGCTGTCATAGCGCGTTCGGCGACAGCTGACGGGCGACGGGGGCCGGCAGTCCGCGCGCATGCGCCGCCGAATCGAGGAAGCCGCGCACCGCCGCGAACAGTTCCGGCTCGTCGAGCAGGAAGGAGTCGTGGCCGCCGTCGGTCTCGATCTCGACGAAGCTGACGCGCGCGCCGGCCGCGTTCAGCGCGTGCACGACCTGCCGGTTGCCCTCGGTCGGGAACAGCCAGTCGGACGTGAACGAGACGATGCAGAACCGGGTCTTGGTTCCGAGGAAGGCGGCGCCGAGCTGGCCGCCGTAGTCGGCGGCGAGGTCGAAATAGTCCATCGCCCGCGTCAGGTAGAGGTAGCTGTTGGCGTCGAACCGGTCGACGAAGGTCGACCCCTGATGCCGCAGGTAGCTCTCGATCTGGAAGTCGGCGTCGAAACCGTAGGTGATCGCCGCGCGGTTCTGGAGGTTGCGGCCGAACTTGCGGTGCAGCGCCTCGTCCGACATGTAGGTGATGTGGGCGGCCATGCGCGCGACCGACAGACCCTTCTTCGGGCTCCTGCCTTCGAGCAGGTAGCGTCCGCCGCACCACTCCGGATCGGCCATCACCGCCTGGCGGCCGACCTCGTGGAAGGCGATGTTCTGCGAGGTATGGCGCGCCGCGGTCGCGATCGGAATGGCCGAGAACACGCGGTCGGGATAGCTCGCCGCCCATTGCAGCACCTGCATGCCGCCCATCGAGCCGCCGATCACGCAGAACAGCGTCTCGATGCCGAGATCGTCGAGCAGCATCGCCTGCGCCCGCACCATGTCGCGGATCGTCACCACCGGGAAATTGAGGCCGTAGGGCTCGCCGGTCGCCGGATCGACCGAGCCCGGTCCCGACGTGCCCATGCAGCCGCCGAGCACGTTCGCGCAGATGACGAAATAGCGATCGGTGTCGATCGGCTTGCCGCGCCCGACCATCATGTCCCACCAGCCGGGCTTGGCGGTGACCGGATGGAGGTTGGCGACGTGCTGGTCGCCGGTCAGCGCGTGCCCGATGAGGACGGCGTTGCGCTTGTCGGGGGCGAGCGTCCCGTAGGTCTGGTAGGCGACCGTCAGCGGCCCGAAATCGATGCCGCAGTCGAGCCGCAGCGGCCGGTCCGGGCCGAAATGGACGACGCGGCTGTCCGGCGCCTCGATCTGGCGATAGGTGGTCGACCGGCTCTTGATCCCGGGTATCATCTCGTTTCGCGACCGTTACGCCGGCTTTCCAGAGCGGCGAATACGGTTCCCGTCATCCTGCCTCCGGGGCTCGGACTAGTTGGGCCGCTACCTGCGCCATGTCAATGTTTTCTTTGATTTCCCGGGGCGGCTCTCGTATGACTGCGCCCCGGCCCGAGGGCCGTTCAAGCTTGAAGAATTCGCCGGAAACAGAGCGCCGCCCCGCGATGTCAGACCGCCCCGACCCGAACCGGACGCAGGATGTCGTCAGCCTCGATGCGCTGCGCCGGGAGATCGACGCCGCCGACGAGGAGATGCACCGCCAGCTGATCCATCGCGGCGAGGTCATCGAGCGGCTTATCGCGGCGAAGCGTCTGGCCGCCAACGGCGGCGCCGCGTTCCGCCCCGACCGCGAGGCCTCGATGATGCGCCGCATCGCCGAGCGGCACGCCGGGCGTCTGCCGCTGTCGACCGTGGAGCACATCTGGCGCGAGATCATCGGCACCTTCACGCAGCTCCAGGCCCCCTACCGGGTCCTGTCGGCGCGCGCGGACGACCCGCGCATGCGCGACCTTCTGCGCTACTACTTCGGCTTCTCCTCTCCGCTCGTCGCCGTCGCCTCGGATCGCGATGCGGTCGATACGGTGGCGCGGACGGGCACCGATCTCGCCGTGATCGGGCTTGACGACCCGCTCGAGGAGCGATGGTGGGGCGGCATCGACCTCTCCGACGCCGCGCCGGCCGCCGGCGCGAAAGTGATCGCCTACCTGCCCTTCCTTCCCCTGTCGAACGGCCTCGACCTGCCCCGCGCCCTCGTCGTCGGCCCGAAGAACGTCGACGCCCCGACCGATTTCCATCTCTATGCCGTCGACGCCGCCTCGGCGGACAGCCTCGGCCGGGTTCTCGGGCGCTCGAGCAACACGGCGCTCGTCGCCTCGCCGAAGGCGCCGCAAGACCTCGCGACGGCGGGGAACACTTCCCGATGGCTCGGCAGCTTCGCCGCGCCCACCTACTGGACCTGAGTTCAAGACCATGAGTGGCAAAAACAGCGGGCCGCAGCCGCGGCAGAGCGTACTCGAAATCAAGGCCTACGTGCCCGGCACCGGCAAGGAGCGGGCGGACGGCAAGATGTTCAAACTGTCCTCCAATGAGACGCCGCTGGGCCCGAGCCCAATGGCGAAGCAGGCCTACGTGCACGCCGCCGAGCACCTGGAATTCTATCCGGACGGCGGCGCGACCGCGCTCAGGCAGGCGATCGGCGCGAAATACGGCATCGATCCGAACCGCATCGTCTGCGGCGCGGGCTCCGACGAGCTGATCTCGATGCTCTGCCACACCTATCTGGAGCCGGGCGACGAGGCGCTCTACAGCCAGTACGGGTTCCTGATGTACAAGATATCGACGCTGGCCTCCGGCGGCGTGCCGGTGGTCGCGCCGGAGACGGACCTGAAGGCCGACGTCGACGCGATGCTGGCCAAGGTGACCGACCGCACGCGGCTCGTCTTCCTCGCCAATCCGAACAACCCGACCGGCACCTACCTGCCCTTCGAGGAGGTGCAGCGCCTGCACGCCGGCCTGCCACCGAACGTGATCCTCGTCCTCGACGCGGCCTATGCCGAATACGTGCGCCGCAACGACTACTCGGCCGGCATCGACCTCGTGGCGAATTCGCAGAACGTCGTCATGATGCGGACCTTCTCGAAGATCCACGGCCTGGCGGCGCTGCGTCTGGGCTGGGCCTTCTGTCCCGAGGCGATCGCCGACGTCCTGAACCGCGTCCGCGGGCCCTTCAACGTCAGCGCGCCGGCGATCGCCGCCGGCGTCGCCGCGATCCGGGACGCGGCCTTCATGGAGACGGCCGTCGCCCACAACGAGCAGTGGCTGCCATGGCTGACCGGCGAGCTCGAGACGCTCGGCCTGACGGTGACGCCGAGCGTCGGCAACTTCATCCTCGTGCATTTCCCGGACGAGGAGGGCAGGCGCGCGCCCGACGCCGACGCCTTCCTGCAGGATCACGGCGTCTACCTGCGGCGGATGGAGGGCTACGGCCTGCCGCACTGCCTTCGCCTCACCATCGGCACCGAGGAGGCGAACCGGCTCGTCGTCGAGGCGCTCGGCGCGTTCATGAAGAAGGGCTGAGCGGGAGGAATGGCGGACCCGGTCGTCAATCGCCTGGCGCTGATCGGCATCGGCCTGATCGGCTCCTCGATCGCCCGCGTGGTCAGGCGCGAGGGGCTGGCGAGGCACGTCGTCGTCCAATCGCGGAGGCGGGAGACGCTTGACCGGGCGGAGGAACTCGGCCTCGGCGACGGTTACACGACCGATCCGGCCGCGGCGGCGAAGGATGCCGACCTCGTCATCGTCTGCGTGCCCGTCGGCGCGTCGGAGGAGGTCGCCAGGGCGATCGCGCCGGCGCTGAAGGCAGGGGCGATCGTCTCCGACGTCGGCTCGACCAAGACCTCGGTCGTCGCCCAGATGGCGCCGCACCTGCCGAAGGGCGTCCATTTCGTCCCGGCCCACCCGATCGCCGGCACCGAGCATTCGGGCCCCGACGCGGGCTTCGCCGACCTGTTCCGGCAGCGCTGGTGCATCCTCACCCCGCCGCCGGGCACCGACGCGAAGGCCGTCGACGTGGTCAGGCGCTTCTGGGAAGGCTGCGGCGCCTACACCGAGGTGATGACGCCCGCCCATCACGACATGGTGCTCGCCATCACCAGCCACGTGCCGCACCTGATCGCCTACAACATCGTCGGCACGGCCGCGCATCTGGAGGAGGTCACCCAGTCGGAGGTGATGAAGTTCTCCGCCGGCGGCTTTCGCGACTTCACCCGCATCGCCGCCTCCGACCCGACCATGTGGCGCGACGTCTTCCTGCACAATCGGGAGGCGGTGCTGGAGATGCTCGCCCGCTTCTCCGAGGATCTCGCCGCCCTGCAGCGGGCGATCCGCTTCGGCGACGGCGACGCGCTGTTCGACCTCTTCACGAGGACCCGCGCCATCCGCCGCGGCATCATCGAGGCCGGCCAGGAAACCGAGGCTCCCGACTTCGGCCGCACGCCCGGCGCCGGCAAGCCGACGGACGCGGCGGAGTAGGGCTGGGCGTTCTCAGCTCTTCTGCACGATGCACCCCGCGCCGGCCTTCTTCAGCCGCGTGCAGACCGCGTTCGCGTCCTCCTGCGTCTGCGCGGGAACGCGTACGGCGAAGAACACGGCGGAGCCGCGCGAGCGGTTGCGCGTGCCGACGACCATCGGCGGCCGGCCGGCGAGGACGTCCCGATAGCGGTCCTGCAGGCCGGCGTAGATCGCGAGCGCCCGGTCCTTCGAGAAATGGCCGGCGACCTGCGCGCCCCAGGGCGCGGTCGGGGCGGGACCGACCGGCGCGACGATCCGGGCGGGCCTGGCGAGCGCGGCAAGGACGGTCGCACAGCGGACCGGCTGTGCGCTCTCGTGCGTGTCGGCGACGGGGCCCGTCTCCGCCGATCCCCTCCAGTCGCCGGCGGATCGCCCGGTGATGAACGACACGAAGCGTTGCGTCTCGAAGGGCAGCCCGCTGGTGCCGGCGAGCCAACCGGCGACGCGGTTCGGCCCGCCGTTGTAGGCCGCCGCCGCGAGGCCCAGATTGCCGAATTCGCCGCGCAGGTCGGTGAGGAAGGAGGCGGCCGCGTCGATCGCCGCCTCCGGCTCGAAGGGATCGGCGAGCCCGCGCTCGGCCGCCGTCCCGGGCATGAACTGGGCGATGCCCTGCGCGCCCCTGGGGCTCACGGCGCGTGGCCGGAAGCTGCTTTCGCGCCAGATCAGCCGGGTCAGGAAGGCGACCGGCAGGTCGTGCTGCGCGGCCGCCGCCTCGATATGCGCGCAGATCCGCTCGCGGTGGGTCGGAACCCGGGACGCGACGACGTCGCCGAGCGGCCGGGCAGCCACCGGCAGCGCGGCCAGCGCCGAACAAAGAGCTATGACGGCAACGCGAAGCATGTCCCGACAATCCAAAGCAACCGCGGCGAATTCATGTTAGAGCATCGGGCGACAACATGCGCGGGGCGGAACCCGTACCGGAACCGGCGGGAGGCGGAATGACGGCAAGAGTAGCTATCGTGACGGGTGCCGCCCGCGGCATCGGGCTGGCCACGACCAGACTGTTCCTCGCCGAAGGCGTCTCGGTCGCGATGGTCGACCGCGACGCGCCCGAGCTCGAGCAGGCGGCGAAGGGCCTGAGCGACGTCCTGGCCCTGCCCTACGACGTCTCGAAGCCCGAGGAGGTCGGGGCCATGGTCGCCGAAACGCTGAAGCGCTTCGGCCGCATCGATCATCTGGTCAACAACGCCGGCGTCGCCGACTTCGGCCCGATCGAGCGGCACACCTTCGCCGACTGGCGCGCGGTGATGGAGACGAACCTCGACGGGGTGTTCCTGTGCACGCAGGCCGCAATCCCCGAGCTGAGGAAGACGCGCGGCTCGATCGTCAATATCGGCTCGATCTCGGGCCTGCGCGGTTCGACGCTGCGCGTCGCCTACGGCACCTCGAAGGCCGCCGTCATCCACCTCACCCGCCAGCAGGCCGCCGAGCTCGGCGAATTCGGCATCCGCGTCAATTGCGTGGCGCCCGGTCCGGTGCGCACCAAGCTCGCCCAGGTGCATACGCCGGAGATCGTCGCCGCCTATCACGACGCGATCCCGCTCAACCGCTACGGATCGGAGGAGGAGATCGGCAACGTGATCGTCTTCCTGTGCTCGCAAAAGGCGAGCTACGTCACCGGACAGACGATCGCCGTCGACGGCGGCTTCGACGCGACGGGCGTCGGCCTTCCTGCGCTCAGGGCCGCGGGCGCCGGCGCGTAGGACGCCGGCGCTAGCTAGTCGAGGCTGGACAGCACATCCGAGCCGGGCTGAATGCGCCAGTCCGGCTTTCCGTACACTTCGGGCCATTCGCCGGGCTCGACCGCGCTGTAGTAGACGACGCCGTCGAGCAGCGGAAACTGCTTCATCGTCGCCGCCGAGAAATCGTTGCAGTGCTCGACATAGGCCGCATCGCCCGAGCAGCCGAACTCCGAGATATAGATCGGCTTGTTGAACTTCGCGGCCCGGTCGTAGCTCGGCTTCAGCAGTGCGGTCAGGTCCCGCTCGCGTCCGTTCGCCACCATGTCGTAGGCCTGGTATCCGAAAACGGACAGGCCGATCGAATCGACGTAGTCGTCGCCAGGATAGAACAGGCGCAAATCGAATTCGCCGCGCGGCGACCACATGAAGGCGAGGTCCGGCACCTGCTCGCGGCAGAGGTCGACGAAGTGGCGATAGGCGGCGACGTAGTCGCTCGGACGCCAGTCCGACCACGGATAGCGGCCGTTCTTGAGATCCATCTCGTGACCCCAGCGGACCGTCACCGGGCTCTGCAGCGTGGCGAATGCCGAACAGAGGTCTCGGATGCCGCCGTCGTTCCGGCCCGAAAGGATGGCGTCCCGCAGTTCGGTGGGTTCCGTCGGCCGCTCCGGCGACCAGGACCACGGCTCGACCGTCACCAGAAGGGCGCGCCCGCGATCATGGGCATATCGGTCCGCGGCCTCGATCGAGCCGATGTCGACGTCCTCCCACGGCATGAAGATATGCTCGATCTCGACGCGCGGGGCATCGCCGAACGCGCCGTCCGGATCGTAGATGCCGAGCTTCAAGGCGGCTGCCGGCGAGGCTGCCGGCTGTGCCGGCACGGAACCCGCGGCACTCTTCTCCGCCTGGCCGGGCAGACTGAACCCGAGGACCGCCAGACCGGTCCCGGCCACGACGAGTGTCCGCCAGGACGGATGCCGGCGCGGGCGCCTGGTCCACATGGATCATTCCCTTTCCGGCGCGGCAGTCACGCGGGCTGCGCGCAGAGATGTGTGCCGGCCGCGATCGGGGGCGAGCCGCGAACGAGCGCCCGCTACTTGTTGCACCGTTGCCGCGCCTCGTTGATCAGCCGCAGGGCTTCCGCCGACTCGTCGGTGATCTCCGGATATTCGGATCTCCTCACCGGATCGACCTGCGGGGCGTCCTGTAGAAACGGGAAGGCGGTCTGCACCGGGACGCCGGGAAGCAGCGTGTCCGACCACTTGATGGGGTCCGAAAGGACGCCGTCGCCGCATGCGTAGATAATCTCGTTCGGCTCCGCCAGGGACCGGCAGCTGCCCATCGAGCCCGGCGCCGTGCGCGAGCAGATCTCGACCCCGCCCTCCAGGAGCAACAGCAGCGTCTCTTCCTCGTTGTAGACGTAGATATCGAAGACGGTGCCGAGAACGCCGATCGTCGCCGAAGGCGTGTCGATGCGGTAGGCGTCCTTGTCGTTCTCGCCCGTTATGAACCGGAAGGCGCCTTTCAGGACGTTGAGCACGACCCGGCCGTTGCCGCCGCTGCCGCCGACGACATAGTCGTCGAGCGTCAGCCGGCCGTTGGGTCCGAGTGCGAGCTTCGTGTCGTCGTCGAGCGCAAGTTCGGCGTGCGAATCGACGCCGGTCTCGAGCACCTCGTTCAGATAGACGCGGTCGCCGACGCTCAGGTCGCGTTCCATCTGGCCGAGGGATCCGGTGACGCTCCTGACCGTCACCACGGTCGTCCCGATTTCGCTTTCGCCCACCGAAAGCGCCGGCAGCACGGCGGAAGCCGAAGCCGCCAAGACTATCCCGGCGACCGCAAGAAATCGTTGCGCGCCCGTCATCAACCGCAACCACCGCAAAACGGCGCCCGAGCCAAGCATTACCGATCCTTTCCGTATGACGACCGAAAATTAGCATGGCCGGCTAATTTCAGATAGTGTCCCGAGCAAAGACAGTTACCGGTTCAAGCCGGCGCGGGGAGCTGGAGGGGTGTATTGAACAGCCGAGCGACCTATGTGTTCGCCATCGCTGCCATCATACTTTCAGTTGCAGGACTCCGGCTTCTCGACCCCGACCCGATCGTAAGGTTGCGCCTTCTCGCATTCGATATCTTCCAGAAGCTCGTTCCGCGCCGCGTGGATCCGGACTATCCGGTCCGCATCGTCGACATCGACCAGCATTCTCTCGCCGAATACGGCCGCTGGCCCTGGCCGCGCGTGCTGATCGCGCGCCTCGTCGACAGGCTGGAGGAACTCGGCGCGACGGTCGTCGCCTTCGACTTCGCGTTCCCCGACCCGGAGCCGGACCCGCTCGCCGAACTCTATTCCGCCATGAAGGACGACCCGGCGGCCCGCGCGCTGCTCGACCGGCTGCCGAAGCCGCGCTCGGGCGACGCCGTGCTCGCCGAGGCGATCCGCGGAAGGCCGGTCATACTCGGCGCCATCGGGCGCGCCGGCGACGCGCCCGCGACCGGTCCCGCCCCGACGGCCTTCGCGCTTCTCGGCACCGACCCGTCCCGCCACGTGCCGACCTTCGGCACGGCGACGCTCAACACGCCCGTCCTGAACGGTGCCGCCGCCGGCATCGGCGCGCTCAACTGGTTTCCGGAATCCGACCAGATCGTCCGCAAGGTGCCGATGGTCGTGCGTTTCGGCGACCAGCTCTATCCCTCGCTGGTGGCCGAGACGCTTCGGCTCGCAGAGGGCGCGGACACGATCGCCGTGCGGTCGTCGACGGCGGGCGGCGAGGGCAGTTCGGTCGAAAGCGGCATCACCTCGGTACGCATCGGCCGCTACCGGATACCGACCGAATCGACCGGGCAGGTCTGGATGGCGTTCTCGCCGCACCGGCCGGAAAGGTATGTTTCCGCCGCCGCGGTGCTGGACGGCACGGTGGCTCGCGATGCGATCGCCGGCCGCATCGTCGTGATCGGCACGAGCGCGCCCGGCCTGTTCGACCTGCGCGCGACGCCGCTCGACGCGGTGCTGCCCGGCGTCGAGGTGCACGCCCAGGCGCTTGAGCAGCTGCTGCAGGGCCGGCTGCTCCTGCGCCCCGACTACTCGACCGGGCTGGAGGTGGCCTTCACCGCGATCGGCAGCATCGCGCTCGCGATCGTAATCTATCATCTGGGCGCGTTCACCGGCGCGCTTGCCGGCGCCCTGGCCGTCACGATCGTGCTCGCCATTTCCACGATCGGGTATCAGCGGTTCGGGATCCTGTTCGATCCGACCTTCCCGTGGTTCGGCATGACGGCCGTCTACGTGTTCACGACGGCGTTCTTCTACTTCCAGACCGAGCGCGAACGGAACCGGGTGCGTCAGGCGTTCGCGCACTACATCGCGCCGAGCCTCGTCGAGCGCCTCGCCGAGCATCCCGAGCAGCTGATGCTCGGCGGCGAGACCCGCGAGCTCACCGTGCTGTTCAGCGACGTGCGCGGCTTCACCGGCATAGCCGAGGGCTATCGCGACAACCCGCCCGAGCTGATCGCCCTGATGAACCGGCTGCTGACGCCGCTCTCCAATGCGATCACCGAGCGGTCCGGGACGATCGACAAGTACATGGGCGACGCGATCATGGCCTTCTGGAACGCGCCGCTGGACGACCCCGACCACAGCAGCCGGGCCTGCGAGGCCGCTCTCGACATGATCGCACGGCTCGACGGTCTCAACGCGGCGCGCCTGTCGGAAGCCAGGGCGAAGGGAGCGGGCGGTACCGTCGCGCCGCTGCGGCTCGGAATCGGGATCGCAACCGGCACCGCGATCGTCGGCAACATGGGTTCCGACATGCGCTTCGATTATTCCGCCCTCGGCGACGCGGTGAACCTCGCCTCGCGGCTCGAGAACCTGACGCCCTACTACGGCGTCACGACCCTGATCTCCGAGGCGACGTGCCGGCTGGGGGGATCGGGCATGACGGTCCTCGAGATCGACACCGTCCGGGTCAAGGGCCGCGAGCATCCCGAACGCATCTGGACGATCCTCGGGGGTGCGACCCTGAAGGACGACCCAGCGGTCCAGTCCCTCGTCCAACGGTACTCGGGCGCCCTTGGTGCCTACCGGCGGAAGGACTGGAACTCGGCGCGGGACGGGTTCTCGTCGCTCGCCGGCGCAGCGGCCGAGTTCGGCCTGTCCGACCTCGTCGACCTTTTCCTGGAGCGCATCGTCCAGCTCGCCGCGGCACCGCCGGCGGCGGACTGGGACGGCGTCTGGCAGACGCCGAAGATCTAGTCTCAGAAGACCCTGGGCAGCTCGACGATCGGCATCGGCCCGAGGAACACCTTGCCCTCGCGCATCTCGATCGTGCCCGACAGCGCCGTCTTGCCGTCGATGTCGTCCGGCTTGCCGGTGAGGCGCAACGCCAGCGCCATGATCGGCGCCAGACCGCCGAAGGCGCCGGCGGAGCCCGGGGTGCTGAGATCGGGACCGGCGAGCTTGACGGTCACCGCTCCTTCGGGACGCCCGCTGTCGTCCGGGGTGAGGCGGCCCTCCGCGCGGATTTCGGTGTCGCCCTGCGTCGCGCTGAGCTTGCCGACCTCGACGCTGCCGCCGTTGCCGCGCCAGGCGGCGAGGAACGCTTCGGGATCGCGCGGCGGAGGATAGGGAAGCGCGCCCAGGCGCCCGACGAAACTCAGGTCGACGGCGTCGGGCGGGCCCATGCCGTCGGGCGTCACCACGAGATCCTTCGCGTCGACGGCGACGTCGATGTCACGGGCCCCCGGCGCGGTGTCGTCATCGGCGTTCGCGTTGCGGCCGTGGAACTCGACATGGCTCGCCGACACCGTCGCTCCGCCGGCCGGACCGAGGGTCTTGGGATCCGGCGAGGCCCTGAAGTCCACGATCGCGAGGTCGCCGCGGCTGATCCGCCCCTCCGGCGCGCGCAGCGAGCCCTGCAGGAGCTCCCAATCGGCATCGACGGCGAAGTCCGGCCGGCGCGGGCGGTTGCCGGATTCGATGCGCACCGGACCGTCGATCTCGTAGATGACGTGGGTGAGGTTCCAGACCTGCGCCACGGCGCGGAATTCGGCCGCGGTCGCGCGGATATGCGGCCTGGCGTCGGCAATGTCGACGCTCGGCGAAAGGCAGCTCACCTCGACGCGGAACGGATAGCCGTCGACGCTGCGCTGCGCGCAATCGTAGGTCCTGCCTTTCGCCGCCTCCTCGGCGAGCCACGCCGTGATCAGCTCGTCGGCCTGCCGGGTGCCGAGATACCACACGACGCTCCAGCCCGCGGCGACGGCGACGACGGCGAGCACCACGAGCAGCAGGAAGCGCGGCGGACGGCCGAGCTTCTCCTTCGCCGGGCCGTTCGGCACCGGACGCTCCTGGAGCGGCTGCGGCGTATCGGGCTGGTCTGTCATGAAACGTTCCGAACCGTTCGGGAAAAGCGGGAGAAAGGGCGGGACATTGCCAACCGATCGCGCCGCTGGTAGGGCAACCGACCCCAAGGGGCGACGGCGGCGGCTCGCATCGTGACAAGACTATGAGTGACTTCTGGGTGTTTGGCTACGGTTCGCTGATGTGGCGGCCCGGCTTCGCGCATGTCGAGCGGGTGCCGGCGCGCCTGCGCGGCCTGCATCGCTCGCTCTGCGTCTATTCGCACGTCCATCGGGGCACGCCGGAACGGCCCGGTCTGGTGCTCGGCCTCGATCGCGGCGGCGCCTGCCTCGGCGTGGCCTTCCGCGTCGAGCCGGAGGCGCGCGGCGACGTCGTCGCCTACCTGCGCGCCCGCGAGCAGGTGACGATGGTCTACCGGGAGGTCGTTCGCCCGGTCGAGATCCTCGACGGCACGCACCGCGTGACGAAGGCGCTCTGCTACGTCGTCGACCGCGGCCACGGGCAATATGCCGGCGCGTTGCCGGTGGAGCGGCAGCTCGAGCACGTCCGCCAGGGGATCGGCCAGTCCGGACCCAACATCGAGTACGTGCTGGCGACCCTCGACCACATGGATGAGATCGGCGTCGTCGACAGACGACTGGCCGTCCTCGGCCGGGCGCTGCGCGAGCCGGAGCACGATCACTTCAGCCACGCGGACGGATCAGCGCGCCAGGCTCGCCACGGGCCGAGCAACCGAAGAAAAGCGCCGAAGTGAAGGTTTGAAGGGGGAGAACCCGTTCGCCCGAACGCGAACGCCCGAAGTCAGGCCGCGACGCCCTGCGGGGAGGCGACGCGGACCGGCCGGTTCTCGCGAATGGCGCCACGCAGGTCCCGCAGCACCCTGACCCGATCCACGGCACCGGTCGTGACCAGATGCACATGGGCTTCGGTCGCGCCGGCCGCGCAGGCGGCGGCGAGCGCCTCCTCGAAACGGCGACCGACCGCGATGCCGACCCAGACGGCCTCACGCCGGCCGTCGGGATGAACGGCCGCCAGAATTACCGGAGCGCCGGGAAAATCCGCGGCCCTGTCGAGGGGAAAACCGCGCGTCAGGTACCTGCGCCCGCTCGCTCCCGGCCACTGGCGGAAGTCCGAGGCGAACGGAATCCCGTCGAGCACGGTCGGCACGGCTGGGTCCAGATCGGCGATTTTGA
Organism: Pseudomonadota bacterium; assembly: GCA_023458595.1. Lineage (GTDB taxonomy): Bacteria > Pseudomonadota > Alphaproteobacteria > Rhizobiales > Tepidamorphaceae > Microbaculum. The sequence continues at coordinate 22,766 of JAEWYT010000215.1, forward strand.
CGGGCGCGGTCATAGGAACAAAGATGGAACATCCGGGCTCGAACGTCAATCCATATGCCACATATGGTGGTTGCCGTTCGTCACGGAAGCATTCTTACGGAAAATTGATTTCGACGCGGTTACCGCGCCCGGATCTCATTGATTCATTTGTTTCATGGTTACCGATTCCGCCCGTGATACTCCGGATTCGGGCGCATGTCGGTCGCCGTCGCCATCCGGTTCGACATGTTGAAGAAGGCCGCCACCGCCGCGATGTCCCAGATGTCGCGATCGCTGAAGCCGGCGTCGCGCAGCGCCTGGCGGTCCGGCTCGTCCACGGCCCAGGGCGTCTCCGTGATCTTCCAGGCGAAGTCGAGCATCGCCCTCTGGCGCTTGTCGAGGCCGGCGGCGCGATAGTTCATCACCATCAGTTCGCCCAAGCCGGGATCGCCGGAATACTGGCGCACCGCCTGGCCGTGCGCGGTAAGGCAGTAGAAGCAGCGGTTCACGCTGGAGCAGACCACCGCGATCATTTCGCGCTCGAGCTTCGACAGGCCCGATTCGCCGAGCATCAGGTCGTTGTACATCGCCGTGAAGGCTTCGAGCTTGACCGGATTGAACGCATACGCCTTCAGGACGTTCGGCACCATGCCGAGCTTTTCGACGCATTTGTCGAAATAGGCCTGCTGACGATCGGTGAGATCGCCTTCCGTTTCGAGGTCGAGCGCAATCACGCGGTCATCCGACATCAATGTCCTCCCGGCTGTCTGGTTGTCGAGTTCGGCCCCGGCACGCTAGCACATCGCCGCGTCCGCCGTGCGGGTCCCCTCGCGCGCCAATGTCGCATCCGTGTCCAGGCAATGTCTCGACACTGTCGTCATTCTGTCGAACACTCCCGCCAAAGCGGTGAGTCGCACAAACACACTGCCGGAGCCGGGGTAGCGCCCGCGGGGGAACGCCATGCTGCAACGCGACGAGGACAGGAGGCGCGCGCTCATCGACGCCGCGCTGAAGGAACTGCCGGGGGGCGCCCGCAAGTCGGCGCTGAGGGCCTTCGCCGACTGCCTCTATTCCAACGCGGCCTACGAGGATCTGGCGGTCTATTCGCCCGGCGAGCTCGCGCTGCTCGCCGAAGGCGCATGGTCCTTCGGCGGCTCGCGCCAGCCCGGCACCCACAAGATCCGCGTCTTCGACCCCGATCCGATCGATCCGGAGCCCGAGTCGCCGCTCAACTCGGTGACGGTCGTCGAGATCGTCAACGACAACATGCCCTTCCTGCTCGATTCGGCGATGGCCGAGCTGCAGGACCGCGGCTACGAGGTCCGCCTCGTGCTGCACCCCATCGTCTGCGTGGAGCGCGACGCCAAGGGCAAGCGCACGAAGTTCCACGGCTTCCAGCGCCCCGACGCCAGGGCCGAGGTTCTGCGCGAGAGCTTCATCCATATCCACGTCGACCGCATCGATTCCGATCTCGAGCGCCGCGAGACCGCCGCGGCGCTGGGCCGCGTCGACGACGCGGTGCGCATCGTCGTGCAGGACTGGCGGGCGATGCTTGCCAGGCTGAAGCAGGAGATCGAGGGCTATCGCAGCAATCCGCCGCCGATCCCCGCCGACGAGATCGCCGAGGCGATCCATTTCCTCGACTGGATCGCCGACAACAACTTCACCCTGCTGGGCATGCGCGAATACGCCTTCGTCGGCGGCGTCAAGGACGGCCGCCTGGAGCGCGTCGCTCTCGACGAAGGCGCCGGCTACGGTATTTTGCGCGACCCCGACGTGCTGGTTCTGCGCCGCGGCCGGGAATGGGTGACCTACACGCCGGAATTGCGCGATTTCCTGATGCAGCCGGTGCCGCTGATCGTCACCAAGGCGAACGTCAAGTCGCTCGTCCACCGCCGCGTCCACATGGACTATATCGGCGTGAAGACCTTCGACGGCGAGGGCAACCTGACCGGCGAATTGCGCGTCGTCGGCCTGTTCACCTCGACAGCCTACAACCGCGGCATCCGCTCCATCCCCTATCTCAGGCGCAAGGTCGACCTCGTCATGCGCAAGACCGGCTTCGAGCCGGAAAGCCACAACGGCAAGGCGCTGATGAACGTGCTGGAGACCTTCCCGCGCGACGAGCTCTTCCAGATCGACATCGACACGCTCTACGAATGGTCGCTGGCGATCCTGCTGCTCGGCGAGCGCCCGCGCATCCGCGTGCTCTACCGCGCCGACAAGTTCGACCGTTTCGTCTCCGCTCTCGTCTACGTTCCGCGCGACCGCTACAACACGCATGTGCGGATGGCGATCGGCGATCTGCTCGCCCGTGCGTTCGAGGGCCGCGTCTCGGCGTTCTATCCGTTCTACCCGGAAGGCGTGCTCACGCGCGTCCACTTCATCATCGGCCGCTACGAAGGCACCTGCCCGACGCCCGACCAGGCCGGTCTCGAGGCCGGGATCGCCAGGCTCGTGCGCACCTGGTCGGACAACCTGAAGGAGGCCCTCGGCGACGCCCAGGACGTCTTCCGCGCCGCCGAGCTGTTCGATCGCTACAAGGACGCCTTCACCGGCGCCTACCAGGATGCCTACCCCGCCGAGGTCGCCGTCCGCGACATCTCCATCGTCGAACGGCTGATCGGCGACCGCCGCCTGCTCATCGATTTCCACCGCCCCGACGTCGACCGGCCCGATCGGCTCGGCCTGAAGCTGTTCCGCCTCGACGATCCGGTGCCCCTGTCGGAGCGGGTGCCGATCCTCGAGAACATGGGCTTCAAGGTCATCAGCGAGCGCACCTACCGAATCACGCGGCCCGATACCGAAACCGCCGCCGAGATCTGGCTGCACGACATGGCGCTGGAACGCGCCGACGGGGCGGCGATCGACCTCGAAACGCTCGCCGGGCCGCTCGCCGACGGCTTCCTCGCCGTCGTCCTGGGGCAGGCGGAGAACGACGGCTACAACGCCCTGATCGTCAAGGCGGGCCTCGCCTGGCGCGACATCGCCACGCTGCGGGCCTATTCGCGCTACCTGCGCCAGGCCCGCGTCCCCTATTCCCAGGACTACATGTGGCAGACGCTGCAACGCCACGCCGACATCGCCGGCATGCTGGTCGGGTTGTTCCACGTCCGCTTCGCGCCCGATCCGGAGGGCGGCGAGGCGCGCGACGCCGGCGAGCAGGCGATCGTCGACAGGATCGAGGCCGCGCTCGAGGCCGTGCCGAGCCTCGACGAGGACCGCATCCTGCGCCGCTTCGTCAACCTGATCCGCTCCACGCTCAGGACCAACTTCTACCAGACCGACAGTCACGGGGGGACGCGCGAGGCCTTCTCGATCAAGCTGTCGAGCGCGCAGGTCGACGAGTTGCCCGAGCCGCGGCCGCACGTGGAGATCTTCGTCTACAGCCCGCGGGTCGAGGGCGTGCACCTGCGCTTCGGCGAGATCGCCCGCGGGGGCCTGAGATGGTCCGACCGGCCGCAGGATTTCCGCACCGAGGTGCTCGGCCTCGTCAAGGCCCAGCAGGTCAAAAACGCCGTCATCGTTCCCGTCGGCGCCAAGGGCGGCTTCGTGCCGAAGCATCTGCCGACCGGCAACCGCGAGGCGGTGCTCGAGGAGGGCGTCGCCTGCTACAGGATCTTCGTCGGCAGCCTGCTCGACCTGACCGACAACCTCGTCGAGGGCGACATCGTGCCGCCGGCCCTGACCGTGCGCCACGACGGCGACGACCCCTATCTCGTGGTCGCCGCCGACAAGGGCACGGCGACCTTCTCCGACATCGCCAACGGCATCTCGCAGGCCCACGACTTCTGGCTCGACGACGCCTTCGCCTCCGGCGGCTCGGCGGGCTACGACCACAAGAAGATGGGCATCACCGCGCGCGGCGCCTGGGAGGCGGTGAAACGGCATTTCCGCGAGATGGACGTCGACATCCAGACGACGCCCTTCACCGTCATCGGCGTCGGCGACATGTCCGGCGACGTGTTCGGCAATGGCATGCTGCTGTCCGAGCAGATCCGTCTCGTCGCCGCCTTCGACCACCGCGACATCTTCATCGACCCGGACCCGGACGCCGCGAAGGGCTTCGCCGAGCGCAAGCGCCTGTTCGCCCTGCCGCGCTCGAGCTGGCAGGACTACGACGCCAAGCTGATCTCGAAGGGCGGCGGCGTGTTCTCGCGCGCGACGAAGGCGATTGCGCTGTCGCCGCAGATGCAGGACCTCCTCGACATCCGCCGCAAGACCGCGACGCCGGCCGAGATCATGTCGGCGATCCTGAGGCTCGAGGCCGATCTCCTCTGGTTCGGCGGCATCGGCACCTATGTGCGGGCGAGCGAGGAGACCGACGACCACGTCGGCGACCGCGCCAACGACGCGATCCGCGTCGGCGCCGCCGAGCTCCGCGTCAAGGTCGTCGGCGAAGGAGCCAATCTCGGCATGACCCAGCTCGCCCGCATCGAATACGCGCTCGCGGGCGGCCGTCTCAACACCGACGCCATCGACAACTCGGCGGGCGTGAACTCCTCCGACATGGAGGTCAACATCAAGATCGCGCTCGGCGGCGTCGTGCGGTCCGGGGCGCTCGCGCTGCCCCAGCGCAACAAGCTCCTCGTCGAGATGACGGAGGAAGTCGCCGGCCTCGTGCTGCGCAACAACTACCTGCAGACGCTCGCCCTGTCGCTGGCGCGGCGGCGCGGGCTCGAGGAGATCGGCTTCCAGCGGCGGCTGATGCGCGATCTCGAGTCGCGCGGCGACCTCGATCGCGCCGTCGAGTACCTGCCCGACGACGCCGGGCTGCGGGCCCGGGAGACCCGCGGCGAGCCGCTGACGCGGCCCGAGCTCGCCGTGCTCCTCGCCTACGCCAAGCTCGACCTCTATTCGCGCCTGCTGACGAGCGAGGTGCCGGACGATCCCTATCTCGGCCGCGAGCTGATGCGCTACTTCCCCGAGCGGTTGCAGTCGCGGTATCCGGACGCGATCGAGGGCCACCGGCTGCGCCGCGAGATCATCTCGACGATGCTGGCGAACTCGATGATCAACCGCTGCGGGCCGACCATGATCGTCCGCCTCGCCGACGAAACGGGCGCCGACGTGCCGGAGATCGCCGCGGCCTTCGCCGCCGCCCGCAACGCCTTCGGCCTCACGGAGGTGAACTCCGAGGTCGACGCGCTCGACAACAGGATTTCAGGCGAATTGCAGCTCGACCTCTACGCCAGCCTGCAGGACCTGCTCCTGCGCGCCACCGCCTGGTTCCTGCGCAACGTCGACCTCACGCAGGGCCTCGCCGAGGTCATCGACCACTATCGCAAGGCGACCGCCAGGCTCACCAGGGACCTGGCCAAGGTGGTTCCCGCCGAGGCCTCCGAGCGGATCGCCGCGAGCCGCGACGAGCTGGTGGCCGCGGGCCTGCCGGAAGACCTCGCGACCCGTGCGGCCGGCGCCCAGTGGCTATCGCGCGCGCCCGATATCGTTCTGGTTTCGGACCGCACCGGCAAACCGCTCAACGCGGTCGCGGAGACGTTCTTCGCCTTCTCCGCGCATTTCCGCGTCGACGACCTGACCGGCACCACCCGCACGCTGACCGCCGTCGACTACTACGACCGGCTCGCCCTCAACCGCACCCTCGATCTCATCCACGAGGCGCAGCGCAAACTGGTCGCCGAGGTGCTGGCGACGGGCAAGAAGGGCAAGCCGGCGCTCGACGCCTGGATCGCCGCACGCGGCGAGAGCGTGACGCGCATGGCCGGTGCGATCGCCGACATAGAGCGCGGACCGATGAGCCTGTCGCGCCTCGCCGTGGCGGCGAGCCTGTTCAACGACCTGACCGGCGAGTGAGGCCGGCTACCTGCCCGACGGGATCAGCACGTCACGAAGGAACGCGCGGAAGCGATCGTAGGCGACCTTCGCGAATTGCGGATCGTACACCGACGTCGACCCGGGCAGCACGTCGGGGCGGTCGAAGGCGTGCGTCGCCCCGTCGATCACCTCGACGTCGACCGGCGCCCCTTCTTCGACCATCAGCGCGTAGGCTTCGTTGCAGGGCGCCGGATCGGCCGTGGCGTCCTTGGTGCCGTGGATCGCCCATGTCGGCAGCGGCTCGATCTCGCCGGTCTCCGGGGCGAGCGCGGGGAACCCGCAATAGGGATAGGTCAGGTAGACCGACGTCAGACCGGCGAAGGCGTCCTTCGGCCACTCGGTCAGGCTGTAGGGCACGAGCTTCTGCGGCGGCATGGCGAGATAGTCCATTACCGTCCAGCCGCCGTGACTCCAGCCGGCGACCGCGATGCGGTGCGGATCGACGTAGGGCAGGCTGCGGGCGAAGGGCACGGTCACCGCGACGTCCCCGGCCCGCTCGGCGCCGCGCAGCACCCAGCCCGGGCAGACGTCCGCGTAGGCCTCCGCGGAATCGATGTTGCGGGGCTTCAGGCTGTCGACGATGATCGCCACGACGCCTTCCGACCTGGCGATGTCGGCGTAGATGCCCATCAGCGGCCGGCGCTTGTCGCCGTTCCACAGCCCTTCGCAGCCGTGATAGAGCAACACCGCCGGGAACGGTCCGTCGCCGTCCGGCCTGACGATCTCGATGTCCGGTTCCAGCAGCGCCAGGAGCCGCTCGGGGCTGCGCTTCCGGTCGAGGCCCCCGGTTAGCGACAGCCACACATAGACGGCGCCGCCGGCAACGACGACGACCGCAACCATCAGGATCGAAACGAATATGCGCCGCATCCTGGAAGTGTACCCTCTCGTTCCTAGTGCCGGAAGTGGCGCATTCCGGTGAACACCATGGCGAGACCTTTTTCGTCGGCGGCCGCGACGACGTCCTTGTCGTTGACCGAGCCGCCCGGCTGGACCACCGCCGTCGCCCCGGCGCCCGCAGCCGCCAGCAGGCCGTCGGCGAACGGGAAGAAGGCGTCGGAGGCGACCACCGAGCCTTCCGCGAGCGGACGGGGAAGACCGGCGGCCTTCGCCGCTTCCCCGGATTTCAGCGCGGCGATGCGGGCGGAATCGACCCGGCTCATCTGGCCCGCGCCGATGCCCGCCGTCGCGCCGTCCCTGACATAGACGATCGCGTTCGACTTCACGTGCTTGGCGACCCGCCAGGCGAACAGCATGTCCTTCAGCTCCTGCTCGCTCGGCGCGCGCTTCGTCACGACGCGCAGATCGGCGGCACCGAGGCGGCCGTTGTCGCGCGACTGCACCAGCAGGCCGCCCGCGACGGAGCGTACCGTCAGCCCCGGCGCGGCCGGATCGGGCAGGCCGCCGGTGACGAGCAGGCGCAGGTTCTTCTTGCCCGCGACGATCTCGATCGCCTCCGGGCTCGCCGCCGGCGCGACGATCACCTCCGTGAAGATCTCGACGATCTTCCGCGCCGCTTCCGCGTCGAGCGTCCGGTTGAGCGCGACGATGCCGCCGAAGGCCGAGACCGGATCGCAGCGCAGCGCCAGCTCGTAGGCCTCGAGCAGCGTCGCGCCGGTCGCGACGCCGCAGGGATTGGCGTGCTTGATGATGGCGACGGCGGCGCTCTCGTCGGGGTCGAACTCGCCGACGAGCTCGAAGGCCGCGTCGGTATCGTTGATGTTGTTGTAGGAGAGCGCCTTGCCCTGCAGCTGGCGGGCGGTGGCGACGCCGGGCCGGGCCGGGCCGGGCCGGGACTCGGCCGTCCGGTAGAACCCGGCGTGCTGGTGCGGGTTCTCGCCATAGCGCAGCGACTCGGCGAGCGTGCCGCCGAAGCTGATCCAGGCCGGGTCGGCCTCGCCGACCTCGTCGGTGAACCAGCGCGAGATCGCGGCATCGTAGGCCGCCGTCCGCGAGAACGCCTTCGCGGCCAATCGCTGCCGCGTGCCGGCGCTGACCCCTCCCTCGCCGATCTCCTCGAGGACGCCCGCATAGTCGGCCGGATCGACCAGCACCGTAACCGAGCCGTGGTTCTTGGCCGCCGCGCGGATCATCGCCGGTCCGCCGATATCGATGTTCTCGATGCACTCCTCAAATCCCGCCCCGCGCAGGAGGGTCTCCTCGAAGGGGTAGAGGTTGATCGCCAGGAGGTCGATTTCCGGGATGCCGTGCTGGCCGAGCGCCTTCACGTGATCGGGCCTGGAACGGTCGGCGAGCAGCCCGCCGTGCACCTTCGGATGGAGCGTCTTCACCCGTCCGTCGAGCATTTCGGGAAAGCCGGTGACGGTCGCCACGTCGACGACGGGGATGCCCGCGCCCTTCAGCGCCCGCGCGGTGCCGCCGGTCGACAGGATCTCGACGTCCCGGTCCGCGAGGGCCCTGGCGAAGTCGACGATACCGGTCTTGTCGGAAACGGAAACGAGTGCCCGGCGAACGGGCGTCGGCTTGGTCGTCATCGGCGGTTCCTGATGCGGGAGAGGTCTCGAGCCCGCCGCTTAGCACGATGCCGCGGTCAGGTCACGTCCGTGCCTTCGTCGGAAACCGGGATTTCCTCCGGTTCCAGCTCCTCGACGACCGGGACGAACGGCAGCTCCTCGGTTTCGGCGCCCGGTTCGGCGACCTGCCGGTTCGGGTCGATCCGCTGCAGGCGCCAATTGACGCGGGGGGAATGGCGGCAGCGCCCGTGCACGACGATCTGGTCGGTGCGGCGCGGTCCGTCGAGGCCGCCGAGATAGACGCTTTCCTCGATGGTGACTTCCGACCCGCCGGCGTAGAACTCCCACGGCTCGCCGTGCAACGGCGCGAGGATGACACGGTTGTGGTCGCGCGTCCGGGTCGCCCGCACCAGCGGATGAAGATGGAAGCGGACCGCATAGGACGGATTGTCGCTGCCGCCGCCGGCGCTCGAGAACACGTCCTCGCCCTCGATCCGCGAGCCGTCCGGGCCGATCGCCAGCCGGCGCTCGTGAATGATTCCGAAGTCGCTGCGGTAGCCGTCGTGGCTCGCCGTCAGCAGCACGATATCGTCGTCGTGCCGCTCGACCGTCACGCGGCGCGGCCCCGACAGCATCACCGGCCCGAGCTTCTTCAGGACCAGCGCGTTCGTGGCGAAGCGGCAGGAGGAGGTGTCCTCGAGCGTCGCGGTCGAATGGGCCGCCGTCGAGCGGGCGACCGACCGCCAGCTCGCCGAGCCGAAGGCGGGAACGCCGCAATTGACGATGATGCGCTCGGCTGCCGCGGACATCTCGAAGGACAGGCAGCCGGCATGGGCCTCGCGGCTCAACGTCGGCGGCGGCGGGGCGCCTGTGTCGACGAGGACGACGGTGTCGCCGGCCTCGAGCCGCTGATAGCCGGAGTAGGACGCGTTCAGCACCGGCGCGCCGCGAGCCTCGTCATAGGCGAGCAAGGTCGCCAGGACATCGGGATAGGTCGGTCCCATGCCGTTGAAATGGGCGAGCGAGCCGTCATCGTGGCGGAAGAAGCGCAGCATCGGCATCATCCGGTCGATCGCCGACATCAGCGCCCCCGACGGCGGCATGTCGCGCGCCGCGAAAGTCTGGCGCAGCGGCAGCAGGTCGAGCAGGACGAGGACGATGGCTTCCGGGTTGCGGCTGACGTGGCCGCCGTCGGGAAGCACCTGGCGGGCGAGCTCCTCGTCGAGTCGGCGCGCCGACTGGCGTATCAGCCGCTGGCGCCCGGATATGCACAGGCCCGCATAGCAGAGCGCCATGACGGCGGTGAGCCGCCCGACACCGTCCGGCGCCTCGTCGGCGGTGCGGATCAGGTAGCGCACCTGGCGCGACAGGGAACGCATGAAGCGGCGGTAGAAATCGTGCTCGGCGCCGCGCAGGACGAGCGGCGAATGGCTGAGCCAGGAGATCAGCCGCCGCGCCACGATCTCGGGCGCCCAGGCGACCTGGTCCCAGCCGCTATACTCCTCGATCCAGTCGGCGATCAGCGCGCGGGCGTGCAGCCTGGCGAGCTCGGTGTCGGCGGCGCGCAGGTGGCGCAGCCAGCCGAACCCGTGCAGCGCCCGCTGCCATTCCGGGGTGGGCGCCGGCACCGCGAAGGGCGACCGTCCGCCGATATCGACGACCGCGCCGGCGAGCGCGAAGTGGCCGGAGTAGAAGTCGGCGGCGACCGTCGGGTCGGTGGTGCGCAGATCCTGGGGGGCGACGGTCAGGCGCTCGGGCGCGCCGCCGGAAAAACGCCAGCGGTAGAACGGGCTCGAATAGGCCGAGAGCATCGAGCGAACCTGATGCCCGGCCATGATCGCGCCGATGCGCAAACGGTCGCCGATTGCAATTCCGGCCATACGCGCCGCCTACTCTTCCTCGTCCGGGGACGCACGTGCTCGTGCCGCCCAGCCCCCCGCGAGCTACAGACTATCGGTAAAAGTTTAATATAATTGAGCTTTAAGCAAGCGCGCCACTCAAAGCCGCCTAACGGTAACCTGCCCGGATCACGCCGTCCGGACAAGCTTGGCGGCGAAAAACCCGTCCATCCCGCCGCCTTCCGCGCCGGGGCGATCCGGCCGGGGCGAATGGCACGGCAGGGTCCGCAGATCCCCCTCGGCCGTCACGCAGGCGCTCAGGCCGCCGATCTCGGACGGCTCGATCGCCCGGCGTCTCACGGGGGTACCGGCCTCCAGAAGCGCGGAAATCCGCGCTTCGCACTCCTCCGGCTCCATCGAGCAGGTGGCGTAGAGGACCGTCCCGCCGGGCCTCACCAGATCGATCGCCCGGGCGAGCAGCCGGCCCTGGAGCGCGGCCAGGCGGGCGATCTCGGAGTCCCGGCGGATCCAGGCGATATCGGGATGCCTCCTAATCGTTCCCGTCGCCGAGCAGGGCGCATCGAGCAGGATCGCGTCGAATTTGCCGTCCGGCTCCCACGTCGCGGCGTCGGCGACGGCCGTCCGCGCTTTCAGGCCGAGACGGGCGAGATTGCCTTCGAGCCGGCCCATGCGGGAGGCGGAACGGTCGACCGCCGTGACGATCGCGCCGGCGGCGGCGAGCTGGGCGGTCTTGCCCCCCGGCGCGGCGCAGAGATCGGCGATCCTCAGGCCCGCGACGTCGCCGAGGAGCCGCGCCGGCAGGGCGGCGGCGAAATCCTGCACCCACCATTCGCCCGCATGAAACCCCGCCATCGCCGATACGTCGCCCGCCTTCGCTATCCGTACAGTGCCGGTCGGCAGCGCCACGCCACCGAGCTTGTCGGCCCAGGCCTCGGGGTCGGACTTGACGGTCAGGTCGAGCGGCGGCTCGGCGAGATGGGCGGCCATGATCCGGAGCGCGGTCGCCTCGCCATAGGCCGCGATCCACCGTTCGGCGAGCCAGTCCGGCGTGTTCAGGCGGCCTGCGTCGGGCCGGTCGGCCTCGGGACGGGCGGCGAGGGCGTCGCGGCCGTCGGCGATCCGGCGCAGCACGGCGTTGACGAGGCCGCGGAAGTGCCGGCCCGCCCGGTCGGCGGCGGCGAGCTCGACCGCGGTGTCGACGACGGCGTGGACCGGCACGCCGAGAAACAGGATCTGGCAGGCGCCGACCTCGAGGATCGTCATGGTCTTGCCGGCCGATTTCGGCAGCGGCTTGTCGAGGAACCCCGAGAGCACCGCGCGGATCTCGCCGTGCCGGCGGATCGTCTCGGTCGAAAGCACCTTCACGAAGGCGCGGTCGCGCGGCTCGAGCGACTTCAGCCCCGGATGGCCGTGCTCGCCGTCGAGGGCGGCATCGAGCGTCTGGCGGCGGTTGAGCGCGTCGTCGACGATGTCGAGCGCGACGCGGCGGGCCGGCAGGCCCGCGGCTTCGGCGCGGCTCTTCGATCCCCGGTGTGCCAACGGACCGCCCGGGCCTCAGCCCCAGGGCCCGGCATCGGGCCGCGAACCGGCATTCGGAACGCTGCCGCCGCCCCCGACCCCTCCGGCGCCGCCGGCCTCGGCGCCCCACGGGGCCGGACCGCCCGCGCCCATGTCGGCTGCCATCTCCTGCAGGCGGGCGATGCGATTCTCCGTCGCCGGATGGGTGGAGAACAGGTTGTCCATCCGCTCGCCGTGCAGCGGGTTGATGATGAACATGTGCGCGGTCGCCGGGTTGCGCTCGGCCTGCGGGTTCTCGATGCGCCGGACGCCGCCGGCGATCCTGGCGAGCGCGGAGGCGAGCCACAGCGGCTGGCCGCAGATCTCCGCGCCCATGCGGTCGGCCTCGTATTCGCGCGAGCGCGAGATCGCCATCTGCACGAGGCCGGCGGCGAGCGGGGCGAGGATCATCAGCGCCAGCGTGCCGAGGAAGCCCATGCGGTTGTCGCGGCCGCCGCCGAAGAACAGCGCGAAGTTGGCGAGCATCGAGATCGCGCCGGCGATTGTCGCCGTCACCGTCATGATCAGCGTGTCGTGGTGCTTCACGTGGGCGAGCTCGTGCGCCATCACGCCGGCGAGCTCCTCGCGGCTCAGGGTCTGCAGGATGCCGGTCGTCGCGGCGACGGCGGCGTGGCTCGGATTGCGGCCGGTGGCAAACGCGTTCGGCTGCGGGTTGTCGATGATGTAGACCTTCGGCATCGGCAGGCCGGCGTTGCCGGCCAGCTCGCGGATCATGGCGTGGAACTCGGGCGCGCTCCTCTCGTCGACCTCGCGCGCCTTGTACATCGACAGGACCACCTTGTCGGCGTTCCAGTAGCTGAAGGCGTTCATGCCGAGCGCCACCAGGAAGGCGACGGTCATGCCGCCGGTGCCGCCGAGGAGGTAGCCGACGCCCATGAACAGCGCCGTCATCGCGGCGAGGAGGATGGCCGTCCTTAAGTAACCCGACATCGGTTGTCCGCCCTTGAACCGGTCCGTCCCGGCGCCGATTCCGCGCCGGCCCGGCCGCGACTATAAAGCACTTCGATCCGGTCCTATATGTTGGGGCGATTGCCGCCGGCCACAAGTCGGAATCGGACCTGGACGGGAGCCTGTCATGACCGACGATTCGAACGCAGACATCCGCGACAGACGCCGCCGGGAGGCCGCGCAGCGCGCCCTCGCCGAGGCCGAGGAACGCCGGGCGAAGGCGAAGCCCGGCGACCGGGCGAAGGAGGTGAACGGCCCCAAGGGCCCGGAGCCGACCCGCTACGGCGACTGGGAGAAGAAGGGCATCGCCAGCGATTTCTGAAGCCGCTCCGGCTCCGGGGCGCCTTGCACGGGCCGCGTGCCCCGGACCCGATCCAGGGTCCGTCGGGCGGATGCGGCGCTCGCCAAACATCCTTTGTCGATTCCGCCGGAATGCCTCATGCTCCCGGCGCTCGCGATCGCAGGCGCTCGCGGCATCGGCACACATCCAGTTCCGAGGGATTTCCATGCGGTTCCAGGGCAAACGGGTTCTCGTCACCGGGGCGACCCGCGGCATCGGCGCGGCCTGCGCGAAGGCCTTCCTCGCCGAGGGCGCGCGCGTGGCGATCAACGGCCGCACGCAGGGCTCCGTCGACAGGGCGATTGCCGAAATCGGGGCGATGGCCGAAATCGGGGCGAACGCCTTTCCCGCGCCGGGCGACGTCTCGACGGTTGCCGGCTGCGAGGCGGCGGTGACGGCGGCGCTCGCCGCGCTCGGCGGCCTCGACGTCCTGGTCAACAACGCCGGCGTCTTCTTCCGCGGCCTGATCGAGGAGACCGACGAGGCGGCCTGGGACCGGGTGATGGATTCGAACGTCAAGAGCGTCGCGTTCTGCACCCGCTTCGCGCTGCCGGCGCTGCGCGCCTCGAAGGGCAACATCGTCAACATCGCCTCGGAGTCCGGCATCGCCGGCTATCCCGAGACGACGGCCTACTGCGCCTCGAAGGGCGCGGTGATCGCGCTCACCCGCGCGATGGCGATGGAGGTTGCGCCCGACATCCGCGTCAACGCGCTCTGCCCGGGCGTCATCGATACCGACATGGCCCGCGAGGGTTTCGCGATCGACGAGGACATCGAGGCCGGCCTCCAGGCGCAGCGCGACAGCTATCCGCTGAAGCGGATCGGCACGCCGCAGGAGACGGCGGCGGCGGTGCTGTTCCTGGCGGCGCCCGAAGCGGCCTTCATCAACGGGGTCGCGCTGCCGCAGGAAGGTGGGGCGACGGTGGGGAACTGGCGGGGGGTGTGAGGCTGCGAACATCGCCTGCGACGCGGCGCTTGCTCGAAACACATTGCCGGAATGTGCTGACCGTCAGACATCTGGAACGCGGTCGCCTCCGAAGCCCGATGGAGCCGACAGCGGGGCGGGCGCATGCCCGCGGCATGCGTGCTGTGGCGTGCGAAGTCACGCTGACGTGCGAGGGTGTCCGCGGACAGTGTGGACAACGCATGCGTGCTGTGAATACACGTTAAGCGCGAGGGAGAACCAGTGGTGTTGACGTATGTTAACACACATATAAGTATCAGGGGCCCATCATGGGAGGCAGACCGAGGCATCCGCACAAGGAGATAGAGGCGGCGGTCTCATATGCGGAGGGACTTGGTTGGAGTTGGATGAAGAGCAATGGACACCCGTGGGGTATCCTCTTGTGCCCGCACCATGATCGCGATGGATGCAGGGTCACCGTGTACTCGACGCCTCGAGACCCGGAGAGGTATGCCAGAGGGCTCTTGCGCACCATCGGCCGCTGCAGCCACTAGGAACAGACGATGAATACGTACGACTTCACCATCGTCGCGTCCGGTCTCACGCCGGATGATCCAGGCTTCGACCAGGTATTTTATGACGCCGGTTGCGACGACGCGGTTCTCGCGTTCCAGAGAGGCAGGATCGTTCTTGATTTCAGTCGCGAGGCCAAGAGCTTCACGCACGCTGTCGTCTCCGCAATCGAGGATGTGACGCGCGTCGGAGTGAGGATCGAGCGCGTCGAACCGGACTGTTTGGTGAGCCTGACCGATATCGCCGCTCGTTCCGACCTGACCAAGGCTGCGGTTTCCAACTATGCTCTTGGAAAGCGGGCGAGGGATTTCCCCGCACCTATTGCGCGAATAACTTCGGAAACCCCCTTGTGGGATTGGCTCGAGGTGGCCAGATGGATGTATCGGCACGAGCGCGTAGGCATATCGGCCGTCATCGAGGCACGTTCCGTGAAGGCCCTTAATGACCTCGCTGCGCAGCGCGCCGAGTTTACCGGCATAACTGCCGAAACTCTCTACAGAGCCACGCGCTCGAAAAGAAGCTTTGCCGACGCCTGATCCGCGTGGGCTTCATATTCCTTCCGTTTCCTTCCCCCCGATGATCCCGGCTCCGATACTGGACGGTCAGTGGCAGAGATAGGAATTAATTCTAGACATCGTCAGCATTAATTCCTATCCTTGGCGTATGCCCCGACTCGCGCCCCTCGCCTTTCTTCTTCCGACCATCTCCACGGCGACGGCCGTCGCCGAGACCATTCCCGGCCCTGTCCCCGCGTCGGTCGAGCGCGTCGTCGACGGCGACACGATCGCCGTCTCGGCGCGGATCTGGCTCGGGCAGGACGTGCATGTGCTGGTCCGGGTGCGCGGGATCGACACGCCGGAAAGGCGCGGCCGCTGCGCCGACGAGGTGCGGCGGGCGCGTCTGGCGGCCGACAGGGCCGCGACGGAACTGGCCGACGGGGCGGTCGTCCTGTCGCGCATCGAGGGCGACAAGTACGGCGGCCGCGTGCTCGCCGACGTGACGCTGACCGACGGCCGCGACCTCGCCGCGGTGATGATCGAGAGCGGCGCGGCCCGCCGCTACGACGGCGCCGCCCGCGGCGGCTGGTGCGGGTGAGCACTGGCCGCGTGGGCCGCCGTATCAGTGCGCCAGGTAGCGCGCGGCCAGATCGAGCTGCAGAAAGACCATGGTCAGAATCGTGTTGGCGGCCCACGCCACGGTCAGCCAGCGCGCCAGCGGACCCCAGAACGGGTGAGCGCCCTCGGCGCAACGCCAGACCGACACCAGGACCCACACGGTGTACGCCGGAAAGCACAGGAGCATGATCTGCTGTCGCGCGATCTGGTCGCGGCAGACGGCGAGCGCCCCGGCGACGATGAGAACGGTGCTCGAAAGAACGCCGTAGACCCAGAACACCTTCCACAGCGGCTCCATGCCGAACCAGGCGCGGATCTCCGGAGCGAAGAAGGCCGCGAGGAAGCAGGTCGTCCGGCCTTTCGATGCGTGCGCCCCCGTCATGGCGCCCCTTTTCGCCGGCAGCCGCAGCCCGGCGGCCGTCTGCCCGCGGCCGCTCCGCGGAAGCCGCCGTCCCGCGCGCGAATCCGGTCGGTCCGGCTCA
The DNA here is from genome assembly GCA_023458595.1 of Pseudomonadota bacterium. Lineage (GTDB taxonomy): Bacteria > Pseudomonadota > Alphaproteobacteria > Rhizobiales > Tepidamorphaceae > Microbaculum. Next base: position 38,853 of record JAEWYT010000215.1, read on the forward strand.
TCGCGCGCCGTCGTCGTCCAGCAGGTCCAGCGTCTTGACCGAATGGGCGAAGGCGGCGCCCGCGCGCATCTCGGCCGCCACCCAGATCGCCTCCATGATCGCCTCCGGGGTGGCGCCGGCGCGGCGCGCCGCCTTCACGTGGCTCTCGATGCACCACGGGCACTGCGTGACATGGGCGACGGCGACCGCGATCAGCTGCTTGGTGCGCGCGTCGAGCGCCCCTTCGGCGAACACCGCGCTGGAAAACGCGTGAAAGGCGGCGTCGGCCTCCGGCGTCAGCGCGCGGCGGCGCTCGGCATGGGCGCGGGTGGCCTTGGGGAACGTGATATCGGTCATGGCCGCGCCTCAGGTCCGGGACTCGAACTGCGGAAACAGCACGTCGTTCTCGACCCTGACATGCGCATCGAGATCGGCGACGAATTCCGTCAGCTCCTCGTAGAGCGTCGTCCACGTGCGGCAGGCGCCGTCGGGGAGCGTCAGATCGCCGGTGAGGGCGCGGATGCGCGAGATCCCGGCGGTGTGGTCGTCGTGGTCGGCGCGCATGACCGCGATGGTCGTGTCGAGCCCGGGGCTGCCCCGTCGCATCGCGGGGAACAGGATCAACTCCTCCTTCTTCATGTGTGCCTCGAGCGCGCCGACCATCCGCTGCAACAGCGCGGACAGCCCCGCGGGCACGTCGGCGGCGCCGGCGTGGACCTGCTCGACCTTCGCCGCCAGCGCGACGAGTTCGGGCAGCTGCTCGCGGTGGCGTGCGTGATAGCGCGTCTCGATGTGGCGGGTCAGCTCGATCGGGTCGCGCGTCGGCGTGGTCTCTCCGGCCATGGCCGTCTCCTTTCGCTGGGTCATATCGCGGGCGGGTCGCGACGGAATGCCGCGCGCCGCGTCGTCGCCCGGACCCTGGCCGGCCACGGCCGCGCGCCGGGCCTTTCGGAAACCGTCGCGCCGGGTGGCGGGCCGCCTCGGACAGGGCTTGTATTTCGACTTATTCCTGTTAATAGGTATTGTAAATACCGATTAATCGAGAGGCTCGCGCGACCATGCGTCTCACCTCCTTCACCGACTACGGCCTGCGCATGCTCATGCGGATGGCCAGCACCCCGGACCGGGCGGTCTCGACGGCCGAGCTGGCGCAGGAGTTCGGCCTGTCCCGCGACCACCTGACCAAGATCATGCAGCGGCTCGCCCGCGGCGGGATCGTCGTCACGCGGCGCGGCGGCGGCGGCGGCGCGGTGCTGGCCCACCCGGCGGGCGACATCCGGATCGGCGCGGTGGTGCGGCTGCTCGAGGAGGGTCAGGCGCTGGTCGAGTGCTTCGCGCCGGACGGCGGCGACTGCACGATCACGGGCTGCTGCCGTCTGAAGGCGCGGCTGCGGGCCGCCGAAGCGGCCTTCCTCGCGGACCTCGATCGCTCGACGCTCGCCGACATCGCGCTGCCGGAGCTCGAGGCGACGCTGCAGTAGCCCGCTCGGCAGGAAGCGCGACCATGATCCGAACCCTGAGCGTCCCGGAACGTCGTTACGGCCTGGCGCTTGCGATCCTCCTGAGCCTCCTCGGGCTGCTGATGGCGGCGGCGGCGCGGCAGGGACCCATGGCCGTGCACGGGGGAATGGCGCTGGCGCTCGGGCTCGTGCTGGCCTTCGCGCTGGGCGGCGGCCTCTACGATCCCGCCCCGCCCGCCGATCGCGCCCGGCGCTACTACGACGAGCCGACCCGGTTCGGGATCGCCATGGCGCTGATCTGGGCGACGATCGGCATGGGCGTCGGCGTCTGGGTCGCGGCGCTGCTCTACTGGCCCGAGGCGACGCCGGCGCTGCCGTGGACCAGTTTCGGCCGCCTGCGCCCCGTGCACACCACCGGCGTGATCTTCGGATTCGGCGGGAACGCCCTGATCGCCACCTCGTTCCACGTCATGCAGCGCACGTCCCGCGCGCGGCTGGCCGACGCCGTCAGCCCCTGGGCCGTGCTGATCGGCTACAACCTGTTCTGCGTCTGGGCCGTCAGCGGCTATCTGATGGGGTCGACCCAGTCGAAGGAATATGCCGAGGCGGAGTGGTACGCCGACCTCTGGCTGGTGGTGGTCTGGGTCGCCTACCTGGTGCTCTACCTGCGCACGCTCGCCCGCCGCAACGAGCCGCACATCTACGTCGCCAACTGGTACTACATGGCCTTCATCCTGGTCGTGGCGATGCTGCACATCGTCAACAACCTCGCCCTGCCGGTCAGCCTGGCCGGGACGAAGAGCTTCACCATCTGGTCGGGCGTGCAGGATGCGATGGTCCAGTGGTGGTACGGCCACAACGCCGTCGCCTTCTTCCTGACGGCCGGCTTCCTGGGAATGCTCTACTACTTCCTGCCGGTGCGCTCGGGGCGGCCGATCTGGTCGTACCGGCTGTCGATCGTCAGCTTCTGGGGCATCGTCTTCTTCTACATCTGGGTCGGCTCGCACCACCTCCACTACACCGCTCTGCCCTACTGGGTGCAGACGCTGGGCATGACCTTCTCGATCATGCTGCTGGTGCCGTCCTGGTCGTCGGCGGGCAACGCCATCGCCACGCTGAACGGCGCCTGGCACAAGGTGCGCGACGACGCCACGTTGCGGTTCATGTTCGTCGCCGCGGTGTTCTACGGGCTGTCCACCTTCGAAGGATCGTTCCTCGCCATCCGGCCGGTGAATTCGCTGTCGCACTACACCGACTGGACGGTGGGCCACGTGCATTCCGGCACGCTCGGCTGGGTGGCGATGATCATCTTCGGGGCGATCTACACCCTGGTGCCGCAGCTTTCGGGGCGATCCGCCATGGCCTGGCCGCGGGCGGTGGAATGGCACTTCTGGCTCGCCGTCACGGGGACCCTCGTCTACGTGGTGGCGATGTGGAACGCCGGCATCACCCAGGGCCTGATGTGGCGGACCTACGCGGAGAACGGGGCGCTCGCCTACAGCTTCCTGCAATCGGTCATGGCGATGGCGCCGTACTACCTGCTGCGCACCGTCGGCGGATCGCTCTTCCTCGCCGGCGCCCTCCTGTGCGCGCTGAACACGTGGGCGACGATGCGCGGCACCGCCGCCAGCGCGGCGCAGGCCGACCGTCCGTTCGCCGCGGTCGCGGCGGAGTAGCGCGATGCTGAGGCTCCACTACAACCTCGAGAAGATCTCCATGGGGCTCGTGGCCGCGATCATCCTCGCCGCCTCCGTCGGCGGCATCGTCGAGATCGCGCCGCTGTTCACCATCAAGCAGACGGTGGACGTGCCGGAGGATCTCCGCCCGCAGACGCCGCTGGAGCTCGCCGGCCGCGAGATCTATCTGCGCGAGGGCTGCTACGCCTGTCACAGCCAGATGGTGCGCTCGCTGGCCGACGAGATCGATCGCTACGGCCCGTACTCGCTGGCCTCGGAGTCCGCCTACGACCACCCGATGCTGTGGGGCTCGAAGCGCACCGGGCCCGACCTGGCGCGGCTGGGCGGCAAGTACTCCAACGCCTGGCACGTCGCGCACCTGACCGATCCGCGCGCGGTCGTGCCGGCGTCGATCATGCCCGCCTATCCGTGGCTGATGCGGCCGCTGGAGACCGGGGAGCTGCCGGCGCAGCTGACGACCCTGGCGCGGCTGGGCGTTCCCTACACGGAGGAAATGATCGCCAATGCCGGGCGCGACGCGCTGGCGCAATCGCGACCGGACGGCGACGACGCGGCCGGCGTCACCGAGCGCTACGGCGAAAGCGTCGCCCTCGACGCGTTCGACGGCGATCCCGCGCGGCTGACCGAGATGGACGCGCTCGTCGCCTACCTGCAGTCGCTCGGGCGGCTCACCAATGCGGCCCACGCGGAGAGCGCAGGGGAGGGGCCGCGATGAGCCCGAGCCACGACGATCTCGTCTTCCTCGCCAAGACCGCCGGCCTGATCTGGATGATGGGCTTCTTCGTGATCGTCGTGGTCCTGGCCTACCGTCCGAGCCGCCGCGCCGCGATGGACCGCGCCGCGCGGTCCATCTTGCCCGACGCCGCCGCGCGGCAACCGGACGAGCGGCCATGAGCGATCACGCGCCGCACGGCTCCGACATCGACCCCGTCACCGGCTACGGGACCACCGGGCACGAGTGGAACGGCATCCGCGAGCTGAACACGCCGTTCCCGCGCATCGTGCTGGTGGCGCTGGCCCTGACGTTCGCCTACTCCGTCGTGACCTGGGTGCTGCTGCCCGCCTGGCCGGTGGGACGCGACTATACGCGGGGCCTGCTCGGGCTCGATCAGCAGGAGGTCGCCGCGGAGGGCTATCGGCGCCTGACCGAGGAACGGGCCGAGTGGACGCGGCCCTTCGCCTCGGGCGATTTCGCCGCCCTGGCCGCCGACGGCGACCTGATGGCGCACGCCATGCCGGCCGCCGCGCGCCTCTTCGCCGACAACTGCGCGGCCTGCCACGGCCGCGACGGCACGGGAGGGCCCGGATTCCCCAGCCTGGCGGACGGCGCCTGGCTCTGGGACGGCGCGCCGGAGGCCATCGCCGAGACCGTGCGCGTCGGCATCAACAGCACCCATCCCGACACCCGCTTCAGCCAGATGCCGGCCTTCGGTCGCGACGGGATGCTGCCGCGCGAGGACATCGCGGCCGTCATCGACCACGTGCTGGCGCTTTCCTCCGGACGGGCCGACCCGGAAAGCGCGGGCGCGGCGATCTTCGCCGACAACTGCGCCTCCTGCCACGGCGAGGACGGACGCGGCGGCCTGGGGACCGGCGCGCCGTCGCTGGCGGACGATCACTGGATCTACGGCGGCGGCCGCGACGACATCCTGACCACGCTTCGCAACGGGCGCCAGGGCGTGATGCCGTCCTGGGAGGGCCGGCTCGACGATACCGAAATCAACATGCTCGCGCTCTTCGTCGCGTCGATGAGCCGGGACGCCAACGCGGAGGGCAGGCAATGACGCTGGCATCGCAACGGCGCCTCGCGATCCTCGGCGCGATCGTCCTGGCCGGCGTGTTCCTCGCGGCCAACGCTCATCTCCTGACGGTCGCCGTGCGCTCGCAGCCCGACTGCGTCGCGCCCGCGCCGGACAAGCCGCCCGCGCGGCGCGCCTGCTGAGGTCAGCCCATGCTCGAGCCGCTTCCCGCCCTTCATCCGCCGCGCCGGCCGGCCTCGCCTTTCGCGCGAAACCTGCCGGCCGGCGCCGCGTTGGACTGGCTGCGGGCGGGATGGGACGACTTCCGGCGCAAGCCCGCGCCGAGCCTCGTCTACGGGCTGCTGATCTTCGCGATCTCCGTCGCGGTCCTGGTGGGGCTCCATGCGACCGGGACGATCTATCTGGTGCTGCCCGCGCTCGCCGGGTTCCTGATCGTCGGTCCGTTCTTCGCGCTCGGGCTCTACGAGAAGAGCAGGCGTCTTGCCGCGGGCGAGCCGGTGAGCCTGGGCGCGATGCTGCGCGCCCGGCCCACCTCGACCGGCCAGCTGGCGTTCGCCGGCCTGATGCTGGGGCTGCTCGTGTTCTTCTGGCTGCGGGCCGCCGACCTCCTGTACGCCCTGTTCTTCGGGCTCCAGCCTTTTCCCGGCGCCGACGAAGCGTTGGCAAACGTGCTGACGACGCCGCGGGGATGGACGCTGATGGCGGTGGGGGCCGCCATCGGCGGCCTCTTCGCCGCCTTCGCCTTCGCCATCAGCCTGTTCTCCATCCCGATGCTGATGAGCGAGCGGCGCGACGCGCTGACGGCGCTCGGCATGAGTTTCGGCATGACGACCGGCAATCTGCCCGCGGCGCTCGCCTGGGGAGCGATCGTCGTCACCGGGATCGCCCTGTCCGTGGCCACGGGGCTCCTGGGCCTCGTCGTCATCTATCCGGTCCTGGGCCACGGCACCTGGCATGCCTGGCGCGCCATCGCCCGGGACGGGGCCGGACCGTGAGCTTCGGGCATCTCGTCACGCCGTCGACCGGCAAGAAGCATCGCCGGCAACCAAAGGAAAAGGAGAGAAGAATGGACAACTGGCTGCCGACCCTCGTCACCGCGACGCCGAGCGAGGGCTACGACCTGGCCGTGAAACTGGCCCGCATCGCCGTCAAGAAGACCCAGCCGGACGCCGCCGAGCGCGAGCGGATGCGCCCCGCATACGCCGGCGACGCCGACGCGCTGATCGCGGTCTCCCAGGTCGTCGCGACCCACTTCGCCACCATCTCGGCGGCCAACGACTACTGGCGGGACGGCGCTTGAGAGCGGCCGTCGCCGGCGGGAGCCGGTGCGGGCGGCGGACAACCGGCTCTCCGTTCCCAATGCGCGCGGCGCCGTCCTTCCTCCCGACTATTGACTTCGATCCCGGACCCACCTAACACCTGTTAGGTGACCGATCCGCAGACGACGCCCCTCAACGCCCGACGCCGCATACTCGACATAGCGGCGCGGCTCTTCCGCGAGCAGGGCTATGCCGCCGTGTCGCTGCGCATGATCGCGGCCGAGGCCGGCATGAAGGCGGCCAGCCTCTACTACCACTTCGCATCCAAGGAAGACCTGGTCGTGGAGATCCTGGACGAGGGGATCCGCTCGGTCCAGGCGGCGGTCGAGGCCGCGCTCGCCGGTCTCGAAACGGGCGATGCCCGGCTCGTCCTTAGGAGCGCCGTCGCCGCGCATCTGGAGAGCCTGCTGCGCCAGAGCGACTACACGTCGGCCAACGTGCGCATCTTCGGGCAAGTGCCGGAAGCCGTGCGCGAAAGGAGCCTGGCGGCCAGGCGGGACTACGAGAAGCTCTGGGACGATCTTCTCGCGCGTCTGCACGCGGAAACGGCCGGCGGGTCTCCTGCCCGCGGAACGTACCGTTTCGCGCGCCTGATGATCCTCGGCGCGCTCAACGCTTCCCTCGAATGGTTCGACCCGGAGCGCGGCAGCGTCGAGGCGCTGGCCGCGGAGTATGCGGCGCTGATCTGGGACGGGCTCGAGCGGACGATCAGGGAGGAGGCGGCCTGACGATGGCGAAGATCGAGACAACGATCGATCCGGGATCGGCCGCCTTCGCCGCCAACCGGGCCGCCTTCGAGGCGCGCCTCGCGACCCTGCGCGAGCGCAAGGCGCTCGTCGCTATGGGCGGCGGCGAAGCTCATACCGCGCGCCACAGGAAGCGGGGCAAGCTGCCCGTGCGGAGCCGCATCGACCTCCTCGCCGATCCCGGGACGCCGTTCCTCGAGCTGGCGGCGCTCGCGGCCTGGGGGCAGTACGGCAACGAGGTGCCGGCGGCCGGCATCGTCACCGGCGTCGCCGTCGTCGCCGGAATCCCGGTCATGGTCATCGCCAACGACGCGACGGTGAAGGGCGGCTCCTTCTACCGGGAGACGGTCAAGAAGCACGTGCGCGCGCAGGAGATCGCCGAGGCCAACCGGCTGCCCTGCCTCTATCTCGTCGATTGCGGCGGCGCGAACCTGCCGCAGCAGGACCAGGTCTTTCCCGACAAGGACCACTTCGGCAACACCTTCCTGCGCCAGTGCCGCATGTCGGCCTCCGGCCTGCCCCAGGTCTCGGCCGTCTTCGGCGGGTCCACGGCGGGCGGGGCCTATATTCCCGCGCTGTCCGACGAGGTGATCATGGTGCGCGGCCGCGGGCGCATCCATCTCGGCGGCCCGTCCATCGTGAAGGTCGCGATCAACGAGGACATCGACGGGGAGGCGCTGGGCGGCGCGGAGATGCACACGCGCGTCTCCGGCGTCTCGGACTACCTCGCCGAGGACGAATACGAGGCCCTCGCCAAGATGCGCGAGGTCGTCGCCTCGTTCGCCTTCACGCGGCCGATGGTGCCGCCGGGGCCGGTCCGGCCGCCGCTCTACTCCGCCGACGAGCTGCCCGGGGTCGTGCCGGCCGACCGCCGCACGCCCTATGACGCGCGCGAGATCATCGCCAGGATCGCGGACGCGAGCGACTTCGTCGAGTTCAAGCCCGAATGGGGCGCCAGCCTCGTCGCCGGCACGGCCTGGATCCACGGCTTTCCCGTCGGCATCCTCGCCAACAACGGTCCCCTCTATTCCGACAGCTCGCTGAAGGCGGCGCACTTCATCTCGATGTGCGACCAGCGCGGCGTCCCGCTCGTTTTCCTGCAGAACATCTCGGGCTTCATGGTGGGCGGCGAGGCGGAGCGCGGCGGCATCGCGAAGGATTCCGCCAAGATGGTCTATGCCATGGCGACGGCGGAGGTGCCGCGTCTCACCGTCATCGTCGGCGGCTCCTACGGCGCGGGCAACTACGGCATGTGCGGCCGCGGCTTCTGGCCGGAGTTCCTGTTCGCCTGGCCGACCGCCGAATGCGCGACCATGAGCGCCGACATCGCGGCGAACGTCATGCTGGAGCTGCGCCGCACCAGCGTGCGCCTCGGCCCGGCGTCCGAGCAGGAACTCGGCGAGATAGAGCGCGGCGTGCGCGAGCAGTACGCCGAGCAGTCCGACCCCTACTACGCGACGTCGCGGCTCTGGGACGACGGCATCGTCGAGCCGCAGGAGACGCGCGACGTGCTCGGCCTCTGCCTCGCCCTTTGCGCGAGCCGCGGCGACGTGCCGGTGCGCGGCCACCGCCGCGTCTTCAGGATGTAGGGGGGATCGGATGGGCGCTTTCCCGCCGCGGCTGCCCGCGTCGATCCTGATCGCCAACCGGGGCGAGGTCGCGATCCGCATCGCCCGCACCTGCCGGTCGCTCGGCATCCGGTCGATCGGCATCCATTCGGCCGTCGACCGCGGCAGCCTCCACGTCGGAGCCTGCGACCGCGCCGTCGCCCTCTCGGGCGAGGCGCCGTCCGACGGCTACCTGGACGCGGAGCAGATCATCGCGATCGCCCGGGCCGAAGGCGCCGAGGCCATCCATCCGGGCTACGGCTTCCTGTCGGAGAACGCGGGTTTCGCCCGCGCCTGCCGGGAAGCGGGCATCGCCTTCGTCGGCCCGTCGGCGGAGGTGATCGAGGCACTCGGCGACAAGATCGCCGCCAAGCGCATCGCCGCGGACGCCGGCGTGCCGATCGTGCCCGGCATCGCCGACGACGACATGGCGCGCGACCGCGATGCTGCTCTCCTCGCCGCGGCGGCGGCCCTGCCGTTTCCGCTCCTCGTCAAGGCGAGCGCCGGCGGCGGCGGGCGGGGCATGCGCATCGTCCGGTCACCGGAGGACCTGGCGGCGGTCGTCGCGCTCGCCCGGCGCGAGGCACTGGCCTCCTTCGGCGACGACCGGCTCCTGATCGAGCGGTACATCGAGAGCCCCCGGCACGTCGAGGTCCAGATCTTCGGCGACCGGCACGGCAACGCCGTCCATCTCCACGAGCGCGACTGCAGCGTCCAGCGGCGCCACCAGAAGCTGCTCGAGGAAGCGCCGGCGCCCGCGCTCCCGGGCGAACTGCGCGGGGCGCTCCACGGCGCGGCGCTGTCGATCGCCCGCGCCACGGGCTACGACAACGCCGGCACCGTCGAATTCGTGCTCGACGCGGAGAAGGGGGCGTTCTTCTTCCTGGAGGTCAACACGCGGCTGCAGGTGGAGCATCCCGTCACCGAGGCCATTCTCGGCCTCGACCTCGTCGAATGGCAGATCCGCGTCGCCGCGGGCGAGCCGCTGCCGCTGAGGCAGGAGGAGATCGTGCCGTCGGGCTGGGCGATCGAGGCGCGGCTCGTCGCCGAGGATCCCGACGCCGGCTTCTCGCCGCAGACCGGCCGCATCGCCCACGTCGCCGCGCCGTCCGGGCCGGGCGTCAGGCTCGACACCGGCGTCGCCCGCGGCAGCGACGTGACGCCGCACTACGATTCGATGCTTTCGAAGGTGATCGCCCACGGTCCGGACCGCGACAGCGCGATCCGGCGTCTCGATGCCGCCCTGGCGGCCTACTCGGTCATGGGGGTCGGGACCAACAAGGGATTCCTGCGCGCGGTCCTCTGCGACGACAGCTTCCTCTCCGGCACGCATACGACGCATGTCGCCGGCGGGATCGCCCGCAGGCCGCGGGACCCCTCCCACGACCTGGCGGCGGCCTTGATCGTCGCCTGCAAGGATCGCACGAAGGCGGACGGCGCCTCGCCCTGGCGGTCCCTCGGCGCCTGGCGCGGCGCAGCGCATGCCGCCGGGCAGGCACGCATGCCCTGCGTGCTCTTCGACGAGGACGAGGGGCGGCACGCCTTTCTGGTTCGCCTCTCTCCCGGCGAAGCGGTGGCGGAGCCGGTCGGGTCCGAAGACGGCACGCCGGTGGCCGTCGGCTTTCGGCTCACCGGGAGCCGGCTCGCGATCCGCCGGGACGGCCGGGAGCGAGGCTGGATCACCCATGTCGGGACCGACGCCTTCGGCGCCCGGCGCGTCCATGTCGACGGCGGCGAGGGCGCGCGCGCGTTCCGCATCGCCGAAGGCCTGGACGCATGGCGGCGCCCGGCGGACGATCCGGCGGCTTCCGGCGACGCGGCCGTGCGTGCGCCCGGCCCCGGGCTCATCGCCTCGATCGCGGTGAAGCCCGGCGACGCCGTCGAGACCGGCGCGCCGCTCGTGGTCGTCGAGGCGATGAAGATGCTGCAGACGCTCACCGCACCGCGGGCCGGCAGGATCGCGAGCGTGCGATGCGCGGCCGGACAGTCGGTCGCCAAGGGTGACGTGCTTGTCGAACTCTTCGACGAAGACCCTAGGGAGGCCTGATCATGGCGCGGTCGATCTATGAGAGCGAGACGCTGGAGGCGTTGCGCGACCAGGTGCGACGGTTCGTCGAGGAGGAGGTTCTCCCCCACGGCGACGCTTGGGAGGCGTCGGGGATGGTGCCGCGCGAAACCCTGCGGAAGATGGGCGAACTCGGCTTCTTCGGCATCCGCTACCAGCCGGAATACGGGGGCGCCGGCCTCGATACCGTGGCGACGGTCGCCTTCGTCGAGGAGCTGTCGCGGTCGACCTATGCCGGCTTCAACATCACCGTGCTCGTCCATACCGACATGGCCTCGCCGCATCTCCACCGCTTCGGCACCCGCGATCAGCTCGACCGCTACATGCCGGACGTGGTGGCGGGGCGAAGGATCACGGGCGTGGCCGTGACCGAGCCCGGCGGCGGCTCCGACGTCCAGGCGCTGCGCACCAGGGCGGCGCGGCGCGGCAACGGCTGGGTGCTCGACGGCTCGAAGATGTTCATCACCAACGGCGTGCATGGGGACCTCTTCTTCGTCGCCGCCCGCACGGACCCGTCGGCGAAGGGCTCGCGCGGCGTCTCCATGTTCATCGTCGAGAAGGACACGCCCGGCTTCAGGGTGGGCCGCAAGCTGGACAAGATGGGCTGGCGATCGTCGGACACGGCCGAGCTCGTGTTCGAGGAGTGCGAGCTGCCGGGAGACGCGCTGCTGGGCGAGGAGAACCGCGGCTTCTACGCCATCATGCGCAACTTCCAGAACGAGCGCATCGTGCTCGGCGCGATGTCGGTCGCCGAATCCCAGAAGGCGATCGACCTGACGCTCGACTACGTGAAGAGCCGCGAGGCCTTCGGGGCGACGCTCTGGGACAAGCAGGCGATCCGCCAGAGGCTCGCCATGCTGCAGTCCGAGGTCGAGGCGGCGCGCCAGCTGGTCTATCACTCGGCGTGGCTCGACGCGCGGGGCGAAGACGCGACCCGCGAGGTCTCCATGGTCAAGGCGCTCTGCGGCGAACTGGTCAACCGGGTCATGTACGCCTGCCAGCAGTTCCATGGCGGCTACGGCTACATGCGCGAATTTCCGATCGAGCGCATGGTGCGCGACGCGCGCATCCAGTCGATCGGCGGCGGCGCCACGGAGGTCATGCTCGAGGAAGTCGCCAAGCGGATGTGACGGGAGCGGCGGGCGCTTGCGTCACGTCGGTCTCGCTCGATCGACGCGAGCGCTCCCTGATCGTCTCCTCGCCCCTGAAATCCGGACGACGTATGCCGGCCGGGCGATTTGCCTCCCGCGGCGACGCATCCGCCGCCCTTGACTGCCGGCCCCACTCTATCGGAAACGGCTCCAGCAGCGCGTTCAGCGTCATCCAACCGAGCAACCGGAGGAGAGAATCGAAATGTCGGCCGGACAGTCGCCCCACGAAACCGTCTTCACGCTCGAAGCCACCCAGCTCAAGTTCGGAGAGAACGCCGTCGAGGAACTCGGCTGGGAGGTCGGCCGGATCGGCCTCAAGCGCGTCATGCTGGTCGCCGATCCGGTGCTGCGCGATTTCGGCGTCACCGGGCGCGTGCTGAAGCAGATCGAGGCGGGCGGCGCGCGCGCCGTCGTCTACGAGGACATCGCGGTCGAGCCGACGATCGACAGCTTCCAGCGCGCCGCGGACTTCGCCAAGGGCGAGACCGTCGACGGCTTCATCGGGCTCGGCGGCGGCTCGACCATCGACACTGCCAAGGTCTCGAACCTGATCAAGGTCCACGGCGGCGATATCATGGACTACGTCAACCCGCCGATCGGCGCCGGGCGCAAGCCCGCCACGCCGCTGATGCCGCTGATCGCGATCCCGACGACGTCCGGCTCGGGCTCCGAGGCGACGACGGTCGCCATCCTCGACATCCCGGACCTGAAGGTGAAGACGGGCATCTCGCACCGCTTCATGCGCCCGACCCTCGCCGTCGTCGATCCGGCGCTCGCCCGCACGACGCCCGGCGCGGTGACCGCGTCGGCCGGCCTCGACGTCGTCTGCCACGCCGTCGAGAGCTACATCTCCAAGCCCTTCGACAGCCGCGACAAGCCCGCCAATCCCGGCGAGCGGCCGCCGTATCAGGGCTCGAACCCGGTCGCCGACATCTGGTCGATGAAGGCGCTCGAATTCGGCGGGACCTACCTCGCCCGCGCGGTGCGCGACGGCGACGACCTGGAGGCCCGCGGCACCATGATGCTCGGCGCCACCATGGCCGGCATCGGCTTCGGCACGGCGGGCGTGCATATCCCGCATTCCTGCGCCTATCCGATCGCCGGCCTCAAGCACGTCTACACGCCGGCCGGCTACCGCACCAACCACGCCTTCGTGCCGCACGGCTTCTCGGTGATCGTCACGGCGCCGGCCGCGTTCCGCTTCACCTTCGACGCCGCGCCGGAGAAGCACATCAAGGCGGCGGAACTGCTGACCGGCGCGCCCGTCGCCGATCCCGGACCGGAGAGCCTGCCGGATGCGCTGATCGCGCTCATGAAGGACGTCGGCGCACCGAGCGGCGTCGCCGAGCTCGGATACGGCGAAGAGGACATCCCCGCGATCGTCGAGGGCGCCTTGAAGCAGCAGCGCCTGCTCGTCGGCGCGCCCAAGCCGGTCACGCCCGCCGATCTCGAGGCGATCCTCAGGCAATCGATGCGGAACTGGTGAGGCAGCCCGCATCGGGGGCCGGGGCGGGGCCCGGGACTTGCCGGCTCCGGGCCGCCGGCCGCCGTTTCGCGGGCGCCGGCCGATCGCCCGGCGTCACGGCGCTTCCTTTCGGGCGGATGCGTCGTTTCTTCGGAACCGCTCTATGGCCGCTGCGACGAGCTCGGGCGACTGCACGTGCATGAAGTGGCCCGACTCGACCTCGACGAACTCGCAGCCGGCGATGTGCCGGCTCAAGGTCCGGACGAAATCCGGCGGGCGCAGCGGGTCGTGCAGACCGGCGACCATCAGCGCCGGGCAGCGCACATCCGGCAGATAGTCGTCGAGGGTCAGGTCGAACAGCATCCGCGACAGGGCGGCGAAGCCGTGCGGATCGGTCGAGATCCACCGCGCGCGGTAGCTCTCGAAACGGTCGCGGTCCACGGCGCGCAGCGGCTCGGGATAGACCTTGGCGAGCATGCCGTCGGCAATCGATCGCTGGCCCTCCGTCTCGACCCGATCGAGCTCCTCGAGGCGTCCGGCGCGGAATGCGCCCTGGATCCCGAAGGCGGGGGCGAACCCGACGATGCCGGCCGTCCGCTCCGGACGGAGAGCCGCGAACGCCACGGCGACCGCGGCGCCGGCCGCGCAGCCGACGACGACCACCGGCTCCGCGATCCCCTCAACGTCGAGCAGGCCGGCGACGTCGGCGACGAGGTCCCCCATCCGGGCGCGGCCTGCGATCTTCTCAGACAGGCCCGAGCCGCGCAGATCGAAGCGGAGCGTGCGGACCGTGTCCGGCAGGTGCCGGATCACGCCGTCCCAGGATTCGAGGGAGCCGCCCATCTCGTGGACGAGCACCACCGCCGGACCGGCGGTCCCGCTCGTCGCGTAGCGCAGCGCGACACCGTTCAGGTCCACCCACTTCATGGCGATCGGCGGCTCCGCCGGCTACAGGGTGAAACGCCAGGCTTCCGGCTCGATAACGTAGCCTTCGCCGCGGCGCGCCACATGGCCGAAGCCGGGGAAATGGGCGTGCATCCCGCCGATCAGCAGCCGATCGCTCGCGGCCATGTCGAAGGTGCGCCGGCGGCTGGAGATCGCGGCGTCCCGGTCGCTGTCGAAGACCATCGTCACGTCCGGCCGGCGGGCCTGGACGTCGGGCACGTGCACGATGTCGCCCCAGATCAGCATGGCCTCGTCGCCGGAGGCGACCCTGTAGCCCGTATGTCCCGGCGTATGGCCGGGAAGCGGCACGGCTTCGACCTGCGGCATCACCTCGCCGACCGCGTTCCGCCGGCGGTCGAGATAGGGGGCGACCTGGAAGCGGCCCCATTCGAAATAGCGGACCCGCTGCCTCTCGTTCGCCCGCGCCATCGCCGCGTCGTCGTGCCAGTGGTTCACCTCGGCCTCGGCCACGACGAGCTCGGCGTTGGGGAACAGCCGGCTGCCGTCCTTCGCCGTCAGTCCGTTGGAGTGATCGGGGTGCATGTGGGTCAGCATCACCGTGTCGATGTCCTCCGGCGCGATGCCCAACAGGGCCAGCATCGCGGGAAGCCTGCCGAGCGTCGGTCCCATGCTGTCGCTGGAGCCGGTGTCGACGATCCCGGTGCGGCCGCCGCTGCGCACGAGGAAGCAGTTGACCGAGATGCGGGGCGGCGAGGGGCGGAAGGCTTCCGCCATGATGGAGTCGATCTCGGCGGGCGCGATGTCCAGCATCACCTCGTACGGCGCGTCGAGATAGCCGTCGGACAGCGCGGTCACCATCGCGTCGCCGACGCGGCGATGATAGATGCCGGGGATCTGTTCGGTGGGAAGTGCATTCATTGTCCGGTTCTCCGGCAGGGTCAGGCGGTGCGCCGACGCGATTCGCCGGCGGTCGAGAAGGGAAGGTTCCGCAGGTCCGTCACGGTCTCGAGCGCCATCATGCCGTCGAACAGCGCGTCGGCCCGATGCGCGGGCAGCCGGGCGCCGACGCAGTCGGAGAACTTGGCGTGCAGGCCGTCGCGATCGAGCGGCTTCTGCCAGCTGCCGCGCGCGTACCGCACCGGCTCGTGGGTCAGCACCCGGCCGGACACCGTCTCGACCTCGACCGTGTCGGGCGGCGAATCCGGCATGCCGGCGATGCCGTCGTGGATCGCCGTCGACCTCACCTTGCCCATCGTCTCCATGACCTCCGGCCGGCGTACGAAGCCGTCGCTCAACTCCGACAGACCGACGTTGCGGGCGACGAGCGCGCTCGCCATGGCGAACTCCATCGAGAACTTCGCCTCGAGGCCCGTCTTCGGCGCGTGATTGCGCAACATCAGAAGCTCCGGAACGCCCGCGCCGACACGGATCTCGCGAACGTCGCCGGGCTTCAGGTCGTGCTCCTCGACGATGTCGAGCATGGCGTCTATCGCCCGGTGCGTGGAGTAGCACAGCGGATAGCGCTTGATGTTGAGGCCGAGCTCGGCGAAACGCCATTCCCGGCCGAGTCCGTGGTCGCGTTCGGCGAGATCCGGCGTGCCCGAGGCGGTATGCGCGTTCATGAAGCCGGTCGCGTGCTCCAGCGCATCCTCGGCCGCCGTGAAGCCTCTCGCGGCAAGGCGGGCGGCGATGATGCCCGACTGCGCCGCGCGGCCGGCATGCAGCGGCTTGGTCATCGTGCCGAAATTGGCGACGAGACCCGAGGCGAGCGATGCCCCGATGGCGACGGCGTGGCCGGCGCGATCGGCGTCGAGCCCGTGCAGGACGGCGCAGGCGGTCGCGGTCGCCAGTGTTCCGAGGTTCGCGGTGGGATGGAAGCCGCGCTCGTGCATCTTGCCCGGCTCGAGCGTCATCAGCAGCGCCCAGACCTCGTAGCCGGCGACATAGGCCGCAAGTGCGGCTTCGCCCGAAGCGCCGAGCGCCCAGCCTTCGGCGAGGATCGCCGGAGTCAGCACGACGCTCGGGTGGCCGTCCATGCCGACGTCGTCGTAGTCGAGAGCGTGGGCGGCGACACCGTTCACGAAGGCCGCGTCCGGCGCGGTGTAAAGCGTGCCGACGGGAATGAGCGGCGCACTGCCCTCGGTCTTCGTCGTCGGCGATACGAGCTCGGACACGAGATGGACGGCGTCCTCGCCGCTGCCGGCGATCATCACGGCGACACAGTCCGTCATTCCCGATTTCGCCGCGTCCTTGAGCGTATCGGGAACCTTCTCGGGCGAAACCGCTGCGATGAAGTCCGCCACCTCGCGTGTCAGTCCAGTCATGGAACGTGCTCTTTCCTGCTTCAATAGGACCGCGGCATGCCGAGCACATGCTGGCCGACATAGGCGAGGACCAGATTGGTCGAGATCGGGGCCGTCTGATACAGCCGCACTTCGCGCCACTTGCGCTCGATGTCGTATTCGCGGGCGTAGCCGAAGCCGCCATGCGTCTGCAGGCAGGCGTCCGCGGCGTGCCAGGTCGCTTCCGAGGCGAGCAGCTTGGCGATGTTGGCGTCCTCGCCGCAGGGCCTGCCGGCCTGGAACAGGGCCGCCGCGCGGCGGCACATCATGTCGGCCGCTTCGAGTTCGGCATAGGCGCGCGCCAGCGGGAACTGGATGCCCTGATTGGCGCCGATCGGCTTGCCGAAGACGACGCGCTCGTTGGCGTAGTCGACCGCGCGCTTGAGAAGCCAGCGGCCGTCGCCGACGCATTCGGAGGCGACGAGGATGCGCTCCGCGTTCATCCCGTCGAGAATGTAGCGGAAGCCCTTGCCTTCCTCGCCGATCAGGTTCTCGGCCGGCACCTTCAGATTGTCGATGAACACCTCGGTGGTGTTGTGGTTCAGGAGCGCCTTGATCGGCTTGATCTCGATGCCGTTGCCGCGCGCCTCCCGCAGGTCGACGAGAAACACCGACAATCCGTCGCTGCGCTTGGCGACCTGGTCGGCCGGCGTGGTGCGGGCGAGCAGCAGCATCAGGTCGGAGTAAAGCGCCCGGGACGTCCACACCTTCTGGCCGTTGACGACGTAGTGGTCGCCGTCGCGGACTGCGCGGGTCTTGATCTGCGTGGTGTCCGAACCGGTGGTCGGCTCGGTGACGCCGAAGGCCTGCAGGCGCAACTCGCCGGACGCGATGCCGGGCAGGTACTTGCGCTTCTGCGCCTCGCTGCCGTGCCTGAGCAGGGTTCCCATGATGTACATCTGCGCGTGCGCAGGACTGGCGGTGCATCCCGAGGCGTTGATCTCCTCGAGGATCACGGCGGCAGCGCGCAGCGGCAGGCCGGACCCGCCGTACTCCTCGGGAATGAGCGCGCCGAGGAAGCCGCCTTCGGTCAGCGCGTCGACGAAGGCGCTCGGATAGGCCTGATCCTCGTCGAGCCGGCGCCAGTAGGACGGCGGATAGTCGGCGCAGATGCGCCGCACCGCCTCCCGTAGCTCGGGGAAGTCCTCGCCGAGTTCGACGTGAACCACGTCGTCGGCGGCAGCGTCGGGATTGATGTGATCCATGGAGGTCTACTTCGGTTCTCAGGCGGCAGCGTCGACGGGGACGCCGAAATTCTTGGGCAGTCCGGCCCGGGCGATGGTCCCGGCGAACCGCTCGCCGGGCAGCCAGTCCTCGATCGTCCGGCGCACCTCGACGAGCGCCTCGATGTCGATGCCGGTGTCGAAGCCCAGCGATTCGAGCAGGAACGCGGTGTCCTCGCTGTCGATATTGCCGCTCGCACCCGGTGCGAACGGGCAGCCGCCGAGGCCGCCGAGGGATGCGTCGAAGGCGCGGACGCCGACTTCCAGCGCGGCGGTGACGTTGGCGAGCCCCAGTCCGCGCGTATCGTGGAAATGGCAGGCGACCGGCACCTTGCCGGCCTCGCGGACGACCGCGCCCATGATGCGGCGCACCTGGCCCGGATTGCCGTAGCCGACCGTGTCGGCGACGACGATCTCGTCGGCGCCGAGCTCCAGAAGGGTCGCGGCGATCTCGACGACGCGTTTCTCGGAGACGGTCCCGGCAATGGTGCAGCCGTAGGCGGTGGCGACACCCGAGCCGATCTTCACCTTGCCGGGCGCGACCTCGTCGCGGAAGGCGATGATGCGGGCGAAGTCGTCGATCGACTCCTGCGTGGTGCGCCGCACGTTGGCGAGATTGTGCTCCTCGCTGGCGGAGAGGACGTAGTTGATCTTCGGAACACCGGCCTCGATCGCGAGCTGCGCGCCCTTCAGGTTCGGCACCAGCGCGGAGGGCGTGAAGCCGCCCATCGCCACGGCGCCGCGCGCCACCTCGCCGGCATCGGCGAACTGCGGCACCACCTTCGGCGGGACGAAGGACGTCACCTCGATCTCCTCGACACCGGCGGCGGCCTCGCGCCGGCACCACTCGAGCTTCTGCTCGGCGGTCAGTATAGTCTTGACGAGCTGCAGGCCGTCGCGCGGTCCGACCTCGCGCACATGTGCCTTCTCGACCATCGTTATCTCCCTTCAGCGGCCCTTGAAATCGGGCTTGCGCTTTTCGTTGTAGGCGTCGACGCCTTCGTGACGGTCCTGCGTGGGGACCATCCGGTTGTAGGCCTCGATCTCGAAGGAGAGGCCGTCCCAGATCGACATGTCCAGTCCACGGGTGATCGCCTGCTTGGCCTGGCGCACGGAGATCGGCGCGTTGCCGGCGATCCGCGACGCGGTCTGGAGCACCTCCGGCATGAGCCGGTCGGGAGCGCAGACCTTGTTGACCAGACCCCAGCTCTCGGCATCCTCCGCGGAGAACGGAAGGCCGGTGAGGATGATCTCCTTGGCTCGGCGCGAGCCGACGGCGCGGGCGAGGTTCTGCGTGCCGCCGGCGCCCGGCATGATGCCGAGCGTCACCTCGGTCAGCGCGAAGCGGGCATTCGTCGAGGCATAGACGAAGTCGCAAGCCGCCGAGATTTCGCAGCCGCCGCCATAGGCCGCCCCGTTGACGGCGGCGATCAGCGGCAGCGGGCAGCCGACGACGGCGCGCACCATGCGCTCGAAGATCGCGTGCTGGCTCTGCCAGGTCTCGTCGGTCATCCCGCGGCGCTCCTTGAGGTCGCCGCCGGCGCAGAAGGCCTTCTCGCCACGGCCCGTCAGCACGACGCAGCGCAGGTCCTGCAGGTCGATGAGCAACTCCTCGAACACGGCCATGAGCTCGAGGCCCATCCTCGTGTTCATGGCATTGGCGGATTCGGGCCGGTCGAGCGTGACGAGCAGGACACGATCCTCGAGCCTGTCCAACGAGATCGTTTCATACGTGTCAGCCAACGGGCGTCTCCGACGTTTTCCTGTTCAGCAAATCGTTGTGCTCGCCGAGCCTGGGCGCGCGGCGCTTCGTGCGCGGCCGGATCGTGTCCAGGCTCAGCGGCACGCCGACAAGCTCCAGGCCCGGATCGTCGTCGCATTCGACCGTCATGGCGAGTGCTTCGGTCTGCGGATGCCGCGCGACCTGGTCGACGGTGAGCAGCGGCGCATTCGGAACGCCGAGGGCATCGAGCCGTCCCGCAAGGTCGTCCGGCCGACGCCGTGCGACCGATTCCGCGATCACCGGGATGAGGCGCTCGCGATTGACGACCCGTGCGGCGTTGGTGGCGAAATCGGGGTCCTCGGCGAGTTGGTCGAGGCCGAGAACGGAGCACAGCTTGCGAAACAGATTGTCGTTGCCGGCCGCTATCATGAGCCAGCCGTCCGCCGTGCGGAACGCCTGATAGGGAACGATCTCGGCGACGCCGGACCCGTAAGGCTTGCGCACGTCGCCGGCCGCCTCGTAGCCGGCGAGCGGGATCGTCATCCAGGCAAGGCCGGTCTCGTAGAGAGATGTCGCCACATGAGCGCCCTTGCCGCTGCGTCCGCGCGCGATCAGGCCCGACAGCAATCCGATCACCGTCCACATGCCCGAGCCCATGTCGACGATCGACACGCCGACGCGGACGGGCGGGCGGTTTCCTTCGCCGGTCACGCTCATGATTCCCGTCGACGCCTGCACCAGCGGATCGTATCCGGGCTTCTGCGCCAGTGGTCCGTCGGCACCGAACGCGCCGATGTCGCACCAGATCAGGTCGGGCTTCAGCGCCTGCATCGCCGCGGGCGTCAGCTCGAACCGCTCCAGGATGCCCGGCCGCAGGTTCTGAATCACGGCGTCGGCCTCGTCGACGATCAGGGCCTTCAGCGCGGCGACGTCTCCGGCATCGGTGAAATCGACGGCCACGCCCTCCTTGCCGCGGTTGAGCGCGGCGAAGGAGGACGACGTGTCCTTCCAGAACGGTGGGCCCCAGCCGCGCGCGTAGTCGCCGCCGGAGGGGTTCTCCACCTTGATCACGCGCGCGCCGAGATCGGCCATGATCATGCCTGCATACGGGGCGGCGACACTGTGGCCCAGTTCGACGACTACGATACCCTCGAGCGGTCTGCTCGCACCCATGACGCTTCCTCTCGCTTGTCGCCCCGACCGTAATGTGCCAACCTCGGCGAGGTCAATATAACGTTTCATCAAAGTTGCCGGAGGGAACTCCCGAACGCGGGAAGACGTCGCTTCGTTCGGCATGTCGCGCAGCACGCAAGGGGCCATGCTCACAATCTCCTGGAAATCCGAATGGCTGCCGCTGGCACAGCGGTTTGCGGAGGAAACCGCCGTGGTCGACCGGCGGGGGTCGGTCGGCTATGCGGCGCTGTTCGACATGGCGGCGGGCGTCGCCGCCGCGCTCGCGGACGAGGGCGTCGGGCCGGGCGACGTCGTGGCAAGCGTCGTGTCCAATACCCGCCATGCCATCGCCGCGAGCTACGGCATCGCCCTCGCCGGCGCTACCGAGGCGGCGATCAATCCCGCCCTGTCGGCGACCGACATCGAACATGGCCTGCGATTGGCCAAGGCGACGCGGACACTCACCACCGGCGACTGTTGCGAGCGCTTCTCGGGATCCGGCTTCGAGGTGACGACGGTCGAGGACATCGATCCCGTGCCGCTGGCCGCGCTGCCGGATGTTCCCGTCGACCGAGACGGGTGGAGCCGGATCCTGTTCACCTCGGGCACGACAAGCAAGCCCAAGGGTATCGTCCATTCGCACGGCTCTCGCTGGTTGGCGAACGTGCTCATGCGCGCGACGCTGCCCGTGGCGCCGCAGCCGGGCCGCTCGATCCTTCTGATGACGCCGTTCGCACACGGCACGAGCCTGCTCACCCAGGCGTTCCTGGACGGCGGCGCGTCGGTGCGGCTCGTCGACGGCGTGAAAGACGACGAGGTGCTGCCGGCGATCGTCGACAACGCTGTCGACCAGATCTTCGCCCCGCCGACCGTGCTAGCCAAGCTGGTGTCGCTGCTGAAAGGCCTTTCGATACAAAGCATCGATGCGATTTTCTGCGGGACCTCCCCGCTGCTGCCGGAGGTCTATCGGCAGGCCCGGGACATATTCGGACCGGTCGTGCGGATCACCTACGGCAAGACGGAAATGTTCAATCCGATCACCGTGCTCACACCGCCCGAGGTCGACCGCTGGTATGCGTCGGACCGGGCCGGAAGCAGCACCTGCGTCGGCTGGCCGGCGAGCGGCGTGGAGGTCGTCATCGAGGCGGAGGACGGGGCGAAGGCGGTGCCGGGCACGACGGGTCCGGTGCTGCTGCGCGGCCGCCACATGCTGGTCGCCACGCTCACCGGCAACGGCGTCGAACCACAGGCTCCGGACGGATTCCACCGGACGGGCGATCTCGGGTTTCTGGACGAGGAGGGCCGCCTGCATCTGGTCGGGCGCGAATCCGATGTCATCAAGACCGGCGGCTACCGGGTGACGCCGGACGAGGTGGAGAGCACGTTGCGCCCGGCGCTCGACCGCGGCGAACTCGTCGTCGTCGGACTGCCGTCGGCCTACTGGGGCGAGATCATCACGGCGGTCGTCGCGGGGGGCGCTCCCGACTGGCGCGAGCGGCTGGCGCCGGTCATCGCGCAGATGACGGGCTACAAGCGGCCGCGGCTCATGGTCGAGGTGCCGGAGATCGCGCGCAATGCGATGGGCAAGATCGTGCGCCGCCGGATCATCGAGACGGTGTGCGAGACCAACGATCTCGTCGACGGACGCTATCCGGAACTGCATTCGCGTGAACAGGCGCGAACAGGGAGTTGACAGAGCCGTTTGTGCGTCGCTAGTTTTGTGAAACGTTTCATCGGCTGGCCATCCGAGACGATCGGGTTTCGGTGTCGCGACAGCGGCATTCGTGGTTCGGACAACAACAGATGAACGGTCATTTGCGTGCGTGTCGGGAGGGTCTATGCGGCGCCTGGGTATCGATGTCGGTGGAACGTTCACCGACGTAGTCCTGTTCGACGATCAGTCCGGCGAGGTGTGGTCCACGAAGGTGCCGACCACGCCGAGCGACCCGGCGGTCGGCGCTCTGAACGGGCTTCGCACGATCCTCGACATCAGCGATTCGACCCCCGACGCGATCGGCTTCGTCGGCCACGGCACGACGATCGCCACCAACATGATCATCGAGGGCAAGGGCGCGAAGACCGGTCTCATCACGACCAAGGGCTTCCGCGACATCCTCGAGATTCGCCGGGCCTGGCGGCATGATCGGGCCGATCTCTACGACCTCTTCTTCGAAGCGCCGGCGCAGCTCGCGCCCCGCTATCTGCGCCGCGAGGTCGACGAACGCATCCGCTACGACGGCACCGTCGAGCGCGCGCTTGACGAAGCCGGCCTCGATGCCTGTCTCGACGAGCTCAAGGCCGAAGGCGTCGAAGCCATCGCCGTGTGCCTGATCAATTCGCCGGTGAACGACACGCATGAACGCAACGCGCTCGAGCATATCCGCCGGCGTATCAACGACGCCTTCGTGACCGGATCGATCGAGGTCAATCCGGAGATCATGGAGTACGAGCGGACCTGCACGACGGTCGTCAACGCCATCCTCGGCCCGCGCTGTGGACAGTACGCGACGACGTTCACCCGCAATGCGCGGGAGGTCGGCGTCAAGGGCGACATCTATTTCATGCAATCCAACGGCGGCCTGACGCCGCCGGAAGCGGTCAGCGAACGGCCGGTCACGTTGCTCGAGTCGGGTCCCGCCGGCGGCGTCACCGCGGCGGCGCGTCTGTGTCAGCGCATCGGCTTGCCCAACGCCATCACCGGCGACATGGGCGGCACAAGCTTCGACGTCTCGCTCATTCGCGACAGCCAGCCGGAACTGCGCAACTCCACCGAGATCAAAAGCTACACCGTGCGCTGCCCGAACATCGACATCATCTCGATCGGCGCGGGCGGCGGCTCGATCGCCTGGATCGACGAGGGCGGTGGCGTGCGCATCGGTCCGGAGAGCGCCGGCGCCGACCCGGGGCCGGCCTGCTACGGGCGCGGTGGCACCCGTCCGACCGTGACCGACTGCAATCTGGTACTCGGCTACGTCGATCCGGAGAGCTTCCTCGGCGGCGACTTCGCCCTCGATACGGCGGCTGCGGAAACGGCCATCCGGACCCATCTCGCCGATCCGCTCGGCGTCAGCGTCGAACAGGCGGCCCACACCGTCCGCCAGGTCGCAAACGCCCTGATGGCGCAGGCCGTCCGCCTCGTCACCGTGGAGCGCGGCTACGACCCGCGCGACTTCGTCTACATCCCCTTCGGCGGCGCCGGCCCGGTTCATGCGGTCGATCTCGTCCGGGAACTCGACATTCCTACAGTTGTGCTGCCGCCCATGCCGGGCGTCTTCTCCGCCTTCGGCATGCTCGTCGCCGACATGGTGCAGGACTTCCAGGCCTCGATCGTCCAGAATGTCGACGATCTCGACATCGCCGCACTAAACCGGCGGATCGCCGAGCTGGAGGTCGAGGCCTATCGCCGGATGGATCAGGCCGGCATTCCGCGCGACCTTGTCGCCATCGAACGCCGGGCGGATTGCCAGTATCTGGGCCAGGGCGAGACCATGCAGGTCGTCGTGCCGGACGGCGCCATCGATACCGCGGCGCTGCAGGAGATCGCAGACAACTTCGTCACCGGTCACCGGCGCCACTGGAACTTCGACATCAAGGGGCGTCCGGTGCGCCTGGTCAATCTGCGGGTGCGCGTGGTCGGCAAGATCGGCCAGTTCGCAACCGCCAAGCCGAAGCCGAAGAACGGCGCCGGCACCGAACCGGTCGGCCGCGCCAGAATCCGCCTGGATACAGGCTGGACCGAGATGCCGCGCTACCGGCGCGAGGACCTGCACGCCGTCGACCGTCTCGAGGGCCCGCTCGTCATCGAGGAGCCGAGTACCCGCATCGTCATCTACGCCGGCGACGTTCTCGACGTCCACGAGGACGGAACGATCGTCATCGCCGTCGGAAAGGCCTGATCATGGATACCGTCACCTATGAAGTGATCCGCAACGGCCTCTATGCCATCGCGCGGGAAATGAAGGTCGCGATGATGCGGACCGCCGGCAGCCCGATCATCCATTCCGGGGGTGACGCTTCGGCGGCGATCTTCGACGCCAAGATGCAGCTCGTCGCGCAGGGCAACGATATCCCGACCATGATGGGCTCGGCGGTGATCTCGACGAAGGCCTCGGTCGAGGCGATCGGCGTCGAGAACCTGCGCCCCGGCGACGTCATCATCTCCAACGACGTCTATCTGGGCGGCGGCAACCACCAGCCCGACGTCCAGTTCACGCGGCCCGTCTTCTTCAGGGGCGAGATCATCGCCTACACGATGACGCGCGGCCATTGGGTCGACATCGGCGGTACCGCGCCGGGCAGCTTCACGCCGGTGACCTGGGACATCCATGCCGAGGGAATCCGTATTCCGCCGGTCGTCCTCTATCGCGACGACAAGCCCGTCGAGGACCTGTTCCAGCTCATCGTCCAGAACACGCGCGACGTCGACAACCGCACGCTCGACATCAATGCGCAGTACGCCGGCACTTATGTAGGCGGCCAGCGCCTGATCGAGATGGCGGAGAAGTTCGGGCCCAAGGCGATGGCCGATGCCATGGACGCCGCGCTCGACTATTCCGAGCGGCTGATGCGCGCCCAGATCGAGCGCATTCCCGACGGGGTCTACGAGGGCAGCGACTTCATCGAGCCGGTGCAGGCGCCGGGATGGCCGGCCGAGCTGATCCCCGTGAAGGTCAAGATCACGGTCAGCGGCGATCGCATGATCTTCGACTACACCGGCACGGCCAAGCAGGTGCGCGGCGGCATCAACTGCCCGTTCTCGGTGACGTGCAACTCGACCTGGTTCACGGTCAAGGCGATCACCGACCACACGATCCCGATCAACCAGGGCTGCTACCGGCCGGTCGAGATCATCTGTCCGGAAGGTACTCTGCTCAACTGCACCTATCCCGCATCGGTGGTCAGCGGCGTAACCGAAACGTCGCCGCGCGTCATCGACATGCTGCTGACGACGCTCGCCCAGGCGGTGCCCGACCGTGTGGTCGGCCAGAGCAACGACGCGGCCTGCTCGGCGATTTTCAGCGGTCTCGATACCGACGAAGCGCGATGCCGGTCGTTTCGTCGCAAGCACGTGCAGCATATCGATCCCCATCCCGGCGGCTTCGGCGCCCGCGCCATGCGCGACGGCGTCAACTCCATCCGGGTGCTCGTCGGCAATGCCGGCTCGCAGTCGGTCGAGCTGCTCGAGCACATGGTCCCCCTCCAGGTCGACAGCTGGCATCTCGTCCAGGATTCCGGCGGTCCTGGCCGCTGGCGCGGCGGTCTGACGGCCGAGCGCGTCTACACCGTCGGCTACGAGGAGGCGACGCTGACGGTCATGGCCGAGCGCGGCCTGGTCGCGCCGAAGGGCCTGTTTGGCGGTATCGAGGGCGGCAAGTTCGAATCCTCGGTCACCCGACAGGCTGACGGCAAGCGTGTCACCGTGCCGAGCAAAGGCGCTTACGAGGTGGTCCATACCGGCGATCGCGTCACGGTCCGGCCGGCGGGAGGCGGCGGCTACGGCAGCCCGCTGGAGCGCGAGCCCGAGCGCGTTCTGGAGGATGTGCGCGACGGCTACGTCAGCAACCGATCCGCCTACGAGCACTACGGGGTCGTCATCGACGACAAGACGTGGACCGTCGACATGGCGGCGACGGCGGAGCGCCGCGGGGCGATCGCCGGCGCGGGAGCAGCGGCGAACTGAAGGGAGACCGGGGAGGGTGACACCAGATCGCAAGACACCGCTGATTGCCTGGGATCGCGGCCTTGCCGACATCGCCGGCGTGGCGCTGGTCGTCATGATGGTGATGACGGCGATCTCGAGCTTCGGCCGGTTCTTGTTCAGCACTCCGGTGCCCGACGTCGAGGCGATTGCCGAGATGCTGCTGGTCGCGGTCGTGTTTCTGCCGCTCGCCTACACCCAGGCGCGCCGGGAGCACGTGGCGGTGACGCTGTTCACCGACCGCGCGAGCGCAGCTGTCCGCAGCGGCCTTATCTGGTTCGGGTGCCTCGTCGGCTTCGTCGCCTTCGCGGTCCTGCTCTACGCGCTCTACCAGGGCACAACGAAAGCCTACGTGACGGGCGACGCCTATCTCGGCGTCAATCAGATCGTCACGTGGCCGGCGCGCGCCGTGGCTGTCGTGGGCACCGCCGCGCTCATTGTCCGCCTGGCGCTCGACCTCACCGTCGCCCGCGTCCGGGCCGCCGAGATCGCCGACGACGGGTCGGTGGAAATCGAAAGAACCAGCTAACCTAAAAAAGGGAGGAAAGCATGACTGGAAGAGTTACGAAGTGGCTGGCGGGGGCGGCGCTGGCGCTGGCACCGCTGCTCGCCGGACCCGGTGCACAGGCGCAGGACATCCTGGTGCGCTACGCTTCGCCGTCAGCCGCCAGCGACCCAACGCAGGAAGCCACCCTGTGGTTCATGGACGAGGTGACGAAGCGCACCGACGGGCGGGTCAAGTTCGAGACCTTCCTCGGCAACTCGCTCGTCAAGGACCAGGACGTCATCAACGCCATCGGCGACGGCGTCATCGAGATGGGCAAGATCTACACGGTCTCCTATCCCGGCCAGCTGCCGATCTGGAACATGACCAACCTGCCCTTCACGAGCCCCTCGCCATACGTGGCGATGAACGTCATCAACGAGCTTCAGGACATGTATCCGGTCTTCGACGAGGAGCTGGCCAAGATGAACGTGATGGCGCTCGGCGTCATCACCACGGGGGGCACCGGTATCGTCTCGAAGAAGCCGATCAAGACGGTCGAGGATCTCAAGGGACTGAAGGTGAGAGCCCGCGGTGTGCAGGCGGCGGCCTTCGAGGCGGCCGGCGCGGCCCCCGTCTCGATCCCGTGGAACGACGTCTACGAGGCCCTGTCCAAGGGGGTGGTCGAAGGGTCGACCAACTACATCATCACGACCCGTCCGATCCGCCACAACGAGGTCTCCGACTACTTCATCGCGGCCGGTCTCGGCCAGGCGGTGCAGCTCGAGCTCGTCAACCGCGACTTCTGGAACGGATTGCCGGACGACGTGAAGAAGGTCATGGAAGAAACCATGGCCGCGGCCCAGCAGCGCTTCGCCGAGCGGTCCTCCGAGCTCGCCCTTGCCGAGCAGAAGGCACTCGCCGAGGCCTCCGGGCCGGAACACATGGAATACATCTCCTTCCCGGCTGAAGAGCAGCAGAAGTGGATCGCCATGTCGCCCGACTTCTTCGCCGAATGGGCAGCAGCCAACAAGGACGCCACCGATACGGCCGCGATCGCCGCGTCCTACAAGGAGCTCGAGAAGAAATACACGGAGAAGGGCAAGGCCGCCGGCCTCGTCGACATGTGGTGAGTGCTTCGGGCCGCGGGCGGTTTGCGCCGTCCGCGGCCTGAACGAACCGCACTTACCGGACAATCCAGATGGACGGCACGATTCTCGCGCTGATCGCCGGTATGGCGCTGCTCGGCCTGCTGGCGATCCGTGTGCCCATCGCATTCGGCCTGCTCGCGGTCGGCATAGCCGGCCTGTTCGTCCTGGGCGCGGCGCGCACCGGGACGTTCAGCTTCGATTTCGGCTGGCGCAGCACGATTTCGATGCTGGCGCGCGACCCCTATTCGTTCGTCGCGAGCTTCACCCTGATGGCGATCCCGATGTTCCTGCTGATGGGGAACTTCGCGTTCTATTCGGGCGCCACCCAGAGCGCCTACCGCACGGCCCGCGTCTGGTTGTCGCACCTGCCGGGCGGCCTGGCGATCGCCAGCGTCGCGGCTTGCGGCCTGTTCGCGGCGATTTCCGGCTCGTCGCTCGCGACGGCGGCGGCGATGGGGCGGATCGCCGTGCCGGAGATGCTGCGCTACGGCTACGACCAGCGCCTGGCCTCCGGCGCAGTCGCAGCGGGCGGCACGCTCGGCGCGCTCATCCCGCCGAGCATCCTGATGGTCATTTTCGGAATCTTCGCCGAGCAATCGATCGGCAGGCTCCTGATCGGCGGCATCGTCCCGGGCGTTCTCACCGGCCTCACCTACGCTGCCGTGATCGTTCTGCGCGTCAAGCTCAATCCCGCGTTGGCGCCGCGGCTCGAAACGCACTTCACCTGGCGGGAGAAGGTGAACTCGCTCGGCGGCACCTGGGAGATCATGGCGATCTTCCTGGTCATCATCGCCGTCATCTACACCGGCGTCGTCACGCCGACCGAGGCTGCGGCGGTCGGCGCCCTGGCCGTGATGGCGCTCGGCGTCGCGCGACGGCGCCTCGGACTGGTTTCCATATGGGGGGCCGTCCGGGAGACGGTGGTCCAGACGGCGATGATCTTCGCAATCGCCATCGCCTCCAAGGTGCTCGTGTCCTTCGTCGCCTTCACCGGCGTCAGCGGCGACCTGGCCGAATGGGCGGGCAGCATCCAGGGCGGCCGGCTGCTCGTGCTGTTCGGGATCTGCGCCGGCTATATTCTGCTCGGCATGTTCATGGACCCGATCGGCATCATGCTGCTGACCCTGCCGGTGGTCGTGCCGGTGGTCGACGCGATCGGCTACGATCTCGTCTGGTTCGGCATCGTGCTCGTGAAGCTGCTCGAGGTCGGCATGATCACGCCGCCGGTGGGGCTCAACGTCTTCGTCCTGAAAGCGGCGATCGGCAACTCCGTTTCACTGGAGAACGTGTTTCGCGGGATCGGTCCGTTTCTGATCATGGACGCGGTGACGCTCGCCATCATGATAGCGATCCCCGAGCTTGTCCTCTGGCTTCCAAATCTGATGTACAACTAAAAGATGTTCGTCCGCGCCTCTTCGTCGGCGCCCATTCAAGAGACGGAAATGTCCAGACGCAGCGGTAACATCACGATCCGCGATGTGGCGCGCGCCGCCGGGGTCTCGATCGGGACGGCCTCGCGCGTGCTCAACGAGAAGCAGACGGTTCGCCCGGAGATACGGTCACGCGTCCAGCAGGCGATCAGGGACCTGGGCTACAGGCCGAACGCCGTGGCGCAGAGCATGCGGCGTCAGTCGACGCACATGGTCGGCTGCATCATCCGCGAGATCAACATTCCCTCTCTCGCCGCCTTCGTGCGCGCCGCCCACGACGTCCTCGACGATGCCGGGTTCTCGCTACTGATCACCAATTCGGAGGGCCGCGAGGAACGCGAGCGCGAACTGTTGATGAGGCTCAACAGCCAGCGCACCGACGGCATCATGCTCGGCCCCTACACGCCGATCGACGAGAAATTCGACGCCTTCCTGCGCAGCCTCGACGCTCCGATCGTCCTGGTCGACCGCGACAAGCCGGAATGGGCGGACGCGGTCATGGCGGATCACGCCGGGGCCTGCCGCGAGGCGACGACACGGCTTTTGGAACTCGGCCACCGACGCATCGTGCTGCTGACCGGCGACACCATCATCTATCCCGCCCGCGAGCGCGTGCGCGGCTACACCGAGGCGCACGAGGCCTTCGGCGTGGCCGTCGATCCCTCACTGGTGCGCGCGGCGAGCTTCCTGCCGACCGAAGGTTTCCGGCACACCTCGTCGCTGCTCGGCACGAGCGACGTGCCCACCGCGATCATCGCCGGCGGCATCGATATGCTGGCTGGCGTTCTGCGGGCGATCCGGGTCCGCGGCCTGCGCATCCCCGACGACATATCGGTGGTCGGGGCGGGCGAATCCGAGCTCGCCGAGCTGCACACACCGCCGATCAGCATCGTGCGCTGGGACCAGGCGGAGATCGGCCGGACCGCGGCCCGCCTGCTGATCAACCGGATGGCCGGAAATACCGACGCGCCGCCCGAACACGTTCTCCTCCCGACCGAATTCATCCAGCGCGGCTCGATTGCAGCGCCGCCCAAACGGAAATCGAAAGCCTGACGGAGAAATCATGACTGTCGCGTTCGGACCTTATGAAACGCTCGAACTGAAGGACCTCTCCAAAGGCATCCTCCTCGTTCGCCTGAACCGACCGGAGGTCCGAAACGCGATCAACACCCAGATGGGGCGTGACGTTCTGGATGTATTCACCCGGCTGGCGGCGGATCCCGAGCCTTGGCGCTGCATCATCCTGACGGGCGCCGGCGACAAGGCGTTCTGCGCCGGCGTCGACCTGAAGGAACGGCGCGGCATGTCCAACGAGGACTGGAACAGACAGCACGCGCTGTTCGAGCGGAAGATGCTGTCCCTGCTCGACTGCCCTGTGCCGATCATCGCCGCCGTCAATGGCGCGGCCTATGCCGGCGGTTGCGAGCTCACGCTCCTGTGCGATTTCACCTATGCCGTTCCCTCAGCCCGGTTCGCCCTGACGGAAGTGACTATCGGCATCATGCCCGGCGGCGGCGGCACCCAGACGCTGCAGCGTCGCATCGGCTATCAGCGCGCTGCCGAGATCATCCTGACCGGGAGACCGTTCAGCGCCGATGAGGCGTACGACTGGGGACTGGTCAACCGCCTCTGCGCGCCCGAAGACCTCATGAAAGAGACGATCGGAACCGCCGAGACGATCGCGGGCAACGCGCCGCTTTCGATCCGCCAGGCCAAGCGTTCGATGATCTTCGGCGGGCAAATGGACCTGCGCTCGGCCATGTATTTCGAGATCGACTGCTACAACCGCCTGCCGCCGACCGAGGATCGCCGCGAGGGCATCAACGCCTTCAACGAAAAGCGGCTTCCGGTCTTCCGCGGGCGATAGCCGCGAATCGCGATTTATCACCTCTCGGAAAAGCTGCTTCTTGTTGACAAGCGCATTGGCTCAACCTTACCATTGAAACGTTTCATAATAGGCGACCGGGTGACCAAAATCCGGCGCTGGCGAGCCACAGCGCTTGCGAGGGAAGGGCGGAAACGCGCAGCCATGCCGATACGCATCTGGCATCAGAGCTATACCGATCTGACCCATCTGCCTGGCTACCGGTCCATGCTCGCGGAGCACGCTGCGGCGGTCTGTCGGCCGGACACGGTCGTCGACCTGCATGGCGTACGGCCGGGGACATACCCGGAAGGCATGCCGCCGGTGGCGATGACGAAGTACAATTACGGCCTCAAGCTCACCGACCTGCAGGTCATCGACAACATCGTCGCGGCCGAGCGCGAAGGCTACGACGCCGTTGCGATCAGCTGCTTCCTCGATCCCGGTCTCGAAGAGGCGCGCAGTCTCGTCGACATCCCGGTCGTCAGCTCCTGCGAAACCGCGCTGCTGGTCTCGTCGGCGGTCAGCCGCTCGTTCGGCCTCCTGACGCTCGATGAAAACATGGCGGTCTACCTGCGCAAGCTGATCGTTCACGAGGGCTTCGGCGAGAAGGTCAAGATCGTCGCCGCGCTCGATCCGGCGATCGACGAGTTCGAGCTCGACCGTGCCTTCGCCGGATCGCGGGAGTTCGTCGAGCGCTTCTCGAGGCAGGCGCGCGAGTTGATCGCCGGCGGAGCCGACATCATCGTTCCTGCTGAGGGTGTGCTGAACATCGCGCTGGTGCGCAATGGCGTCCAATCGATCGACGGCACTCCGGTGCTCGACTCGTACGGTTCCCTGCTCTCCTTCGCGGAGATGATGGTGCAGCTCAGGCGCACGTCCGGGCTACAGGTCTCCCGGGTCGGCGCGTACGCGAAGCCGCCTGAAACCGTGGTCACCCATCTGCGGCATATCGTGTCCGACATCATGGCCCGCTGACGAACCCGGGCGAGAGAGGGATGGCAGCGCGCGAACAACCAACGGCACGGCTCGGGCGGTTCGCCAGCGAATGCGCGGCGATGCCCCTGTCCGCGGCGGTCGTGGACAAGGCCGCCTTCTGCCTGCTCGACGCTTTCGGCCTCGGCGTCATCGCGCGCGACGAACGCACCTTCGTGGCGTATTGCGACTGCGTCGCCGATCTGTCGAAAAAGCGTGGCGCCGCAAGGATTTGGGGCACCGGCGCGACGGCGGTCCTGGGCGAGGCTCTGGAAGCCAACGCGATTGCCGTGCACGGCCATTTCCATGACGATTCCGAGTATTCGTCGTGGTCCCATCCCGCCTCGTTCGTGGTGCCCGCCGCGGTCTCGCTCGGCGAGGCCGTCGACGCGGACCTCGGCCTGGTGCTGCGCGGGATCGTGTCCGGCTATACGGCCATGAACTGGCTCGGCGCCGGCGAGAAGGTCGCCCGCGCCATGATCGCGCGCGGCGTGCGCACGAGCCCGGCGCTGGGCACAATCGGCTCCGCCGCCGCGGCGGCAACGGTCCTGGGTCTCGATCCCAAGCAGGCCGCCAACGCCATCGGCATCGCCACGAGCATCACGGGCGGGCTGCTCGAACCCGTCCGCACCGGGTCGGACGAGTGGCGCCTGCAGAACGGCCATGCCGCCCGCGGTGGCGTGACGGCCGCGCGACTCGCAGCGCGCGGAGTCGTCGGCGCGCCTGTCGCGCTCGAAGGCCCGAAGGGCCTGCTCGCCGCCTATGCCGGATTCGATACGCCGCCGCCCGAGTGGAGCACCGACCCCGATCCCGAAGCGATCGTGGACGCTGTCGTCGCCAAACCCTTTGCGACGCTCGGCGACAACATGGCCGCCGCCGTCGCGGCGAAGCTGCTGCACGACGACGGCGTCGACGTCGACGAGATCGAGAGCATTCGGCTCACCCTGTGGCGGCCATACTCGGAGTATCCGGGTACCGACTATCGCGGCCCCTTCACCGAGACGGCGCAGGCGTTGGCGAGCACGGTGTTCGCCACGGGCGCGATGCTCGCCTTCGGCGCGCTCGAGTACGACGTCAATCGCGATCGACGCGACGATCCCACCGTGCTGCGGCTGGCGGGACTCGCGACCATCGAGCCCGATGATGTCGGGGGCCCGGAGGACAGCACGATCGAACTGCGCATGAAGGACGGCACCGTGCGCACGCGATCATCCCGCGAGGCGTCGCGAACGCTGCTCTATCACGACCGCCCGACGGCGGCGGCGCTCGTCGAGGAAAGGCTGGGCCGCATGGGTTGGCCGGTCGGGAGCGGTGCCGCGCTGGCGACATCAGTATTCGACCAGATCGACACGGAAAGCGCCGTTCCGGTCGCGAAATTGCTGAATCTCGTACTGAACTGAAGCCGATAGGGGCAAAAGCCAGAAGAAAAAGAGCCTTGCGCGAAGAAGAAAACGTTTCATAGGCGCCGCAGATAGAAACGGGAGGGAACCGGCTTGGTAACGATGAAGGCGATAACCGCGCCACCCTTCGGCGGTCCCGAGACGATGTCGCTCGTCGAGATGCCGAGGCCGGTTCCGGCCGCCGATCAACTCCTCGTTCGCGTCACGGCGATCGGCGTCAACCGGGTCGACGCGATGCAGCGCTCCGGTTCGTACCCGCCGCCGCCCGGCGCGGGTGACATCCTCGGCGTAGAGATGGCGGGAGAGGTTGCCGGCGCCGGCGCCGAGGCGGGCGACTTCAAGACGGGCGATCGCGTCTTCGGCCTCGTCCCGGCGGGCGCCTATGCCGAGTACGCGGTTATTCATCACCGTCACGCGGTGCGGACGCCCGACGACTGGGACGACGTCAGGGCCGCCTCGGTGATCGAAACCTTCTGCACGGCGCACGAGACCCTGTTCGAGCTCGGCGGGCTTTCCGCCGGCGATCGCGTGCTGATCCACGCGGCCGGGAGCGCGGTCGGCACGAGCGCGATTCAGATGGCCGTGAAGTGCGGCGCGACGGTCATCGGCACCGCGGGCGCGGACTACAAGATCGAAGCGGCGAAGAAGCTCGGCGCCGCGCACGTCATCGACTACAAATCGGTCGATTTCGCTGACGAGGTCCTGCGCCTCTATCCCGACGGCATCGACCAGATCGAGGACTTCATCGGCTCGATCTACTTTCAGCGTCATTTGAGGATCCTGCGCAACAAGGGACGTATCGTCCAGGTCGGCATCCTCGGCGCCGGCGTCGCCCCGATAGACACCGGACCGATCCTCGGCAAGCGGCTGAAGGTCTGCGGCTTCACGCTGCGTCCGCAGAACAACGACGAGAAGGCCGTCATCACCGCACACTTCGTCGAGCACTGGCTGCCGCTCCTCCTCAGGGGCGACGTGACGCAGGTCATGCATGCCGTGCTGCCGTTCGACCAGGCGCACGAGGCGCACCGCATTCTCGAGGACACGGAGAATTTCGGAAAGGTCGTGATGACCGTTTCCTGATCCACGGGGACGAACGAAAAGCCTCGCTCGAGGAGGCTATGGCCCGCCACCCGTCGGGCCGCAACAAAGGGAGGTGAAGCGAATGCGTACCTTGAAAAGCGCCCTGCTGGCGCTCGGCGCCGGCGTTGCTCTCGCCGCGGGCATGGCGGCGCCCGCCGCGCAGGCCGAGGAAGAGCTGAAGATAGGCGTCATCGCCGCCCTTTCGGGCGGAGGTACCGCCTGGGGCCAGGGCCTCTTGCGTGGCGTGGAGATCGCCGTCGACGAGCTCAATGCCAATGGAGGCCTCACTGTCGACGGGACGACCTACAAGCTCCGGGTCATCCCGTTCGACGACCAGTACAACGCGGCCCAGGCCAAGACCGCGGCCGAGCGGCTCGTCCATGACGAGAAGGTCCGGTTCATGTTCGGGCCGATGGGATCGCCGGGCGCGCTCGGCGCGATCCCCGTCACGCAGCCGGAGAAGGTGCTGCAGTTCGTCGAGGGTTACGCGCCGAAGATCCTCGACAACGAGTGGAAGGACGACTTGCACGTCTTCCGAGTCGGCCTGTCGAGCGGCGAGTTCTCTGATCCGGTCGTCGCTTGGGTCAAGCAGTCGATGCCGGACGTCAAGAAGGTCGGCATGATCGCCCCCAACGACGCGGTCGGCCAGCAGGCGATCACCGCGCTCGTCGACCGTTACAAGAACCAGGGCTTCGAGGTCTGGACCGACTTCTACGAGCGCGGCTCGAAGGAGTTCACCCCCATCCTGCTGCGCATGGTGACGGAGGGCGTCGACCTGTTCGACCTGAACTCCAACGCACCGGGCGAGGCCGCGCTCCTGCTCAAGCAGGCCCGCGAGGTCGGTTACTCGGGCAAGGTGCTGCAGGCCGGCGGCGCCGGCGTCGCCGAGATCGTCGCGGCGGTCGGCCCGGCCGCCGAGGGCTTCCTCAAGTACGACGTCGTCGACCTGTCCGATCCGGAGATGGCGGACTTCGTGAAGATGTACCAGGCGAAGTACGACGGCCTGATCAACGGTCTGGCGCCAGAGTACTACAGCGCCTCGCAGATCCTGTTCGAGGGCATTCGTCGGGCGAACTCGCTCGACACCTCC
This sequence comes from Pseudomonadota bacterium, assembly GCA_023458595.1. Taxonomy (GTDB): domain Bacteria; phylum Pseudomonadota; class Alphaproteobacteria; order Rhizobiales; family Tepidamorphaceae; genus Microbaculum. The sequence goes on from JAEWYT010000215.1 coordinate 74,641, forward strand.
AAGGTGCGCGACGAGATCGAGAAGATGGAAGGCTGGGAGACGCCCTTCCTCGGCCCGGTGAAGTGGACCGGCAAGGACAAGTACGGCGTAGAGCACCAGATCGTCATCCCCTTCTACATCATGAAGGTGGTCGACGGGAAAGGCGTGGTCGAGGCGAAGATCATTCCCGATCTCGACTGAGGTCGCAGAAGCTTCCCGGGCGCCGGCGCGGAAGACGCCGACGTCCGGGCTCGCTTGTCGAGGGGGGTAGGAAGACGGCATGTTTTCCGCCGCGGTGCTTGGTCAGGTCCTGGTCAACGGCATCAATCTGAGCGCGATATACATTCTCGTCTCGCTCGGCTTCACGCTGTTGTTCGGGATCATGCGTGTCGTCAACTTCGCGCATGGTGCGATGGCGATGCTGGGCGGATACGCGCTCTACTACATCTACGGCCAGTTCCACGTGCCGTATCTGCTCGCCGCGCCGCTGTCCGCGTTTACCGTCGCGGCCTGCTCCCTGGTCCTGGAGCGGCTGGTCTATCGCTGGTTCTACCAGAAGATGTTCCAGAGCATGATCGGGCTGCTCGGCCTCGACATGGCCATCGTGTTCACCGCGGTCATCATCTGGGAGCCGCACGAGCGCTCGGTGCCGTCGCCGATCTCGGCCGTCTACAAGGTCGGGCCGCTGTTCCTGTCCGGCAACAAGCTCGTGATCATCGGGGTCGCCGCCGCGACCCTTGCTGCCTTCTATCTGTTCACCCATTTCACGCGATACGGCCTGGCGATGCGGGCGTCCGCGCAGGATGTCGAGATCGCCGAGGCCCAAGGCGTCAACACGGACCGCATCTACACCCTGTCGTTTTTCATCGCCATCTTCATGGCCGCGCTCGCCGGCGGCTTCTTCGCGCAGACCTATGTGCTGTCGCCCTTCATGGGCGAGCGACCGCTGATGATGGCCTTCATCGCCGTCATCCTCGGCGGAATGGGCAGCATCCCCGGCGTTGCGCTCGGCGGCCTGATCCTCGGCCTGACGGAAAGCTTCCTCGGCACGTACTACGGCGGCACGACGTCCGTCTTCGTCACTTTCGGTGCGGTGATCCTGTTGCTCATCTTCCGCCCCTGGGGCCTGCTCGGGACACCTGAGACATGAGCGTCGCCGAAGCCAACAGCTCGACAGGGTCGCGGACCGCGGCGAGGTCCTCCGACACGCGGGTTCGGCGGATCAACACCGCGATCGCGGCGCTCCTCGTGCTCGTCTTCGCGGCGCTGCCGTTCGTCGACGCCGATCAGTTCACGATCTCGCTCGGTACGACCCTGATGATTACAGGCATCGCCACGACGAGCCTGCATCTGATCATCCGGACCGGTCATGTCTCGCTCGCTCATGCGGCTTTCATGGGGCTCGGCTCCTACGCCAGCGTCATCGCCGTGACGACCTTCGGACTGCCCTTCCCAGTGGCGGTGGTTCTGGCGTTCCTGACGCCGGCCCTGTTGGCGCTGATGGTTGGTCCGTTGCTGTTGAGGCTTTCGGGCAAGTACTTCGTGCTGGTCACGTTCTTGCTCGGCGAGATCATCCGCCTCGTGTTCGTGTCGTGGCAGTCCTTCACGGGCGGATCGAACGGAATTTTCGGCATCAAGGTGCCCTACGGATTCCTGGAATCGCCGATCGCCTTCTTCTACTTCACCATGGGCTTCGCCATCGTCTGCATCGGATTCGTGGCGCGGTTACTGCAATCGGAGATCGGTCGCACGATCGATGCCATTCGCGAAGACCCGCGCCTGGCCGAGTGCTTCGGCGTGCCGGTACTGCGCGTCAAGGTAACGATCTTCGTCATCGCCTGCGGGCTCGCTGGCGTTTCGGGGGCGCTCTTCGGCTATTTTGTCCGCTACATCGACCCGACATCGTTTTCGATCATCCAGTCGCTCAATTTCGTCGTCATGAATGTCGTCGGCGGGATGTACCAGCTGGCTGGGCCGATCGTCGGAACGGTGTTCTTCGTGATCCTGCCGGAGTTCCTGCGCGGCTACGTCGAACTGCAGCGCGTCATCTTCGGCGTCTGCCTCATCGTCGTCATGGCGTTCCTGCCGGGCGGTATCGTCGAACTCGCGACCCGCCTGCGCAAACTTCCGCGCTCCGGGCGGGAGGATTCGTGATGCCGGCGCTCCTGATGGTCAGCGACCTGTCGCGCCATTTCGGCGGTGTCGCCGCCGTGGACGGACTGTCGTTCGGTGTGGAGGAGGGCGAAATCCTCGGGATCATCGGTCCGAACGGTGCCGGCAAGACGACGGCCATCAATCTGATCAGCGGCGTCATCCGCCCGGATACCGGCCAGGTCAGCTTTGCCGGCAACGAGGTCACGGGCCTGGCATCCCACCGGCTCGCGGAGAGGGGGTTGGTGCGCACCTTCCAGGCGACAACCGTCTTTAATCAGCGCACCGTCCGCGAGAACGCCTTGCGGGGTGCCTATCTCTCGCTCTACCCGGGCTTTTTCGCGGCGCTGTTGTCAACGCCGGCCGCCCGCCGCCGGCGCGCGGAGACCGACCTGTTGGTCGACGAAGTGCTCGACTGGCTGAGCCTCACCGAGGTCGCCGATATCACCGCCGGCAATCTGCCATACGGATTCCAGAAGACGCTCGGCATGGCGATCGCGCTCGCCGCGAGGCCGCGCTTGGTGATGATGGACGAGCCGGTCGCCGGCCTCAGCGCCGAGGAAGCCGACCATGTCCGCGACACGATCAAGCGCGTCCGAGAGCGCGGCATTACCGTCATCGTGATCGATCACAACATGCGGTTCATCTCCGGGCTCTGCGACCGGGTACTAGTCATCAACCAGGGCCGGGAACTCGCCGTCGGTACGCCTGCTGACGTGCTGTCGAACAAGGATGTGATTGAAGCCTATCTGGGGAAGGGCCATGCCGCTGCTGTCGATTGCTGACCTGCAGGTGCGCTACGGGCGGATCTTCGGAACGGACAGTGTGACGTTCGATGTCGAGGAGGGCGAGACACTCGCGCTGATCGGCTCCAACGGTGCCGGCAAGAGCAGCACACTGAAGGCGATTCTCGGTATGGTGTCCTATCCGACGGGGGAGATCCGGCTCCGTGACAGGAGCCTCAAGGGCATCAGGCCGTCCGATGTCGCGCGCCTCGGCGTCGGCCTGTCGCCGGAGGGCCGCCGCGTTTTTCCTTACCTGTCGGTGCTGGAGAACCTGCGTATCGGCGCCTACACGCGTACCAAGGCCGAGTTCGTGGAGAGGCTCGAGCAGATCTACGGCTATTTCCCGCGCCTGAAGGAACGCTCCTCGCAACGCGCGGGCCTGCTGAGTGGCGGCGAGCAGCAGATGCTCGCGATCGGAAGGGCGCTGATGCCGAGACCGGCCCTGTTTCTGCTCGACGAGCCGTCGCTCGGCCTGGCTCCGATCGTGGTCGATGCTATCGGCCAGATCATTGCCGAGGTGCAGCGCACCGAGAAGCTTTCGGTGATTCTGGCCGAACAGAACGCCAACTGGGCGATGAGCATCGCGCCGCGCGCTGTGATCCTTGAACTCGGCAAGGTCGCCCTTGCCGGACCTACAGAGGATCTGCGACAGGACCCGCGCGTCCGCGCTGCCTATCTGGGCGTTTAGACGCGAGCCTTCTGAGGATCGTCCATTCGGACCGAACCCGGGAGCCCGAACCTGCCAGGCATCGCCGCCTTTCCTCACGCTCAATGGCAGCTTCAGCGAGGCCGGTCGTCAGAATGGACGGTATTGGTTCGGCCGGCATCTGCCCAATGTAATACTTCAATTGACTAAAATTCAAATCAACTCATTTATATTAATCAATCGTCTATTTAATACTATAGTTAACGAGGATTATCGTTGACTATTACTTACTCAGTCGGTTTATTCTCGAAACTGCGCTGGGGGGTGCGGATGCGGTGAGGGGCCGAGGATGGCGGAACTCGGAAGCGCGCGTTTAGGTGCCCTGGCACCGGCAAGCTCGATCGGCGGGCCATTTTCGATTTCGGAGGAAGTGCTGGTCGGATTGCTGGGCGCCGCCGATTTCGTTGCGGTGCTCGCCCTGCTCCTCGCGACCGACTATTCGTACCATCACGTCGTCATGGGCTACAGCGCCATGTCGGAGGACGTGGTGAAGGTCGGGACACTCATCGCGATATTGCTGACGACATTCCAGTATTTCTCCTCCGGTTACACGATACGCAGTTATCTCGATACGAAAAGCAGTGCGCGAAAAGTGCTCGTGCACTGGATGTTCATATTTTTCATCATCGCGTGGATCGGCTTCCTTCTAAAAATTACCGCCGATTTTTCCCGCATTTCCCTGACCGTTTCATTCGTCGTCGGCGCGATTGGCCTCGTGGCGAACCGGATCGCCGTATCGCATCTGCTCGAAAGGGGAATCGACCGCGGCGCCATCGCGGTCCGAAAGGCATTCCTGATCTGCCTCGGCGAGCCCGAGCAGTACGGCGACGTCCATCTGCAGTCGGCAGTGAACGGGGTGCGGCTCGTCGGTTCGACCGTCGTTCGCCCCGACGCACTGGAGTCCGGACGCTTCCACGAAACCTGCGACACGGTCGTGGCGGATCTTCGTGCGGCCTTCGATCGCGCGGGCTTCAATGAGATCTACATATTCTTCCCGTGGGCCCATTGGCGTGCGCTCGGCGAGATTCGGGCCGCGATGTCGTTGTTTCCCTTGCCGATCTATCTGTTTGCCGACAACGAGGTGCGAAAGATCGTCAACGCGCCGGCGATTTCCATCGGGCCCCTACGCGGGTTCGAGATCCAGCGCGCGCCGCTTTCCCAAGCCGAGCTGCTGGCGAAAAGATGCCTGGATCTGCTCGTCGCTTCGACCGCGCTCCTGGCATGCGCGCCGCTGCTTGGCCTGACCGCGCTCGGAATCCTCGCCGAAACGGGACGGCCCGTCCTTTTCAGGCAAGGTCGCAAGGGCTTCGGCGGACGGCCGTTCACGATCTTCAAGTTCAGGACCATGCATTGCATGGAGGACGGCAACCGCATCGTTCAGGCGACGCGCAACGATCGCCGCGTGACGCGCCTCGGGGCATTTCTGCGCCGAACGAGCATCGATGAGCTTCCTCAGCTCTTCAACGTGCTGCGTGGTGAGATGTCGATCGTCGGCCCGCGGCCGCACGCGCTGGCTCATGATAACCAGTACGACGAACTCATCGCCACCTACGCCTTCCGTCGTGACGTCAAACCGGGCCTGACCGGCTGGGCGCAGGTGCATGGGCTGCGCGGCGAGACAAGCGAGCTGGGCCAGATGGAGAGCCGTGTGAATCACGATCTCTGGTACATCAACAACTGGTCCTGGTGGCTGGACATCAGGATTATGTTGAGAACCGTGCGAACGCTCTGGTTCGATAGGAATGCATACTAAGAAAAGAAGGAAACGAATACGCTAGAACAATAAGTATAATTCGAGGAATCGTCCATTCTTACGTGGAATAAAAGGAGGAATGCCTGGAGGCAATACTAGAGGGTCTGGCGGCGGGTGCGCATAGTGACGCGTTTTCGGAGCCTCTCAGCAATACCAGCAGCCGACGGCCGATCGGCAGCGCCGACGATGGAGCCAGTAGTAGTGCGTAACACGTTCATCGAAGACCCCGAGGCCAAAGGATGCTTCGCGCGCGGTTCCGTTCGCGGAACCACCAATGGAGACACCAGGGGCGCGTGGAAGGAAGTACACCGGGCGGGGCACTCTGCGAATGATGCCGGCGATACGTGCGAGCGATCGCGCTGGTTTGCCGTTCAGACGCGCCCGCATTGTGAAACGCGGGCGCGCCTGCACCTGACCAATCAGGGATACGCCACGTTCCTGCCGCTCATGCTGGGAACAAGGCGCCACGCCCGAAAGACCGAAACCGTGAGCGCGCCGTTGTTCCCCTGTTACCTGTTCGTGAGCCTCGATCTCGCACGGGACCAGTGGCGAAGCGTCAACGGAACAGTCGGCGTCGTGAGCCTGGTCATGCCTTCGGGCGTACCGGCGCCCGTGCCGCACGGAATCGTGGAGACGCTCAAGGCGTCGATGGAAGAAAGCGGCATCGTCCGGTTCGACGCCGGACTTCAGCGCGGCCAGAACATCCGAGTGACAGCCGGTCCGTTCGCCGAGTTCCTCGGATCTCTCGATCGGATCGACGATGCCGGCCGCGCCCGGGTGCTCCTGGAGATCATGGGCGGGCAGGTTCCCGTCACGCTGCCGGGTGGCGCGATCATTCCGGCCGCTCGGTAGCGGCCGGCCCGGCTCCGCCGCGCGGTGCGCGCGGCGGGGTTCTCTCCTGGTGACTGAAGGCCGGAGTCACCCGGAGTGCGGTAGCTTGGAAAAGCGGCCCGAAGCGCTCTGACAGGTTCTGCAAGAAGGGGATCGGCATAGATGAAAATCACGATGGTCGGAACGGGATACGTCGGTTTGGTATCGGGTGCATGCTTCGCCGATTTCGGCCACCAGGTCATCTGCGTCGACAGTGATCGGGGGAAGATCGGGAACCTGTCGCAGGGCCGCCTGCCGATCTACGAGCCCGGGCTCGACGTGCTCGTCGCCGGTAACGTCGCCGTCGGCCGTCTGAGCTTTTCGGCCGATCTGAAGGCGGCGATCGAGGGCGCCGACGCGGTGTTTCTGGCCGTCGGCACGCCCTCCCGGCGTGGCGACGGTCACGCCGATCTCACCTATGTCTACGCGGCCGCGCGCGAGGTCGCCGAAGCGGCGAGCGGATACACGGTCGTGGTCACCAAGTCGACGGTGCCGGTGGGAACCGGCGACAAAGTGCAGCAGATCGTCAGACGCATGCGGCCGGACCTGCGCATGGACGTCGTGTCGAACCCGGAGTTCCTGCGGGAGGGGTCGGCGATCGAGGACTTCAAACGACCCGACCGGGTCGTCATCGGAGCCGAAAGCGATCCGGCGCGTGAGATGATGCGCCTGCTGTACAGGCCGCTCTTTCTCAACGAAACGCCGATCGTGTTCACCGACCGGCGAACGGCCGAACTCACGAAGTACGCGGCGAACGCGCTCCTGGCAACCAAGATCGCCTTCATCAACGAGATCGCCGACATCTGCGAACGTACCGGTGCGAACGTTCAGGGCGTGGCCCGAGGCATCGGACTCGACAAGCGAATCGGCTCCAAGTTCCTTCATGCCGGCCCGGGCTTCGGGGGGTCGTGTTTCCCCAAGGATACGCTGGCCCTAGCGCGCACCGCTGCGGAAGTCGGCAAGCCGTCGCACATCGTGGACGCGGTGGTGAGGAGCAACACCGAGCGCAAGGCCGGCATGGCGGGACGGATCATCGACGCCTGCGGCGGATCCGTCGCCGGCAAGCGGATCGCCATCCTCGGCGTTTCGTTCAAGCCCAACACGGACGACATCCGCGACTCGCCGTCGATCGGCATCGTCGACGCTCTCGGGAAAGCAGGGGCCAGCCTCATCGCCTACGATCCCGTCGCATCGCAGGAGGCGCGCAAGCTTGACGAGTTCGAGAAGGTCGATTGGGCGGCGAACTCATACGAGGCGATCACCGGCGCGGACGCGCTCGTCATCGTCACGGAGTGGGACGAGTTCCGCGCGCTGGACCTTGAGCAGGTCAAGGCGCGCCTCACCGGCGGTGTCATCGTCGATCTCAGGAACATCTACACCATCGAGGAGATGACGCTCGCGGGTCTGTCGTACTTCTCGGTCGGACGACCGGCGACCGTGCCGGGTCCGGCCGTCGAGCAGCCGGGGCGCCTGCAAGCCAGGCACAGGATTGCGGGCTGACCGAGGCTCCGGCTGCAGGAACTCGTCGAGGAAAATCGGTACGGCACGCCCAGGATGACCATCCGCACGGGACATCGGGATAGCAAGCGCCGGCGGCAATCGAAAGCCGAGCGGAGAGGCGGCTGCGACCATCGGTCGAGAGGGAGGCGCGTGTGCGTCAGCTTGCGCGACATACCGCGGTGATCGCGACCATGTGCCTTTTTGCCGGCGGATGCTCGGTCTTGCCTCGTTCAGGTCCGGACGATCAGTTGATCCGTACGGGCGCCACGGCATCCATGACGGCGAACTCCAGCTCGCCGACGCTCGCCTATGCGCTCGTCGATCTCACGCCGCAGGTTCTGCCGTTCGTCGAGCCGCGGAACCCCGGTTCGATCTTCGCGACGTTCGGCGGCGGCCGCGGCCCCGCCCCCAACATCAACGTCGGTATCGGCGACGTCGTGCAGGTGACGATCTTCGAGTCCGCCGCGGGCGGGCTATTCATCCCAGCCGAGGCCGGGGTACGGCCGGGCAATTTCGTCAATCTGCCACAGCAGACCGTCGACCAGACCGGCAACATCACGGTGCCTTACGCAGGTGCCGTGCCGGCAGCGGGTCGTTCCGTCGCGGCCATCGAGGCGGACATCGTCCAAAGGCTGTCCTCCCGTGCCATCGAACCGCAGGCGGTCGTCGCCCTTGTCGACCAGAGGGCGACGGAGGTGGCGGTTCTTGGCGAAGTGAATGCGCCCGGAAAATTTCCCGTGAATCCCGCCGGCGACAGGGTTCTGGACGTGATCTCGCGGGCCGGTGGCCTCAAGTACCAAGGCTTCGAATCCAACGTGACGCTGCAACGGCGCGGCAGGGACGGAACCGTCTATTTCGACACCCTGCTCGTCAATCCCGCCGAGAACATCTACGTCGCGCCCGGAGATGTCGTCTACATTCAGCGCGAACAGCGATCGTTCCTCGCCTTCGGTGCCTCGGGCGCCTCGGGACAGTTCATCTTCGACACGGACCGGATCTCGCTGGGAGAGGCCGTCGGCAAGGCAGGCGGCCTGATCGACGATCGCGCGGATCCCGGGCAGGTGTTCCTCTATCGCATCGTCGATCGCGCGGCACTCGCGGCGATGAGCATAGACCTTTCCGGCTTCCCGTCCGACCAGGAGCAGATACCGACCATTTTCCGCGCCAATTTCCGCCGGCCGACGGAGTACTTCGTCGCGCAAGGGCTCCAGGTCCAGGACAAGGACATCCTCTACGTGTCGAACTCCGACTCGGTGGAACTCTACAAGTTCCTCGACCTGATCACGGCGGTATCGGCGACCGCCGGCCAGATCGCCCTCGACTCCCTCCTGGTGAAGGACGCCGCACATGCCTTCTAGGCAGATGCCGACCGAAGCCGAGCGGCAGAGCCGGCGTCCCGAATCGTCCGACCACGGCAAAGGCGGAGCAAGACGCTGACGTCCCTTCCCAATCCCGAGTGGGGAACGGGTCCCCGACGCCTGGTCGCGCTCGATCCGACGGATCGGGCAGATCTGATCGACCTTGAGCAGCTTTGGGCCGCCGCGCGGAGACAGGCGAAGGCGGTCGTCATATGCATCCTGGCCGCCCTCGTGTTGGGCAGCGCCTATCTGGTCGTCGCCGAGCCGCGCTATACGGCGGAAGTCAAGATTCTCATGGACCCGCGCAACGCGAAGGGAGGCAACGACTATTCGGACCTGTCGCGGCTCGGACTCGACAGCGGCGCGGTGGACAGCCAGGTTGAGGTCATCAAGTCTGAAAGGATCGTATCTGCGGTAATCTCGAAGCTCGACCTGCTGAACGATCCGAAGTTCGCTGATCTGCTGGACCGCCCTGCGGGCGGCGCCGTGGACCTTCTCAAAAACGTTCTGACGCTGTCCTTCCTCGCTGTCGGTCCGCAAAGCGAGGGAGTCGATCAGGACTACGCTTTGCGTCGGGCGGCGCGGACCACGCTGCGCCGAAACATGAAGGTCAGCCGGGTCGGAGTCTCATATGTCCTCGAGGTGAGCTACACCTCGCCATACGCCGGCCTTTCGGAGAGAGTCGCCAACGCCGTCGCCGAGGCCTATCTGACCGATCAGCTCGACTCGAAATACGACGCGGCGCGCCGCGCCAGCACGTGGCTCGGCGAACGGGTCAACGACGTGCGGCAGAAGTCGGTCCAGTCCGATCTGGCGGTTCAGACGTTTCGCTCGGAGCACGGCCTCATAACGGCCGAAGGCGAGCTCGTCAGCGAACAGCAGTTGAAGCAGATCAGCAGCGAACTGATCGTCGCGCGCGCCGACACGGGCCGCGCGGAAGCGCGGTACAAGAGAATCCAGTCGATCATCGCGGACGGCGAGACGGAAGCGGCCGTGTCGGAGTCTCTCGACAACTCCGTGATCAATTCCCTGCGCGAGAAGTATGTCGATGCCTCAAAACGCGAGGCCGAGATTTCGAACCAGCTGGGCAAAGATCATCTCGCCGCCGTTCGGCTGCGCAGCAACATGGATGAATACCGCCGACTGATATTCCAGGAGCTCGGACGGATCGCCCAGAGCTATGAGAGCGAATACAAGGTCGCTCTCGCCAGGGAACAGTCGCTCGAGTCGAATCTGGAAAAGCTCGTAAAAGAGGCCGCGGACTCCAATCAAACACAGGTGAAGCTTCGCGAGCTTGAACAGGAAGCCGAGAGCTACAAGGCGCAATACGACACGCTATTGCGGCGCTATCAGGAGACGGTGCAGCAGCAGTCGTTCCCGATCACGGAAGCGCGCGTCATCACTCCCGCGCTAAGGCCGGTGGTGCCGAGCGGCCCGAGCAAGACCATGGTCCTCGCTCTATGCGCCATGCTCGGCATGATGGTCGGGGTTGGCGTCGGCGCGCTACGCGAGTTCATGGAGCGTGGCTTCCGCACGGCCGGGCAGGTGCGCGACGAACTGGATCAGGACTGCATCGGATTGCTGCCGGTGATCCACCCCGACATCGATGCGCCGCCCGCTTCGGATGCGAACAACGGCACGACGCCGCGGTCGCCCCGGCTCGTCGATGCCGATCCGTACATGAAATATGTGCTGGAGCACCCGACATCCGCGTATGCCGAAACGCTCCGGGCGGCCATGGTCGCGGTGGATTTCAATCTGCCCGACCGAAAGCACAAGACGATCGGAGTCGTCTCGGTGTTTCCCAAGGAGGGCAAGTCCACGGTCTCGAAGGGGCTTGCCACTCTGCTCGCCAGTGCGGGCAACAAGACGCTGCTTGTCGATGGTGATCTGCGCAACCCCGTCGTCAGCCGGAGCATATTGCCCAGGGCGACCGAGGGGCTCCTCGAAATCCTGCGCGACGGGCGGCCGCTGCGCGAATTGCTGGGTCTCGAGCAGACATCCAAGCTGTTCGTGCTTCCCACGGTGTCGAAGAACGCGCCGCTTCATCCCAGCATGCTGCTTTCGTCTCCGGCGATGAAGGACGTCCTGAAACAGGCCGGCGGTTCGTTCGACTACGTGATCATCGACTTGCCGCCGATCACTCCGGTCGTCGACGTGCGTGCGGTCGCCACCGTGATCGACGCGTTCCTGCTGGTGGTGGATTGGGGAAAGACGCCGCGCAAGCTGGTGAGGTCGGCGCTCGAGTCCGATCGCCGCCTGCGCGACAAATGTCTTGGCGTCATCCTGAACAACGTCGACCCGGAGAAGGCCCACCTCTATGGGGACGGCAGGTCCGCCGGCTTCTGCAACGCCGACTACGCGTACGCCCGATGAGATGCGCAACCTGGAGGTCTGAATGCACTTCTTCGTGACCGGTACCGCCGGGTTCGTCGGGTTCCATCTGGCGAAGCGGCTTCTCGAGGAGGGCCATAGCGTCTTCGGGTTCGACGCCATGACGGACTACTACGATCGCACTCTCAAGGAGGCGCGGCACGAAATTCTGGGAAGCTACGAAAGGTTCGACGCGGTCATCGGACGGCTCGAACAGGAAGCGACCCTCGCCCGCGCCGCCGAGCGCGCCAGGCCGGATGTCATTGTCCATCTCGCCGCACAGGCCGGGGTACGCTACTCGATCGAGAACCCGCTCGCCTACGTGAACTCGAACCTGGTGGGCTCGTATAATCTTCTGGCCGTCGCCGGGCGGCTGAAGCCGCGGCACCTGTTGCTCGCTTCAACCAGTTCCGTCTACGGCGGCAACGAGCACGCGCCGTTCTGCGAGGCGGACCGGGCGGACTGGCCGATCACGCTCTATGCGGCGACGAAGAAGAGCATGGAGGCGATGTCCCATTCATATGCTCATCTGTTCGGCGTCCCGACGACGTGCTTCCGCTTCTTCACGGTCTACGGACCTTGGGGCCGTCCGGATATGGCCCTGTTCAAGTTCGTCGACGCGATCACGAAGGGGCAGCCGATCGAGATCTACGGCAAGGGCGAAATGAAGCGGGACTTCACCTATGTCGACGACTTGATCGAGGCGATCATTCGCCTTGTCGACTATCCGCCGGAGATCGGAAATCCCGTCGGAGCGGACGGAGTCGTCGACACTCTCTCTGCGGTGGCACCCTGGCGAGTGGTAAACATCGCAGGCGGTGCGCCGGTCGACCTGCGCGAGTTCGTCGGCTTTATCGAAGAGGCGGTCGGCGAACCGGCACACAAGGTGCTGCTTCCCATGCAGCCGGGCGATATGCGAGCGACCTGTGCCGATCATCGCCTGCTCGAGGCGCTGACCGGCTACCGGCCATCCACTCCGGTGAGGGAAGGCATCCGCGCCTTCGTCGAGTGGTACCGCGAATATGCCTCCCATCCCGCGAAATCCGCGCGGAAACCGCTTCAGATGACCCCGCAAACACGCATCGCCTGAGCACCGGTCGGCGGACGCGAGGAAGCCCTTGGATCAGTCCAGTTCACGATTGCGAATTCGCGCCGGAGCGAAGCTCTTCGCGCGCCGGGCGGTGCTCGCGCTGGCGCTCAAGGTCCTTTGGGCGGTGCTGAACTATCTGGGAGTACTGTTTCTGGCTCGGTGGCTCTCCGGACAGGACTACGGCCAGTACGCGTTCGTCATGAGCCTGATCGTGTTTCTCGCCGTGATCGGGCAACTCGGCACGCGAACGGTGATCATTCGGTTCGTCGGCCAGTACAACGCCGAACAGCGTCCGGACCTGATAAAGGGCCTGATCGGCTATTCGGAGAAGGCCGTCGCGATCGCAACCGCCGGAATCTGTGCCGTCACCGCCGGTATCGCGGTTGCGGCAAGCGGCATGGGCTGGATCGGATCGCCCTGGCCGGTCGTGTTCGGTCTGCTGATCCTACCCGCCTTCACACTCTCGGAAACCTACAGCGGGATTGCGCGGGCCTATCAGAAGATCGCCTTGTCGCTCGTCCCCCGGGACATCTATTGGCGCGGAGCCCTTATCCCGATCGGGTTCGGGGTTACCGCTCTTTTCGCACCGGCGCAGCGACTGTCCGCACTGCTTTTGTCCAGCGCGGCGGCCCTGTCGCTGCTCGTGCTGTGGCAGCGGCTGGAAACATGGAAACAGGTGCCGGGCGACGTCCGACGAAGCGCAGCCGCCACGAGTCCGCGCGAGTGGCGAGACGTCGCATGGCCGGTGCTGCTGGCCGGAGCCGCGACCGCCCTGCTTCGCACCCTCGACGTGCTGGTGCTCGGTGTATTGCTGCCGGCCGAGACGGTCGGATGGTACTTCGCCGCATCCAGAACGGCGGCGCTGGTGGGCTTCGTGCTCGCTTCGACCAACCTGGTGATCGGGCCGGAGATTTCCCAGCTCTATTTTTCCGGGGAACGGAAGTCCCTGGAACTCGTCCTGAAGGTAGGCGCAGTACTCGTCTCCGTACCGGCCATGATCGCATTCCTGCTCTGTGTCTTCGCCGGCGACCGGATCCTTTCCGCGTTCGGGCCGGAGTTCGTGGCGATGCGCAGCGAACTCGTGATCCTCGCCTTCGGGCAGGTCGTAAATGCGGCGGCGGGAAATGTCGGCGTCGTCATGAATATGACCGGCCACCACCGCAAGAGCACGGAAATCCTGCTCACTACGAGTGTCGCCTTCGCTGCGATCACCGCGGTTCTCGCGATCCTGTTCGGCACCATGGGCGCTGCCATCGGCGCCTCGGCCGGACTTGCCGCCTGGAACATCCGGCTCTGGCTCGCGTCGCGCCGACTCGTGGGGCTCGACCCGTCGATCATCGGCGTCTTCGCCATGCCGTCCACAAGGAGGCACCCATGAACCTGCACCCCGCGACTGCGATCGACTTGCTCGAGAGGACGCTTCCCGTTCGCCCGGTCTTCATTATCGGCTGCCAGCGCAGCGGCACGACGATGCTCGCCGCGCAGCTCGGACGCGGTGCCAATGTGGTGGCGCTGCCGGAGATGCAGTTCATCGCCGACCTGCTGGCATGCGAGACCTTCGACGGCCGCGAGGCGATAGCGGCCGCGTATCATCGCCTGATCAGCAATTTCCGATTCAGGGTCATAGAGCTGCCGTTCAGCTTGCAGGAGTTCGAAACGGCGGCAACCGCAAGGGGCGGAAAGGGGGTCGTTCTCGCGATCGTTCGCAAGTACATGGCCCACCACCAGTTGGCCAAGCGGGGAACGGAAATCGTCTGGGTGGAGCACTCGCCGAGCCATCGCAGCGACGTCGACTTCCTATTATCGCATTTCCATGACGCGCGGTTCATTCATATCGTCCGCGATCCGCGGGGCGTCTATGCTTCGATGAAAAGCAATCCGCGGTTCTATGCCTGGGAGCCGCTCACTTTCGTACGTCGTTGGATATTTGCCGTGTCGTCTGGGCACCTCAGCGCGCTCGAGCGTCCCGACCGATGCCTGGAGGTCCGCTACGAGGATCTCGTGCGCGACCCGGCGGGGGAACTGTCCAGCATCTGCGCGTTCATCGGCGTTCCCTTCAGCGATGTCATGCTGGAAGGCGGGGGTGTGATCCTTCCGAAGTTCACTCGGAAGCAGCATGCCCTGACCGGTCAGCGGGCCGACGCGTCGAAGGCGACAGACTGGACGAAACGGATACACCGACGCGAAGCGGAAACGATCGAGCACTTCTGCGGACAATGGATGAAGCATTACGGCTATCTCAGCCAAGTCGGTGGCACGCCGGAGCCCACGCGAACAGAGAAGTTCGGCTGGACCCTCAAGTTCTACGCCCTGTACTTCTACACGCGAATGCACATCGCCGTGAGCAACAGTCTCAACTGACGCTTTCTCATCGAGACAGGAAACGGGTCAAATCGAAGACGGCGGCGGAACTCGTCAGCGCGAGCGTTTCGAACAGCGCCGATCGGCAGGGCGGCTTTCCCGCCGCGCTTCGTGCCGGAGTGCACATGGAAGCTCGTGTCGACCTTCCGGCGAGCCGGTTTGCCCCGAGCGAAAACAGAACCTCCTGAACGACGGCGAGCGTCATAGAATCAAGGGAAGGCCTGCATGAGCGAGACATCGACGACACCTCTGGACGTCTCTTTGGCGCGCCTGTCGAAACCGCACCTGCGCGGGTGCCTGCCTACCTGGCGGGCGGTCACCCTGCATCTGCGCGCCGATCTGCATCGCTACGACGGCGGCGGCCGCTACAAGTTCCTCCGTCATTTCCTGTTTACGCCGGGATACAAGTATACGGTCTGGATGCGGATCTGCGGCTATCTCAAGCAGGGCAGGCTCACCCGATACACGCTCTATCCATTTGCGAAATGGTGGCTGGTCAGGTGTCGATACAAATACGGAATCGCCATTCCGGAGTACACGGACATCGGGCCCGGTCTCTTCATCAACCGGTTCGGCGGCATCTACATCAACGGCGACGCGAAGATCGGTTCCAACGTCAATATCGGACAGATGTCGATGCTGGGCCAGACCAACCGCGGCGACCATGCCGGCTCGCCGGTGATCGGCAGCCGGGTGTTCGTGGGGGTCGGTTCGTCGGTCATAGGCCGCGTGCGCGTCGGCGACGGTGCCGTCGTCGGCGTCAATTCGGTCGTTACCAAGGACGTCGGTTCCGAATGTGTGGTCGGCGGGACGCCGGCGAAGGTTTTGTCGCGGCACGGATCGGAGGGATACATAAATCGCCCTGTGCCCCCCGATCTGGTCGAGGCCTGCCTTGCAGCAAGAAGCCGCGCCTGAATCCGGCTTGTCCGTCGGTGCCCGCTCGAGTTCCGTTCGATGCTGTTCGCACTAGCAGCGATAGCGGCTCCGGCTTCGCTCGCCCTCGTTCTTTGGGACATCAACCGTGCGAACGATCGCCATCTCGCATTCCTGGTACTGACCATCTGGTCGCGATACGTCATAGCGGCTTTTCCGCAGTACACCTCCCTGCCGGTCGCGGCCGGTCTCTCGGTCAGTGCAATTATGACTTTTCTGATCGCAGGGCTGGGCGTCCTGCTGGTCGCGCCGCGGACATTTCTGCTCCGGTCGCTGATCCCGCTTTACCTTCTGATGGGGATGATCGCGATCTCGGGAATTGCGAACCAGACTTTCAGCGGAATCGTCGTGGGATGCCTGCGCCTGACCTATCTGTTGGTTCTGCAACTCGCTCTCTACAACGCCGCGATGCGGGTCGGCGTGGACAGGGTGGTGCGGTCGTTGCTGATCGTCTTCTGCTTTCCGCTCTCGATGCAATGGGCTTCGATCGTTCTCGGGATCGAGAAGCTCAGCGGCGTTACGCTGCCGAGCTGGCAGGATCTCGACGTCATCGGCCACAACTACGTCGGCAGCTACGATCACGAAAGCATGATGTCGATCATGCTCGTGACGTTCCTGTTCGTGCTGCTTTTCTGGCGAACTCGCTCGCCCGTGTTCTGGGGGTGCGTGGCGCTCGGTGTCGCGGGTCTGCACTTCTCCAACTACCGAACAGTCACGCTCGCCGGGGGTCCCGTAATCCTGGCGATCCTGTTCACGCGCTACTTCGCGATGTTCAACGTGCGCTCGAGGTTTGTCGCGGTTGCACTGCTCGTATCGATCGTGCTTCCGGTCATGTTGGCCGTCCTTGTGGATGGACGGCTGGCGGAACGGTTCGAGGATGTCGGGGCGATCTCCGAACTCGACCTCATGCGCGACACCTACCAGCTCAGCGAACCGGACCGCGACCTCCTGACGGGACGCTACTACATCTGGGTCGAATACGTCTCGGCGTGGCGCCACGGAAGCCTGAAACAGGGATTCATCGGTTTCGGACCCGAAAGCTGGAAGGGTACGTTCGTGATGTATGCCCACAATCTATACATCTCTACTCTGTATGAGCTGGGTGCCATAGGTCTAGTTATACTCTTTATATATTTATTACACCTAATATATCTTTGTTTTCGTATCAATGACAGGGTAGCAAGACTCAAGCTCCTGGCTGGCTATGCGGGGTTTTTGATCATGAGCTTCGCGACGATGCCGATGTGGAAGATCGAAGGCCTGATATTTCTCGCAGTACTCAACGGATCGGCTCTCAGCCTCGCCACGCTGAGCCGTCGACAACCGGCGCAACGCCGCCTCGTGACAGCGCAAGCGGTCGCCTAGGCCCTCTCACGGGTCCTGAACCGGGGATTTCATGCGGAATACGATACTGCCACCAGCATCGGCGTCGCCGAGCGCAACAGGCAAACCCGATATCCCTCCGGCGCGGATGCGTGTGCTGTGGGTTATCAATTCGCTCGCCGGCGGCGGCGCCGAACGCGTCTTCTCGTCGTTGATAAATGCATCGATGCAGTACCGCGACCGCTACGACATCGACGTCGCCCTGCTGGACGACGATGTGGAGATCTACGGCCTGCCCGACGGCATCTCGGTTCATCGCCTCGATTGTCGATACGGCCTCTTGCGAAGCGTCGTCCGGCTCAACGAACTCGCCCACAGGCTCAGGCCCGACGTGACGTTGAGCTTCCTGACCCGCTCAAATCTGGCGGCGGCGGCGGCAATGCTGTGGCGCGGGCGTCCTTTCGTCATCAGCGAGCGCGTGAACACGACGGCCCATCTCCTGACGGGCCGGCTCGGTCGGGCCAGCCGCGCCATGGTGAAGCTCGCCTATCCGCGCGCGGCCCGCATCATCGCCGTTTCCGAAGGTGTCGCCGATACGCTGGTCGACGACTATGCGGTCGCAGCCGACCGGATTCGTGTGGTTCCCAATCCGGTGGACCTTGAGTCGATCCAGCGGCAATGCCGGTCGGCGCCAGAGATCGCGGTGCATCCCGGCGATGTCGTCGCGATGGGACGGCTTGTGGAGAACAAGAACTTCTCCCTTGCCGTTCGTGCTTTTGCGCGGGCGCGAGACAGCGGCAGGTTGATCCTTCTCGGCGAAGGGCCGCTGCGGGCTGAATTGCGCAAGCTCGGTGACGACCTTGGCCTCGCCGACCGTCTCGTCATGCCCGGTTTCGTCAAGAATCCGTACGCGGTGATATCGCGCTGCGAATTCCTCGTTCTCTCGTCGAACGCGGAAGGATTTTCGAACGCGCTCGTCGAGGCATTGGCGTGCGGGGTTCCGGTCGTGGCGACCGATTGCCGTTCCAGCCCGGCCGAGATTCTCGACGTGACAAGCCGGCCGGACGCGCTCGGGGTCGCGTCCGGGAAAGGGGGGCTGCTGGTGCCGACGAACGACGAGGCTGCGATGGTGTCCGCTATCGAAATGCTCGCCGAACCGGAGAGCCGGTCGCAGCTTTCGCGGATCGGCATGGAAAGAGTTAGTGAATTCGGTGTCGCGGCGGCGGTTGAGCGGTATTGGCAAGTTCTCGCCGAAACGCTGCCCCGGCGCGATTGGAAGACCGCGTCCATCTGAATCGACCTCGTGTCCAGACGCGTCGCAACCGGTCCGCGCGAGATCGGTCGACCTCCAGTTTCACGTCCAGACACATGCCCGGCGGCGGCCGGCAGCACGTCGCGTGGCCGCGGAGGGCCGCACGGGGTGACCTCACGAATCCAAAAGGAGGCCTGCCATGAAGATCTGCGTTACCGGCCTGCGCGGCATGCCCAATGTGATGGGCGGCGTCGAATCCCACTGCGAGGAACTTCTGCCACGCATCAAAGCGTTGCAGGCGGACCTGGAAATCGCGCTTCTCGCCAGGGCGCCATACGTGCCGCGCACGCGCAACGTCTACAAGGGCATAACGATCGTGCCGATTCCGTCGACGCATATGATGAGCCTGGAGCCGATCCTGGGAACCCTCGGCGGGATAGCGTATGCCCGGGCCATATCGAGCAACGTCGTGCATATCCATGCGATCGGACCGGCATTGCTTGCACCCCTGGCGCGGCTGCTCGGCCTGAAAGTGATCCTCACGCACCACGGACGAAACTACGATCACGCGAAATGGGGCAGATTCGCGAAGTCGATGCTGCGACTCGGCGAAGTCGCGGGGATATCGAGCGCGAGCGCCGTGATCGCGGTATCGGAATCTCTCGCGGATGACCTGAGAACGCGCTTTCCCCGCCATGCGGCCAAGGTCGTCTACATTCCCAACGGCGTATCGGATCTGAACGATGAAAGGACGGCCGATGCCGAAGACCCGATCGAGAAGCACGAACTCGTGCCGGGGCAATACATCATGGCCGTCGGGCGTCTCGATCCGGAGAAGGGATTTCATGTCCTTCTCGATGCGTTCGAGGCGCTGACCGACGAACGCAAGCTCGTGATCGTGGGCGGTGCCGACTACCAGACCGACTACTCGCGCGGGCTACTGGCGCGCGCAGGTCCCAAGGTGATCTTCACGGGCCGTCAACCGCGCGCGACGCTTCGCCGCCTCTACCGACACGCCGGCCTGTTCGTTCTTCCGTCGTTCAACGAGGGGCTTCCGGTCGCGGCACTCGAAGCGGCGGCGGCTGCGCTCCCGATTATCCTCAGCGACATCCCGGCGAACCGGGACCTCAGGCTCCCGGCCGAGAACTACTTCCCGGTCGGCGACAGCAAGGCCCTGTCCGAAAAGCTGCGACAGCCGCCGGGCACCTACGGTGTCGACGCTAACGACGTTTGCCGGCGCTTCGACTGGGACGTCGCCGCGCGCGAGACAATCCAGATTTACAACGCCGTGTCCCACTGAGCGGCCGAATCCCACGGAGCGGCGCTCGCCGAGCGTCGCGGCCGGCGGCCGCGAACGGCTGGCTCCGGCAGTATGTCGGAATCTCTTCCGGCGATCTTGAAGGGGAAAGGGAAGATCCATGGCGACCAACTCGGCAACGGCACATTGCCAATTTGCATTCGTGCTTTTCGTCGTCCTTGTTTCGGTATCGGACAACGCTTCGGCGGCCGATCGGTACGTTTCGCCTTCGGGCTTCGGATCTAGGAGCGGAGACACGCCGGACAACGCCGCCCCCTTCGCCAGGTTCAACGAGCAAATCGCTGCCGCGGGCGCTGGAGGCCGCGTGCTGTTTCGCACGGATCAGGGCCCCTATGGGGGCAGCCACCGACCGATTACGTACGGTGGCGCTTCCGGCTCGCCGGTCACACTCTCGGGCGTCGATGGGGACGGGAACGACGCCATCGTCGAGGTGGTCGGGAACGACAGACCCTTTTTCGAACTCATGAGCGGCGCGGATAATCTGCGGTTCGTCGGCTGGTCGTTCACGAATACCAATCAGGGCGCGATCCGGATCCGTTCCGCGATCAGCGGCCTGGTGCTCGAGCGGATAGACGGAACCGGTCTCCGGCAGCTCGTCGACACCGACGACGGTGCCAGCCTGAGCGGATTCAGATTCGACCGGTTGACGTCGTCCCGTTTCTCGAAAGCGTTTGTCGGGTTGAGAAACGCCTCGCATGGCGTAATCGAGAACTGCATCCTCGACAGCAACTGGCAGGACAACGACCCGATCCCGGAAGGGATTCACATCGACGGGGACTCCTACGACATCACAATCCGCAACGTGTCGATACGGCACATCGTCTACAGCAAGTTCGGCGATCCTGACCGGTACTGGAACGGCGACGGAATCGCCACGGAGCGGGCGACGCGCGACATCCGTATCGTCGGTGTTTACGTCGACGGCGCGGCGGATGCAGGCTTCGACCTGAAAGGGGGAACCCAAGGATATCCCCACAGGATATCCGCGTCGGCGGCCACCAACGTCAAGCGCGGCCTCAAGGTGTGGGGCGTGACGGTCGCCACCGACGTCAGGCTGAAGAACATCAAACTGCCATCGGTAACCCTTCTGGACGGCTCCGTTCTGACCCAGTCCTTCGAAGCCGGTCCGCCGTATCCGGTCGAAGTCGTGAAGGGCGCCAGGCTCTATCACTCCGCCATCTCCGTCGACGGCCGGCGGTTTACTCGCAAGCAGGCTCATGTGGGCGAACGCGCGCGCCTTTATCCGGCCCGCACGTGGAGAGCCAACAAGAAGCGCGCAAAACGCGCCCGCACCAGTATCCATCGGGAATAGCGGTATGAATGAGCATCACGTCCAAGTGGAGCGCAAGCCTTACCTTCCGCGATCGTCGCTTGCCGATACCGGCAAGACGCGCGTGCCGGGGGAATCCGAGGTCATCGCCCTGATACATGAAACGGTCGATCGGATCCTTCCGACGCACCGGACGATCACCGTGCTGGAAGCCGGGGGCGGCAGCGATACGATGCTTCGCTTGCGCCGTTCGACGCACGTCGTCGTGATGGACATAAATCCGGCGCAACTGGAGCGGAATCACTACGCGAACGAAAAGATCGTCGGGAATCTCGAAATTGATGCCATACCGAGACGAAAATTCGATCTGGTGGTTTGCTGGAACGTTCTCGAGCATCTGACCCGGCCGACCGCGGCACTGAGAAACATGGCCGAGCATCTGGCGGACGACGGACTCCTTTTGATCGGGTGTCCGGATCTCTATTCGGCGAAGGGCGTCGTTACCAAGTTGACGCCTCACTGGCTGCATGTCTGGTACTATCGCACCATCTGCGGACACGCGCATGCGGGCGAGTTCGGACATGCGCCTTTCGTCACATATCTTCACAGGGAGACGTCACTAAGCGCCGTGAGCCGATGGGCGCGGCACCTTGGCTTGGAGACCGTCCTGATCGCAGGCTATCGCGGCCCTGCCGTCGATTCGCTGAGACGCAAGAGCGCGCTCGGCTATGCGGTCTATCGATCCTTCGCTCTGGCCATGCAAATCGGCTCGCTCGGGCTGGTCGAGCCGGACTCGAGCGACTACGTGATCCTGCTCCGCAAACGGGCAGCGGAAAGTACTACGAAACACAACGTCGACCGTGACGACTGTGCAACCTTGCGCGTAGGCTGACATCGCATCTCCGGCGCGTCGCCGGGGCAGCACGAGGAGCGCCATCGTCGCGCCGACCACCAGGCCCGGCGTACCGAGGTAGCCCCGTCCGACGGCGTTCTAAGTGACGTGGCCAGGCGCCGGCCGTAGCTCGCGCGGACCGCTTCGTTGATCCGGAGACACGGTTTCCCGACGAGACCCCCGCATTTTGTCAGGCGGAAAGTCAGGCGATCCGACCGGCCACGCTCTTTGTCCGGCAGTAGCTGAGGAGGCCCTCGAGCCCTTTCTCGCGACCGAAGCCCGATTTCCGGTTGCCACCGAACGGGACTTCGATGCCGCCGGCGAAGTACTCGTTTATGAAGACCTGGCCGGCGTCGATCCGGCGCGCCATGCGATGGGCCACGCCGAAGTCGCGGGTATAGATGCCGGCGACCAGGGCGTAGTCGGTGGCGTTCGCCAGGGCCAGAGCATGCTCGGCGTCATCGGCCTTCTGCATGGCGAGAACCGGGCCGAAGATCTCCTCCTGCACGAGTTCGTCGCCGACGTCGGGGCACAAGGCGATCGTCGGCCTGTAGAACCAGCCGGCCCCAGTCTGCGGATCGGTCGTCGCTTCGCCGCCGGTCGCCACTTCGACGCCGCGCGCCCGCGCGCGCTCGACGAAACCGGCTATCCTCGCGAGCTGCTGTGCCGAATTGACCGGACCGAGTTGCGGATCGGTCAGTCCATGGCCGATCGTAAGCGCTTCGGCCCGGCGGCAGAGCCGTTCCAACAGCTCATCGTGGATCGTCGCCTCGACGACAACGCGCGAACCGGCCGAGCAGATTTGGCCGGCGTTCTCATAGATCGCGCCGACTATTCCGTCGGTTGCGGCGTCGAGGTCGCAATCCGCCATCACCACGACGGGCGATTTGCCCCCCAGTTCCAGCACCAGTCGCGTCACGTTGTCCGCGGCCGAGCGCATCACACGCTGACCGGTCGCAACGGACCCCGTGAAGGTAATGTGGTCGACGAGCGGATGGGAGACGAGCGGCTCGCCTGCTTCCGGGCCGGTACCCGTGACGACGTTGCACACGCCGTCGGGCAATCCGGCCTCGTTTAGAATCGCCGCCAGCAGAAGCGCCGTGAACGGCGTCTGCTCGGCGGGCTTCGCGACGACCGCACAGCCGGCGGCAAGGGCCGGCGCGATGCCCCGCGCGGCCGTCGAGATCGGATAGTTCCACGGAATAATCTGCGCGGTGACCCCGACCGGCTCGTGCATGCTGTAGCCGAGATGGTTCGGTCCGAGCGGAAAGGTGTCCCCCTGCAGCTTGTCGCATGCGCCGGCGTAATACTCGAAGGCGCGCGCGGCGCCGCGAACGTCACCGAGCGCCTCGGAATACGCCTTGCCGCTGTCGAGCGTCTCGACCACGGCGAGGCGCTCGGCGTTGTCCCGGATCGCCTGCGCCGTGCGCATCAGGATGCGACCGCGCTCGACTGCGGCTGTGTCGCGCCATTCTGCCTCGAAAGCCCTGACGGCGCTCTCGACGGCGGCGGCAACATCGTCGGCGCCACCGCGGGCGAAGGAGGCGAAGGGCTTCGCCTTGCCGGGATCGAAACTCTCCATCTCCCGTCCGTCTGACGAGGGGACGAACCGGCCGCCGATGAGATGCCCTGCCGGCAGGCCGGGAACCTTTCCCGTCTGGCGGGCGGTATCGAGGATCGAGCTTCCCCGCGGCACCGTCAGCCCTCCATCCGGCTTTCCTGATGCATGGCGCGGGACAGCCAATCCGCAGAAATTTCCGCACCCCATCCCGGCTTTTCGGTGACGGTCACGTGCCCGTCCGTGACGACGTAGGGGTCTTCCTCGAACAGCCCGTACTGCCAGGGGTAGTAGTCCTCGACTTCGATCGATAGTTCGAGATAGGGGCCGGCGTTCGGGATGGCGCGCAGGAAGTGCATGGTGAACAGCGTCACGAGCGACAGGTTGGCGGAATGGGGCGTGCAGGGCAGCCCTTCGGCTGCGCCCATTGTCGCAACGCGCAGCGCACGCGTCAGGCCGCCTACGTAACAGACGTCCGGCTGGATCACGTCTACCACGTGCTGTTTCGTCATGCGGCGCCAGTCGACCAGCGAGCAGTCCTGCTCACCGCCGGCGACGTCGATCGAAAGCGCGTCGGTCACCTGCTTCGTCTGCTCGTATTCCCAATAGGGGCAGGGCTCCTCGAAGTGGCAGATGCCGTTGTCCTCGAGCATCCGGCCGACCTCGATCGCCCGCGCCGGCGAGAAGCCGGAATTGCCGTCGACGAG
Source organism: Pseudomonadota bacterium (assembly GCA_023458595.1). Classification (GTDB taxonomy): domain Bacteria; phylum Pseudomonadota; class Alphaproteobacteria; order Rhizobiales; family Tepidamorphaceae; genus Microbaculum. The sequence goes on from JAEWYT010000215.1 coordinate 98,820, forward strand.
TAGTGTCGCTGCGTCGCCGAGTTCGTGGCGTACGATCGGGATGATCTCTTCCGTGCGGCCTGGCCATTCGTCGACGTCGAGTCCGCATTCCGCGCCGACGCGGAACTTGAAGGCGTCGAAACCGTATTGGTCGTGCAGGGCCTTCAGGCGTCGTGCCTCGTCGGCGGGCGTGATGTCACGCTTCATCGACGAGGCATAGGCGCGCAAGCGTCCGGGTGTGCCGCCGATCAGAGCGCACACGGGCTTGTCCTCGAGTTTGCCCCTGAGGTCCCACAGGGCCGTGTCGACGCCACCGATGGCGCGGCTGACGTACGAGCCGGGGAACTTGTGCTCGCGGAGCGGGATCTCGTCGACCAGCGCGTCGATGTCGAGCGCGTCCTTGCCGAGCGCGTAGGGGGCGACCTGTCGGTGCAGCACCGCCGCCGTGATGTCGGCATTGTAGGGCGCGACCTGCCCCCAACCCTCCGATCCGTCCTCGGCGCGGACCCGCACGAAGCAGATGAATCGGCTGGCGAATGTCTCGATACTGGCGATGCGCATTGGGAGCCTGCACGACGCGGTGGGGACGATACCGGCGCCACACTAGGAAAAATTGGACTTGAACGAAGGGCCATTATCGTTTGGGCTAAAGTCCAATTCAAACCGGTGGAACGGACATGCCGGGAGGACAGACGTGAAGACCAACGGTGGGGCGTTGTTGTCGTCGATCCATATCGACCGCAACTCGAACAGGAAGATCGGCGTCCAGCTCTACATGGGACTGAAGGATCTTTTGCTGACCCAGGGCATCAAGCCCGGCGAGCGGCTTCCTGCGAGCCGTACGCTCGCCTCCGAGGTCGGCGTTTCGCGAACCACGGTGGTCGATGCCGTCGACCGGCTTATCTCGGAGGGGCTTCTGGAGGCGCGTGTCGGCTCCGGCACCTATGTCAGCGACACGCTGTCGAAGAGCAGGCCCGCCGGAACCGCCGAACCCAAGGCTAAGGGCCCCGCAGCCGAGCCGCGGCTGTCGCGCGCCGCCCGCGACGCTCAGCACCAGTTCATGCCACGCTCCTGGCTACCGCACCAGGCGCAGCCGTTCATCACGGCCCTTCCGGCACTCGATCTGTTTCCGATGGCACACTGGTCGCGTATCTCCTCGCGCCACTGGCGGGGCGGACGCGAAGCCGTGATGGGCTACGGCCATCCGTTCGGCCACAAGGGTCTGCGCGAGGCCATCGCCACCCATCTCAACGCCGTGCGAGGCATCCGCAGCGACCCGGAACAGATCCTCATCGTCGGCGGCGCCCAGCAGGCGTTCTTCCTCATCGGCCTGTTGCTGCTCAATCCTGGCGAACGGGTCTGGTTCGAGAATCCGGGCGCGATCGGCGCGCGCAACGCTTTCGTCGCGACCGGGGCGGATCTCGTGCCGGTCGACGTCGACGAGGAGGGCCTGGACGTCGAGGACGGCATGAGACGGGCCCCCCGGTTCCGGCTCGCCTTCGTCACACCGTCCCACCAGCAGCCGCTCGGGCGGGTTATGAGCCTGTCGCGCCGTTTCGCTCTGCTCGAGGCGGCGGAGGAGGCGGATGCGCTGATCGTCGAGGATGACTACGACGGTGAGTTCTACTACGGCGACAAGCCGCTGCCTCCGCTCAAGAGCATCGACACGCGGGAGCGGGTCATTTATGTCGGCACCTTCTCGAAGTCGCTGTTTCCCTCGCTCCGGCTCGGGTTTGTCCTCGTTCCGCGCGGGTTGGTCGATGTCTTCGCCAGCGTCAGCGCCAACTGGCTGAGCGGGGTGCCGACCGCCAACCAGGCCATCGTGGCCGACTTTATGAACGAGGGGCTGTTTGCCACGCATCTGCGGTTGATGCGGCAGGCCTACCGCGCTCGCCACGACGCCTTGACCGAGGCCTCGGCCGCGCTGGCCGGTCGCATCGACATCAGGCCGACGTCGAGCGGTTTCCATACGATCGGCATCGTACGGGATGGCCTGGACAAACAGGCGATCGTCGAGCAGGCGAGGGTGCGCGGTGTCGTCCTGGCGCCCTTGTCGCGCTATTGCCTCGATCCCGTAGACGAGAAGGGCATCGTCTTCGGATTCGGAGCGGTCGGGGAGGAAAAGATACGAACTGGCATCGAAGAGTTGACCCGGATTCCTGCGCTCAACTGAGCAAGAATTGGACTGCGGCCAGGTTGAGAATGGATATACGGCGCAGTCCAATAGCGCCGTAGCCTCCAGGCTCTGGACGTGCGACCCGTCGCTGCCGGCGGGTCCAGGAGAACGGGAGGTATTCTACAATGCGCACGCGTGGGACTCGAACATCTGTCGTCAGAGCGCTTTCTGCCGCGCTGATGCTTTCGGCGGGGGTCGTCATGACCTCGGGGGGCGCTGAAGCCGAAACCCTGCGGATTCTCACCTGGGGCTCCTATGCTCCGGAAGAGCTCGTCAAGAAATTCGAGGAAAAATACCCCGACATCAAGGTGGAGGTGACGTTCTCCAACAACGAGGAGATGGTCGCCAAGCTGCGCGCGACCGGCGGTGCCGGTTTCGATCTCGCGCAGCCGAGCCACGACCGCATCTTCGCAGCGCAGCAGGAATTCAACATCTACAAGCCGCTCGATCTATCGAAGATCGACACGTCGGCAATGGAGCCGGGCTTGCTCGACGGCGTGAAGGCGAACACGACAATTGACGGCGAGGTCTACGCCGTGCCGCACCAGTGGGGCACGTCCGGCCTGATGGCCGACAAGACCAAGGCGCCGGACGTCAAGAGCTGGGCGGACCTCTGCGATCCCAAATACAAGGGCAAGACCTCGATGCGCCTGAAGCGCACGATCCTGCTCGGAACGGCGTTCGCCATGGGCGAGAACCCGTTCGAAGCGTACTCGGACCTCGACAAGTACCAGAAGATCCTCGACCAGGTGGCGGAGAAGCTGATCGCCTGCAAGGACAACATCAAGGCCTACTGGAACGGCGGCGACGACCTGTCCGCGATGATGCTGTCGGGTGAGGTCGTGGCATCCGAAACGTGGGATTCGACGGCCTACAAACTCTTCGGCCAGAACAACAACATCGTTTTCGTGCCGCCGGAGACCGGCGCACTCGCCTGGATCGACACCTTCGCGATACCGCGCAAGGGCGAGGCGGACGACGCCGCCTACAAGTGGATCAACTTCGTGCTCGAGCCGGAGAACGTGAAGATCATGTCGGCCAGCACCGGCGCTATCGCATCCGTGAAAGGCGGCAAGGACCTGCTGCCGGAGGACAAGCGCGCGGCCGTCAATGCCGCCTTCACCGACGCCGACATGGCCAACCTCAAGTTCTTTGCCAACATTCCTCCGGGCGTCGAGGACATGGAAGGCAAGACGCTGGAGAAGATCAAGGCGGCCACCGGCGGCTAAGAGAAAGCGTTGCAAGTCGAGGAAGCGCGGCTCAGTCTGGCTTCCTCGACTTTTGCGCATCTGCCGTCTACCACGGAACCGCCGATGACCGCACCCCAAGTGTCCGATCTGGAGTGCCTGGGAGTCTCGAAGACTTTCGGCGCCGTGAAAGCCGTCCAGGACGTTTCCATCGACATCCCGAGCGGCTCGTTCTTCTCCATCCTGGGCCCGTCGGGCTGCGGCAAAACCACGCTGATGCGCATGATCGCCGGCTTCGAGGAGCCGAGCGCAGGCGACATCCGGATCAAGGGCCGCTCGGTTCTCGACGTCCCGCCGAACAGGCGCAACGTGAAGATGGTGTTCCAGCACCTGGCGCTGTTCCCGATGATGAACGTCTACGAGAACATCGCCTACGGCCTGCGCTGCCAGAAGCTCCGCAAGGAGGAGATCCGCCGCAAGGTGCACGACGTGCTGGAGCGCGTCGCGCTGCCAGATGTTGCCGGCCGTGAAATCCACCAACTCTCGGGCGGCCAGAAACAGCGCATCGCGATCGCCCGCTGCATGGTGCTCGATCCCGACGTTCTACTGCTAGACGAGCCGCTCGGTGCATTGGACCTGAAGCTGCGCGAGGCGATGAAGATCGAGCTCAAGCTCCTGCAGCACCAGTTCAACACCACCTTCGTCTACATCACTCACGACCAGTCCGAGGCGCTGGTCATGTCGGACCGGGTGGCCGTGATGAACAACGGCCGCTTCGAGCAGGTCGGCACCCCGCAGGAACTCTACCACAATCCATCGACGGCTTTCGTCGCGGGCTTCGTCGGCGACGCGAACCGTTGGGAGGGCCGGATCGCGCGGATCGACGGCAGGGCCGCGCAGGTCGAGACCGACGGCGGTCTCGTCGTTCGGTGCACGGCGACCGGCGGGACGCTCGGCACGGGCGACCGGACCGAACTTTTCGTGCGCCCCGAGTTCATCGCGATCGACCGCGAAGCGTTCGCCGCCGCGGACGCGTTGTTCGGTGTCGTCGACAGCCTGCTTTTCAACGGCGCCAACAGCCGGGCGCTGGTCAGGATGGGCTCCGGCGAACTCGTCGAGGCGACCGTTACGCTGACCGGCGGTACCGACGACATCAAGCCCGGCGAGCGTGTACGCCTGTCCTGGGCCGCCGAAAACGCACTCTGCTTTCCCGCCAGCGGACGGTGCAAATGAAACACCGCGACGCCCGGCGGCTGGCCCTTATCCTCCTGTTTGCGCCATTTGCGCTGTGGATCGCGCTGCTGATCCTGCTGCCGCATATTGGCATGGGCATCCTGTCGCTGCGCGAGAAGATCGGCCCGCGCCAGTACGAATTCGGCTTCGGCAACTATCTGGAGTTCGTGCACGAGCCGATCTACTGGAACACGCTCCTGCGCACCGGCTCCATGTCGCTGCTGGTGACCGTGATCGCCCTGATCGTCGGGTTCCCGGTCGCCTACTACATCGCCAAGATTGCCGGCAAACGGTCGCGCGGCGCGCTGTTCCTGCTCTGCCTGGTCCCGCTGTGGGTAAGCGACCTGATCCGCGCCTACGGCTGGATCCTGCTCCTGCGCGAGACCGGCATCGTCTCCAGCGTGCTGCAGTATGTCGGGCTGGCGTCGGGGCCCGTCGAGATGCTCTACAACGATGCCACGGTGATCGTCGGGCTCGTCTACACGGTCATGCTGTTCATGATAGTGCCGCTTGCCTCGACGCTCGACGGCATGGACGACGCCCTGATCGAGGCCGGCTACAACCTCGGCGGCAACGGCTTCACGGTCCTGCGCCGCATCATCGTCCCCTATGCAATGCCGGGAATCGTCTCCGGCTGCATCATCGTGTTCATGCTGACGGCCGGCAGCTATCTCACGCCGGTCCTGCTCGGCGGCAAGAACTCGAGCTGGTTTACCGAGACGATCTACGAGCAGTTCATCACACGTTACAACTGGGAGACGGGCGCGGCCTTCGGCTTCCTGCTGCTGGCCTTCACCTCGATCGTGGTTTGGGTCGGCCTCAAGCTGTCCGGCCAGTCGCTGGCCGATACGATGGCGCGGAGCTGACGCTATGCTCGGCAGGAACTACGCCTTCCTTCTGGCATACCGGGTGTACCTGGCGGCCTTCTTCGTCTTCCTGGCGGCGCCGCTGTTCGCTGCCGGCATGTTCGCCTTCAACGACTCCCTGTTTCCCTCCCTCCCATGGCAGGGCTTCACGCTCGACTGGTTCTTCAACGATACCGAGCCGAAGCTCGGCATGTTCCACGACGAGCGCCTCCTTCGCGGGCTCTACTATTCCTTCGTGATCGGCTGTTCGGTTTCGCTATTGTCGGTCTTCGTGGGAATCTGCAACGCGTTCCTGTTCGTGCGCAGCACGCTGCCGTTCAAGAACTTCTTCTATCTCATGATGGTCCTGCCGTTGGTCATCCCGGGCGTGATCCTCGGCATTTCGATTCTGGTGCTGGCGAGCACGATTGCCAACGGTCTCGACGACAATTACGGCATCGACCTCGATTTCCTGCGCCCCGGCATCGTGCTGGTCGTTCTCGGCCAGTTCTCCTTCATCACCACCATCACGTCGCTCGTCATCACCGCGCGGCTGCGGAAGTTCGACGCCACGATGGAGGAGGCGGCCTACAATCTCGGCGCCAGCCGGGCCCGCGTGCTCGCCACCGTGACGCTGCCCTACCTCAGGCCCGCGATGATAGCGGCGGGCATCGTCGCCTTCCTCGTTTCCTTCGAGAACTTCAACACGACGTTGTTCCTGGTCGGGTCGGAATCGCCGCTGACGATCACGATGTTCGACCGGATGGCGAAGGTTGGCTCGACGCCGGTGCTGAACGCCGTCTCGCTGTTCCTCATGGTTGCGTCCGGCTTGCTGGCGCTCGTCTCCGTCCTCGTACAGCGGGACCGGTCCACCGGCTGAACCTCCATGTCGGATTTCGACTACATCGTCATCGGCGCCGGGTCCGCCGGCTCGGCGATCGCCGGCCGCCTGAGCGAGAGCGGCCGCCACAGGGTGTTGCTGCTCGAGGCCGGGCCAGACGATCGCCGTTTCTGGATTCAGGTGCCGATCGGCTACGGGCGCACCTTCTACGACGCCCGCGTGAACTGGATGTACATGACCGAGCCGGTGGCCGGCGCCGGCGGGCGCGTCAGCTATTGGCCGCGCGGCAAGGTACTCGGCGGCTCGAGTTCAATCAACGCGATGGTCTATGTGCGCGGCCAGGCCGAGGACTACGACGACTGGCGCGCCGCCGGCAACCCGGGCTGGGGATGGGACGACGTGCTGCCGCTCTACCGGCGGATGGAGCGCCACGCCGGGGGCGCGAGCGAGTGGCACGGCGGTGACGGTCCGATCGGCATCATGGTGCCGGAGCGGGAGCTGCACCCGAGCTGCGAGTACTTCTTCCGCGCCTGCGAGGAGGCGGGCCTCGCGCGGAACGCCGATTTCAACGGTGCTCGGCAGGAGGGGACCGGCGCCTTTCACCTGACGATCAAGGACGGCCGCCGCATGTCGGCCGCGCGCGGCTACCTGTGGCCGGGGCGGCGGCGGACGAACCTGCAGATCGAGACGGGTGCGGAGGCCGAGCGCATCCTGTTCCAGGGCAAGCGCGCGGTCGGCGTCGAATACCGGCAGGACGGAGGATTGCGCCGCGCCAGTTCCGCGGCCGAGGTAATCGTCTCGGCCGGTGCGGTAGGCTCGCCGAAGCTGCTGATGCTGTCGGGCATCGGTCCTGGCGAGGAGCTGTCCCGGTTCGGCATCGAGGCGGTCGTGGCCAGTCCCGGCGTCGGTCGCAACCTGCAGGACCATTTCGACATCGGCTTCGTCTACCGTTCCAGAGTCCCGACCCTGAACGACACACTGCATCCCTGGTCCGGCAAGCTCTGGGCGGGCATGAAGTACATCCTGGCGCGGACGGGACCGCTCGCCCTCAGCCTGAACCAGGCCGGCGCGTTCGTCCGCACCGATCCGGCGCTGACGCGTCCGAACGTACAGGTCTACTATTCGCCGCTGAGCTACCTGAAGGCGCCGCCCGGCACCCGTCCACTGATGAACCCGGACCCCTATTCCGCCTTCAACGTCAGCGCCTCGCCCTGCCGGCCGACAAGCCGCGGCTTCCTGCGCCTGCGCTCGCCCGACCCGGCGGACGCGCCCGAAATCCATCCCTCCTATCTCGACACGGATCACGACCGCCGCGAAGCGATAGAGGGCCTGAGGTTCCTGATGCGGCTCGCCTCAATGGCGGGCCTGAAGGCGATCATCGAGCGGCCGGTCGCCCCCTATCCGCCGAGCGACAGTGACGACGATCTGCTCGAGTACGCGCGGGCATACGGCACCACGGTCTTTCATCCGGCAGGCAGCTGCGGCATGGGTCCCGATCCGACGCGCAGCGTCGTCGACGCCGCGCTGAAGGTCTACGGCACGGAGCGCCTCAGAGTCGCGGATGCGTCGATCTTTCCGACGCTGACGTCGGGCAACACGAACGCGCCCTCCATGCTGGTCGGCGAGAAGGCGAGCGACATGATCCTGAAGGACGCGCGCTGAACGCTCACCAGCCGATGTTGTCGCGCCAGCGGTAGTACGCGACGGTCGGGGCGAGGAACCAGGGCCTGCCGTTGTAGAGGGGCCGCGTGCGAAACCGGGCGGCATCGAACCCCGTGCGCCCTTCCGGGCGGCCGAGGACCTGCTGGCCGATGCGCATTCCGAGATAGCTGGCCATCGACACGCCGGAGCCGCAATAGCCCATCGCATAGTGGACGCCCTCGTGGCAGCCGATGTGGGCGAGCGTGTCGAAGGTATAGGCGACCGTGCCGCTCCAGGAATGCGTGATGCCGACCTCGGCGAGATCGGGAAACAGGCGCACGAGCTCGCGATGCAGGAGCAGGCCGCTTCTGCGCAGGTCGGATTCGGCGTTGGTGACGCGGCCGCCGAACAGGATGCGGGTGCGGTCCGGCGAGGCGCGGTAGTAGTAGACGACCTTGCGGCTGTCGCTGACGATGCGCTCCGTCGGCATGAGCCGATTCATCAGGTTGGTGCCGAGCGGTTCGGTCGCGATGATGTAGCTTCCGATCGGGATGACGCGGCGGCGCAGCCACGGCGTCAGCGGCCCCGTGTAGCCGTTCGTCGCGGCGATGACGTCGCGCGCCGTGACCTCGCCTGACTCGGTCGCGAGGTGGAACCCGCTCCCCTCGCGCTGCAGTCCCGTCACCGCGCAGTGCGGCACGACCCGCGCCCCGGCCTCGAGCACGCGGTCGAGCAGCCCCTGGTGATAGCGGGCAGGGTCGACCGAGGCGTGCGCCTCGTAGACGAGGCCGCCATGATAGAAATCGGTGCCGAGTTCGCGCTGCTGCTCGCCGCGTGGCACGACGTGGACCGGCACTTCGAGACCTTTCGGCTGAGCCTTCGTGCTCGCGGCCAGCGCCTCGAAATGGCGCGGCGTATGGGCGGCGTGAAAGCGGCCGGCGACCTTGAAGTCGCACTCTATGGTTTCGCGGGCGATGAACTCGCCGATCCAGGCAAGCGCGGTGCGCCCCTCCTTCAGGATCGCGAGAGCCGCCTGTGACCCATGCAGGCGCCGGAGCTCGTCGTAACCGGGCTTGATGCTGGTCGAGATCTGGCCGCCGTTGCGCGAGCTGCAGCCCCAGCCGGCATCCTGTGCGTCGAGCACCAGCGTCGAGCGTCCCGCGCGGGCGGTCTCCAGGGCGGCGCAGAGCCCGGTATAGCCCGAGCCGATGATGGCGACGTCAACGGAGGCCGGCAGCGGTCCGGAAGGCAGACTCGGGCGGGGCGCGATGTCCCACCAGTATGGATACGGCGCGAAGGCGCCGTTGCCGTCGTGATCCATTGTCGGTCCCTTCAGTTCTCCGCCGACAGATATCGGCCGGGAAGGGTCGAATGGAGAGGGCCATTCTGTGAAAAACGCAATGCCAGAGACGGGTGCAGCGGACACGGCGTGGCCTTGCCGCGGAAAACCGAGTTGCGCGTCTCGGGTTCACCCGCGCGGCGCCGGGGGGCTGCATACGTGCGGCGTCCCGGATCTGTCGTTCGATCACGTCCGGCGGCGTCAGGCCGTCCATGATCCGCTTCGGGACCGTGACATCCGGCATCGGCCGCTCCAGGCCGGTGATCATCCGCGAACCAACGAGCGGCGTTTTCTTCAACCGGCTCTTCTGCTCCGTTCGTTTCGAAGGCGTGGAGACCTAGCCGAAGACGAAGAAGGGGAGCGGCGTCGCCGTCCAAGCGTTCGTCGTACCTTCCCCGTACTCTGTCAGACCGTGACGGCCCCGTACTATTCAGGCTGTTTCCGCTTGATAACCGTCGCGCGGGTCATATAGAGGTTAGCTGATTTCGAATTTCAGTCCAGCAGCCGGCGCATTGCGGGCGGGTCCAATCTCTGGAAACAATCATACGAGGGAGGGTGTCACGGTGGCCGACAAAAAAGGTGGCTTCGGAGTACAGTCGGAAGTTGGCAAGCTGCACAAGGTCATGGTCTGCGCGCCGGGGCGTGCGCACGAAAGGTTGACCCCAACCAACTGTGACTCGCTCCTTTTTGATGACGTCTTGTGGGTGCAGAACGCGAAGCGGGACCATTTCGACTTCGTGACCAAGATGCGCGAACGCGGCGTCGATGTTGTCGAAATGCATAATCTGTTGGCCGAGACACTCGACAATCCGGCCGCCAAGGCGTGGCTGTTGGATCGCCAGATCATTGCCGACGAGGTTGGCCTTGGTCTCGTGGACGACACGCGCGCCTATCTCGAGGAGCTGGACTCCCGGGCCTTGGCCGAGACGATGATCGGCGGCCTGTCGGTGAGCGAGCTGCCCGACAAGTTCGCCTCCCGTTATCTGGAGATGGTACGGGAGTCGACCGGGATCACGGAATACCTGCTGCCGCCGTTGCCCAACACCCTCTACACGCGCGACACCACGTGCTGGGTGTACGGCGGCGTCACGCTCAATCCGCTGTACTGGCCGGCCCGGCACGAGGAGACGCTGCTCACCACGGCGATCTACAAGTTTCACCCCGATTTCGCCGACAAGGTCAACGTGTGGTGGGGCGACCCGGACGTCAATCACGGCTCGGCGACTCTGGAAGGCGGCGATGTGCTGGTGATCGGCAACGGCGCGGTGGTCGTCGGCATGAGCGAGCGCACTTCGCGCCAGGCGATCACGCAATTCGCGGCCGCGCTGTTCAAGAAGAAAGCCGCCGAGCGCGTCATCATTGCAGCAATGCCGAAGCTGCGCGCGGCCATGCACCTGGACACCGTGTTCACGTTCTGCGACCGTGACCTTGTCAGCGTCTATCCCGATATCGTCTACAAGCTCGGCACCATTTCGCTGAGGCCGGGCGACAATCCGACCGGCGTCGAGGTGACGCGCGAGACCAAGCCGTTCCTCGATGTCGTCGCCGAGGCGCTCAACCTGAAGAAGCTTCGGGTCGTGGAGACCGGCGGCGACGCCTATGCCACCGAGCGGCAGCAGTGGGACAGCGGCAACAACTACGTCGCGCTGGCACCGGGGGTGGTCGTGGCCTACGACCGCAATACGTACAGCAACACGCAGCTTCGCAAAGAGGGCGTCGAGGTGATCACCATTGTCGGGGCGGAGCTCGGTCGCGGTCGCGGCGGAGGACACTGCATGACCTGCCCGATAATCAGGGATCCCGTCGACTACTAGTCTCGACCCGGTGGGGGCAATGCGGGCAGGTGCTGTTCACCACGTCAGGGCGGTTCGGCGGGCATTGCCTGCCGGGAGGCGATCGCGGTCGGTGGATTCCGACGGGCGTTCGCGGCGGCCGATGCGACCGAGCCGGGGGTAGCTGGCGATGACGGAGGCGAGCCAGGGTCATTCGTTGTCCTTGCTGGAGGCGGTCTTTCCCGTCGCCTGCCTCATCCTTCTTGTGGCGCTTTCCTATTTTCTGTTCGGAGACGCCGGTGCCGAGGGGCCCAATCAGATCGCGCTCGTTGTCGCGACGATGATCGCGGTTCTCGTCGGCCGCCGCTCCGGCGTGTCGCTGGACGAACTTCGCGAAGCGGCGATCGAAAGCGTCGGCTCGGGAATCGGTGCTATCTTCATCCTGTTCGCGGTCGGCTCGCTCATCGGCACTTGGGCGATGAGTGGCACGCTGCTGGCGATGGTCTATTATGGGCTTCAACTGCTCAGCCCGAGCTATTTCTACATGACCGCGGCGGCCATCTGTGCCGCTGTGTCGGCCAGCATCGGCAGTTCCTGGACAGTCGTTGGAACGATCGGCATCGGTCTGATGGGCATCTCCACAAGCATGGACCTGAGCCCTGCGATCACCGCGGGGGCAATCATTTCGGGTGCCTACTTCGGCGACAAGTCTTCGCCGCTCTCGGATTCTGCGAACCTCGCCGCGGCCGCCGCCGGGGTCAATCTCTACACCCACGTGCGCGAGACGCTCATCACGTCCGGCATAGCTCTTCCGATCGCACTGCTGTTCTTCTTTTTCCTGGGAGAGCCCGGTGATTTCGACGCGGGCTACAAGATGGCTGCGATCGAGGAGTCCTTTCATATAACGCCCGTTCTTTTCCTTCCCCTCGTTGTCGTGATCGTCCTGGCTCTGCTGAAACTGCCGCCGTTCACTTCGATCTTCGTCGGCGCCCTCGTCGGTGGCATCCTGGCGATCGTGGTGGCTCCCGACCGGGTGATCGATTTCGCGGCGGCCGGCGAATACGTGCCGACATGGCTGGCCCTTATCAAGGGAGTCTGGATCGCGCTGGCGAGCGGATACGTGTCCGATTCCGGCGACGCCGTGATCGACCAACTGGTGACCCGCGGCGGCATGTCCAGCATGCTCAACACGATCTGGCTCGTGATCACGGCGCTCGCTTTCGGCGGTGTGGTGGAGCGGACCGGAATCCTGACGCGGCTGATCACCCCGGTGGTCGCCGCGGCAAAGTCCACCGGCGCGCTGGTCAGCGCGCTCGTCGGCGCGGTCATAGCGACGAATGTCGCCACCGCCGATCAGTACATCGCGCTCGTACTGCCGGGACGCATGTTCCGCAGCGCGTTCGAGAAGCGTGGCTATGCCCCGGTAGTGCTGTCGCGCGCGGTCGGCGACTCGGCGACGCCGACCTCGGCGCTGATCCCATGGAACAGCTGCGGCGCTTACATGGCCGCTACGCTGGGGGTTGCCACTTTCAGCTACGCTCCCTATGCGGTCTTCAACTTCGTCAGCCCGCTGCTCACGATCGCGATCGCCTTCGCAGGTTTCCGCATGTTGCGGTCGGCTGCGCACGTGCCCAAACCGGAGTGAGGTAACGAATGTCTGAGAAGCGGCAACAGAGTCGATCTGCCGTGTCCGTGTCGCAGAAGCTCCAAGGGGACCGCCGGTGATGAAATCGAAGGAAACCCGGTCAAAGAGGGCCGGAAGTCTGTTGATGGCAACGGGGCTCGTCGTCCTGCTGGCCGGCTGCAACGAAGAGGAGGTCAGCGCACCCGAGATCCGGCCCGTCCGGGTGGTGGCAGTCGAGGAGCGGGAAGCCGGCGATACCGTGTCGCTGGCCGGAACGGTCGAAAGCCGAACCCAGGTCGATCTGTCGTTTCGGATCGGCGGACGCATGGTCGAGCGGCCCGTCAACGTCGGTGACGTGCTGAAGGGAGGGCAGTTGATCGCCCGGCTTGATCCGACCGACGAGGAGAACTCCCTGCGTGCGGCCGAGGCCCATCTCGCTGCCGCCAACGGCCAACTCTCGGAGGCGCGTCTAAACTACGAGCGGCAGCGCCATCTGTATGAACGTCAGATCGCTGCGGCCGTCGCCTTCGAGCGTGCCGAACAGGTCTACACCACGACACAATCGGCTGCGGAAGCTGCCGAGGCGCAGGTCGGTATCGCGCTGAGGCGGCTCGACGACACGGAACTCTACGCCGACGCGCCGGGAGTGGTCACCGCCGTCGGCGCGGAGCCGGGCGAAGTCGTGCAGCCCGGCCGCATGATCGTGCAGGTCGCCCGCGACGAAGGCATGGACGCCGTCTTCGACGTGCCCGCCTCCGTGATCGAGACGAGTACTCCCGATCCCGAGGTGAATGTCACCATGCCGCTTTCCTCGGTCACGGCGACCGGGCGCGTTCGCGAAGTCTCGCCGCGCGCAGATGCGGCCACGGGCACGTTTCGGGTCCGTGTCGGGCTGATCGATCCACCGCAGGAGATGCGCCTCGGCTCGACGGTGGTCGGGCGCGTGACCTTCGGAAGCCATGCGGGGATCGAACTCCCCGCGAGCGCGCTGACAAGCTCCGAGGGCGAACCGGCCGTCTGGGTCGTCGACCCGGCGACGAAGACCGTCGGGCTCCGCCAGATCAGCATCGCCCGATTTGCGCCGGCAACAGTGTTCGTCGCGGGCGGGCTCAAGCCCGAAGAACTGGTGGTGACGGCCGGCGTGCAGGCGCTGCGGCCCGGTCAGGAGGTTCGCTTGCTGGGCGACCAGCCATGATCGGGCCAAACCTCTCCGATTGGGCAATCAGAAGCCGCTCCCTCACGATATATCTCATGATCGTGGCGGTGATCGCCGGCAGCATGGCGTTCATCAATCTCGGCCGCGACGAGGATCCCAGCTTCACCATCAAGACCATGCTGGTGACGGCCGTGTGGCCGGGCGCGAACCTGGACGAGACCCAGAATCTGCTCACCGACCGGCTGGAGCGCGTCCTGCAGGAGACGCCGGGCCTCGACAGCCTGCGGTCGATCACCCGACCCGGCGTCGTGACCATCTATGTCGACCTGCTCGGCGAGTATCCGCCGGAACTGGTGCCCGACAGCTGGTACGAGGTGCGCAAGAAGGTCGGCGACATCCGGCACACGTTGCCGCAGGGGGTGCTCGGACCGTTCTTCAACGACGACTTCGGCGACGTCTTCGGCATCATCTATGCCTTCGTCGCGGACGGGTTCTCGGAACGCGAGCTGCGCGACTACGTCGACGACGTGCGTTCGGCACTTATCCGCCAAGTCCATGACATCGCGAAGATCGAATTCATCGGTGCTCAGGACGAGCAGGTGTTCATCGAGCTGCTGCCGGACCGGGTCGCCGCCATGGGACTCGACTACGGCCAGATCTTCGCGGCCGTTGCCGCGCAGAACCTCGTCAGGCCATCCGGCACGATCAATACGGGCCTCGAGAATCTGGCGCTGCGGGTATCCGGCGCCTTCGAGACGGAGGCCGACATACTCGACGTGCCGTTGATCGCCAACGGACGAGCACTGCGGCTGGGCGACGTGGCGACCGTACGACGCGGGTTCGTGGACCCGCCGCAGCCGCTCCTGCGCGTGAACGGCAAGCGCGCCGTCGGCCTTGCGATCTCGATGCGCGAAGGCGGCGACATCCTGCAGCTCGGCGACGAGATCTCGGCTGCCATGCGCGAGATTTCCGCCGATCTGCCGCTCGGCATCGAGCCGATCCTGATCTCCAACCAGCCTCAGGTCGTCGAGCGCGCGATCGGGGACTTCACAACCTCGCTCTGGCAGGCGATCGCGATCATTCTCGCGGTCAGCTTCATCACGCTCGGCGTGCGTCCGGGTGCCGTGGTGGCGGTCGCGATCCCGGTGACGCTGGCCACGGTCTTCCTGGTCATGCAGACGATGGGGATCGACCTGCATCGCGTGTCGCTCGGCGCCCTGATCATTGCGCTGGCGCTGCTGGTCGACGACGCGATGACGACCGTCGACGCTATGCTGCGGCGGTTGGCGATGGGCGAGACGCTGCCGCAAGCGGCGAAGTTCGCCTACAAGACGCTCGCAGCACCGATGCTGACGGGCACTCTCATTACCATCGCCGGCTTCGTCCCGATCGGCTTCGCCGAAAGCCAGGCCGGCGAATACACCATTTCGCTGTTCCTGGTCGTGGCGATCGCTTTGATCGCCTCGTGGTTCGTGGCCGTGCTTTTCACGCCGATCATCAGTTCGGCGCTGCTGAAGCCACCGGCACAGGCGGTGGCCGAAGAACCGGGCAGGTTCATACGCTCGTATCAGGCACTCCTCGAGCAGGCGATCAGGGCCAGATGGGTCACCATGGCCCTGACGGTCGCGCTGTTCGCGGCGGCACTGCTGGGCCTGCAGCAGGTGAACCGGCAGTTCTTCCCGCCGTCGGACCGCAACGAACTCATCGTCGACTTCCAGCTTCCCCGCTCCAGCTCGATCTTCGCCAGCGAAGACGCGATAAGGCGCATCGAGGAATGGCTCGGCAAGAGCGATGACGTCGATTTCTCCAGCGCCTACGTGGGCCGCAATGTCGTGCGGTTCTATCTGCCGCTGGCGATTCAGCCGCCGAGCGACCACCATTCGCAGATCGTGGTCATGGCGAAGGATCTCGACGCCCGCCTGCGGCTCGAGAAGGATCTCGAGGCGTTCCTGATCGAGACGTTCCCGCAGGCGATCACGCGCGTCAGCCCGCTCGAGATGGGGCCGCCGATCGGGTGGCCACTGCAATGGCGGTTGAGCGGACCGGACCTCGACGTTCTGCGCGACGAGGCCATGAAGCTCGCCGGCGTGATCGCGGCAAACCCGGGCGCGAAGCGCGTGCATTTCGACTGGATCGAGCCGGCGCGCCAGCTGCGCATCGAGGTCAATCAGGATCAGGCTCGCCGGCTCGGGCTGACCAGCCAGGCACTGGCGAACATTCTGCAGACGGCGGTTTCCGGCGCCCCGGTCACCCAGCTTCGCGACGGCATCTATCTCGTGAACGTCGTGACGCGAGCAGACGCGCGCGATCGCGTTTCGCTCGATACGCTGTCGACCCTGCAGGTACCGCTGCCGACGGGACGGACCGCCGCACTGTCGAGTTTCGCGACCTTCTCCTTTGAGCAGGAACAGCCGCTGATCTGGCGTCGCGACCGCATGCCGACCCTGACGGTGCTCGCAGACGTCGAAGCGGACCGACTGCCCGAAACGGTGGTCTCGGATGTCGCCGGGGACATCGACGTGTTCGCCGCCCAGCTACCGAGCGGCTACACGATAGAACTCGGCGGCACCGCCGAGACGAGCGCCCAGAGCCAGGAGTCCGTCTTCGCGGTGATCCCGCTGATGGTCATCATCATGCTGACCTTGCTGATGGTCCAATTGCAGGACTTCCGGCAGGTCGGCATGGTGCTCGTGCTGCTGCCGCTGGGGCTGATCGGCGTCGTCGGCGCGCTGTTGCTCTTCGGGCGCCCCCTCGGCTTCGTGGCGATCCTCGGCATTCTCGCGCTGATCGGCATGATCGCCAAGAACGCGGTGATCCTGCTGACGCAGATCAGCGACGAACGCGCGGGCGGCGCCTCGGTGCGGGAAGCGGTGGTTCGTGCGGCATCGAACCGCGCGCGGCCGTTGCTGTTGACGGCGCTCTCGACGGTGCTTGGCCTGATACCGATCGCGCCGACGCTCTTCTGGGGACCGATGGCGTTCGCGATCATGGGCGGACTGCTGGTGGCGACGATACTCACCCTCGTGTTCCTGCCGGCCCTCTATGTCGCCGTCGTCGGCGATCGTCCGGCCGAATCGGGCGAACGGACGGGAGCCAGCGATGCCTGAGCCGCGCCGGTCCGGCTGCGGTCCGATCCGGACGGGGCGGGTATCGTCGCGCCGCCCGTCGGACGGACCTGCCGCCCGAACCGGCAGCCGACGTGCTCTTGCCTCCGGTCACGGCGCCGGGCCGCGTGCGGCAAAGGGAACTTGTGAAACGACAGCAAGCGCGCCGTCATCACGTGTGGCGACCGGGCAGGGCGCAGCCCACACTGACGCAGCATTCGCACACGGGGGCGAACCGAGTGGCATCGACCGAACGGCGGCCTGAAGCGCCGGCGAGGACCGTCCAGGGCGTACTGACGCTCTGGATCCTGCTCGTTGGCGTGTGGGTCGTCGTCAATGCGTCCCTGGATCCGGTCAACGTAACTGCGGGCCTGGCGATCTGTTTCCTGATCGCCATCGCGTTTCCGCGATCGACCGAGCTGTGGTCGGATGTTCTCTGGACGCCGCGGGCGGTATATCACTTCGTCTCGTATCTGCTGGTCTTCGTTCGCGAAGTGATCCGGGCGAATTTCAATGTCCTGCGCTACGTCTATTCGCCGCGGATCGAAATAAGGCCCGGAATAGTCGAGGTCAAGACACGCCTGAAGTCGCGGATCGGCCGATTTGTGCTTGCGAACTCCATCGCCCTGACGCCGGGCTCCCTCGTGATGGCGATCGAGGACGATACGCTCTTCATCCATTGGCTCGACGTCGAGACGATGGACATCGAGGAGGCGACGCGCATCATCGTGCGTCCGTTCGAGCGACACCTGGAGGAGATCTTTGGCTGACCTGATCATGCAGATTGCCGGGGTGCTGATCTTCTTCAGTATCGTCTTCGCGATCCTGAGGCTGATCATCGGCCCAACGATCATTGACCGCGTCGTGTCGGTCGACATGCTGACAGTGCTGACGATTTCCATGATCGCGCTTTATGCCCATATCGCCGGCCGCGTGATCTATCTCGACGTCGCGCTCGTGTACGGGCTGCTCAGCTTTCTGGCGGTGCTCGCCACGGCACGCTTCCTGGAGAAAGGGCTGTAGAGAATATGCTGGAGCTTCTGATCGTCCTCGTGTGCGCCGGGATTCTCGCCAGTGGCCTCCTCGCGGTCCTGCTGAAGAATCTCATGGCGGCGGTCGTCAGCGCCGGCCTGGCCGGCCTGTTCTCGGCCGTCGTCTATCTCCTGCTTGCGGCCCCCGACGTCGCCATGACCGAAGCGTCCATCGGCTCCGGCCTGTTGACGTTCATATTCCTCTACACCATTCGCAAGACCGACAACGGCGGGGAGGGAAGGAGGTAGGACGTGGCTGAGCTCATCGGCAGCGTGTTCGTGCTGATCGGCGCGATGTTCCTGTTCTCGGCAGGACTGGGATTGTTGCGGATGCCCGACGCCTACACGCGCCTCCAGACCGGAACCAAGGCCTCCACCCTCGGCAATATCCTTGTCGTCACTGGGCTGGCGATCTACCACCCCGGCTGGACCTTCGGGCTGATCTTTGTCGCCCTCTTTGTGCTCCTCACTAACCCGGTGTCCTCCCATGCGCTCTCCCGCGCCGCCCATGCGGTTCGCGCGCCGATGGCGCCCGGCACCGTCCGCGATGCCCTCCGCGACCGGGAGGCAAACGACGCGAAAGGGGGGTCGACATGATCAGGCGCGGGGCGATCCTGATCGCGATTGCATGCTTCGGCGCAATTTTCGCCGGCATGGTCGCCGACTTCACGGCGCCGGAAGGCCTGCGCTCGCTCGCGGCCTACTACGTCAGGAACGTGCCGGCCGAGCTGGGCGCTCCGAACGTGGTGACGGGCATCCTGATCACCTATCGCGGGCTCGACACGATAGGAGAGGTCGCGGTCCTTTTCGTGGTTGCCGCCAGCGTCGGCCTGATCCTGGGCAAACGCGCCCGATCGGAACCGGACGGGGAGGCAGCGAGCGTCAGGCCGGTCAGCGAACTCGTGGAGACGGGCGCCAACGTCCTGCTGCCGATCATCCTCGTGTTCGGCGCCTATCTCATAGCGAACGGCCACCTGTCGCCGGGCGGCGGGTTCCAGGGCGGGGCGATCGTCGCTTCGGCCGTCATGCTGCTGTTGCTCGCGCGCCGCGACTCCAGCCTCGATCACGGAACGCTCAGCGTCACCGAGTCGCTGGCCGGGGTGCTGTACGTCTCGGTCGGAATTCTGGGGGTCGTCTTCGCGGGCGGGTTCCTCGACAGCCGCATCCTGCCGATCGGGGACCTCGGCGCCTTCGTGAGCGCCGGGGCGATTCCCCTCGTAACGGTGCTGCTCGGCCTCAAGGTCAGCGCCGAACTCAGCGTCATCATCGACCGGTTTCGCGAATAGCGCCCGGCGCGCTCGGAGGTACGGGTGTCGTTCTCGAACGTCATTTTGGCCACAGGCTTCGCGCTTGTTCTGATCGGCTTCTGGGGCATGCTCGCGCACCGGAACATCCTCCGCATCATCATCGGGTTCTCCCTGATCGATACGGGGATCCGGATCGTCATCGTGTCGACCGGCTATATCCTCGGCGGAACGGCACCGATCCTCGATGAGGCGCTGGCCCCTGCGGACGCGATTTCGCGCGCCGTCGATCCGCTTCCCTCCGCGCTCGTCGTCACGGCCATCGTGATCGGCTTCGCGGTAACCGCGATAATGCTGTCCTTCGCGATCCTCCTGTACTCGTCGAAGAAGACCCTTTCGATCGACGCGTTCACGGAATCGAAATGGTAGGCGGCTTGTTCCATCCGCTGAACATCTTCATCCTCGGGCTCGGGGGCGGATTTCTCATCCCCCTGCTCTACCGCTTCGGCAAGACGTGGCCGGCCGTCGCCTTCGTTTCGGCGCTGGCGGCGATGGCGGCCATATCCGCGACCTCGCTCGCGGCACTCCTGCAGGGCGCGCCGGCGATCGAGGTGCTGACGGCCGGCAGCCTGCCGCCGGTCTCGATCAACTTCAGGTTCGGTCTCTGGGAAGGCGTCTTCACGCTGTGCGTCAACCTGGTGGCGCTGCTCAGCGCCTGGCATCTCTGGGAGCGGCTGCGCGACAGCTACGCCGCGATGCTGATCGTCCTGATCCTGGTCGTCGGCATCAACGGCATGGTGATGACCCGCGACCTGTTCAATCTCTTCGTCTTCCTCGAGATAACATCGATCGCCACCTACGGCCTCTTCAGCCTGAAACGCACTCCGGAGGCTCTCTCGGCGAGCTTCAAGTACATCATGGCGACGGTGCTGGCGTCCGCGTTTCTTCTGCTGGGCGCCGCGCTCCTCTACTTCGTCACCGGCACCCTGAACATCGACGACATGATCGTGCAGCGCGCGCTCATCGTCGGCCCGATAGGAGGGGCGGGGCTGGTCCTGGTCCTGGCCTGCCTGCTCCTGGAACTGAAGCCGTTCCCGGCGAACGGGTGGGGCCTCGACGTCTACGAAACCGCGCCGAGCGGCGTGGCCGCGCTGGTCTCGGTCGCCGTGTCGGCGGGCGTGTTCTTCGCGCTCTTCAAGACGCTGCCGATGTTCGAGGACCAGCTGGACCTGATCGCCCTGTCCGGCGGGCTGACGTTCCTGTTCTCGAACCTCATCGGCCTCAGGCAGACGAAGGTCCGGCGCCTCCTCGGCTATTCCTCGGTCGGCCAGATGGGCCTGCTGGTACTGGCGCTCGCCGTCCTGCAGGACATCGGCGCGCAGTCCGCTCTTCCGATCGTGATCGGCGGGCTGTTCGTCAATCATTTCTTCGCCAAGGCCGGGCTGTTCTGGCTCGCCGGCATCGTCGACCGGGAGCACATCGACGGCTGGGCGGGCCTTCGCCGTCGCCCCGACCTGCTGCTGGTGCTCGCCCTCCTGCTCGCCGCCATCTCCGGTTTCCCGCCGTTTCCCGGCTTCTGGGGGAAATGGGAATTCGTGATGCGTCTGGCCGGGGACGGGCGCCACGTCTGGATCGTCGTGGTGCTGGCCGGCTCCCTGCTGGAAGCGGCCTACATGTTCAACTGGTTCGGGCGCGCCTTGCGACCCGGGTCGGACTCCGGGCCGGCGGCCGTGCCGGCCGTGAAGCTCGTGCCGGTCCATGCGAGCGTGGCGCTGTCGATCGTCGCCGGGCTCGTCGTCGCGCACCTCGCCGGCGCCCTTTCGGCCTGGCTGCTCGCGCCGCTGGGCGCGGGCATCCTGCTCTATCTCGTCGACGGACGTTTGCCGGGCCGCGTCAAGTGCGCCCTCGCGCTCGTTCTGGTGCTCGTCGGGGGGGTGTGGCTGACGCGCGATCTCGACGGCCTGAACCATCTGTTCTCGGTGCTTCTGGTGGCAGGGAGCCTGGTGATTGCCTCCGCCGGTCTCTATCGCGCCGATCCGCGGCCGGGCTACCACGCGCTCCTTGCCGCGATGCTGCTTTCGATTCCCGCCCTGTTCCGGTCTTCGACCAGCCTGGAGTTCTTCTACAGCTGGGAGATCGTCACGCTGACTTCCTACTTTCTCATCGCATACGGACGCGACTCCGGGCCGCATCTCCTCCGGTATCTCCTGTTCTCTCTCGTCTCGGCGTTCTTCGTGCTTTCCGGCTTCGCTTTCGCCAACGCCGCGAACGGAACGTCGTCGCTGGCGAGCCTGGCGACGTCCGGCCCTCCGGCCGGCACGGCGTTCGTTCTTCTGGGGATAGGCTTCCTAATCAAGGCGGCCGCATTCGGCGTGCATGTCTGGCTGCCCGGAGCCTATTCCGAGGCCGACGACGATTTCTCCGCCCTGCTTTCGGCGGTCGTGAGCAAGCTCGCGATGTTCGGGCTGCTGATCGGCACCTATCTGACGATCCGCTCTCCGCTCGATCTCGGCCTTTCCCACGCGCTGGCATGGATCGGCCTCATCACCACCACCGCCGGCGCGTTCATGGCCCTCGGCGAGAACGACCTGAAGCGCATGCTCGCCTATTCGAGCATGAGCCAGATCGGCTATATCGTCACCGCCATCGCCCTGATGAGCCATCTCGGCTGGGTTACCGCGCTCTATCTCGTGGCCAACCACCTCCTGGTGAAGGGCATCCTGTTTCTCGCCGCCGCAGGCGTGATCCTGCGGACCGGCACGAGGCGGCTGGACGGGGCGGGCGGTCTTTTCCGAAGCATGCCCCTGACGTTCGCCGCGGTCGTCTTCGCCGTCGTCGCGATGTCCGGACTGCCGCCGCTCATGGGCTTCGGCGGCAAATGGCTGCTGGTCAGCGCCATGACCGACAAGGGCTGGTACTGGCTCGTCGCGCTCAGTCTCCTGGCGACGTTCTTCGGCTTCTTCTACATGGCGCGTCTGGTCCATGCCGTCTTCCTGGGCGCGCGCAGGCCGGAACACGGCTCCGTCCGCGAGGCTCCTCCCGCCCTTCTCGTCCCCCAGTTCGTCCTGGTCGCGGCAATCGTCGTGCTGTCGTTCTTTCCCAAGCTGCTGATGGAGCCCGTCTCCGCGGCCATCGATCCCTACTTCGCCTCGACGCTCGTCTGGGAAGGAATGTCGCTCGAGACGATCTACGGCTACTGGAATCCGGTTCCGATCATGTCGGTCGCCACTGCCGTGGCGCTGGCGATGTTCCTGGGACTGTGGATCGCCTACCGCCGGGGGTGGTCGGGTGCGGGTGCCCGGAGAGGTGCCGGATCCGGCGGGTTCGACGCGTTCCACGCGCGGCTCGCCCGCGACTTCGCTCCTCCTGTCGCGACCCGGTTCTGGGACGGGGTGAGCAGTGCCGCGTCGTCCGCGGCGCAAGGGGCGCGAAAGCTGTACACGGGCGACGGACAGACATACGCCTTGTACATCCTGTACTACTTCATCGGCCTCTACCTGCTGGACAGGATCGGCAACGCCCTTTGACCCGGCGACGGACGCGAAGGGGCCATCGGCTTTCCGGCCGGTCGTCGCCATGCGGACGTCGGATGTTGGATGCCGGACGGCGGATGTCGGACGGCGGGCGCTATCGCGCCAACGGCGTCAGCACCACCATCGTCATATCCTGCAGCATGCTTATCGACGTATCGAACAGGCCCGGCTGCTCCGCTTCGTCCTTGAACATCTCGATGCCGAACTCGCCCATGCCGTTGATCATGGCGATCATCGAAGGCGAGGTGGCCGGCGTGAAATGGCCGAGCCGATCGGCATTGTCCTTGACGTCGGTGACGTCGATTATCGTGACGGGCAGGTCCCCGATCGCCGAGCCGTCTCTTATCGATCCGAGCCTGTCGCGCTGGCCGCGCAGCAGCGACGACAGACGCAGGGCCCGGTCTCGACTGGAAACGAAAACGTAGACCGCCGGCCCCTTGCCTTCGAACGATCGATACTGCGAGCGAAACAGATCGACATCTATGTCCGGCGCCACCAGCACCACATTGTCGAGCTTCCGGAAAAAGGCCGGCGAGCCGCGAATGGCCATCTGCCGGACGGTCTCCATGACGACCTGCGCGCCCATCGAGTGGCCGACGAGGGTGATGCGCGACACGTTGGACATCGTGAGCTCGTCCAGCAGGCGTTCCAGCCCGTCCCTCGCAAACAGCGCGCTTTCGCGGTCGAATGCGTAAGCCGTGACGTTGCCCGCCGACGGCCACGAGTACTGGATGGACAGCCCGGGCCAGCCGAAGTCGTGCATCATCTGCGCCTGCCGGTACAGGCCCTCGGCGAAATTCGTGTTGAAGCCGTGCACGAACACGACGGCCTCGCGGCTTCGCGAAGAACTCGTGTCGATCGCGGCGTTCACCGCGTGCCTGAAGCCCGCAGCGCCATCGAACAGGTCCTTGGAAACGACGACGAATTGCGTCTTGGGGTTCGGTGCGCTTTCCTGCGGCATCGAGACCGTGCCCGGGCGCCGGTTGTCCGGAACGGAGATGTCGAACCTGCCGAAGCTCAGATCGGCAGACCGCGCCCGCCGATAGTCCTCCGCGGCCAGCCCCGGCGCGCGCGACGAGCCCACGAATATCGTTTCGACCGTCCCGATCTCCTTCGCCGCGGGATCAATAACGATCGCCCCGCGCTTCGCACAGCCGGCCATCGGCGGAACAAGCAGGAACGCAACAACAGCGATACGCCACGCTTTCGTCAATGCGGTGAGACCCGCTTTCCGCCGGCGCGGCCGGCACCTCGGAGATTGCATGTGTGGGGACGGACCACCGCCGCGCTCATTCGTTTCAGGTCGATGCCGTTTCATCGCACCCGGATTCCTTTGCATAAAATCTGGCCTTTTGCGAGCTGCCGCGCTATGCGTTTTTAGGCGGATGAGAAGTATCTGCGCGGTGGTCACAGACGGATGCCGGGGAGGGTCCAATGCGATATCTGTTAGTAGCCTTCGGTCTTGTCGCCGGTCCGTTGCTGGCCGGCTGTCAGACCCAATCCGGAACGCTGTATCACGGTCCGTCGCGGAACAACGAAGTGGCGTGCCTTGCCGGCACCACCACAGGCGCGGTCGTCGGAGGACTGGTCGGAAGCACCATCGGCGGCGGCCGGGGCAACACCCTGGCGACTGCGGCTGGAATTGGTGCCGGCTCGATCGCCGGCAACCGGTTGTCGTGCTAGCGGGGAAAGGCGTGTCGACAATGAGCAAGCTCACATTCGGTATTTTCGCGGTCCTCCTGGCAACGGGCGGCGTGGCGATGGCGCAGAGCAATGTGCAGTTCACGCAACCGCAGGCGGATTTCCTCGACAAGAACGACGACGGCGCGGTCAGCTCGCAGGAATATTCCGGCTATCTGTCGGATGCCTTCAACTATCTCGACGCGGACAAGAGCGGGTCGCTCAGCCGCACCGAGTTCGGCGAGCTGATTTCGGACGACCAGTTCTCGGCGATGGACAGCAACGGCAACGGCCGCGTCAGCCGGCAGGAGTTGCTTAACCAGGGCGCGAAGGATTTCGCGACCGCCGACAAGGACCATTCCGGGCAGCTTCAGTAGGCCGCCCGGCCGGGAGCTCGAGCATTCCTTCGGCCCGGGCTCCGGTCCGGCCCGAAGGAAGCGTCGTCGGGCCGTACGCGCGGCCCGACGGCAAAGCGGAGCACGCGGCGGCGCCGGCGCCTACGGAGGCGATTGCCGCCCGGCCCCGGGCCGCGGCTCTATCGCACGAAACAGCATCGCGAACTGAACCCTGACGGTGCTGGCATTGCGGAAGAAGGCCACGAGCTCGCGCCAGGGGCCCTCTATTCGCGTCAGTCCGGTGAGGCTCGCCACAACCGTGCCGACGTCGCTGCGGCCCTGAATCACGAGCCAGCCGCCGACGAACAGGATCCCGACCGCGCCGATCGCGCTCAGGCTCGTTATGATGAACTTCACCGACAGCTTCAGGAAGAAGATCTCGCGCCGCACCGTATAGATGCGGTCGAAGTCCTCCACGATTTCGGCCTCGATCTGTTTCAGCTCGCTGTCGGAGATCCGGTCCGAAGCATCGCGCAGGGACTGCACCCGGTCCTTGACCCGCCGGTTGATCCGGCCCTGGACGAACACGATGATCACCGCCTGCGGCAGCACGACGACGCATGCGATGACGCCGAGCCAGGGCTGGCTGATGACGATGAACCCGACGACGCTCACCAGCGTGCCCAGAAGCATCAGCGGCCAGGCGATCGCGCTGCCGGCGAACGAACCGACCGCCTCCGCTTCCGACGCCAGCATCGTGACCAGGGTTCCACGCTTCGGCAGCCCCGTGTCGGCGGCGACGGTGTCGCTGACGTAGTTGGCGTAGAGGCGCTCGCGGATCATCCAAATCGCGCGCTCGCCCAGCACTGAGAGCCGGAAGTTGAGCAGGAACTTCAGGGCGGCGCTCAGCAGTATCGCGGCGAAGAACCCGAGGCACAACATCGCAAGATGCCCTATGTCGCTGTGCTCGACCAGGCTGTTGACAATGAGCTGCTGGAACTTCAACGGCGCGGCGGCCAGCAGCGCGAGGACGATCGACAGGAATATCAGGAGCCGCTGGCGGCGGCCGGTCACCCGCCAGATCGTGCGGTAGAGATCCGCGATCGTCGGCGATCCCTTCGAAACATCCGATGTCATGGTAGCAAGCCTGATCTGGTCCGGGCGCTCGCCGAAGCGAACCCCGAGTCCTGTACTGACCGACGGAACGTGCCGGATTGCGTTGGGCGCCGGCCGGCCCGACTCCGGTTCGGGAAGAACGGTCCTCCGCGAGGTCTTCGCGGAGGACAGACGGAACGGATCGGCATCCGGCGGCGTGCCGGCGATCTCAGGCGGGTCCGCAATCGCGCGCGGTCGCCCTCGTCCGCGAGAACGGGGTGCCGGGCGGGATCCCGACGGACCGCGGCCGCCCGGTCAAGCCTTCGTGGCGTGCGCGACGTCTCCGCCGGCGGCGTCGACGGACTTCGCTCCCAGGGCGATGGAGATCAGCGCGACGCCGTCCATGATCAGTTCGATCGCAACGAACAGTCCGATCACCCAGCCCCATGAGCGCAGCCAGGCGATCTGGCCCTCCGGGGTCGCCAGCGCTTCGGGAGACGGCGGCGTCACGGTGCCGTAGATGAGAACGCCGAGCACGATCGAAACGATGCCGGACAGCAGCACCCAGAACCATATTCCGCCGTGGCCGCGCAGCTGAAACGCCATGATGATACGGGAAACCCCGACGACGATCAGCATGATCGCGAGAAAGAGCGTCAGCCAGAATGCCCCGGATACCGGCGTCGAGATCAGCACGATGCCGGCGGCGATGTACACGATGCCGATAATTACGTGCCAGACGATGCCCTTCCATCCCTTGTGATGGAACGCGTCGATGAGCTGGGTGACGCCGCCGATGATCGCGAGAATTCCGAACCAGAACACGGCCACGACGGTGAGCCAGTAGGTCATGCCGAGCCCGATGACGCCGAGCACGGTCATGAGTATTCCGAGCGCCAGCAGCCAACCCCAGCTGACGCCCGAGCCAGCCAGCATCTTGCCGGCCGAGGTACCAGATACGTTCATCGTCATGATCGTCGCCTCCTCACGTCGATTTCCCAAGACGGTCAAACAAGCCAATGACCGGCAACGTTCCCGGCAGGCAGACGCAGGTCACTCGCCGCGAGATCGCGACCTGCGAATGTTCGCCGAAGAACGGACTGCCGCTATCGTCTTGTCCTCCCGCCATTCCCTGCGGTGAATAGTACTGTGCGGGAACAAGCGCCAGTGTCAACGTTTGTAAGCCCGCGAAAGTGTCTCACGCCCGAATTCCGTTCCGTTTCCCGGTCCGACCGGGCCGACCGACTTCGGCCGTGCCGCCGCCGGAGCAGAACCAGATCATCGTCGAATGCCCAATCGAGCGAGAAGTGGTGGACGCGGTTCACGTTGCCGTAGAATAGTCAGCTTAGTGTGTCGTTCAGAGCTGTGTCATGTCGAACCGGGATGGCTTCCATGCCGGAATGCCGAATTGACAGCTGCTGATTGTCGGGGATGGCTGGCGGCGGTCAGGTCGGTTTGATCATCGTGCCGCGAAAGCCGGCCAAACAATTCGGGATGGGCAAGGACATGGTTGCTGTGGCGAAACGCGTTGACATCGCCTTGCAGGGAGGCGGCGCGCACGGTGCCTTCTCGTGGGGCGTACTGGACCGGCTGCTCGAGGAAGACGGGCTCGAGATAGAAGGCATTTCGGGCACCAGCGCCGGCGCGATGAATGCTGTCGCCCTCACGCAGGGGCTGGCCGTCGGGGGACCCGCCGCCGCGCGTGACCTGCTGGAACGCTATTGGATGACCGTCAGCGAGGCGGCGCGGCGCAGCCCGATCCAGCGCAGCATCTGGGACAGGCTGGCCGGGCGGTGGAGCCTGGAATATTCGCCGAGCTTCGTGCTGTCGCGGTATCTCATGCAGACGTTTTCTCCCTATCAGTTCAATCCGCTGGACATAAATCCGCTGCGAGACATCGTGGCCCAGTGCTTCGATTTCGACGCGGTCAACGAGGCGGGCTCTCCGCGCCTGTTCCTCGGCGCCACCAACATCCGATCCGGCCTGCCCAAGATCTTTCGTCAGCCCGACATCGGCGTAGACGCGGTGATGGCGTCGGCTTGCCTGCCGTTTCTGTTCAAGGCGGTGGAGATCGACGGAGAGGCCTACTGGGACGGCGGCTACATGGGCAACCCGCCGCTCTTCCCGCTTGTGGACGAAACCCAGGCGCGAGACGTCATCCTCATTCAGATAAACCCGTTCCGTCGCGACGAAATCCCGAAGACGGCTTACGAG
>JAEWYT010000216.1 GCA_023458595.1 Pseudomonadota bacterium
CCTATCCCACGCCGCATCATGCCGCCCTCTTCTCCTTGCCCGGATAGAAGCAGCGAACCGTGTGGGCGGCCCCGAACCGGTCGGCCGGCGGCGTCTCGACGCGGCAGCGCTCGCGGGCGCGGGGGCAGCGCGGGGCGAAGGGGCAGCCGACGCGCTCGGCTCGCGGATCGGGCACCTGTCCGGGGATCGTCGCGAGCCGGCCGCGCAGCCCCCCGATCAGCTCGCGCGCGGGCATCGCGGCGAACAGCCCTTGCGTATAGGGATGGGCCATGTGGGCGAAGACCTCGGCGGTGGGGCCCTCCTCCACCACCGTGCCGGCGTACATGACCAGCATCCGGTCGGTCGTCTCGGCGACGACGCCGAGGTCGTGGCTGATCATCAGGAGCGCCATGCCGGCGTCCGCCGTCACCTCGCAGATCAGGTCGAGTATCTGCGCCTGGATGGTGACGTCGAGGGCGGTCGTCGGCTCGTCGGCGATCAGGAGTTCGGGACCGCAGGCGAGCGCGATCGCGATGCCGACGCGCTGGCGCTGGCCGCCGGAAAGCTGGTGGGGATGGAGGTCCGGCGAAAACCGCGCGCGCGGCAGGCCGACGCGCTCGAGCACGGCGACCGCGCGGTCGAGTGCCTCGGCGCCCGAGAGGCCGAGATGCAGGCGCAGGCCCTCGGCGACCTGGTCGCCGATGGTGCGCACCGGATTGAGCGCGGTCATCGGCTCCTGGAAGATCATGCCGATCCTGCGGCCGCGGATCTGGCTCATCGCCGCGTCGCCCAGGCCGAGGATCTCCTCGCCGTCGAGGCGGATCGAGCCGGAGGCCTCGGCGGCATCGGGCAAAAGCCCCATCGCGGCGAGCGCCGTCATCGACTTGCCGGAACCGGATTCGCCGACGATGCCGACCGACTGGCCGGTCTCCACGCGCAGGCCCACGTGATGCAGCACCCGCGCCGCGCTTCCGGGCAGCGGAAACTCGACGACGAGATCGCGGATGTCGAGCAGCGCCGTCATCGCGCCCGCCTCAATCTGGGATCGAGCACGTCGCGCAGGCCGTCGCCGAAGAGATTGAGGCCCATCACCGTGAAGACGATGGCGAGGCCGGGGAAGATCACGAGCCAGGGGGCGATCGCGGCAAGCGTCTGCGCCTCGTTCAGCATCTTGCCCCAGGAGGGCTGCGGGGGCTGCGTGCCGAGGCCGAGATAGGAGAGCGCCGCCTCGCCGAGGATCGCGAGCGCGAACTGGATCGTCGCCTGGACGATCAGGACGCTGGCGATGTTGGGCAGGATGTGCTCGACGGTGATCCGCGTTCCGCCCTTCCCGGCCGCCCGCGCCGCCATCACGTAGTCGCGCTGCCAGACCGCCATGCCGGAGCCGCGCGTGAGGCGGGCGAAGACGGGGATGTTGAAGATGCCGATGGCGATGATCGAGTTCACCGCGCCGGGGCCGAACAGCGCCGTGATCATCACCGCCGAGAGCAGGAACGGGAAAGCGAAGGCGAAATCCGAGAAGCGCATCACCACTTCGTCGATCCAGCCGCGCCGCGCGGCTGCCGCAGCGCCGAGCGGCACGCCGAGCCCCATGCCGATGCCGACCGCGACGACGGCGACCAGCACCGAGTTGTGGGTGCCCTTCATCAGCATGGAGGCGACGTCGCGGCCGAACTGGTCGGTGCCGAGCCAGTGCGCCCAGGAGGGCGGCTGCAGGCGGTCGGGGATGTTCATCGCCGTATACGAGTACGGCGTCCAGAAGATCGTTGCGACCGCCACGACCACGAAGATCGCCGTGATCGCGCCACCGAGCACGAAGGAGCCGGAACGCAGGCCCTTCGAGAAGACCTCCCCGATCGCCGCCGCCTCAGCCATGGACGGCCTTCCTGAGGCGCGGGTCGATCGCGAGATAGGCGAGATCGACGACGAAATTGACGATCACCACGGCGCCGGCGAGCAGCACGACGAGCGACTGCACCACGATCAGGTCGCGCTGGGCGATCGCCTGGAACAGCAGGCGGCCGAGGCCCGGCAGGTAGAAGACGTTCTCGATGACGATGGTGCCGGCGAGCAGGAAGGAAAACTGCAGGCCCATGATCGTCACCACCGGGATCAGGGCGTTGCGCACGGCATGGCGGCGCAGCGCAGCGCCGCGCGTCAGGCCCTTCGCGCGGGCGGTGCGGATATGGTCCTCGCCGAGCACTTCCAGCACCGCCGAGCGGGTCACCCGCGTCAGGATAGCCGCCTGCGGCAGGGCGAGCGCGACCGCCGGCAGGACCAGCGACTGAAGCGCCGGCAGCACGCCCGCGTTCCAGCCCGCGAATCCGCCCGCCGGAAACCAGCCGAGCTTCACCGCGAAGAACAGGATCAGCAGCATGGCGAACCAGAAGTTCGGGATCGCGATGCCGACCTGCGCGAGCGCCGAGACGCCGACATCGGCCGGCTTGTTGTGGCGGGCGGCGGCGATGACGCCGGCGGGGATGGCGATCGCCGTCGACAGAACGATCGCCAGGATCGCGAGCGGCAGGCTCACCATGACGCGCTGGCCGATCAGCTCGGAGACGGGCCGCGAATAGGTGTAGGACTGGCCGAGATCGCCGGTGAGAAGCCCGCCGACCCAGAGGAAATACTGCTCTGTCAGGGGCTTATCGAGGCCGAGATTGTGGCGCAGAGCGGCGAGCGTGTCCTCCTGCGCGCCGATGCCGAGGATAATCTGCGCCGGATCGCCCGGCAGCACCGCCATGACGAGGAAGACGATCAGCGAGGTCGCGAACAGGGTCGCGATCAGGGCGACGAGGCGCTTGGCGAGGAGCTGGGTCATGGCGAGACGGCCGTTACCCGGGGGGGCGACCGCCAGTTCAACGACAGTTCGACGATGGCACTCCGGACCGCGCTCCGGCGCGGCCCGGCGGATCGCATTGCCACTTCGGCGCGGACTTCGGTCACTCCGTCCAGTGCACCGCGGTCATGTCGTTGGCCTGGACCGGCATGTTTTCCCACAGCCCCTCGACCTTGGCGTTCCAGATACCGATCTTGGCGCTTTCGAACAGGAAGCCGTTGACCGCGTCGTCGGCGAGGATCTTCTGCGCTTCTTGCAGCAGAACGTTGCGATTCTCGGGATCTGATTCGGCGGCGAGCTTGTCCATCACTTCCTTGAACTTAGGATTGTGATAGTCGAAGTAGTAATCGTCGCGGGCATAGATGCCGATGTCCAAGGGCTCGGTGTGCGAGACGATGGTCAAGTCGTAGTCCTTGCCCTTGAAGACCTGATCGAGCCACTGGGCCCACTCGACCGGGATGATCTCGAGCTTGATGCCGACCTTGCCGAGCTGGTCGGCGACCACCTCGCCGCCACGGCGCGCATAGGCGGGCGGCGGCAGCTTCAGCGTGGCCGAGAAACCGTCGGGATAGCCCGCTTCCTTGAGCAGTTCCTTCGCCTTCTCCGGATCGTAGGGATAAGTGCCCGCCAGATCGACATAAGCCGGCTGGTGCGGGGCGAAATGGCTGCCGATCGGCGTGCCGAAGCCGAACATGGCCCCGTCGATGATCGCCTGCCGGTCGATCGCGTGGGCGATCGCCTGGCGGACCTTCGGGTTGTCGAACGGCGCCTTGCCGTTGTTGGTCGACAGGATCGTCTCGCCCTCGGTCGTCCCGACGACGACCTTGAAGCGGGGGTCGGCCTGGAATTGCGGCACGGATTCCGGCGCGGGGAAGTTCGGGAACGCATCGATGTCGCCGGCCATCAGCGCGGCGGTCGCCGCGGCAGGGTCGGGGACCACCTTGAAGGTGACCTTGTCCAGCGCCACCGGCTCGCCCCAGTAGTCCGGGTTCTTCACCAGCGTGATGTGATCGCCGGCGACCCACTCGCCGAACTTGAACGGACCGGTTCCCACCGGCGTCGCCTTGTTGGCGTCGGCCGTCTTCGGCGAGACGATGACGGCATCGCCCCAGCCCAAGTTGAACAGGAAGCCGCCGGTCGGGCGCTTCAGCGTGACGACGACGGTGGCGGGATCGGTCACCTCGACCTTCTCGATCGGCTCGAACAGGGCCTTCTGGGCGTTGGTCGAATCCTCGGCCATGGCGCGTTCGAGCGAGAACTTCACGTCCTCGGCCGTCATCGGCGTGCCGTCCTGGAACGTCACGCCCTCGTGCAGCTTGAAGGTGTAGGTCAGGCCGTCGGCGGAGATCGTCCAGCTCTCGGCGAGCGCCGGCTTGACCTCGCCGTTGCGATCGATGCGGGTCAGGCCCTCGAAGAGGTTCGCATACACCACCTCGTCGATCGCGGCGGCCGCGCCTGCGGTCGGATCGAGATGCGGCGGCTCGAGTTGCACGCCGATCGTCAGATCCGTCCTGGCTGCCTCGGCCGGCAGCGAGAACGCCGCCGCGGCGAGCACCAGCGCGGCAAACAAACCGGTACGTTTCATTGTTTTCTCCCTCCTACGCCTCACCCGGTCCGGCGAGAGTAGCAGAAACCGCCGAATGCGGGTCAATTCGTTGACGCCGCAGACAGACCTTTTGCACGAGCGAGCCGGGCGTCGCGCGCCGTAGACAAAGTCGAGAATCCCGCCGGGAACCGGGCGGGGACGGGGCGATCGATCCGCCGGCTGCTTGCTTGTTCGGCCGGGTGGGCCTATATGAGATCAATTCGACTTGCAGCCTGCCTTGCAGTCTTCCCCACAGGGGTTTCCTTCAAGACATCGCTGAATTCGGACGGAAGGTCGCGTGATCGTCACGCGGTCCGGGCCCGCATGTGCGGCTCTTGTACAGGAAATATCTCAATGGCTACCGGTACCGTGAAATTCTACAATGCCAGCCGTGGCTACGGCTTCATCCAGCCCGACGATGGCTCGAAGGACGTCTTCGTCCACGCCACCGCGCTGGAAGCCGCCGGCATCCGCGGCCTGGTCGACGGTCAGAAGGTTTCCTTCGAAGTCACCACCGACCGGCGCAGCGGCAAGATGGCCGCCTCGAACCTGCAGACGGTCTGATCGGCTGTCGCGGCTTCGCGAGCAATCGGAATGCCCGGCGATCCGCGATCGCCGGGTTTTTTCTTGCCCGGACGGCCCGGTCAGCCCTTGGGCGCCGGTTTCTTCCTCCTCGCGGCGGGGACCTTGGCCGCGGCCTTCGCGTCCTCGGCCTCCTTGGCCAGGCGCAGTTCCTTCAGGCGCGCGGATTTCTTGCGTGTCGCCTCGATGTCGGATTCATACTCCCGCATCGCGGACGACTTGTCCTTTTCCCGTTCGGCCTTCTGCGTCTTGCGGAACGCCGCCTCGGCCCGGGTGCGCGATTGCTTCGATCGCTCGGTCATCGCCCAATCCCTCCCTCCGGAATCGCCGGAAATCCCTTCATAGCACGTAGTTCGGCGTAGCCCCTCTACGCCACCTCCCCCGTCAGCAGCGCCCAGGCGGAGGCGGCCATCACCTTGGCGGACGCCACGAGGTCGTCGATGCCGACATATTCGTCGGGCTGGTGGGCGAGATCGAGGATGCCCGGCCCGTAGGCGATGCAGTCGTGCAGGTGGCCGAAACGGGCGACGTGCTTCTGGTCGTAGGTGCCGGGCGAGATGACGTAGTCGGCCGGCTTGCCCAGAACCGTCTCGATCTCCGAGGCGACGGCGCGCACCACGGCGGCCCCCTTGTCTGTCATGGTCGGAGGAACGGACCACAACTCCTTGAGATCGTAACGGAAATTCTTTCTGTCGTGCTTCAGTCTCTCGAGCAGCTCGACGATCTCGCCCCTCACCTCGTCGTAGGTCTCCTCGATCAGGTAGCGGCGGTCGACGACGACGCGGCAGGAATCGGCGACGACGGCGGACGGCCAGCCGTCGAAATCCTCCCCCAGCCCTCCGTGGATCGAGTTGATGTTCATGGTCGACTGGCGGGCGCCTTCGGGCGCAACCGGCATATCGGTGCGCTTGGAGGCAAGATGCGGATAGAGATCGTGCTCGAAGCGCTCCAGCACGGCGGCCATGTGCCGGATGGCGCTGTCGCCGAGGAAGGGCATCGAGCCGTGGGCGATGCGCCCGTGGGTTTCGATCTGCGCCCACCACACCCCGCGATGACCCAGGCAGACCCGGTCGACGTTCAGCGGCTCGGGTATGATGACGTGGTCCACGCGGGGCTTCGAGAAATACCCCTGCCGGGCGAGATAGGCGACGCCGCCGTAGCCGCCGGTCTCCTCGTCGACCGTGCCGGATACCTCGAGCACGCCCGGGAAATCGGGCCGCGTCTCGATCAGGGCCTCGACCGCGACGATGGAGGCGGCGATGCCGCCCTTCATGTCGCAGGCGCCGCGGCCGAACACCTTGCCGTCCCTGACGACGCCCGCGAAGGGATCGACCGTCCAGCCCTTGCCGACCTCGACGACGT
The DNA here is from genome assembly GCA_023458595.1 of Pseudomonadota bacterium. GTDB lineage: Bacteria > Pseudomonadota > Alphaproteobacteria > Rhizobiales > Tepidamorphaceae > Microbaculum. The sequence continues at coordinate 6,348 of JAEWYT010000216.1, forward strand.
CGGTATGGCCGTTGAAGTGGACGCAGGGGCCGGGCCTCGTTCCTTCGCGGCGGGCGACGACGTTGGCGCGGGGATAGCGGTCGGAATCGCCGGGGCTGCCCTCCCCGCGCACATAGGCGATATCGAAGCCGCGGGTGCGCATGCGCTCGCCGATCAGGCGGGCGCAATCCTCGTAGTCCTCGCCGGGCGGATTGATCGTCGGGATCTGGATGAGGCTGCGGGTCAGCTCGACGAGATCTTCGGTCTTGCTCTCGATACGGGCGAACAGCTCGTCTCGCATGCGATTCCTCCTGCTTTCACCAGTGAAGCCGCCGGCAGCCGGCTCGGCAAGAGGCCAGAAGCGCGTCCAATCGCCAATTCGTGAATGCGGCACGCGCGGCCTTGGCATATTCTGGCTCGCCATGCGATCGCGAGGCAGGATCGGAACGGTCTTTGGTGCGGCGACCTGCCTGCTCGCCGCGACGCTGTCCGGCGCGCCTGCTTCCGGCCAGCCGGTGCCCGTTCAGGCGGCGGACGAGACCGACGTCGACCTCGAGCTGGTCATCGCCGTCGACGTGTCGCTCTCGATGGACCTCGACGAGCAGGCGCTTCAGCGCGAGGGCTACGTCAAGGCGTTCCTCGATCCGCAGGTCATCAGCGCCATCGAACAGGGGCTGCACGGCAGGATCGCCGTCGCCTATGTCGAGTGGGCCGGGGCGATCTCCCAGTACGTGACGGTCAACTGGACGCTGATCGACGGCAGGGAGGCGGCCGCGGAGATGTCGGCGCTGCTCGCCGAGGCGCCGATCGCGCGCCTGCGGCGCACCTCGATCAGCGGGGCGCTCGTCTTCTCCGCCGGCCTGTTCGACGACAACGGCTACCGCGGCATGCGGCGCGTCATCGACGTTTCCGGCGACGGGCCGACCAATCAGGGCACGCGCACCGATCTCGCCCGCGACGCCGTGGTGGCGCGGGGCATCACCATCAACGGCCTGCCGTTCGTGCCGAGTCCGGACGGACCGCTGTCGCTGTTCGACCTGCCGGACCTCGACATCTACTACGAGGACTGCGTGATCGGCGGACCAGGCTCTTTCTCGCTTCCGGTCCATTCGGCGACGGAGTTCGCCGAGGCGATCCGCAACAAGCTCGTGCTGGAGATCGCCGGCGCCGAGCGGCCGAAGCTGATCCGCACCTCGGCCGCCGCGCCGCGCATCCCCTGCGACATCGGCGAGCGGCAGTGGCAGATGTTCATGGACGGGGACCGCTAGAGCGCCCCGAGCCCCAGACGCTTCAGAAGCTCGACCAGCATGGCGCCGCTGCGGCGGCGGTGGCGGTGGTGGGCCGAGAAGGCGGCCTCCGGGTCGCGGTCGCGGATGGCCTCGACGACGGCGCGGTGGTCCTTGTTGGACTCCGTCGGCAGGGGCCGGAGCGTCAGGGTCGCCATGCGGGCGCGGTGGGCCTGGTCGCGCATGGTGGCGACGATATCGCGCAGCCGCTTGTTGGCCGAGCCCTTGACCAGGAGGTCGTGGAAACGCTCGTCGAACCTTGCCCAGGCCTTCAGGTCGCCGCGTTCGAGCGCCTTGTCCATGTCGGCGACGGTCCTGTCGAGGGCGGCGAGCTCTGCCGGCGGCAGGCCGCGGGCGGCGGAAAGCGAGGCGGCGGTCGCCTCCAGGCTCGTCAGAACGTCGTAGATCTCGCGCATGTCGTCGGGAGAGACCGGCTTGACCCGCATGCCGTGGCGGGGGCGGATCTCGACAAGGCCCTCCTCGGCGAGACGGATCAGAGCCTCGCGCACCGGCGTGCGGCTCATGCCGAGCATGTCGGCGACTTCCGTCTCGAGCATCTGCACGCCGGCGGGCAGCTCGTTCTCGAGGATGCGCCGGCGGATCTCGGCGAAGGCGCGCTCGCGCTGCGACCGGTCCTCCGCGGCCGCATCGCCGCCCGCGCTTCGCCGCGCCTTCGTCCGCGCAGGCGCCTTTGCCATGATTTGTCCCCCAACCGCTCTTCCAGGTCAGAGTTCTATGCCGCCACCGGCCGCCGCAGGCAAGCCGTCCGGACCATCTCGTCGACAGAGGTGATTAGCACGCCGCGACGATGTATGCATTGCTCGCGGCCCAACCATTCGGTACGGGCGATTGATCTTTGCCGCCGCCCGTCGGAATAACGGGTGTCATTCTCCGGCGCCCGCAAGCGCCGAATCCGGACCGGAGCCCGTGCCCTTCCACACTTCCCCGTCCCGCCCGAAGCCGCACAGGCCGGCGTCGTGGTGAGCCTCCTCTCAGGCGTCGACGAACAGTCGCTCAGGCTGCGGGGGATCGCGCTGATGATCCTCGCGGGCATGTGCTTCACCGCGCTCGACACCAACGCCAAGCTGCTCGTCGTCGATTTCGCCGCCATGCAGGTGGTGTTCGTGCGCTATCTCGGCCACCTCGCCCTGACGGTCGCGACGGTCGGCCCGCGCCGCCTCTCGGGCCTGTGGCGGACGCAGCGGCCGGTCCTGCTCATCGCGCGCGGGTTCCTGCTGTTCGGCTCGACCCTCTTCAATTTCGTGGCGCTGCGCTATCTCGCCCTCTCCGAGACCGTCTCGATCCTGTTCTCCTCGCCGTTCCTGGTCGCGGTCATCGCCGGGCCGATCCTCGGCGAATGGATCGGCCCGCGCCGCTGGGCCGCGGTCCTGGTCGGATTCGCCGGCGTTCTGGTGGTCACGCAGCCGGGAACCGCGGGCTTCCAGTGGGCGGCGCTCTATTCGGTGGCCGGCAGCGTCTGCTACGCGTTCTACGCCGTCGTCACGCGCATCCTGGCGGCGACGGACTCCAATCCCACGCAGCAGTTCTACGCCTCGCTGGTCGGCACGCTCGCCTTCCTGCCGGCGATGCCGTTCGTCTGGGTCTGGCCGGACAACCTCGTATCGATCGCGCAGATGGCGGCGACGGGACTCTTCGGCTTCATCGGCCACGGCTTCCTGATCTCGGCGCACCGCTATGCGCCTGCGCCGATCCTCTCGCCCTTCATCTACGTCCAGATCATCTGGATGACCCTGTTCGGCTACTTCGTGTTCGGCGACGTGCCGACGACCGCGAACCTCGTCGGCGCGGGCATCGTCATCGCGTCCGGCCTCTACCTCCTGTTCCGCGAGCGCGCGGTGAAGGCCGTGCAATAGGCGACAAACTGTTTGCCGGAGGGGACGGATTCCCTGGAAACCGGCGAGCCGCTAGGCTCATACGACGTATACGCCAGCAAGAAGGCCAGACACGATGACGAAACGGCACCTCCTGATGACCGGCCCGATGATGCGCATGGTGATGGAGCAGCTCGACGCCGCCTTCGAGGTACACAGGCTGTGGGAGGCCCCGGACCGCGACAGGCTGATCACGGACGTCGGCGACAAGGTCGAGGCGATCGCGGTCGGGCCGCACACGCCCGTCGACGGGCCACTGATGGAACGGCTGCCGAACCTCAGGATCGTCTCGAACTTCGGCGTCGGCTACGACACGGTCGACGCGGAGTGGGCCGGCAAGCACGGCATCTACGTGACCAACACGCCGGACGTGCTGACCGAGGAGGTCGCCGACACGACGCTCGGCCTGATCCTGATGACGGTGCGCCAGTTCTCCGAATCCGAGCGCTACCTGCGCGCCGGCCGCTGGGAGAAGGAGGGCCCCTTCCCGCTGACGAAGGCCTCGCTGCGCGACCGCAGGGTCGGGATCATCGGGCTCGGGCGCATCGGCAAGGCGATCGCCCGCCGGCTCGACGCCTTCAGGGTGCCGGTCGTCTATCACGGCCGCAGCGAGCAGGCGGGCGTCGCCTACCGCTACTATCCGAAGCTCGCCGACATGGCCCGCGACGTCGATATCCTGCTTTCGGTCGCCCCGGGCGGGCCGGAGACGCATCACCTGATCGACGCGGAGATCCTCGACGCCCTCGGGCCGGACGGCATCCTGATCAATGTCGGGCGGGGCTCGGTGGTCGACGAGAAGGCGCTCATCGAGGCTTTGAAGGAACGGCGCATCCTGTCGGCCGGGCTCGACGTCTTCGAGAACGAGCCGCATGTGCCCGCCGAACTGATCGGGATGGAGCACGTGGTGCTGCTCCCCCATGTCGGCTCGGCGTCGATCCACACGCGCAACCAGATGGGCCAGCTCGTGGTCGACAACCTCACCACCTATTTCGAGACCGGAAAACCGATTACACCGGTGGCCGAAACGCCTCTCCGGGACTGAAGGGAGCTCTCATGCGCGCGTTGTTCCTTGCCCTCGCCGTCTTCGGTTTCGCCGTGGCCGGCTGGGTCGCGCCGGGCGGCGCCGTCGAGATCGACGAGCGCCTGATGGACCTGACCGAAGGGCCCTGGACGCTGAGCTACGGCGGACAGAGCTGCCAGATCACGCTCGGCGACGAGGATGTCGAGGGAGGCCGCCATCTCGACGGCGGCGCCGAGTGCAGCGGCCTCAACCCGGCGCTCGCCGAGGCCACCAAGTGGCGCATCGACGTGCCCCACGAACTCGTCTTCCTCAGCGACGGCGGCAGGGTGCTGGCGAAGATGAACTACGACGAGAAAACGACGGTGTTCACAGGGGTTTCCGCCAGCGGGGAACCGCTGGTGATGTCGCAGTCGGAGTAGGCGACCCGGGCGTCACGCCCTCCACCAGACGGTCAGGGTGACGTCCGCGTCGGGGTCGAGGGTTTCGGTCGGATCGGGCTTCAGGCCCGCCTGCAGCAGCACATCGTTCGCCGTCCGGTCCGCGCGGAGCCCGGAAAACAGCGTGATGCCGACCTTGAGCCGCGCCTTCTCGGCGCGGGCGAGATCGAAGGCGTCGTAGCCGACGGCGAGGAAGAAATCGAACACCGGCTGGCCGCCCGGCACCGCGACGATGCCGCCGCCGGGCGCGACCTCGTGCAGGGCGTCGGCGAGCGTCGCGCCCGCCGGGTTCCACCGCCAGCAGTCGTAGCCCTTCTCCAGCGCCGCGACGCTGCGGGTCAGCACCAGGCGCCGGCGGCGGGCGTAGTTCGGGTTGGCCTCGTGGCCGAGGCGGCCGAGCACGGTCACCGTCGCCTCGTTGAGGGCGGCCTGGAACCGGCGCCAGTCCGCCTCGTTGCGCAGCTCGGGCGGCGTCAGCCCGTCGGCGCCGGCGATGAAATCGTCGGCGGAGACGATGGCGTGGCCGTGGATGCGGTAGCCCTCCGGCACCCGGTGCCGGGCGCGGATCAAGGCCGCGTCGGGCCAGGTCACGGCCGCCCCCGGCGGCTTCAGGTGTTCTTGAACCTCGTGATCTCGGACAGGCCCTCGTTGACGTCGAAGACCTTGGCGCGGATGTCCTTGATGCCGAAGGAGGCGAGCCTTGCCGAATGCATGTCCTTGTAGGCGAGCGCGCTCGGCTCGTCCTTGAAGTAGTAGATGCCGCCGGCGATGCCCTCTTCCTCGTTCTCCGTCCAGGCCTTCCAGATGAGGCCCGGCTCGCCGGTGATGCTCTCGGCAAGGCCCCTCAGCGCCTCGACGCCTTCGGCGCCCCACGGGCCGGGATACGGAAAATCGAATTGCAGAATGATCGCCATCGGTCTCTCCACAAGGCAGCGGTGTGTTGGTGGCCACCCTACCCGGCAGCCGCCCGGCCGATCAATCGGCGATCCTGCCGCCGAGCTCGTCCTCGATGTGGATGCGGATGATCGAGTCGAAGTCCGGATCCGGCTCGAAGCCGAGCGACAATGCCCGGCCGGGCGAGAAGTTCTGCGGCCAGCCGGCGACGATCCCGCGGATGAAATCGTCGGGCACGAACTTCACCCGGTCGGCGACCTTGTCGCCGGCGACGCGGCGCAGGCTGTCGAGCATCTGACGGATCGACACGCAATGGCCCGGCATCGACAGGTTGCGGCGCGGGCCGATCTTGTCGCCGTCGAGACCGGCGGCATGGATCAGGAACTCGGTCGCCGCGCGCGGGCTCGCCACCCAGTGGCGCACGGTCTCGTCGACCGGGCAGATCGCCTCCACGCCGGCGAGCGGCTCGCGCAGGATGCCCGAGAAGAAGCCCGAGGCCGCCTTGTTGGGCTTGCCGGGGCGGATGCAGATGGTCGGCAGCCTGATGCCGACGCCGTCGATCATGCCCTTGCGGGTGTAGTCGGCGAGCATCAGCTCGCCGCAGGCCTTCTGGGTGCCATAGGAGGTGAGCGGCTGGTGGAAGAAGTCGTCGGGGATCGGCTCGGGGAACGGGGCGCCGTAGACGGCGATCGAGCTGGTGAAGACCAGCCGCGGCACGTTGCCGGCACGGCGGGCGGCTTCCAGCAGGTTCATGACGCCCGCAAGGTTGACCCGGTAGCCCTTGTCGAAATCGGTCTCGGCCTCGCCGGAGACGACGGCGGCGAGATGGAAGATCACCTCCGGCTTCGTCTGAAGCAGCCTGTCCGCCTCGCCGTCGGTCGACAGGTCGGTAACGCGGGTTTCGACCGAAAACGGCGCGCCGGCGGGGGCGACCGGCTCCACGACGTCCTGCAGGACCACGCGGTCGATCTTCCTGCCGTTCAGCCCGCCGTCCCGGGCGAGCCGCTCGACCAGCTTGCGGCCGATCATGCCGCCGCCGCCGGTGATGAGGATTTCCATGGCTGTTCTCCTGTTGCGGCGGTGTTTTAGCGCGGATCGGGGATGCGGTCAGCCTTGGCGCGGATTGGATGGCGAGGCGCGGATTGGACGGCGACGGACCCTCACCCCATCCCTCTCCCGCTCGCGGGAGAGGGAGGAACATGCGGCACGGTCGAAATTCCGAAGCACCGGCCCTGCACTCGGCAAGGGGGGTGGCGTTTGCCCGGGCGGTGCGGCAAACGCCTCCCTCTCCCGCGAGCGGGAGAGGGATGGGGTGAGGGCCCGTGCCACGCCCACCGCGCCCTACAACGCGAAGCCGCCGTCGACGAGGTGGATCTGGCCGGTCGTGTAGGAGGCTTCGTCGGAGGCGAGATAGACGGCGAGCATCGCCACCTCCCCGGCCGTGCCGAGCCGGCCCATCGGCTGGCGGTCGACGAAGGCCTGGCGGACCGCCGCCTCGTCCTGCCCGGTCTCGGCGGCGAGCGTCGCGATGCGCTGGTCGAGCGAAGGCGACTGGACGGTGCCCGGGCAGATCGCGTTGCAGCGGATGCCCTTCCTGATGAAATCCGCCGCCACCGCCTTGGAAAGGCCGATCACGGCGGCCTTTGTGGCGCCGTAGACGTAGCGGTTCGGTATGCCGCGCACCGATCCCGCGCCGGAGGCGACGTTGACGATCGAGCCTGCGCCCTTCCCCAGCATGCCGGGCAGGAAGGCGCGGATCGTGCGGTGCATCGACTTCACGTTGATATCGAAGGAGAAATCCCAGTCCGCCTCCGTGCAGTCCAGAACCGTGCCGTGATGGACGTAGCCGGCGGCGTTGAACAGGATGTCGACCGGTCCGACCGCCTCTGCCGCCGCGTTGACGGCGTCGGTGTCGCGCACGTCGAGGCGCATCACGCGGGCCGCCCCGTCCTTGGCGAGCGAGGCGAGACCGGCCTCGTCGATGTCGGTCGCGACCACGTCGGCGCCCTCGGCCGCGAAGGCGATCGCCGTCGCCCGCCCGATGCCCGCCGCCCCGGCGGTCACGAAAGCGGTCTTGCCCTGAAGCCGTCCAGCCATCATCTCCTCCCGAAGAGCCGGTCTTTCTGCCGGCACCCTTGAAGCGTTAGTCTGTCGCCGCAGGCGGCGCAACCGTCGAGGCGTACCATCACCTATGCCCGCGCGAGGAGGCTTTCGAACGTGACCCAGGATTTCGATCCGCTCGCCCAGGACCCCGTCCCGGCGGCGGCCCGCGGTGAGGACCTGCTGGCTCCGGCAACCGTCGAGGAGGCGAGCGCGCTCAGGTTCTCGGCGCTCGCGAGCCTGGTGCTCGCCGGTTTCGAGGCGCTCGTGGCGCTCATGATCGGCTCGGTGTCGCTGATGGCGATCGCCATCGATTCCTTGCGCGACGGCCTGAGCGCGGGCGTCGCGCTCGTGCTCGCCGGCCGCGACCGGCGGCTCTACCGCCTCGCCGCCGTGATCGTCGGCGGGCTCACGGCCTTCGCCTTCCTGTGGATCGTCTGGATCGGCTTCACGCGCTTCGGCGTCGGCAAATTGCCCAATCCGTGGCTGATGATCGCGGTCGCCGTCATCTCGCTCGCCGTCAACGTCATCACCGCGCTCAGGCTGCGCGTCCTCGACGTCGCCGAGGACGACCTGCGCTGGACCTGGAAGCAGACGCGCTGGGATTTCGCCGCCGACCTCGGCGTCATCGTCGCGGCGCTGGCGATCTCCGATTTCGCCCAGCGCTGGCCCGATCTCGTCGCCGGCCTCCTGATCGCGGCCTTCAACCTGTGGGGCATCTGGAAGCTGGTGCGCGGCATGTGGGAGGCGCAGGCGGAGGACATCCGCGAGCGGATGTAGGCCGTCCTCAGAACCCCTGCGCGGCGGCGGTCAGCGACTGCAGGGAGACCCGCTGGTTGCCCTCGGCGTCGAAATTCGCCGGGTCGAGCCACGCTTCATAGGCCTCGCGCACCGCCGGCCACTCGTCGTCGGTGATCGAGAACCAGGCGGTGTCGCGGTTTTTCCCCTTGACGATCAGATGCTTGCGGAAAACCCCTTCGAAACGGAATCCGAGGCGGGCGGCGGCGTGGCGGGAGGGAGCGTTGGCGTTGTCGCACTTCCACTCGTAGCGCCGGTAGCCGAGCTCGTCGAAGACGCGCCTCGCCAGGAGGTACATGGCTTCCGTCGCGCCCGGGGCGCGCTGCAGGAGCGGCGAATAGCAGATGTGGCCGACCTCGATGACGCCGTATTCGGGCACGATGCGCATCAGGCTCGCCACGCCCACGGCCTTGCCGGTCTTCAGGTCGATGATCGCGTGGAAGAACGGGTCCTCGCCCGACATCACCTTGGCGGCGTGCTCGCGGTAGGCCTCCAGGCTCGCGAAGGGGCCGTAGGGCATATAGGTCCAGAGCACCCCTTGCGTGTCGAGCCTGTAGGCCTCGAACAGGTCGGCGGAGTGCCTTTCCGCGTCGAAGGGCTCCACCCCGACGAGACGGCCCCGAGCGGGCGCAAGGGGCGGGCGCGGTCGTGCGGTCCAGCCGGGCAGTTCCTCCTGGTCGATCGTCGTCACTTCGCTTCTCCGCCTTTTCCCGTCAATGCCTCGGCCCATTCGCCGGCCTTCTCCTCGAAATCCTCCCAGTCGCGCATGTCCTCGACGCCGCGATACATGGCGAAGGGGCGCAGCTTGCCGACGTAGAAGTCGACGAACGCCTGCGGCCGGAACTTCGTCCTGTCGTAGCCGTTCCAGTGGACGACCTGCCCGACGGGGCGCCGCCAGCGCAGCGAAACGTCCTTTTCGGGATAGCCGATCGGGATGGTGCCGTAGGCGACGAGCGGCTCGGGGTATCCGAGCAGGTCGCGCAGCTCGCGGTTCGTCGTTTCCTCGCCGCCGCCCGACAGCCAGGCGGAGGTGAGCCCGCAGGCGGTGACGGCGAGCTGGACGTTCTGGATCACCGCGCCGATGGAAGCGAGCAGGATGTTCTCGTTGTTCGCCTCGTACTCCGCCTCCCACTCCGAATCGGTCGCGTTGGGGAACGAGGCCTTCCAGCGCGGATCGCCGAGGACGATGACGATCGCCACCGTGTTGGCGAGGTAGGTCTTCTTGACCGCCGGGAAGCCCTTGACGTGGGCGATCAGCCGGTTCGACTGGCGCAGGAAGACCTCCAGCACCCTGTCGCGCACCTCCGGGTCGTCGACGATCAGGACGTCGAAGCACTGGGTGTTGGCGCCGGTCGGCGCCCAGCGGGCGGCCTCGGCGATCCTCGTCAGCGTGTCGCGGCCAATCGAGCGGCCCTTCTCGAACCGGCGCACGCTGCGCCGGCGGCGCATCACGTCGATCAGGGCGTCGATCTCGGCCGTCGTTTGCGTATCGGCGGTCACCGGCTTCCTCCTCCCGTTTCCCGCAAGACGCTATGCGAACCGACCCCCGCCCGGCAACCGGAGCCTCTTCACGGATCGATTCAAGCGGTTGAGAAACCGATTCAAGCGCGGCGGCGGCCGAAACGGGAAATTCCGAGTCGGATGAATCGGATAGGCTGCGCGGCTAACGCGCCGGTTCCGCGCGCGCGGAACTTCACAAACTGATTCAACAGGGGTTCCGGCGCGGGGGACTATGGCCGGCGCCGCCTGTGGCTCTCCGGTCCCGGCCCTGCGCTTCGCTGCGGCCGGGATGACGACGGGGAGGCTGTGCGTCATCGGCAAGCGTGCGAGAGGGCGGACACGCCCACGCCCCGCACGGGGATGACGTTTCGACGGTCCTGTACTAAGTGAGGACGACTGATCGATCGGGAGCGGCCGACATCATGGCTCAGATGGAAAAGAAGCATCAGATCAATCTCTGGTACGCCGTCATCGCCTTCGGAATCGTGCTGCTGTTCCAGGGCTGGTACACGACCTGGAAGACGGTCGAGCCCGTCCCCTACTCCGAGTTCGAGCAGTACCTGAAGGACGACAAGATCGCCGAGGTGGAGGTCCGCAAGGAGCAGCTCGTCGGCAAGTTCAAGGAGCCGCAGGACAGTGGGCGGACCTACTTCGTCACCAACCGCGTCGATACGGACGTCGCCGACCTCCTCAACAAGTACGGCGTCAAGTTCAACGGCACGGTGGAGAACACGTTCCTGTCGAACCTGCTCTCCTGGGTGCTGCCGGTCCTGCTGCTGTTCGGCCTGTGGGCCTTCTTCATCCGCCGCATCGCCGACAAGCAGGGCTTCGGCGGGCTGATGACGGTCGGCAAGTCGAAGGCCAAGGTCTATGTCGAGCGCGACACCAAGGTGACCTTCAAGGACGTCGCCGGCGTCGACGAGGCCAAGGACGAACTGAAGGAGATCGTCGCCTTCCTGCGCGATCCCGACACCTACGGCCGGCTCGGCGCGCGCATCCCCAAGGGCATCCTGCTGGTCGGCCCGCCCGGCACCGGCAAGACACTGCTCGCCCGCGCGGTCGCGGGCGAGGCCGGCGTGCCGTTCTTCTCGATCTCGGGCTCGGAATTTGTCGAGATGTTCGTCGGCGTCGGCGCGGCACGGGTGCGCGACCTGTTCGAGCAGGCCCGCAAGGCCAAGCCCTGCATCATCTTCATCGACGAGCTGGACGCCCTCGGCCGGGCGCGCGGCGGCGGCAACATCATGGGCGGGCACGACGAGAAGGAGCAGACGCTGAACCAGCTCCTCGCCGAGCTCGACGGCTTCGATCCCTCCGAGGGCATCGTGCTGCTGGCGGCCACCAACAGGCCGGAAATCCTCGATCCGGCGCTCCTGCGCGCCGGCCGCTTCGACCGGCAGGTTCTCGTCGACCGGCCCGACAGGCCGGGCCGCCTCGCGATCCTGAAAGTGCACATCGGCAAGATCAAGGTGCTCGCCGACGACGTCTCGCTCGACCAGATCGCGGCGCTGACGCCGGGCTTCACCGGCGCCGATCTCGCCAACCTCGTCAACGAGGCGGCCCTGCTCGCGACAAGGCGCGGGGCCGACAGGGTTACGATGGCCGACTTCACCAACGCCATCGAGCGCATCATCGCGGGCCTGGAGAAGAAGAGCCGCGTCCTCAACGCGCACGAGCGCAAGGTGGTCGCCCATCACGAGATGGGCCACGCCCTCGTCGCCGCCACGCTGCCGGGCATGGACCCGGTGCACAAGGTGTCGATCATCCCGCGCGGCGTCGGCGCGCTCGGCTACACGATCCAGCGGCCGACCGAGGACCGTTTCCTGCAGACCACGGAAGATCTCGAGAACCGCATGGCCGTGCTGATGGGCGGGCGGGCGGCCGAGCACATCGTCTTCGGCGAGATCTCGACGGGGGCCGCCGACGACCTCGCCAAGGTCACCGACATAGCCCGGCGCATGGTGACCCGCTTCGGCATGGCCGGCGAGGTCGGCCAGGTGGTCTACGAGGAGGAGCGCCAGGCCTTCCTCGGAGAGGCCTACGGCACCTTCCAGACACGCGAATATTCCGAGGAAACCGCCCGCGAGATCGACGTCGCGGTCCGCAAGCTCGTCGACCAGGCGTTCCAAAGGGCGATCGGGATCCTGACGGACCGGCGCGCCGACCTCGACGCGGGCGCCGGGCTGCTCCTCGAGAAGGAGACCATCACGGCCGCCGAATTCGCGCCGATCAGGGGCAAGGTTCCCGCCGGCGAGGCGGCGGAAGAGGAAACGCCGAAGGTCGGCATGGACGACAGGCTCAGGGTGGAGTGAAGGCGGCGGCGGGAAGAAGCCGGCGCCTGCCCCTTCGCCCGGCCTTCGGCCGCGCCTGAAGAACCGCCCCGCGGCGTTGCGTACGTTCCGCATGGCGGCGTTGCGCGGCGGACCGATTGTCGCAGGCGCGCGGGGCGTCTAAACCGGGTCCATGTCGCCTTCCCGCCGGAACATGCCCGCCCGATGGCCGTCTCCGCCCACCTGATCACCACGCTCAAGACACTCGCCACCGTCGCGGTCGGGGGGGCGGCCGGGTGGGCGGCCTACGAAGGCGGACTGCCGCTGCCCTGGATGATGGGGCCGATGCTCGCGGTCGGTCTCGTCGGCATCCTCGGGATCGAGCGCAACGGCCACGGCGTCTATGTCCCCTACTGGCTGCGCACCGCGATGGTGCCGGTGATCGGGGTGATGCTCGGCTCGGGCTTCACGCCGGAGGTCGTCGCCGGCATGCGCGAATGGTGGATCACGCTCTCCGCGCTCGTCGTCTTCATCCTTTTGTGCTCGGCGCTGACCTACCAGTTCTACCGCCGGGTCTACCGGTTCGACCCGGCGACGGCCTATTTCTCCTCGATACCCGGCGGGCTCATCGACATGGCCATCATCGGCGAGGGACAGGGCGGGGATTCCCGCACGATCTCGCTGATCCACTTCTCGCGCATCCTGGTCTCGGTGATCTGCCTGCCCTTCCTGATGCGCCATATCTACACGGCGACGGGGCCGACGAGCCTCACGGCCGGCGAGAGCGTGCCGATGGAGATCGTCGACGTCGTGCTGCTCGGCGGCTGCGCCGTCGTCGGCTACTTCGGAGGACTGCTCATCCGCCTGCCCGGCGCCCAGATCTCCGGCCCGCTGGCGCTGAGCGCCATCCTGCACGCGACGCAGACGACGGTGGCGAGCCCGCCGGTCTGGCTCATCGTCGTCGCCCAGATCGTCGTCGGATCGGGGCTTGGCGCGCGCTTCGCCGGCGTCTCCCTCCGGGCCGCCGGCCGGCTGATGATCGCGGCGATCTTCGCCACCGTCATCATGTTTTCGGTGACGCTCGTCACCGCGTTCGCCATGTCGCGGTTCGTCGACGAGCCGCTCGCCGCCCTGATCCTCGCCTATGCGCCGGGCGGCGTCACCGAGATGAGCCTGATCGCCCTCTCCCTCAATATCGGCGTCGCCTTCATCACCAGCCACCACATCGCCCGCATCGCGCTGTCGATCGGCATCATGCCGTTCCTGTGGCGGCAGGTGGTGTCGAAACGGGTGGCGGGAGACCAGCCGGCGGGCGAATAGGCCGGCGGGAGACGCTTCAGGTCCCTCCGTGCCCGGGAGGCGCCGCGGGCCGAGAGACGCTGCCGCGCTTTGGCGACGCGATGTCCGGCACGGAGCTACGGGTGCGCGCGGCCCGAACCTCCGGACAGGCAGCCGCATCCGGCGATCACCCGATCGCGGCTATGGCACTGTTCCGACGAGCTCGCGGTTCGCGAGACGTCTCAGACCTCGATACCGGCCAGGCGGAAGCTCTCCAGCCAGTGCGCCTGGTCCTCGGGTAGCGCATAGCAATCCGCCCAGCTGCGGGCGCACAGCGCCGTGCTGAACCATTCCGGAGCGCGGGCGACGATACGCCGGGCTTCCTCGGCCTGCCCGAGCCGCGCCAGGTTCGCCGCCCGGCCGAGCTGAAAGTAGAAGGGCGGGTCGACGATCGCGTCCAATGCAGCGAGGCTTCCCGCATAGTCGCGACACATGTGCCGAGCCTCGCTCAGCGCGGAATGGCAGCCGGGCGCAAGCCTGCGTCCCAACTCAACGGCGCGCTCGAGCATGGCGAGCCCTTCCTCGTGACGGCCGCAACACGCCAGCGTCATACCGTGGATGACGAGAATCTCGCTGTCCTGGGGGCTGATGCCGGCCGCGGCCTCCGCGAAGCGAAGCGCCGTTTTCGGCTCGCCGATCAAGACATATGTCATGGCCGCCCTGTGCAGCGTGAACGGATCGGTGGCGTCGATGGCAAGGGCGCGCTCTATCGCTTCGCGCGCCAGGCGCTTGGTTTCGGCCTCGTCTATGGGCTTCCACTGACTGACGAGGCTATACGCGTGGGCGTGGCTCACGAAGGCGTGCGCGCGTCCGTAGGCGGGATCGATCTCGACCGCCCGCTGCGCCAGCTCCATCGCCTGCTGCTCCTTCCCGTCCCGCCAGGCCGCGCGCGCCTTCAAGAAGCAGGTATAGGCGCTGCTCGAGGTCGTCGGATTGCGGTCGCGCTGGCTGCCGGACGCCTCGTCGAGACTGAAGGCCAGGCGGGCGATGACCGAGGCGACGATCTGGTCCTGCACCTCGAATATGTCGCCCATCTCCCGGTCGAACTTGTCGCCCCAGACATGCGCGCCGGTATCGGCGTCGATCAGATGAACGACGAGGCGGACATGGGTGCCGGCAACTCGGATGCTGCCCTCGATCAGGAAATCGATCGCAAGTTCCCGCCTGAGTTCCGCCAGACTTGGCCGTTCGTCGCGATAAAGCGGGCTGTCGCGGTGCCCGATGACGGTGAGATGGCGGTACCGGGCGAGTTCGGTGATGAGATCCTCCGCTATCCCGTCGCCGAAGACGACGTGCTCGCCGTTGCCGGACAGGTCGGTGATAGGCAGCACGGCGACCACCGTGCGGTCGGCCCGTTTCCGATCGGGCCCGATCGCTCGAACGGGCTCCGCGCCGGCGCGCGGGCGGCCCTGGCCCGCAATCTCCTCGTAGAGCCTGACGGTCTCCGCCTCGGGATCGACACCGAATTCGTCCCTCAACATGGTGCGGCAGGCTTCATACTGGCGCAGCGCCTGGTCCCGTTCCCCCGCGGCAGCCAGGGCCCGCATGAGCCAGCGGTGCGAGGCTTCACGAAACGGGTCGACGGAGAGCAGCCGGCGTGCGGCGACCACGCGCTCGCCCGCTGGGGCATCGCGCAGCAGTGCTTCGTGCACCTCGATCGCCCGTTCCGCGAGCGCCTGCCGCTCTCGGTCCACCCAGTCCTCGAACGCCCGCTCCGGAATATGGAAGCTTCCAAGCAGCGGACCGCCATAGAGCGCGACCGCCTCGACTGCCCGTCCCTCGGCGGCAAGCGTTTCGAATCCCGCCTTGTCGACAGAGAGGTGGTCGGCGACGAGCGCGACCCGGTCGCCGTCGGTCGCGAGGATCTCGGGACCGTGCGGGCCCAGCGCCCGCTTGAGCGAGACCAGCGCCTGGCGCAGCGAGTTGCGCGCCTGTGCGTCGCCGCGATCGCTCCACAAAAGCCCGATCAGCCGCTCGCGGGTGCATGAAAACGAAGGCGAAAGAGCCAGTATTGCGAGAAGCGCCGACGGTTTCCTCCCGGGAATCACTATTTCCTTGCCGTCGAAGCCGGCAATTTCGAAACCACCCAGCAATCTCAAGCGGGCTTTCGCTTCACGGTTCCTGCCCACGATCCGAACCTCCGCGGATCGTTACCCGGCGCAAGGCTGGAGTAGGCGCCATTTCACGCAATGCCGTTGCTTTTCACGAACTATTAGACAGCAAAATAACGTCGGGGTCACGGTCGTCCGGGCAATCTCTTCTCGAAGCTGAAGAGGAGATGCCCGATGCCCCGCTTCGACCTGCTCGGCGAATTCACGTCTGCCTACGTTCCGCCCCCGCGCGCGCAGTCCGTGCACCGGCAACCTTCGTCACGTGAGCTGCGTCGGCTGGTTCCGCTGCTGGTGGCGGTGGCCGCCGTCGGTTTGGTCCTGACGGTTCTTTGACGTCCGCGGCGAAGGCCGCGCGGCCGCCGGCGCGGGTTTTCCCGACGATCCGTGAGCGCGGCCGCCCTAGAAGCCCCCGCCCGTCCTGAACCCGCCGCCACCACGGCCGAAGCCGCCGCCGGTGCTGAAGCCGCCGCGGCCGAAGCCGCCGGAACGGCCGAAGCCACCCGAGGAACCGGACCGGGACGGCTTGAAGATCGAGCCGCCGCCCCTCCCCCAGACGTCGCCGGAGGACGGCCGCGTCGGGCCGGGGGTGTACTTGCCGCGCCGGCGCATCTCCGCCCAGACGGCGGCGCCAGTGACGACGCCGCGCAGGAGCTCCTTCAGGAAATCCTCGATCATGTCGTCGTCGAATTCCCAGCGGTCGTCGTCGAAGCGCTCGCCGACGAAGCGGCCGCGCACCTCCTGCAGCTCGCCGAGCTTGTTCTCGAGGTCGCGCTCCACCCGGCGGCGGCGGTCGAGGTCGTGCTCGAGATCCTCGACGTCCTCGCGGATGTCGTCGAGGCGCTCAACGATGCGCTCGTCGGCGGGATCGGGGGTGAGCAGCGCCATGCGGTGCAGATCCTTCAGGCTCGTGTCCTGAAGCGAGGCGACGATCGTGTCGATCGCCGATTTCGAGGCCTCGTCCTCGCCGCGGTTGATCGTGGCGCGCTTCGTCTCGAGCGTGGTGCGGGCGGCGATCAGCTCGTTCAGCTTGTCGGCTATCCTCGCAAGCTCGGCCTCGTCGGCATCGGCGCGCTCGTCCAGCGCCAGGATGCCGGCCTCGCCGCGCTGCTCCGCCTCGTAGGCGGTCAGGCGCCGGGCCTGCTCTTCCGCCGCCTCGCGGGTGCGGGTGACGTGCTCGCTCAACCGCTCGGGGATTTCGAGGAGCATGTGGTAGTTCGGCCGGGCGTCGTGATAGCGGACCAGCCGGGCGACCCAGGCGTCGAGCAGGCGGATCAGGCCGCGGCCGCGGTAGTCGGACGTGCCGTAGGCACGCCGCCACAGGTACATGAACAGCGGGTCGGCCTCGTAGGGCGCGCCCTTCCCGGCGCGGTCGTCGCGGGCGAGCTCGGCCTTGCGTTCGGCCTCGACGACGACCTTCTGCGCGGCCTCGACGGCGGCGATGCGCTCCTTGTAGTCGGCGTCGTCCTTCAGTCGCTCCAGGAGCGCGGCATCCTGCGTATCGATCTTCCGGCGCAGGCCGGCGACCTCGCGGGACAGGCGGTCGCGCTCCTGCTCGAGGCGCTCGATCTCGTCGGCGCTCGCGCCGATCTCCTTGGCGATGTCGGCGAGCGCGGTGGCGCGGGCGGCCCTCAGGCGCTCGATCTCGGCCTGCGCGCGGTCGAGCCTGCCGCCGATCGCGGCATCGCCGTCGCGGCCGAGGCGGAAGGCGGCGAGCTCGCGGAAGGCCGCGATCTCCTGCTCCCGCAGACCGGCGACGCGGTCGGCGGCCCGGGCGATCTCGCCGGCGAGCTTCTCCTCCTCCCGCCGGAGCCCGGCGATCTCGCGGTCGATGCGTTCGAGGGTCTTGCGGCCTTTCGACATGCGCCGGCCTACCACGCTGTGATCGCGCCGCCGCTGACCGGCATGGCGTAGTCGGGTTCGAGGGTGCCGCGGCGCTTGGCGCCGAGGATGTCGTTCTGGATGATGCCGTCGTCCTCCTTGTCGCCGCGGACCCGGTTGAAGGTCGCCTCGGGGACGCGCACGCCCCATTCGGTGACGTCCGCGGCCTTGCCGGTCTCCTCGTTCGTGACCGAGACGGTTACCGGCCGGGCCTTGCGGTCCAGCGCCTCGACGATCAGGTAGTAGTTGCGCGCATCCTCGTTGGCGTCGGGAATGCGCCAGACGCCCGACGTCGCTCCCGGCCGGGCGACGATGCGCAGCACGTATTCCTGGTCCAGCCGGTCGCGGAGGTCCTTCATCTGGGCGACGGCGGAGCGGGCGGCGTCGATGTCCTCGTCGGCGAGCGCCTTTTCCCCGTCGGCGCGGATAGACTCGGCCGTCTGCTTCGCCTCCGGCACCTTCGCTCCCGATTCAATTGCGGCGAACAAGTCCTTGAGCTGATTGGGCAAAGTCTGGGTGAGCTCGATCCGCAGGGTCTCGGCGCGCTGCTCGGACGGCACGGTGACGAGGAAGTGCCAGGCGCCCCAGGCGACCACAGCGGCGGCGGCGATCCCGAGCACCGCCTTGCCCCAGGCGGCGCGGCGGACGTAGAGCGAGGCCAGGGTTACCGATAGGCTAGGCTCGGGCGGCGAATAGGTGAAACGCTGCTCCTTCAGCGCCTTGACGCCCTCGGCGAGGATATCGTCGGTGACCTCGATGCCCTGCGAGGAATAGATCTCGCGCAGCCGCTCGATGAGCTGGCGGTCGCGCTCCTCCTCGTTCAGCTCGCGCGCGACGAGGTTCTCGCGATGGCGCAGCGTGTCCACCACGTCCATCGCGAGCATGACCTCCTCGAGAGGCCGTTTCAGGGTCGGTGCAGGTTCGGCCATCGACGCCCCGGTCCGGTCCGCATCGCGCGCAGTCTAGCGCAAACCGACGCGTGTGCGTTACGCCAACGCCTTGCCTTCGGCGGCGAGCTTGGCGAGGCGGCGCTTGCCGTCCTCCACCGCGTCGCGGATCTCCTGCGAGTTCTTGGTGGCGAGCTTGCGCATCTCGTCGATGATCTCGGTCGAGCGCTCCTGGAAGCCGATCACCGAGTCGACGAGGCTCTTCACCGCGTCGGCGCGCACCGTCGGACCGTAGCCTGCCTTCAGCGCCGCCTCCTGCACCTGGTTGCCGATCTCGCCGAGCGTCTCGAGGCTCTTCGACACGCCCTCCTTCATGGCGTCGAGGGTCTTGGTCGACTCGTTCAGGCCGAACAGGCCCGTGAACGACGCCTTCAGCGCGGTGAGAACGGTCTCGTTGGTGGAGAAGAAGGAGATCGCCTGCTGGTAGACGCGCTCCTTGGCATTCGTCGTCTGCATCAGGCGGGCCATCACCACTTCCGACGTGTTGTAGCCGATGGTGAGGTTGTCGGAGAGGTCCTTGGCGACCTGGTAGCGCTTGTCCTCGTCCTGCATCGCCCGCATCTTCTCGTCGCGGTCGAGCTCCAGACGCGCGCGCTCGGCGGGCTCCATGTCGGGCGCCGCGCCGGTGACCTTGGCGGAGGCCTCCTCGAGCGTCTTCTTGGTGGCGTCGAGCTTGTCCTGCGCGGCCTTCAGGACCTCCAGCGCCAGCACCTCGGCATTCTTCAGGGCGCCGCGGAAATCCGAATAGGCCTCCTGGATGATGTGCTCGCGCTCGATCTGGTCCTTGGTGTCGCGGGCGACGTCGAGATAGGTCTTCTTTATGTCCTCGAACCGGTCGGCGATGTCGCCGCGGCTCACCTTCATCCAGACGTTCTGCACCCGCTCCCAGGAACTGATCGTGCCGTCGGCGAGTTGGTCGACCATGCCCTTGGCGTCGTCGCGGATCGAATCGAAGGATTTGGTGATGGTGTCGTAGCGCTCGCCGATGTTCATCGCGGCGATCTGCTCGCGCACCACCTCGTTGAAGAACGAGGCCTGCTGCAGCGTGCGGGCGATGACGACCGTCTTGTCCGGCGCGAGGTCGGAAATCTTGTTGAGGAGGGCGACGATCGGCGCTTCCTCGCCTTCCTTCGGCACAAGACCGATATCCCGGAGGGCTCCCATCGCCCGGTCGAGATACTGCATGGGCGTCATCGAGGTCTTGTCGTTCATGGCTCGCTCCCTCTCTGGTCCGTTCGGCCGCGCAATGTCCGGCTCGGCACCGACAAATAGTCGCCTTGGGTGCCTACTTTAAGACATTGGACCTTATTTTATCGGCAAATCTAGCGCTATTGCACGACCGAAGGTGACATACTGACGACATGCTCGACCTGCCGCTCCTCCTCATCCTGATAAGCTCGACCCTGCTGGTGCTGGCCGTGCTGACGAGCCTGATCGCTTTCCGCATCGGCGCGCCCCTGCTGCTCCTCTTCCTGGGAATCGGGCTGCTCGTGGGAGAGGACGGCCTCGGTCTCAAGTTCGACAACGCACCCGTCGCCTATTTCATCGGGTCGGTCGCACTCGCCGTGATCCTGTTCGATTCCGGCTTCAACACCCGATTCGAGACTGCGAGCCGGGCAGCGTGGCCCTCGCTGACATTGGCGACGGTCGGCGTATTGCTGACGACCGGCCTCGTCGGCGTGCTCGTCCATTCGATCGGCGGCCTGTCGTGGCTCGCCTCGCTCCTGCTCGGCGCGATCGTCAGCTCGACGGACGCTGCCGCCGTCTTCTTCCTGCTGCGGGTCGGCGGGATCAATATCCGGGAGCGGGTGCGCGCGACGCTCGAGGTCGAATCGGGCTCGAACGACCCGATGGCGGTGTTCCTGACGGCGACCTTCGTCGACATGATCGTGGCCGGCCCGGACGCCGGAACGCCCGTCCTGACTTTCCTGCAGGCTTTCATCCTGCAGATCGGCCTGGGCGCGGCCGCGGGCGTCGCCGGCGGCTGGCTGATCGCGTCGGCGGTGAACAGGCTCCGGCTGGAACCGGGCCTCTATCCCGTGATCGTGCTCGGCCTCGCGCTCCTGATGTTCGCCCTGGTCAGTCTGCTCGGAGGCAGCGGCTTCCTCACCGTCTACATCGCCGGGATGATGACCGGCAATCTCGGGCGGCAGGGCATGCCGCTGCTCCGCCGGTTCCAGGACGGGCTCACGTGGCTCGCCCAGATCGGCATGTTCCTGATCCTCGGCCTGCTGGCGACGCCGTCGGAGTTCGGCAAGATCTGGGTGCAGGGCATCGTCGTCGCGCTGTTCCTGATGCTCGTCGCCCGGCCGCTCGCCGTCTGGCTGTGCCTGCTGCCGTTCCGGTTCTCGCGGGAGGAGACCGCGTTCATCTCCTGGGTCGGCCTGCGCGGGGCGGTGTCGATCCTGCTCGCCATCCTGCCGATGATGTCGGCGATCCCCGCCGGCCAGGCGTTCTTCAACATCGCCTTCATCGTCGTACTCACCTCGATGATGCTGCAGGGATGGACCATCCGGCCGGTCGCCCGGCGGCTCGGCCTCGTGGTGCCGCCCGACATCGGCCCGGTGGAGAAGGTGGAACTCGAGCTGCCCGGACGGGCGACGCACGAGCTCGTCGCCTATCACATCGTCGAGGACAGCCCCGTGGCGCTGGGCGAGCGCATCCCGCGATGGGCGCGGCCCTCGCTCATCGTGCGCGACGGGCGCTCGATGACCCCGCACGAGGCCGGGGCGCCGCGGGTCGACGACTACGTCTACATCTTCACCCCGCCGCGCTTCATCCGCCTGCTCGACCGGCTGTTCGCAAGTCCGGTCGCGCTCGATCAGTCGGACCGCGACTATTTCGGCGATTTCGCCCTGGACGGCGCCGCGCGCATAGCCGATATCGCGCACGAATACGGCATTCTCCTGGACGACGGTCCCAACGAAACGACGATCGCGGAATTCCTGGCCGCAGAACTCGGCGCGGAACCGAGGCGCGGAGACCGGATGATGCTCGGGCAAGTCGAGCTCATCGTGCGCGACATCGACGACGACGGCCGGATCGAGACGGTCGGCCTGAGCCTCGCGCCGGTCGAAACCTCACGCCGGCGGTTGCCGATGTTCTGGAACATCGACGAGATCATCAATGGCCTGCGCGAGCGCCACGCACGCTGGAAACTGTGGCGAATGGCGGCGAAGTCCGCCGGAAGCAGCACGCCCGCCGGGGCCGGCGAACCGGCAGAGGGGGGGCCGGAAGCGGAAACGCCAGCTGCCGCGGATACGACTCCGTCCGCCGCCGCGAAGCCGTCCCGCGCGAAGAAGCCCGCCGCGAAGCGCGAAGCCGCCGAAATCGCCGCCGGTGACGACCTCTGACCGCCCGCTTACCCGAATCGCCCCGACGCGCGACATTCGGGGTGGTTTCACTTGTGCCGCCGCTGGTCCATGATCCGTGGCGGAGTTCGCAACCCAAAGCGGCCGCCCGGCAGCGAATGGAGATCCATGAAGACCGTCCCGATTCTCGTGTCCGCCCTAGTCGGCTTCCTCGTTGCTCCCGCCGCTGCCCAGCCGGTCGACCTGGCGCGCGGACGGGCGCTCGCGGAAACCTGGTGCATCAACTGCCACGTCATCGACCGCGACCAGACGAAGGCCGTGCCGGCCGGTCCGCCACCGTTCCCCGCGCTCGCCGACGACCCGGCGGCAACGCCGGAGCGGCTGGCGAGCTTCATGCGGATGCCGCATCCGCCGATGCCGAACATGTCGCTGACCAACAACGAGGTGAACGACCTCGTCGGCTACATCCAGAGCCTGAAGCAGTAGTCGGTTCTCAACCGAAGCTGGCAAGGCCGGGGAACGTCTCGAGCAGCCAGTACGACAGGGTCGCCATCTGGCCGGTCAGGAACATGACGCCAGTCAGCACCAGAAGCGCGCCCATCGCCTTCTCGACCTTGCCCATCTGCGGGCGAAAACGGCGCATCAACCCCATGAACGGGCCCGCGAACAGCGAGGCGAGCAGGAACGGCAGACCGATGCCGAGCGAATAGACGGCAAGCAGCACCGCACCGTCGGCGACCGTATCCTCGGAGCCCGCCACGAACAGGATCGCGGCGAGCACCGGCCCGACGCAGGGCGTCCAGCCGAAGGCGAAGGCGATGCCGACCAGGAAGGCGCCGAGGAGCCCGGCGGGGCGGCGCTCGACGTGGACGCGCGCCTCCCGGTAGAGCAGGCCGATGCGGAAGATTCCAAGGAAATGCAGGCCCATCACGATGATGATGGCGCCGGCGACGTAACCGAAGACGTCGAGATGGCTCATCACCACCCGGCCGATCGCCGAGGCGCTCGCGCCGAGCACGACGAACACGGCGGTGAAGCCCAGGACGAAGGCGAGCGCCGAGAGGAAGATCGACAGCCGCGGCACCCGCCCCTCGTCCTCGCCGGTCAGCTGGTCGAGGGTGGTTCCGGCTAGGAAGCACAGGTAAGGCGGCACCAGAGGCAGCACGCAAGGGGAGACGAAGGACAGGAGCCCGGCCAGAAAAGCGCCCCAGATGGTGACGTCCAGACCCATTAACCTGCTCCCGAAGTGAAATCGCGAAGGCTCGCAACAGCTTCGCGAGACTGCTATATACTGCGCCGGACCTCGAATACCGGAGGGCGGCCCGCCGCCTCAACGATCAATGTTGCTACGGATCGTCACATTTGCTCTCGGGCTCGTGATAGCCGCGCCCGCCTTCGCCGCCGAACTGCTCATGTTCGAGGACGACGGCTGCGTATGGTGCGCGAAATGGAACGCGGAGGTCGCGCCGGAATACGCCGAAAGCCCGGAGGGCCGGCTGGCGCCCCTGACGCGCTACGACCTGCGCCGCGACCCCCTGCCCGACGCGCTCGAGCTGAAGGGCCGGGTGCGCTACACGCCCACCTTCGTCCTCGTCGACGGCAACCGCGAGGTCGGGCGGATCATGGGCTATCCCGGCAAGGACGCCTTCTGGGACCTGCTCGACGACCTGATCGCCCGCATCGAGCCGGAGGACGGCCGTCCCAGGCTCGACTCCGCGGAAGCGCAGCGAAGCCGCGCCGACGGCTGACATATCGTCATATCGCCTACCGGATTACGCCATGGCCCTACCCGCGACCGTTACCGATCCGCACTCCGAAGTCATCGACCGGATGTTCGCCAGCGCCAAGCAGGCGAGCGCTCTGCTGAAATCGCTGTCCCACGAGAGCCGGCTGCTGATCCTGTGCATCCTGTCGGGCGGCGAAAAGACCGTCACGGAGCTGGAGGAGATCCTGGCGCTGCGCCAGCCGACCGTGTCGCAGCAGCTGTCGCGGCTCAGGATCGACGGCCTCGTCGAGACCCGGCGCGAGGGCAAGGCGGTCTACTACAGCCTCGCCAGCGAGGACGTGAAACGGGTCATCGGCGTGCTATACGACATCTATTGCGCCGTCCCCGTCTCGCAGGACCATGCCGGCTAGCGGCACGTGCGAGGCCGACAGTGCGCCGATTTGTCGTATTTGCCCTCGCTCTCCGGCGGCATAGATGCCCGTCGAGAAAGCGATTAGTCTTTCGGGCCGGGTAGTCTGCAACCCGGCGCGGGTTCCCCCGAAATGAACGAGGAGTTGAAAATGATCAGGCGCACAGTTCTCGCCGCCGCTGCCGTTGCCGCGCTGGCGCTGCCGGCCCATGCCGACGGCGACGCGGCCAAGGGCGAGACCGTATTCAAGAAGTGCCGTGCCTGCCACGAGATCGGCGACGGCGCCAAGAACAAGGTCGGCCCGGCCCTGAACGGCGTCATCGGGCGCACCGCGGGCACCGTCCCCGACTTCAAGTACTCGCCGGCGATGGTCGACGCGGGAGCCGGCGGCCTGGTGTGGACCAACGAGACGATCGCCGAATACATGAAGAGCCCGAAGGACTTCGTTCCGAAGAACAAGATGGCGTTCGCCGGCCTCAAGAAGGAAGACGACATCGAGAACGTGATCGCCTATCTGGACCAGTTCTCCGAACAATAGAGCGGCTGGGGCCGACAACAGAAAAGGCGCCGCGTGCCGTGGCGCCTTTTTCGTTTGAGAAGTGGATTTCCGGTCTCGTCAGCGCCGGGCTGACGATACGCCCGCGCGGGCGAGGACCGGCTTCTCCTCCATCGCGATCCTGCGGCCCTTGCCGCCGTCGTCGTCGCCGTAGGGCAGGCCCATGATCGCCGCCCCCATCGCGGCCGAGCCGATGGTGATGACGAATCCGATCATCAGCATGGCGATGGCGACCACGGGATCGCGGTCCGACATGATCAGCTTTCCCAGCGCATGGGCGTCGGTCACAATCAACCCGGTGACCACCAGCACCGCGACGGTCGCGCCGATCGCGAGATTGATCGCGAGGAAGCGCAGCAGCGACGGCGGACGGCTTGACGCATTCGTCCCGGTCGGAAGGGTGGCGGAGTTCCGGGCCATCTCGATCCTCGTATGGGTTGGATGACGCAGATTTGTCGCATTCGCCGCCGAGAACAAGGCGTCCGCTCGTCGCACCCTCTCATTGTTGCACTGCAGAAACATCTCTGCTGCGAATGCGAAACATTGACTGGCTATACTGAGCCGCTATATAACGGCCGGACATATTCTCGACGAGTATATGATCGAACGAAATACGTAGCCCGGGGCGAGCCCCCGCAAGGGTCAAGCGACATGAATGCCCGCACGCTCTGTCTCGCCATCCTGAATTTCGGCGAGGCGACAGGATACGAGATCCGCAAGCAGTCGATCGAAGGCGACTTCAGCTATTTCGTCGACACGAGCTTCGGCGCGATCTACCCGGCACTGACGAAGCTCACCGAGGAAGGGCTCGTCGAGTGCCGCGACGAGGTGAACCCCGGCAAGCCGGCGCGCAAGGTCTATTCGATCACGCCGGCCGGGCGCGCGGCCTTCGTCGAGGCCCTGCACCAGCCGGTCGAGCCGGACGTGTTCAAGTCTCAGTTCCTGCTCGTCTCGATGTGCTCCGCCTATATCGAGCCGGCCCACATGGCCCGGCTGATCGACGAGAGGATCGCCGAGCTCGATCAGGACCTGGAGATGCTGCGCGGGCTCCGGGAGAAGGAAGGCACCGATCCCGGGTGCAGATGGACGATCGAATACGGCTACTTCATGCACGAGGCGAGCCGCGACTTTCTCGTCAAGAACCGCGACGCGCTGATCGCTTCGGCAGGCAGCGCGCCCGCCGCCGATGCCGCCGAATAGGCGACGGAGACCATTCCCATGCGCAAATCCTACATCTGGGCCGTCGTGATCACCGTCGCGATCGCGGGATGGCTCGCCTCGGGTCAGGTCATCATCGGCGGCCAGGGCGGCGCCGCGGCCGACGGGACCGGTGCGGCGGACGGCAACGAGACGGTCGAGACGGCCGCCGCCGGCGAGGACAAGCCGTTCCGCGTGCGCGTCGCCACCCTGTCGGCGGTCGACCGGACGGCGCAGCTCAAGGTGCGCGGCCGCACCGAAGCCGCCCAGCGCGTCACGCTCAGGGCGCAGACGCCGGGCCTGGTCGAGGAACTGCCGGTCAGGAGAGGCCAGCGCGTCTCCGCCGGCGACGTCATCTGCAAGATCGAGGCGGGCAGCCGCGCCGCCAACATACTGCGCGCCGAGGCCGGGCTCGCCCAGGCGGAGCTCGACTACGAGGCCGCGCGCACGCTGAACCAGAAGGGTTTCGCCGCGGAAACCAAGGTGCGCACGGCGAAGGCCGCCATGCACGCCGCCAAGGCGGTGCTGGAGGAAGCGCGGCTCGACCTCGAGCGCACGGAGATCAAGGCGTCCTTCGGCGGCATCATCGATACCCTGCCTCCGAAGATCGGCACCCTGCTCAACGTCGGCGACGAATGTGCCGAGCTCGTCGCCGCCGACCCGATGCTCGTCGTCGCGCAGGTCTCCGAACGCGACGTCGGCCGCATCGCGCAGGGCATGGAGGGAACGGCGAGGCTCGTCACCGGCGACGTCGCCGAGGGGGCGCTGCGCTTCGTCGCCGAAACGGCCGACCAGGCGACGCGGACCTTCCGCGTCGAGCTGTCGGTGGCCAATCCGGACGAGCGGCTGCGCGACGGCGTCACCTCGGAGATCGTGATCCCGCTCGAAACGACCCGTGCCCACCGCTTCTCTCCGGCGATCCTGACCCTCGACGACAAGGGCCAGATCGGCGTCCGCACGATCGCCGGGGACAACCGCGTCCACTTCGTCCCGGTCGACATTCTCGGCAACGAGGACGGCACCGTCTGGGTCGCCGGCCTGCCGGAGAGCGTCACCGTCATCACGGTCGGCCAGGACTACGTCGACGAAGGCGAGCTCGTCGAACCGGTGTTCGAGACCGCCAGCACGGACGACAAGAGCGGGGGCGCCACGCAATGATGCAGGCCCTCGCCGCCATCCTGGGTCACACCAGGACGGTCCTGACGCTGCTGGTCGCGATGGTGATCGCCGGCACGATCGCCTATGTCAGCCTGCCGAAGGAGGCCAATCCGGACATCGACGTCCCGGTCTTCTACGTCTCGGTGACGCAGAACGGCATCTCGCCGGAGGATTCCGAGCGCCTGCTCGTGCGTCCGCTCGAGAACCAGCTTCGCGGCCTCGACGGCCTGAAGGAGATCTCCGGCATCGCCAGCGAAGGCCATGCCGGGATCGTGCTCGAGTTCAACATCGATTTCGACAAGGACGCCGCGCTCGCGGATGTGCGCGCCAAGGTCGACCAGGCGCGGGCCGAGCTGCCGGCCGACGCCGACGAGCCGCAGGTCTTCGAGACCAACTTCTCGCTCCTGCCGACGATCGTCGTGACGCTGTCGGGCAACGTGCCGGAGCGCACGCTGCTGCGGCACGCACGCAGGCTTCAGGACGCGATCGAGGGCATCCCGACCGTGCTCGAGGCCAATCTGGCCGGACAGCGCGAGGAACTGCTCGAAGTCGAGATCGACTCGATGCGGATGGAATCCTACGGCGTCACCCAGGAACAGCTCATCCGGACCGTCACCGCCAACAACCAGCTCATCCCTGCGGGGTTCCTCGACGACGGCGCGGGCAAGTTCAACGTCAAGGTGCCCGGCCTGTTCCAGACGGCACATGACGTGTTCAGCCTGCCGATCAAGGTCGACGGCGACGCGGTGGTCACCCTCTCGGACATCGCCGACGTGCGCCGCACGTTCGTCGACGCGACCACGTTCAGCCGTTTCAACGGCAAACCGGCGATCGCCATCCAGGTGGTGAAGCGGCTCGGCACCAACATCATCGACAACAACACGCAAGTGCGCCGGGTGGTGGCGGAGGAGACGGCGAACTGGCCGGAGACGATCAAGGTCGGCTTCACGCTCGACCAGTCCTCGTTCATCACCGAGGTGCAGAACTCGCTGCAGTCCTCGATCCTGACGGCCATCGCGCTCGTGATGATCGTCGTCGTCGCCGCGCTCGGCATGCGCTCGGCCATCCTGATCGGCATCTCGATCCCGACCTCGTTCCTGATCGGCTTCCTGATCGTCGGCCTGCTCGGCATGACCGTGAACATGATGGTCATGTTCGGCCTGGTGCTGACGGTGGGCATGCTCGTCGACGGGGCGATCGTCATCGTCGAGTACGCCGACCGGAAGATGGCCGAGGGCATGAACCGCAAGGAGGCCTATACGCTGGCCGCGCAGCGCATGTTCTGGCCGATCTTCTCCTCGACCGCGACGACGCTCGCCGCCTTCCTGCCGATGCTGCTGTGGCCGGGCGTGTCGGGCGAATTCATGAGCTACCTGCCGATCATGGTCATCATCGTGCTGTCGGCGGCGCTGCTCACGGCGATGGTGTTTCTGCCGGTGCTCGGCGGCATCTTCGGCAAGACCGCCGCCAGTCCCCGCGACATCGAGGAGGCCCGCAAGCTGTCTGGCGACGCCCAGGTCGACTTCTCGGAGATCCGCGGCTTCACAGGCGTTTACGTCCGTTTCCTGAAGCGGCTCGCCGGTACCGTCGTCGGCAATGTCGCCGTCATCGCAGGGGCGATCGGCATCGCTTTCGCCGTGTTCTCCTACTACGGCGAGCACAATGCGGGCGTGCAGTTCTTCGTCGACGAGGAGCCGGAGCAGGTCATCGTGCTGGTGCGCGGCCGCGGCAACCTGTCGGCGGTCGAGCAGCGCGACCTCGTCGACGAGGTCGAGCAGGAGATCCTTCAGGTCTCAGGCATCAAGGCGCTGTTCTCGACCATCGGCAAGCCGAGCGGCGGCGGCGTGCAGCTCGGCGGCGTCCAGGACAAGCCGAACGACGTCATCGGCGAGCTGATGATCGAACTCACCAACTACTGCTGCCGGCGCAAGGCCGAGGACATCTTCGCCGAGATCCGCGAGCGCACCGCGCCGATCGCCGGCATCATCACGGAGATCCGCCAGATCGAGGGCGGCCCGCCGACGGGCAAGGACATCCGGCTCGAGATCACCGCGAACGACTACGAGACCGTCAAGCAGACGGCCGGCGTCGTGCGGAGCCATCTCGAGACGGAGATGGAGGGCCTGCGCGACATCGAGGACAGCCGCTCGCTGCCCGGCATCGAGTGGGAACTGTCGGTCGACCGCGCGGAGGCCGGGCGCTTCGGCGCCGACGTCGCCTCGGTCGGCGCGATGATCCAGCTCGTCACCAACGGCATCCTGGTCGGAAAATACCGGCCCGACGACTCCGACGACGAGATCGAGATTCGCGTGCGCCTGCCCGAGGACGAGCGCACGATCGACCGGCTCGACACCCTGCGCATCCAGACGCCGTCCGGCCTCGTGCCGATCCGCAACTTCGTCGAGCGCGACGCGCAGCCAAAGGTCTCGAGCATCACCCGCCAGAACGGCCGCTTCTCGATGGAGGTGAAGGCCAACGTCCTGAAGGAACAGGGGATCTTGCCCGACGACAAGGTGCGGGAACTGGAGGCCTGGCTCGACCGGCAGGACTTCCCGACCGGCGTCTCCTACCGCTTCCGCGGCGCGGACGAGGAACAGAAGGAGGCGGAGTCCTTCCTCGGCAAGGCGGCGCTCGCCTCGCTGTTCATCATGTTCGTGATCCTGGTCACCCAGTTCAACTCGTTCTACCAGACGATCCTGACCCTCTCGACGGTCGTCATGTCGGTCGTCGGCGTCCTGATCGGCATGCTGGCGACCGGCCAGAAGTTCTCGGTGATCATGACGGGAACGGGCGTGGTGGCGCTCGCCGGCATCGTCGTCAACAACGCGATCGTGCTGATCGACACCTACAACCATCTCCATCGCGAGCGCGGCCTGCCCTCCCTCGACGCCGTGCTGAAAACGTGCGCCCAGCGCCTGCGGCCGATCCTGCTCACGACCATCACGACGATCATGGGCCTCGTGCCGATGGCGCTGCAGATCAACTTCGACTTCGTGAACAGGCTGGTACAGGTCGGCGGCATCACCTCGATCTGGTGGGTGCAGCTGTCCACGGCCGTGATCTTCGGACTCGGCTTCTCAACCGTGCTGACGCTGATCGTCATCCCGACCATGCTGGCGCTGCCTTCGGTGTGGCGCGAGCGCTGGCGCAACTGGCGCGAACGCCGTCACGGCGGTCCGGTCGAGCAGGACGAGCGGGTCGCGCCGGACGGCGCCGAGCCTGCCCTGCCCCAGGCGGCGGAATGAAGGCTTAGGAGTCGCCCTCGGGCCCTGCCCGGTGCGGAGAGGACGCCGGCACGGCGCCGCGGGCGACGAGCTTGCGGCGCGCGTCGTAGGCCATCGGCAGGGTCGCGAGATACGCGATCGTGCCGAGGCTCAGTACCTGCCAGGGGAAGGCGATAAGAAGCGCCACGACCAGGATGACGGCGACGAAGACCGGCAGCACCATCTCGCGCGGCAGCGGCCCGCCGATCTGCTTGCCCGACCATGTCGGCAGCCGCGAGACCATCAGGAAGCCGATGGCGAGTTCGTAGACCAGCACCGCGGGGGCGCCCGACTCGAACTGCGGAAGGCCGGCGAGCTGCAGATAGACCGGCAGGAGCACCGTCAGCGCGCCGGCGGGGGCCGGCACGCCGGTGAAGAACCGCCCGGCCCAGGCCGGCCGGTCGCGGTCGTCGAGGGCGACGTTGAAGCGGGCGAGCCTGAGCGCCGCGCAGACGGCGAAGACGAGGCCGGAGATCCAGCCGATATTGCCGAGCCCGTCGAGTGCCCAGGCATAGAGCAGGATCGACGGGGCGACGCCGAAATTGACGAAATCCGCCAGGGAATCGAGCTCGGCGCCGAAGCGCGAGGTCGATTTCAGGATGCGCGCCACCCGCCCGTCGACCGCGTCGAGGATGGCCGCGAGCACGATCGCGGCGATCGCGATGTCGAACTTGTCCTCGAAGGCCATCCGAATCGACGTCAGCCCTGCGCAGAGCGCGAGCAGCGTGATCATGTTCGGCAGGAGCTGGCGCACCGGCACGCGGCTGAGCGCGCGGCGCCTGCGCGAACCCGGTTCGTCCGGGTCGAAGGGGGGAAACGGCATCGACATGGGGCGGACCTTACTTCAAAGGACCCGCCCGGTCATGGGTGAAGGCGCTCATGAGACGCGGTAGGCGCGATCGGCCGCGGAGGCCTTTTCACCCTTGGGTTTCGGCAACTCGGCGACCACCGTCTCGCCGGCGACCGCGGTCTGGCCGACGGCGACGAGCGGGATCGCGCCGCGCGGCAGGTAGATGTCTACGCGGCTGCCGAAGCGGATCAGGCCGATGCGATCGCCGGCCGTCACGGTCGCCCCCTCCCGCGAGAACGTGACGATGCGGCGGGCGACGAGGCCGGCGATCTGGACGACGCCTATCTCGACGCCGCCGTCGGTCTCGATCAGGAAGCCGTTGCGCTCGTTGTCCTCGCTCGCCTTGTCGAGCTCGGCGCTGAGGAACTTGCCCGGCTTGTAGGCGATGCGAGCGATCCTGCCGGTCACGGGCGAGCGGTTCACGTGGACGTTGAAGACATTCATGAACACCGAGATGCGCGGCAGGGCGACATCGCCGAGGCCGAGTTCCGGCGGAGGCACGGCGTCGGCGACCGAGGAGATCCGCCCGTCGGCACCGGAGACCACGAGGCCCGGGGCAAGCGGCGTCACGCGCGGCGGGTCCCGGAAGAAATAGGCGACCCAGCAGCCGATCAGCACGGCGATCCAGGCGAGCGGCGAGCCCAGCAGGAACAGGATAAGCGCGGCAGCCGCGCAGATGCCGATGAAGGGGTAGCCTTCCTTGTGGACGGGCACGAAGGCGTTGCGGACGGCGGAAATCACCGAATCGATCATGCGCCATCATCCCCGGCGGGCGTCAGATAGTCGACCCGGGCGTGGCGATTGACCTCCAGATAGCCCTCGGCGTCGCCCTCGACCGTCTCCTTGAGGCGTTCGGCGGCCTCGGCGGCCTCGCGCTGGCGGTTCCACATGCCGGCGTAGACACCGCCCCTGGAAAGCAGCACGTGGTGGGTGCCCTTCTCAACGATCCTGCCCTTGTCGAGCACGACGATCTCGTCGACGTCGACGATGGTCGACAGCCGGTGGGCGATGACGAGCGCCGTGCGGCCGCGCGAGACCGCGCCGAGCGCCGTCTGAATCTCCTTCTCCGTATGGGTGTCGAGCGCCGAGGTCGCCTCGTCGAGGATCAGGATCGGCGGAGCCTTAAGGAGCGTGCGGGCGATCGCGACGCGCTGCTTCTCGCCGCCCGAGAGCTTGAGGCCGCGCTCGCCGACCTCGGTCTCGAAGCCCTGCGGCAACTGCGCGATGAAACCGTCGATCTGGGCGAGGCGGGCGGCGGCCTCCACCTCGGCCCGGCTCGCCGAGGGGCGGCCGTAGGCTATGTTGTAGTAGATCGTGTCGTTGAACAGCACCGTATCCTGCGGGACCATGCCGATCGCGTGGCGCAGCGATCCCTGGGTGACGTCGCGGATATCCTGCCCGTCGATCGTCACGGCGCCGCCGGTGATCTCATAGAAACGGAAGAGGATCCGCGAGATCGTCGACTTGCCGGCCCCGCTCGGCCCGACGATCGCGACCGTTCGTCCGGCGGGAACTTCGAAGCTGATCCCCTTCAGGATCGGGCGGTCCGGGTCGTAGTGGAAATGCACGTCCTCGAACCGGATCGTGCCTCTCCGCACCTCGAGCGGCCGGGCTCCGGGCCGGTCCTCGACTTCCGGCTCCTGGTCGAGCAGGTCGAACATGGTCTCGACGTCGACGAGCCCCTGCTTCATCTCGCGGTAGAGCGTGCCGAGGAAGTTGAGCGGCATGTAGAGCTGGATGAGGAGGGCGTTGATCATGACGAAGTCGCCGGGGCTCTGGGTGCCTGCGACGACGGCGCGTGCGGACATCACCATGCAGACCGTCATGCCGGCGGTGAAGATCACCGCCTGCCCGCCGTTCAGCACGGCGAGCGAGGTCCAGGTGCGGATCGCCGCCTTCTCGTAGCGCGCCATCGCGCCGTCGAAGCGGCGGGCCTCCATCTCCTCGTTGCCGAAGTACTTGACCGTCTCGTAGTTGAGCAGGCTGTCGACGGCTTTCGAGCTCGCGTCGTTGTCGGACTCGTTCATCGCTCGGCGGATGGCGATGCGCCGGTTCGACGCCCAGACGGTGAAGGCGAGGTAGACCGAGACCATGACGAGCAGGACGACGACGTAGACGACGTCGAACTGCAGGAAGACGACGACGGCGACGAGCACGAATTCGAGGATCGTCGGGATCAGCGACAGGATCGCCAGACGGACGATATCCTCTATGCCCTTGGTGCCGCGCTCGATGACGCGGCTGAGGCCGCCCGTGCGCCGCTGCAGATGGAAGCGCAGCGACAGCGTGTGCATGTGCTCGAAGGTCTTGAAGGCGAGCACGCGGACGGCATGCTGGCCGACCTTGGCGAACAGCGCGTCGCGCGCCTGGGTGAAGGCGGCCATCATGATGCGCGCGCCGCCATAGGCGACGACCAGCATCGCGGGAACGGCGAGGAACGAGAGCCAGTCCGGCACCTGCGCGGCGAGCGTCCCCGGCTCCGTCAGCGCGTCGACAGTCCATTTGTAGGTATAGGGCACCAGCACCGTGATGACCTTGGCGGCAACCAGCATCATCAGCGCGACGACGGCGCGCGCCTTCAGGTCCGGCCGGTCGGCCGGCCAGATATACGGCCACAGGTCGCGCAGCACGTCGAACGTCGAGGCGTCGGCGCGCACGGGCCGTCGCGCGTGGCGATGAGCTGCGGATTGATCCACGTCTTGTTGGTCCGCCCGGTCGGGGATAGCGGCTTTGCGGTGTCTATATATAGCGGCGCGGCGCCGAGGTCAGCCTTTGGGCGCTTCCCCGTCCTCGAGAACGGGGATGGTGAACACCTGCCCCGGGTAGATCAGGTCCGGATTTCGGATCTGCTTCTTGTTGGCCTGGTAGATCATGGTGTGGCGAACGCCGTGGCCGTAGATCTTCCGGGCGATTCGCCAGAGATTGTCGCCGCGCGAGATCACGACGACCGACGTTCCCGCATCCTCACCGACGGAATTTCCTCCACCCGCCGCGCCGGACGACGCCGCGCCGGAGACGATCGTGACCTCGGTGCCCGGACCGGATTCGCCAGCCGCGCCGCCTCCGGCCGCTCCTCCGGTCGTAGCGGTTCCACCCGGCCCGGCGGGCTTCTGGTCGGGTGCTTGTTCCGCTTCCGCAACGACCTGCACGCGGTCGAACTTCACCTCGGCGCGGCCGTCCACTGAGCCGTCGGCGCCGATCGCGTCGACGCGCACCTCGTAGCGGCCGGGCGGCAGGGGACGTTCGGTGGACAGGGTCCAGCGTCCGTCGACTCCGGTCTCGACGTCGCCCAACCGTTCGTTGTTCAGGTAGATCCTGACCGCCTGCCCCGCTCCGGCGCGCCCGCCGAGCATGAACCGGTCCGGGTCCTCGACCTCGACCGTCTCGATGGCGACCTCGGCCGCCGGCGCGGCCTGCGCC
>JAEWYT010000217.1 GCA_023458595.1 Pseudomonadota bacterium
GGCAAGGCGGGTGCGGACGGCGCCGTCAGCCGATCGAAATCACCGTTTCCCGCCCCAATCGCGGCAGCAGGCGAATCATGTCGTCCCGCCGGAGCGCCACGCAACCCTCGGTCGGCGCGAATCCGTCCCGCGCGAGATGCAGGAAAATCGCGCTGCCGGCGCCTTTCCGGGGCGGGGAATCGTTGCAGCCGATCACAATGACGAGATCGTAGAGCCGGTCGCCGCGCCACATTCTCTCGTGGCTGCCGGCGAAGGGCAGGATCACCGGCCTGTTGTAGGACCCGCTCCGGGGGTCGTCGCACCAGCCGAGATCGGGGGTGATCGCCTCGATGGGAAGCCCGGTTCGCGGAATCGGGGCCCGGTCGGGCCGGAAATAGAGCTTTCTCAAGGGGAATTCGCCGGCCGGCGACGCGCCGTCGCCTTCGCGTTTCATCGCCCTTATCCCGCCGCGACCGAGCGCGCAGGGGAGCACGAGACCATCGGCCGACAGCAGGCCGGAATGGCGCTCGGGGCCACGATGATGGACCCGCAGCCTGTTCACGTATCCCCTTGCCGCCATTATCCCTCTCCCGCTGCGGTAGCGCGCCGCCTTGCGGTCCGCAACCAACGTGTTCTACACCGGTGCCGGGGCTAAGTGCGACATCTCGGAGAATGCGTCCCATGAGCACGTCGAAGCACATCCTGATCGTCGACGACGATGCGGATCTGCGCGAGGCACTGGTCGAGCAGCTCGCCCTGCACGACGAATTCTCGACCTCGACGGCCGGGTGCGCCAAGGACGGCATGGAGAAGGCCAAGGCCGACCATGTCGACCTGATGATCCTCGACGTCGGCCTGCCCGACATGGACGGGCGGGAGGCCTGCAAGATCCTGCGCAAGCACGGCTTCAAGGCGCCGATCATCATGCTGACGGGCCAGACGTCGGATTCCGATACGATCCTCGGCCTCGAATCCGGCGCCAACGACTACGTCGCCAAGCCCTTCCGCTTCGCCGTGCTGCTCGCGCGCATCCGCGCGCAGCTTCGCCAGCACGAGCAGAGCGAGGACGCCGTTTTCGCGATCGGGCCCTACACGTTCAAGCCGGCCCTGAAGACGATGGTCACCGAGAAGGGCTCCAAGGTCCGGCTCACCGAGAAGGAGACCTCGATCCTCAAGTTCCTCTACCGGGCCGGCGAGAAGGTCGTGACCCGGGACGTGCTGCTGCACGAGGTGTGGGGCTACAATTCCGGCGTC
Source organism: Pseudomonadota bacterium (assembly GCA_023458595.1). Taxonomy (GTDB): domain Bacteria; phylum Pseudomonadota; class Alphaproteobacteria; order Rhizobiales; family Tepidamorphaceae; genus Microbaculum. The sequence goes on from JAEWYT010000217.1 coordinate 1,234, forward strand.
ACGACGCATACGCTCGAGACGCACATCTACCGTCTGCGCCAGAAGATCGAGCGCGATCCCTCGAACGCCGAGCTCCTGGTGACGGAGGGCGGTGGCTACAAGCTCGTGCCCCGCGGGTCCGCGGGGGGATCGTTGGGGGGCGGAACGGCGTGACGCTCGACCAGGACGTCGAATTCCTGCAATCGATTCCGCTGTTCTCGGACTTTCCGGCGGAACAGCTCCGCCTCATCGCGTTTTCCGCCGAGCCCCTGCGCTTGCCGGAGGGCACGACCATCTTCCGCGAGGGCGCGGAGGCCGACAGCGGCTACGTCGTGGTCTCCGGCGCCGTCGAGCTCGCGGCCGAACGCGGCGACGGACGCCGCGAGGTGGCGGTCGCGGGGCCCGGTGCGCTGATCGGGGAACTGGCCCTTCTCTGCCCGACCACGCGCCCCGTCACCGCGGTGACGATCGAGCCGACCGAGCTGATGGCGGTGTCGCGAAGGCTTCTGCGCCGGGTGCTCGAGGAATATCCCGACATGGCCGAGCGGCTGCGCCTCGCCCTCTCCGAGCGGCTCAGGCGGATGACGTCGGAGCTCGGCAAGACCCGCGAGCGGCTGCTGGCGATCGACGGACCCGAGCCCGAGCGGGCGGACTGAGCCGATCCGACGGGCGGGGCAACCCGATCGGCGGCACGGGTTACGGGATTCCCGCTAAGGCGGGAATCCAGTCTCCGCAGGGCCATCGGTTCTCGGCGCGGCCTTGCCGACCCGCAGCGCCTCACACGTCCAGCCGGACGATCACCGGGACGTGGTCGGACGGGCGGTCCCAGCCGCGCGCCTCGCGCAGCACTTCGACCCGGTCGCAGGCGCCGGAAAAGCCCTTCGACAGCCAGACGTGGTCGAGCCGGCGGCCCTTGTCGGCGGCGTTCCAGTCGGCGGCGCGGTAGCTCCACCAGGTGTAGAGCTTCTGCGGAGGGGGCACGTCGCGGCGCACGACGTCGACCCAGTCGAGCGTCCTGCGCACCCTCTCGAGGCCTTCGGTCTCGACGGGCGTGTGGCTGACGACCCTGAGGAGCTGCTTGTGCGACCAGACGTCGTCCTCGAGCGGGGCGATGTTGAGATCGCCGAGGACGATCGCGCCGTCCGCCGGCGCGGCGACGTCGGCTTCGGCGCCGAACCAGTCTATCATCTCGTCGAGAAACGCCAGCTTGTGGGCGAACTTGGGATTGATCCCGGGATCGGGCTCGTCGCCCCCGGCGGGAACGTAGAAATTGTGGATGCGCACGCTGTGCCCGCCCCTGGCCTCGACGTCGACGGCGAGGTGGCGGCAATCGCCCATGCCGCAGAACGGGCGTGCCGCGACCTCCTTCATCGGCCGCTTCGAAAGCACCGCGACACCGTGATAGCCCTTCTGGCCGTTCATGGCGATGTGCCGGTAGCCGAGCTTCTCGAAGGCCCTGGACGGGAAGTTGGCGTTCGGGCACTTGGTCTCCTGCAGGCAGATCACGTCCGGGGCCCGCTCGGCCGCGAGCCGGGCGACGAGATCCTGGCGCAGGCGGACGGAATTGATGTTCCAGGTGGCGACGGTCAGCGGCACGGAAAAGGTCCTCGCGGGGTATCGCCCCGCTCTAGCGTCTGCGCGCGGCGACGACAACCGGCAGGCCGAGAGACGAAACGCCCGGCTCTCGGGGGGAGAGAGCCGGGCGCCGTCCGCTTTTTCGGGGCGGAACGCCGGGAGGGAACGCCGGCGTCAGCGACATGGCGATTTCGGCGAGACGGGGGCGTTACCGAAACAAGTTCCATGCCGCTACTGTACTGAAATGTGGGATCGCGTGCGGACCGTTCAAGACTTTCGACCCAAAACACGAATTCGTGAAGCGGCCCTGGGCTAACGGGTACCTGCGCTAACGGGTATGCGACCCGCCGACGTCGAGGATCCGGTTCTCGATGATCCTGAACATCTTCGAATCGATCGGCTGGCCGGCCACCGTGTTCTCGAGCGCCACGGTGGTGTCGAGCCCCTGGGCGTCGGTCACGGTCCACTGCGTCAGCCGGTTCCCGACCGGATCGAAGATCAGCGTCAGCGTTCCCGGCGCCTCGCCGGTCGTCTCCTCGATCGAGACGGTGACGCGGTCCATCTCCGGGAAGACGGAGAGGATGTTGGCGTCGCGCATCAGGTCGACGTTGGCGGACAGAATCATCCTGAGCGGGGTGGTGACGAGCGGATACTTCTCCGTCGTCTTCAGCTTCTTGTCCTGCACGGCGACCCACAGGCCGTCGGAGACGATCTGCAGCTGCGCCGGGGGGGCGTACTCGAAGCGCAGCCGTCCGGGCCGCTCGATGAAGAAGCGGCCCTGCGTGACGTTGCCGTCGGGGGCGGTCTGCACGAAATCGCCGGAAAGCGTGGTGATGGTGTTCAGGTAGGCGCTGACCTGATCGATCGCGGCGATCTGCTCGATCGAGAACTGCGACGCGTCGGTCTTGGCCATCAGCGGCGCCGGCGACAGCCAGAGCGCCGCCGCGGCGATCGCCATCATCAGTGTTCTCGCCGATGTCATTCCGTCTTCGCTCTCCTTGGTCCGGCCGGAAAAGCCCGGCCGGCTCCGGGGAATCGGTCGGCCCTTCCCTCGCACCGGCTTGTGGCGAAACCGCGACGACCCGGCAATCCCCCACGCTTCGGGCCCGGCTCCGTCAGGATTCCGCGCCCTCGCCGATCAGGATCTCGCGCTGGCCCTTGGAATTGGGCCTGGAGATGATGCCTTCCTGCTCCATCCGCTCGATCAGGGTGGCGGCCCGGTTGTAGCCGATCGAGAGCCGCCGCTGGACGTAGCTGGTCGACGCCTTGCCGTCGCGCAGGACGACCTCGACGGCCCTGTTGAACAGATCGTCGCCCTCGTTGCCGGATACAAGGCCCGGCATCTCGAAGCCGCCCTCGTCGGCCTCCTCGGTGATCTCCTCGAGGTATTCCGGCGCGCCCTGCTCCTTCAGGAAGGCGATGACGTCCTCGACTTCCTCGTCCGAGCAGAACGGCCCGTGCACGCGGGTGATGCGGCCGCCGCCCATCATGTAGAGCATGTCGCCCTGGCCGAGGAGCTGCTCGGCTCCCTGCTCGCCGAGAATGGTGCGGCTGTCGATCTTCGAGGTGACCTGGAAGGAGATGCGGGTCGGGAAGTTCGCCTTGATGGTGCCGGTGATGACGTCGACGGAGGGGCGCTGGGTCGCGGTGATCAGGTGGATGCCGGCGGCGCGCGCCATCTGGGCGAGCCGCTGGACGGCGCCCTCGATGTCCTTGCCGGCGACCATCATCAGGTCGGCCATCTCGTCGATGATGACGACGATGAAGGGCATCGGCGAGAGATCCATCTCCTCCTGCTCGTAGACGGGCTCGCCGGTCTCCCGGTCGAAACCGGTCTGGACGGTGCGCACCACCGTCTCGCCCTTGCGGTTCGCCTCCTCGACGCGGGCGTTGTAGCCGTCGATGTTGCGCACGCCGAGCTTCGACATCTTGCGGTAGCGGTCCTCCATCTCGCGGACCGTCCACTTGAGCGCGACGACGGCCTTGCGCGGGTCCGTGACCACCGGGGAGAGCAGGTGCGGGATGCCGTCGTAGACGGAGAGTTCCAGCATCTTCGGGTCGATCATGATCAGCTTGCAGGCGTCGGGGCCGAGCCGGTAGAGCAGCGACAGGATCATGGTGTTGACGGCGACCGACTTGCCCGAGCCGGTGGTGCCGGCGATCAGGAGGTGCGGCATGCGGGCGAGGTCGGCGAGCACCGGCTCGCCGCCGATGGTCTTGCCGAGGCACAGCGGCAGCTTCGCCTTCGACTTCTCGAAGACCTCCGAGGCGAGGATCTCGCGCAGGTACACGGTCTCGCGGAACGAGTTCGGCAGCTCGATGCCGATGACGTTGCGGCCGGGGACGACGGCGACGCGCGCGGAGATCGCGCTCATCGAGCGGGCGATGTCGTCGGCCAGCCCGATGACGCGCGACGACTTGGTGCCCGGCGCAGGCTCCAGTTCGTAGAGCGTGACGACCGGGCCGGGGCGCACGTTGATGATCTCGCCCTTGACGCCGAAGTCCTCGAGCACGCTTTCGAGCAGGCGCGCGTTCTGCTCGAGCGCCTCCGTGTCGGCGGCCGACTTGTTGCGGACCTGCTTGGGCTCGGCGAGCAGGCGCAGGGGGGGAAGCTCATAGCCGTGGCCGAACAGCGAGGGCTGGGCCTCCTTGGAGGCGCGGCGGCCCTGTTTCAGGCGCTGCCTGGCCGGGGTCACGCGCTTGGAGGGGAGATCCTCGTCGTCCTCGATCCCGTCGTCCCAGTCGTCGCCTTCGTCGGACCCGTAGTCGCCCGGCGCCCAACCGCCCTCGCCGTCGAAGCTCGGCTCGACGCGGCCGGTCACGGGCACGGCGACCAGCGGCTCGTCCTCGAGGAGACGGCGCCACAGCGCGAGGAACCCGCCGCCCGCCCGGCCCCTCCCGCGCCGCGCGGCGGGGCGGCTCGGGCCGATCCGGCGGCGCAGGCGCGCCTTGAAGCTCAGCCAGCCGTGCTGGAGCTGGCCGAGGGGGGCGAACCCTCCGCGCCCGGCCGGCTCGACGACGTCGTCCTCGTCGTAGCCGTCCTCGTCGTAGCGGTCGTGCTCGCCTCCGTGCTCTTCCCCGGCGCGGCGGCGCAGGCGGGGAAGGGGGATGTCGCTGGCATAGGCGAGCAGGATGGTCGCGCCGGCGCCGGCGGCGAGGCCGGCGGGGACCGCGGCGAGGCCGCCGAAGACCGGCGACAGCAGGAAGCCGGTGACGTAGAGCTGCGCGTCGCCGACGAGACCGCCGAGGCCGGAGGGCAGCGGCCATCCCGCCGGAGAGGGAATGGCGGCGAAGAAGGCGCAGGCGAAGGCGGTGCCGAGGAGCCAGGCGACGAGGCGGCGCGCGATTGAGCCGACCGGATCGTCGGCGATCAGGCGGACCGCCCAGGCGGCGACGGGGATGAGGGCCGCGCCGGAGGCGAGGCCGAGCATCTGCATGAGCAGATCCGCGATCGCGGCGCCGGGGAAGCCCAGCAGGTTCACCGGCACGGTCTCGGTCGCGTGGCTGAAGGAGGGATCCTGGACCGACCAGGTGGCGAGCGCCAGCACCAGGCCGGCGACGACCGCGAGCACGGCGAGGCCCGTCGCCTGCGTCGACAGGCGCTCGGCCGCGTCACGCAGGCGCTCGGCCAGTGTGGCGTCGTCGCTGAATGGCGATCCGGTCGCGCTCATGGGTCACGGGTTCCGTCGCGTCCGGCGGTCCGGACGGTGTTTCCACGACGCTAATGCGGGCCGGTAAAGAGGCCATTAACCCTGCGCCCGGCCGCGGGGCCCGGCCGTGGCAACGGAAAAAGGCCCGCGCAGGATCCCCCGCGCGGGCCTCCGGTTGCGAAAAAGGCCGGTCAGTGCAGCACTTCGCCGTGGAGGTTGACGTCGAGGCCCTCGATCTCGACGTCCTTCGAGACGCGGACGCCGATGGTCAGATCGATCACCTTGAGGATGACGAAGGTGGCGATGCCGGACCAGATGACGGTCGCCGCGACGCCGACGATCTGGGTCCAGACCTGGCCCGGGTTGCCGTAGAGCAGGCCGGTGCCGGCCTCGTTGATGGCGGGCGAGGCGAAGACGCCGGTCAGGATCGCGCCGACGATGCCGCCGACCCCGTGGATGCCGAAGGCGTCGAGCGCGTCGTCGTATTTCAGCCGGATCTTCAGCCAGGTCACCGCCCAGAAGCAGACGATGCCGGCAGCGAGGCCGATCCACAGGGCGCCCGAGGGGCTGACGAAGCCCGAGGCCGGGGTGATCGCGACGAGGCCGGCGACCGCGCCGGAGATGATGCCGAGCACGCTCGGCTTGCCGCGCGTCGCCCATTCGACGGCCATCCAGGTCAGCGCCGCCGTGGCGGTGGCGATCTGGGTGACGGCGAGCGCCATGCCGGCGAGGCCGCCCGCGGCGACCGCCGAGCCCGCGTTGAAGCCGAACCAGCCGACCCACAGCAGCGAGGCGCCGATCACCGAGTAGGTGAGGTTGAACGGCGCCATGTTCTCGGTGCCGTAGCCGATGCGCTTGCCGATGACGAGCGCGGCGACGATGCCGGCGATGCCGGAGTTGATGTGGACGACCGTGCCGCCGGCGAAATCGAGGACGCCGCCGCCGGCCAGGAAGCCGCCGCCCCAGACCCAGTGGGCCACGGGAGCGTAGACGACCAGAAGCCAGGCGCCCATGAACCAGAGGAGCGCCGAGAACTTCATGCGGTCGGCCAGGGCGCCGCAGATCAGGGCGGGCGTGATGATCGCGAAGGTCAGCTGGAACATCGCGAACAGGATCTCGGGGATCGTGCCGGTCATCGAGGTCGTGTCGATGCCGGACAGCATCAGCCGGCTCGAGCCGCCGATCCAGGCGTTCAGGCCGCCGCCGTCGGTGAAGGCGAGCGAATAGCCCGCCACCATCCAGAGGACGGTGACGAGGCAGGTGATGGCGAAGCTCTGCATGACGGTGGCCAGCACGTTCTTGCGGCGGACCATGCCGCCGTAGAACAGGGCGAGGCCCGGGATCGTCATCATCAGGACCAGGGCGGTCGAGGTGAGCATCCAGGCGGTGTCGCCCGAATCGAGGCCTTCCTGGGCGGCGGCCGGGCCGAGCGAGGCCAGCCAGATCGCCGCGGCCGCGAGGCCGCTGCGGCGGAGTGTTTTCATGATTTCTGTCCTCCAGAGGATCCAGCCGGCGGCTTCGCGTTTCCTGCGCCGCCGGTGTCGCGCCGGAAATCGCGTTTTCAAGGGACGTGCCAATCCTTTCGGCATTTGCATCATATTGATTCAGCGAGGGAATCCGTCAGGACGCCGTTAACCGGGCATGCCGTGCAACTGGGCATATGCCTATTTTTTGTGCCGAACCGGCAGGCGGCCGGGCCAAGCGAAATCGGCAAGGAAAAACGGCCCGGTCGTAACCGGGCCGCTTCAGGAGGACGCCAGGATAAGCGTCGGGAGGAAACCGGGCGGGCTGCGCCGCGGGCCTTACAGGCGCTGGCTGCCCGTGCCGAACTCGGGATAGGCCTCGACGCCGATCTCGCCCTTGTCCAGCCCCATCGCCTCTTCCTCGTCGCCCACGCGGATGCCCATGGTGACCTTGAGGATCATCCAGACGATGGACGAGGCGACGAAGGTGAAGATGCCGATCGCGACGATGCCGACGATCTGGGTGCCGAAGCCGGTCTCCGGATTGGTGATCGGTACGGCGAAGGTGCCCCAGATGCCGGCGACCAGGTGGACCGGAATGGCGCCGACCACGTCGTCGATCTTGAGCCTGTCGAGGAGCGGCACGACGAGCACGACGATGACGCCGCCGATGCCGCCGATGACGAGGGCCATGGGCAGGCTCGGGGTCAGCGGCTCGGCCGTGATCGAGACGAGGCCGGCGAGCGCGCCGTTGACCGCCATGGTGACGTCGACCTTCTTGTAGATGATCTGCGTCATGATCATCGCCACCACGACGCCGGACGCGGCGGCCATGTTGGTGTTGACGAAGATGCGCGACACCGCGGAGGCGTCGGCCGCCGAGCCCAGCGCCAGCTGCGAGCCGCCGTTGAAGCCGAACCAGCCGAGCCAGAGGATGAAGGTGCCGAGGACGACCAGCGGCATGTTGGAGCCCGGAATCGGGTTCACCTTGCCGTCGGGGCCGAACTTGCCCTTGCGGGCGCCGAGCAGGAGCGCGCCGGAGAGCGCCGCCCAGCCGCCGACCGAGTGCACGATCGAGGAGCCGGCGAAATCCGAGAAGCCCATCTCGGAGAGCCAGCCGCCGCCCCACTGCCAGGCGCCGGTGATCGGGTAGAAGAACGCGGTCAGGATGACGGTGAAGATCATGAACGGCCACAGCTTGATGCGCTCGGCGAGCGTGCCGGAGACGATCGAGGCGGTGGTGGCGCAGAACACGAGCTGGAAGAAGAAGTCGGAGGCTGCGGAATAATCGCCCGGGTCGGCGTCGGGCGCCGGGATCATCTTCGGCAGCAGGCTGCCGATATAGCCCCCGTCGACCCCGTCGTACATGAGGTTGTAGCCGACCAGCCAGAACATGATCGTCGCGACCGAATAGAGCGCGATGTTCTTGAGGAGCTGCATCGACACGTTCTTGGTGCGGACCATGCCGGCTTCCAGCATGGCGAAGCCGGCGGCCATGAACATGACCAGGAAGCCGGTGACCAGGAACAGGAAGGTGTTGAAGATGTAGGCCGTCTCGGCGGAGACGCCGGCCGCGGCTTCCGCCGCTTCGGCGGGCGCCTCCGTCGTCTGGGCAAGGCTCGGCTCGAACAGGACGGCGGTGAGCACCGCGCCGCCGGCGAGAGTGTAGAAGAGCTGACGCAAATTCATCGGATCTGATCCCCTGAACAGTCTGTTGCGCGGGTTCGTGAAGCGCTTCCGGGCCGCGCCCTAGAGCGCGTCCGCGTCGGTTTCGCCGGTGCGGATGCGCACCGCGCGGTCGATCCCGTGAACGAAGATCTTGCCGTCGCCGATCTGGCCGGTGCGCGCAGCCCCGGAGATCGCCTCGACGACCTTGTCCACCTGGTCGGAAGGAACGACGACCTCGATCTTCAGCTTCGGCAGGAAGCTGACGGCGTATTCCGCGCCGCGATAGATCTCCGTGTGCCCCTTCTGGCGTCCGTATCCCTTCACCTCGGTGACGGTGAGCCCCTGCACGCCCGTGGCGGTCAGAGCCTCACGGACGTCATCCAGCTTGAAGGGCTTGATGATGGCCATAACGATTTTCATGTCGGCTCCCTGTCCTGTTCCGACCCATCGTCGCGGCGGACCTGCCGCAGACGTTCAACGACGAGGCCGGCCCCTGTTCTTCGCCGGGAGGCCGGATCGAAGGCGCGGACAGGTCTCGTTGGCCGTTCAGGAACAAAAGCCGTGCCAGATGCGGCGCGCCCCGCTATCCGCCTGTTTCAACGAGCGTTTTGGATTTCGGCCGATGGCGACGGGGCGGATTCGCCCGCGTATTTGCTTATTCTTTAGGCATACAGACTATGCTGCCTGCAATCTAGGCAGTTACATCGGGGAACGGGAATTTTCCTGAAATTCGAATCATTTGCCGCGGCTGATCTGCCGGATCAGGCCTTCCTGCGCTGTGGAGGCGACGAGGACGCCGTCGCGCGTGTAGATCGACCCGCGATTGAAGCCCCGGGCGCCCTGGCTGGACGGGCTGTCCTCGACATAGAGCAGCCATTCGTCGCAGCGGAACGGGCGGTGGAACCACATGGCGTGGTCGAGGCTCGCCACCATGATGTCCGGCTCGAAGACGCTGCGGCCGTGGGCGACCAGCGAGGTGTCGAGCAGCGTCATGTCCGAGGCGTAGGCGAGCGCGCAGCGCTGGATCTCCGGCGAATCGGGCAACGGTGCGGTCGAGCGGAACCACACCTGCTGGTAGGGCTCCTTCTTCGGCGCGCCGAGATAGCGCGACAGGTCGACGGGGCGGAACTCGATCGGCCGCTCGCGCTGCCAGTACTTCAGGATCGGCTCGGGGATCCTGTCGGGGAACTTGGCGACGAGCTCGGCCTCGCCCGGCAGGTCCTCGGGCATCGGAACCTCCGGCATCGCGAACTGGTGGTCGAGGCCCGGCTCCTCGATCTGGAAGGAGCAGGACATCGAGAAGATCGCCCTGCCGTGCTGGATCGCGACGACCCGGCGCGTGGTGAAGCTGCCGCCGTCGCGGATGCGCTCGACCTCGTAGATGATCGGCACCTTGGGATCGCCGCCCAGCATGAAGTAGCCGTGCAGGGAGTGGACCTGGCGGCCCTCCACGGTCCTGGAGGCGGCGACCAGGGCCTGGCCGATCACCTGGCCGCCATAGACGCGCTGCCAGCCGTCCTGAGGACTGCGACCGCGAAACAGGTTGTCCTCGAGCCGTTCGAGGTCGAGGATGGAAATCAGGTTCTTGACCGCGGTCGACATGCGCTTGCACCCTTCTGAAGGCCAGCGCGAAAGTGCCGGTCGGCCATGCGGCAAGTCAAGTAAGAGCCCCTCGCGAGGGGGCGCACCAGGGCAGGTCTGCCATGAGCGCATTCGATATCACCATCGCGGGCGCCGGCTATGCCGGACGCGTGCTGGCGCTCGCCCTTTCGGGCGCGAGCGGCGTGCGATTCGGGCTGCGGCTCGTCGACGCGGCGCCGGCCCATGCGCGTCCGAACGACACGCGCGCCTACGCGATGGCCGCGAGCACGGTGCGGATGCTGGAGGAACTCGGCGTGTGGCAGCGGCTCGGGGGCAGGGCGCAGGCCTGCTCGGGCATGCGGATCACCGACAGCCGCGCCGCCGAGCTGGTGCGCCCGGCGCTCCTGACGATCGCCGGGCAGGCGCGCGAGGGCGAGCCCTTCGCCCATTTCGTCGAAGGGCGCGACCTCGCCCGGGCGATCGCGGAGGCCTGCGACGAGGCGGGAATCGCGGTCGAGCACGATTTCGCCGTCGACGACATCGAGGTCGACACCTACGGCGTCGCGATCGACGGCGGGGACGCGACCTCGCGCCTCCTCGTCGGCGCCGACGGTGCGAGGTCCTCGGTGCGCAGGGCGGCGGGCATCAGGACCGTCGACTGGTCCTACGGCCAGGACGCGATCATCACCATCGTCGAGACCGAAGTGCGCCACGAGGGCGAGGCGGTGCAGCATTTCCTGCCCGGCGGGCCGTTCGCCATGCTGCCGCTGCCCGGCGACCGGCCCGGGGGCCGGCGGGGCATCGTCTGGACCGAGAAGACCGAGGCCGCCGAAAGGCTCGCCCGACTGGGCGCCGACGACTTCCTTGAGGAGCTGGCACGGCGCGCCGGCCCGGAGGTCGGCGAGATCACGGTCGTGGAAGCTCCGCGCGTCTACCCGCTCGACCTGATCCTGGCACGCGCCTTCGTCGTTCCGCGCGTGGCGCTCGTCGGCGATGCCGCCCACCGGCTGCATCCGCTCGCGGGCCTCGGCCTCAACATGGGGCTGCGCGACGTCGCCGCGCTCGCCCAGGTCGTCGTCGAGGCTGCGCGGCGCGGCGAGGACATCGGCTCGCTCGCCGTGCTCGAGCGCTACCAGCGCTGGCGGCGGTTCGACACGGTGCAGGTCGCCGCCGCGACGGAGGCGATCAACCGGCTGTTCTCCAATGATCTCGGACCGCTGCGGGCGCTGCGCGATGTCGGCCTCGGCATCGTCGACCGGATGGGGCCGCTGAAGAAAATGTTTGTGAACGAAGCGGCGGGAGACGCCGGCCGCGCGCCGAGGCTCCTGCGCGGCGAGCCGGTGTGAGGGGCTAAAGACCGTCATTTCCCCCGATCGTCGCCGATCTCGCGGGAATGCGGCAAACGATGCAGCGCGTTCCCCGCTCAGCCCGACGGCCGCTCGCCGAGATCGGAGAAGAAGCGCAACAGGTAGCCGTCCGGGTCCTGGACGACAAACTGGCGGTTGCCGACCTCGGGGGCTTCCTCGAGCATCAGCTCGGCGCCTTCGAGATCGAGATAGGCGAATCGCTCCTCGGGACGGTCGTAGAGGACGGTGAAGCCGATCAGGCCGACGAAGAACGAAAGGCTGGTCCTCAGGTCCGAGCACAGGAGCTCGGGGACCAGTCGGGCGCTCATGAAAGCGCGCTCACGGGCCGGCAGGCTTGTTCTTCAGCTCTTCCTCGTCGAGCCGGCGGGCCTCCTCGGGCAGCATGATCGGGATGCCGTCGCGTATCGGGTAGGCGAGCCTGGCGGCGCGGCTGATCAGCTCCTGGCGGCTCGCGTCGTATTCGAGCACCGTCTTGGTCAGCGGGCAGACGAGAATTTCGAGCAGCTTCGGGTCGATCGACGTGCGCGCGGTGGCGGTCATGAAGGGCCTACTGGAGCGAGGGGCCGGGTTCGTCGCCGGCGCGGGCGAGCGCCATCTCGGTGACGGCGATCAGTACCTCGGCGCGGGTGTCGAGGTCGGCGGCCTCTAGGAGGGCCTGCTTCTCGCGCGGGCCGTAGGGGCTGAGCATCGACAGGGCGTTGACCAGCGTCTCGTTGGAGGCGCGGTTGATCGATTCCCAGTCGGTTTCCATGCCGTTCGCCTCGAGGAAGTCGTGCAGGGTGGCGAGCAGCCTGTCGCGGTCGACGGCGTCCTCGCCCTGACGGGCGGAGAAATCGCCAGCGAACGGCGCGGCGGAGACGCGGCACTGGCGGTAGGGCGTCTCGACGGGCAGTTCCTCGACGACGCGGAAGCGCGAGATGCCGGTCAGCGTGATCAGGTAGCGGCCGTCGCCGGTTTCCTGCAGCGCGGTCAGCCGGCCGGCGCAGCCGATGTCGCAGAGCGCCGGCGGCTCGCTCGTGTCCGGCCCGTTCGGACCGATCCACGGCTGGATCATGCCGACCACCCGGTCTTCCGCGAGAATGTCGTCGATCATCGCGAGATAGCGCGGCTCGAAGATGTTGAGCGGCAGCTCTCCGCGCGGCAGGAGCAGGACGCCGGCGAGCGGAAAGACGGGGATCACCGGCGGCAGGTCCCCGGGAGCGTGATAGCCCTTGTTGATCGCCATCGGCCGGTCTTCCCGCCGGTTCTCAGGAGAAAAGCACGGCGGACAGCTTGCGCCGCGCCTCGATGGTCATCGGGTCCATGGGACCCCAAACCTCGAAGAACTTCACGAGCTGCTTGCGGGCGGCCTCCTCGTTCCAGTCGCGCTTGCGCTTGACGATCTCGACAAGGTGGTCGACGGCATCGCCGCGGTCACCGCGGGCGTTCAGCGCGAGCGCGAGGTCGAAGCGGGCCTGATGGTCGTTGGAATCGGCCTCGAGCCGTCGGGCGAGCTCGCCGATGTCGCCGAGATCGGCGGTCTGCTCGGCAAGCTCGAGCGCGGCCTTCGCGCCGGTGACCAGCGGATCCTTCTCCTTGGCGGGCGGAACCAGGGCCAGCGTCTGCCTGGCCTGCTCGAGCTCGCCGTTGGCGATGAGGCAGCGGGCGAGGCCGGCGATCGCGGCGACGTTCTCGCGATCCTCCTGCAGGACGGCGGCGAAGATCTCGGCCGCGCCGGCGACGTCGCCTTCGTCGAAAGCGGCCTGCGCGGAGGCCAGCACCTCCTCGAGGCCGGCCTCTTCGGGCGTCGGACCGGCGATACGGGAGATGAACTCCTTGATCTGGCTCTCGGGCAGCGCGCCCATGAAGCCGTCGACCGGACGGCCGTCGACGAAGGCGAAGACGGCGGGGATCGACTGAACGCCCATCTGCTGGGCGACGGCGGGATGCTCGTCGATGTTCATCTTGACGAGCCGGACCGCGCCTTTCGCCTCGTTGACGACCTTCTCGATCGCCGGACCGAGCTGCTTGCAGGGGCCGCACCAGGGCGCCCAGAAATCGACGAGGACGGGCTGGTTGCGCGATTCCTCGATGACGTCCTTCATGAAATCGCGGGTGGTGGTTTCCTTGATATAGCCGCCGGGCGCCTGACCGCCGTTGCCGGCACCGTTGCCGCCGGAGGCGAGCGATGAGAGATCCATGACCTTGATCCTGTCCTTCAGCTTCCGGCCGGCTTTCCGCACGGCGCTGCTTCACGGGCCGCCGCGGGCCGGAACCGTTCGATTTCCGTCGGCTCCTAAAATGGGGCGCGGCGGCGGATGTTGCAAATCCGGATTTCCGGCCCGGCCCGGCTCAGTCCGCCGCGGCCGCGGCCGCGCCGGCGCCGGAGACCGCGACGATCCGCGGATCGTGCCCGCAGCTCTTCAGGAAGGCGACCAGATCGCCGCGGCGGATGGTCGTCGTCGCCTCGTTGGTGAGCGGGTGGAAGTTCAGGAGATCGTGCGCCATCATCGCCTCGTCGAGCACGACGGCGACGCGGCCTTCCGTGTCGTTGATAGCGCCGAACGGCGTGACGGAGCCGGGCTTGACGCCGAGCACCTCCTCGAGCAGCTCCGCCTTGCCGAAGGACAGCCGTCCCGAGCCGCCGATGAGGGTATGGAGGCGCTTCAGGTCGATCTCGGCGTCCTCCTCGGCGACGACGAGGAAGATCCTGTCCTTCTTGTCCTTGAGGAACAGGTTCTTGGAATGGCCGCCCTCGATCCTGCCGCGCAGCTCCTGCGACTGGGCGACGGTGAAGAGCGGGGGGTGCTCGACGGTGGTCGTCTCGATGCCGAGCGCCTTCAGACGGGCGAGGAGCTGTTCGGGGGACAGGGGCATTGGCGGACGGGTCCTCGGATTATCCGGATGTCCGCTGCTTCTAGAATCCGCGGGCGACGATCACAATCCCACGATTTCCGGCCGACCGGCTCTCCGGGGCCATTGCAATCGGCGGCGCTGTTGTGCATATAAGCGCCCGAAACGCCGGAAACGGCGGCGCCAGAGCGGGCGTAGCTCAGGGGTAGAGCACAACCTTGCCAAGGTTGGGGTCGTGAGTTCGAATCTCATCGCCCGCTCCAGTTTCCTCCCTAAAAATCGACGGTCAAGTCCCGGAAGCGGCGCCTCGGGCCGTCGCGAGCCTGTCGCGAAGCCTTTCGAAGGCGGCGACCTGGGCGGGGATCAGCGCGCGGTTCTCGTCGCGGCCCAGATAGACCTTGAACATGCAGCCTCCGTCGCGGTTGTGGAACTGCACCGAGCGGGTGTCGCTCGTGAACAGGGGCCGCGAGACGAAGCTGATCGAGGCGCAGTTGTCGGCCTTCAGGTGGCCGCCCAGGGGCGCGCCGTGCAGATTGAAGAAGCCGCGCGCCGAGGAACCCGGCGGGATCGCCGCCTTGCATTCCAGGATGACGTCGTCGGTGTGAACGAGGAAGGTGACCTCGCCCCAGGAGGTCATTTCGGCCATGACCTCCTCGAAACGGCTGCCGGGAACGGTCGTCGCCTGATCCTCGGGGAGACAGGAGACGATCTCGGCCGGCGTGACGCCGTGTTCCCGGGCCAGATACTCGAGCACGCCGCCCGGATCGTCGCGCAGCGCCTTCTCGACAGCCGCTCTCTTCTCGCTCGTCAGGGTTTCCATCCGATCCTTCCTTTCCGTTCGTTCGGGTTCACGCCGCTCAGGCCATCGCCGCCGGCTGCAGTTGCTGTTCGAGCCAGAGCAGCAGCTTCTGGGTCATCGTCACCTGCCAGAAACGCCCGGCCAGGGTGAGCTCGGCGCGCCCGTGCCGGCTCGCCAGAAGGCCGGCGCGCTGCCACTGGTCGATGACGGGCGCGAGGATCTCGTCGCCGTCCAGCCCCCTTTCCGCCAGCGCGCCCGTCAGCCAGTCGACGTCGAGGCGGCCGACCTCGAGCTGCGCCTTGACGGTGTTGAGGAACGCGGCGCCGGCCGACGTGCGGACCATGAAGGAGAACCGTCTCTCGCCCTTCGCGACGGCGTCGAGATAGGCGTCGAGATCGCCGGCCAGGCGGAACGAATGACCGTCGAGGAAGCCGCCGGCGCCGGAACCGAAGGCGAGGCAGCTCGCGCCCGCCTTGACGAGCAGGTTGTACAGATTGCGCTCGCGGGTGGTGCGCCGCCAATGGGTCGTCGACAGGGTGGTCCAGCCGGCCCTGTCGAGGATCTCGGCCCCGCCGCGGTAGAACTCCCCGAACGCGCCGGGCGGCGTCGGCGCGGGGAACCGGCCGTTGGCGACCGCGGTGGCGAGCGGGCTGCGCGGCAGCAGGTTCAGCATGTAGAGATCGACCCCGTCGATGCCGGTGCCGGTCGCGATCTCTACGTCCCGCGCCCAGGATTCGAGGCTCTGGCCGGGAAAGCCGTACATGAGATCGATGACGATCGCGCCGCGGTCCTCCCTGGCCAGCTGCTCGAGGAAGGCGGCGACCCGCCGGCCGTCGGCCTTGCGGCCGAGCCGGCGGCGCATCCGCGTGTCGAAGGTCTGCACGCCGATCGAGATGCGGTTGGCGCCGCCGTCGAAACAGGCCCTGACCTTGTCGAGGTCGAAGCCGTGCGCGCGCCCCTCGACGGTGATCTCGCAATCGGGGGCGAGCGGCAGCGTCTCGCGAACCGCCGTCAGGATGCGCAGCAGGTCGCCGGCGGCGAGGGCGCTCGGCGTGCCGCCGCCGAGATAGACCGCGTGGATCGGCCCGTCGCGCTGGACGGGGACGTCGACGCCCTGCCGCAGCTCGGATACGAGCGCGGCGGCATAGTCGGCGCACCGGTCCGCCCGCCAGCGGTTCTGGTAGAAGCCGCAGAAGAGGCAGTGGTTCTCGCAGAACGGAATATGCAGGTAGGCGACCGACTTGCCCTGCCGGGCCTTGCCGGCGATCTCCCGCCAGATGCCCTGCCAGCGCTCCTCGGGCATCGGGGTCGCGGACAGGAACGGGTGCACGGCGCCCTTGCCGGCGAAGGCGGCGGCGAGCGGGTCGCCGGTGCATCGGGCGAAGAGATCCCCGATCTCCAGCCGCGTCCCGTGCGGCGGTCGGCGCGCTGGCCGCATCCCTGCATTCGAACGTGTCGCCATCGTCCCCCGACTGCTCCCGAACAAATATGACTTTTGTAGTCACATTTATGCGGATACTAGCCGCGCGGGTGCCGCCGTCCATTGCGAAAAACGGAAAAAATGTCGCAGCGGCAGCCTCCGCCGCCCCCCGCCGCCGCGGGACGGCGGCGACACTGAAACAATCGTTTCCCGCCCGCAACACCCCGGAAATACCCCTGAAACCGGCTTTGTCTATGCGTATCCCGAGGTCCCAATCCGACGACGGAGCGCAAGACCATGGCCAAATACCGCAACGCCCTGCCGCAACTGTCCGGGACGTTTCTGACCGACGGCGGCATCGAGACCTACCTGATCTTCCACGAGCGCCAGGACCTGCCCTATTTCGCCGCCTTCACGCTGCTCGACAGCCAGGAGGGGCGCGATGTCCTGCGCCGTTACTTCGAACGCTACGCGAAGCTCGCCGTCGAGGGCGGCGTCGGGTTCGTGCTCGAAAGCCCGACCTGGCGGGCGAGCGCCGACTGGGGGGACAAGCTCGGCTACGACGCCGCCGCGATGAGGCGCGTCAACAAGGACGCGATCGCGCTGATGGCGGAACTGCGCGCGAAGCACGAGACGGCGGGATCGAAATTCGTCGTCAGCGGCTGCGTCGGACCGCGCGGCGACGGCTACGACCCGGGCAGGCCGATGGGCGTCGAGGAAGCGCGCGCCTACCATGCGGGCCAGATCCGCGCCTTCGACGCGGCCGGCGCCGATATGGTGACCGCGATCACCATGACGAACGTGCCCGAAGCGACCGGGCTCGCGCTCGCCGCCCGTAGCGCCGGCATGCCGTGCGCGATCTCGTTCACGACGGAGACCGACGGACGGCTGCCGTCCGGCGAGGAGGTCGGCCGGGCGATCGATGCGGTGGATGCGGCGACCGGTGCCCATCCGGCCTACTACATGATCAACTGCGCCCATCCGACCCACTTCGAGGACAAGGTGAAGGCGGGCGAGGCCTGGATCGCGCGGGTCTGCGGCGTGCGCGCCAACGCCTCGACGAAGAGCCACGCCGAGCTCGACGGCTCCGAGACTCTCGACGAGGGCGATCCGCACGATCTCGGCCGGCGCTTCCGCGAGCTCAGGCGGATCATGCCGAACCTCACCGTGCTCGGCGGCTGCTGCGGCACCGACCACCGGCACGTCGAGGCGATCCGCGACGCCTGCGCGCCGAAGCGCGCGGCCGCCTAGGGCGGCCGCATCGGGCAGGCGTGCGGACCGGCCTCCTTCGCCTTTCGGGCACAACAGATTGTCCGGCGGCCCTACGGGCGCCGTCGGGCATTTCCGCAAGGCGCGTGTGCCGCTAGGCTGCCCTCAAGAGCGTCCGCCGGACAACGGACGCCGGTGAGGAGGAAGGCCGATGGGCGAGGTGCTGTTTCCGACGACGATCGCCGGCAGTCTGCCGAAGCCGTTCTGGCTGGCCGAGCCGGAAAAGCTGTGGGCGGCGTGGCGCTTCGAGGGCGCCGAACTCGACGCCGCGAAACGCGACGCCGTGCTCGTCTGGCTCAAGGAGCAGGAGGACGCCGGCATCGACATCGTCTCCGACGGCGAGCAGTTCCGCATTCATTTCGTGCACGGCTTCCTCGAGCACGTCGACGGCATCGACTGGCAGAAGAAGACCAGGATGGGCATCCGCGACAACCGCTACGTCGTCGACGTCCCGACGGTGACGGCGCCGGTCGCGCGCAAGCGGCCGGTGCATGTCGAGGAGGTACGCTTCACCCGCGCGCATACGACGCGGCGCCTCAAGTGGACGCTGCCCGGGCCGATGACGATCTGCGACACGATCGCCGACGGCCACTACGGCCGCCGCGCCGACATGGCGATGGCCTTCGCCGACGTCCTGAACCAGGAGGCCCGCGAGCTCGAGGCGGCGGGCGCCGACGTCATCCAGTTCGACGAGCCCGCCTTCAACGTGTTCATGACGGACGTCAAGGACTGGGGGATCGCCGCGCTCGAGCGGGCGGCAAAGGGGCTCAAGTGCAAGACCGCGGTGCATATCTGCTACGGCTACGGCATCGAGGCCAACATCAGGTGGAAGGAGACGCTCGGCGGCGAGTGGCGCCAGTACGAGGAGACCTTCCCGGCGCTGAACGCCAGCCGGATCGACCAGGTCTCGCTCGAATGCGCCAACTCCAAGGTGCCTATGTCGCTGCTCGGGTTGCTGAAGGACAAGGACATCCTGGTCGGGGCGATCGACGTCGCCACCAGCGAGATCGAGAGCCCGGAGCAGGTCGCCGCGACCCTGCGTTCGGCGATGCGGTTCGCCGACGCGGAGCGCATCCAGCCCTGCACGAACTGCGGCATGGCGCCGCTGGCGCGCGCGGTGGCGGTCGGCAAGCTGAGGGCCCTCGCGGCGGGCGCCGAGCTCCTGCGCCGGGATTCCGGCGGCGGATGAGAAGGTCGGGCGGCCCGCCCCCCAATCGCGAGCCGCCCGGCGACGGGGCCCTTCCGGGCCGCCGCCGCATCCGTGTTGTCCGCCACGCGCGCGGGACGCGGCCCCGGCGGGCGAGGCGGCGGCGGCGCGACGCGAGCCGGGCAGCGGGCCGACAAGCAACCCCTTGGCTTCATTGTCGATTTTCATGAACGCCGGCTTCTTCGAGCGGTCGATCCGTTCGCACATTCGATGGCTCCGCCGAAGCATATCTCGACGTCGAATGTGGCGACAGGAAACTTAATCGAACCGGAACCGGACAGCTAAAATGCCGTCCGCCCGAAATATGCGTCGAACTTTAGGAAATTTGCGCCGACCGGATTGTCAAATCGCTCGTCCTGAATTTTCGCGGACTGTTCCGTGGCAGGATTCGCGAGGGCAGGGAGGCGCGAAACGGAAGGTTAATTCCGGCTTCGGGCCGCAATTAACCGTGCGAAGAAATTTGTCGCTTCCGCAATCTGCCGCCTGCATGGAAGCCGCCGCGGCACGCACTCAGGACCAGGCGCCCAGCGTGCGGCGGATCGCGTCGTTCCAGCGGCCGATCCATTTCGCCCGGACACCCGGGTCCATGGCGGGCTCGAAGCGGCGGTCGAGCCGCCAGGAGGCGGCGAAGCCGTCCATGTCGGGCCACAGCCCGGCCTTGCGCCCGGCGAGCCAGGCCGCGCCCAGCGCCGTCGTCTCCAGGACGGTCGGGCGGTCGACGGGCGCGTTCAGGATGTCGGCGAGGCGCTGCATGGTCCAGTCGCTGGCGACCATGCCGCCGTCGACGCGCAGCACCGTGCTCGCGTCGCGCCCGGGCATGTCGCGGTGCATGGCATCGATCAGGTCGAGGCTCTGGAAGCAGACCGATTCGAGCGCGGCGTGGGCGAGCTCGCGCGGTCCCGTCGCCCTCGTCAGGCCGTAGAGCGCGCCGCGCGCCTCCACGTCCCAGTGCGGCGCGCCGAGGCCGGTGAAGGCGGGAACCAGCACGACGCCGTGGCTCGGGTCGGCTTCGCCGGCGAGTTCGCCGGACTGGGCGGCCGTCCCGATGATGCCGAGGCCGTCGCGCAGCCATTGCACGGCGGCGCCGGCGATGAAGATCGAGCCTTCGAGCGCGTAGGTGGAGCGTCCGTCGAGCCGGTAGGCGACGGTCGTCAGCAGGCGGTTCTGCGAGGCGACGACGTCGGACCCGGTGTTGAGCACGGCGAAGCAGCCGGTGCCGTAGGTTGACTTGACCATGCCGGGCTCGAAGCAGGCCTGGCCGACGGTCGCCGCCTGCTGGTCGCCGGCGATGCCGCGGATCGCGATCGCCCCGCCGAGCAGGTCCGGCACCGTCTCGCCGAAATCGTCGGAGGAATCGCGCACCTGCGGCAGGAGCGCGCGCGGCACGTCGAGCGCTTCCAGAAGCTCGTCGTCCCAGTCGCCCTTTCTGATGTCGTAGAGAAGCGTGCGCGAGGCGTTGGTCGCATCCGTCGCATGCACCCTGCCGCCGGTGAGGCGCCACAAGAGGAAGCAGTCGACCGTGCCGAAGGCGAGACGGCCGGCTTCGGCAGCCGCGCGGGCGCCGTCCACGTTGTCGAGGATCCAGCCGATCTTGGTGCCGGAGAAGTAGGGGTCGAGGAGGAGGCCGGTCTGCGCCGCGACCGTCGGCTCGATGCCCTCGGCCTTGAGGCGCACGCACGTGTCGGCGGTGCGGCGGTCCTGCCAGACGATCGCGCGGTAGATCGCCTTGCCGGTGCGCCGGTCCCAGATCACCGTCGTCTCGCGCTGGTTGGTGATGCCGAGCGCGCCTATGTTCGCCGCGCCGCCCGCCTTCCCGACGGCCGCCCTCGCGGTGCGCAGCGACGTCTCCCAGAGGTCTTCCGGCTCGTGCTCGACCCAGCCCGAGGCGGGGAAATGCTGCGGGAATTCCTCCTGCGCCACCGCGACGATCCGGTAGTCGCCGTCGAAGACGATGGCGCGCGACGACGTCGTCCCCTGATCCATCGCCAGGATATGGGCGTTCATCCGTTCACTCCCTCGGGCGCGGCGGCTTGCTGCCGCGCCATCCAGTCGTCGAGGCGTTTCGCTTCGTCCGCCGTCAGGCGCAGGCCGAGCTTGGAGCGGCGCCAGAGCACGTCCGCGGCGGAGCGCGCCCATTCGTTGGCGATCAGGAAGCGCACCTCGGCCTCGTGAAGATCGGCGCCGAAGCGGACGCCGAGATCGTCCGTCGAGGATGCATCGCCGAGAATGCGGCGCGTCTCGGTGCCGTAGTTGCGGGCGAGGCGGCGAAGCAGCGGGCGCGGCAGGCCTGCATAGTCGGCGGCGAGCATGTCGACCAGACGATCGAACCCGTCTGGGGCGAAATCGCCGCCGGGCAGCGCCGCCGTCTTCGTCCAGGCCGGTCCGCGCCTTCCGAGGATCGACTCGATGTCCGTCATCGCCGCTTCGGCGAGGCGGCGATAGGTGGTGATCTTGCCGCCGAAGACGTTGAGCATCGCGCCGGCCGCGGCATCGCCGTCCGTCTTCAGCACGTAGTCGCGCGTCGCCTCCTGCGCCTTCGAGGCGCCGTCGTCGTAGAGGGGACGGACGGCGGAGTAGGTCCAGACCACGTCGGCGGGGGTGACGGGCCTTTCGAAATACTCGTCCGCCGCCGCGCAGAGATAGGCGATCTCGGCGTCGCCGATCGAGATGTCGTCGAGGTCGCCGTCGAAGTCGCGGTCGGTGGTGCCGATCAGGGTGAAGTCCCGCTCGTAGGGTATCGCGAAGATGACGCGGCCGTCGGCGTTCTGGAAGATGAAGCAGCGCGGATCGTCGAAAAGCTTGCGCACGACGATGTGGCTGCCCTGGACGAGGCGGATGTTGTGGACGCGGTTCAGGCCGGCGACGCCGGTCAGCACCTCGTCCACCCAGGGTCCGGCGGCGTTGACGACGAGGCGGGCGGTGACCTCGCGTTCCGCGCCGGTCGTCCCGTCCTTCAGCACGATCCGCCAGCCGCCGTTCTCTCGCGAAAGCCCCGCGCACTCGGTCTGCGTCATGACGTCGGCGCCGCGGGCGGCCGCGTCGCGGGCGTTGAGCGCGACGAGGCGGGCGTCCTGCACCCAGCAGTCGGAATATTCGAAGGCTTTCGAGAAGCCGGGCTTCAGCGGCTCGCCCGCCGGGTCGGACCGCAGGTCGATCGTGCGGGTCGCGGGCAGGCGCCTGCGGCCGCCGATGTGGTCGTAGAGGAAGAGCCCGAGGCGCAGCATCCAGGCGGGACGCAGGCCCGCGTGATGCGGCAGCACGAAGCGCAGCGGCCAGATGATGTGCGGGGCGTTCGCCCACAGGACCTCGCGCTCGACGAGCGCCTCGCGGACGAGACGGAACTCGTAGAACTCGAGATAGCGCAGGCCGCCGTGGATCAGCTTGGTGGAGCCCGACGAGGTGCCGCTGGCGAGGTCCCGCTTCTCGGCGAGCCCGACCGAGAAGCCGCGCCCGGCCGCGTCGCGGGCGATCCCCGCGCCGTTGATGCCGCCGCCGATCACGAAGATGTCGTATGTGAAGCCAGACACGATCGCTGTTCCCGGTTCGACGCTCGGATCCGTCCGCAATCCTGCCGATTCGCGGACGCATGGCCGATATTCGGCTACCGTTATTGCCGCACCCACCGCCGGGCGCTAGCTTTTCTGAAGACCCATTCCCCCGACCGGCACAGGGTACCCCATGAAATTCGGCATCGGCGCGTCGCTCAGGCGCAAGGAAGATTCGGCGTTCATCACCGGCAAGGGCCGCTATCTGGCCGACCGCATTCCCGACGGCACCGCCTGGGCGCAGCTCGTAAGAAGCCCGATGGGGCACGCGCGGTTCAGGATCGACAACGTCGACGACGTCAGGGCCATGCCCGGCGTCCTCGCGGTTTTGACCTGCGACGACCTCGTCCATCTCAGCGCGAGCCCGTGCGTCGGCCAGGCGCCGAACTCGGACGGCTCCAGGCTCGACGTTCCGCGGTTCCCGATCCTCGCCGAGGAGACGGTGCGCTACGTCGGCGATGCCGTGGCGATGATCGTCGCCGAGACCCGGGCCGGGGCGCGCGACGCCGCCGAGGCGCTGATGGTCGACTACTTCGAGGAGTTGCCTGCCGTCGCCGACATGAAGGCGGCGACCGGGGACGGCGCGCCGCTCATCTGGCCGTCGCGGCGGAACAACATCGCCTACGACGCCCATGTCGGCGACAAGGAGGCGACCGATGCCGCCTTCGCCAAGGCCGACAAGGTCGTGACCCTGGAGCTCGTCAACAACCGGCTCGTCACCAACTACATGGAAACCCGCGGGGCGATCGGCAGCTACGATCCGCAAGAGGACCGCTATACCCTGATCTGCGGCTCGCAGGGCGTGGGGCTCGTGAAGAACATCCTTGCCGGCATGTTCTTCAAGACCGATCCGGCCCGGTTCCACATCATCACGCCCGACACGGGCGGCGGCTTCGGCACCAAGCTGTTCGTCTATCGCGAATATCCGCTGGTGCTGGCCGCCGCGGAGAAGATCGGCCGGCCGGTGACCTGGATCAGCGACCGCAGCGAGCACTTCCTCGCCGACAGCCACGGCCGCGACAACGTCACCAGGGCGGAGCTGGCGCTCGACGCGGGCGGCAGGTTCCTCGGCCTGCGCGTCGACACCCTCGCCAACATGGGCGGCTATCTCGCCCAGTTCGGCCCGTTCGTGCCGTTCGTCGGCGCCGGCATGATCCAGGGCGTCTACCGGTTCAAGGCCGCCTACGGCCGCGTGCGCGGGGTCTATACCAATACCGTGCCGGTCGACGCCTATCGCGGCGCCGGCCGGCCCGAGGCCGCTTACATGATCGAGCGCCTCGTCGACAAGGCGGCGCGCGAGATCGGCATGAAGCCGGATGCGCTGCGCCGCAGGAATTTCGTGCCGCCCTCGTCGATGCCGTGGAAGACGCCGACCGGCAAGGTCTACGATTCCGGCGAGTTCGACGGCCATATGCGCCATGCCATGGACGTCGCCGACTGGAAGGGCTTCACCGCCCGGATGCGCGCCAGCAGGAAGGCCGGCAAGCTGCGCGGCATCGGGCTTTCCACCTATATCGAGGCCTGCTCCGGCGGCGGCGCGGAGACGGCACGTGTGACCCTCAACGAGGACGGCGGCATCACCGTCTTCGTCGGTACCCAGGCGACCGGCCAGGGCCATGTCACCTCCTACGCGCAGATCGTCGCCGAGCGGCTCGGCCTCGATCCCGAGCACATCGACGTGGTGCAGGGCGACTCCGACGCCTACGAACACGGCAGCTTCACCGGCGGCTCGCGCTCCATCCCCGTCGGCGGCGCCGCGGTGTCGATCGCCTCCGTCACGCTCGGCGAGCGGATCAAGGCCAGGGCCGCCGACATGCTGGAGACGGCGCCGGGCGATCTGGAGTTCCTGGACGGCACGGTGCGCATCGCCGGCACCGACCGGTCGGTGAGCTTCGCCGACGTCGCCGGGAAGGCGGCGGCCGACGGCGAGAACCTGTCGGAGACAGACAGCTGGACGCCGCCTGAGGCGACCTATCCGAACGGCACCCATGTCGTCGAGGTCGAGGTCGATCCGGCGACCGGTCATATCGACATCGTCTCCTACACCGTGGTCGACGATTTCGGCGTGATGCTGAATCCGATGCTGCTCGCAGGCCAGGTGCACGGCGGCATCGTCCAGGGCGTCGGACAGGCGATGCTCGAGCGCACGGTCTACGACGACGGCGGCCAGCTCCTCTCCGCGACGCTGCAGGACTACGCCCTGCCGCGCGCCGACGTGATGCCGGATATCCATTTCGAGACGCGCAACGTGCCGTGCAAGACGAACCTGCTCGGCATGAAGGGCGCGGGCGAGGCCGGCGCGATCGGCGCCTGTCCCGCCGTGGTCAACGCCGTCGTCGACGCGCTGCACCGCGAGGCCGGGATCACGCACATCGACATGCCGATGACGCCGGAGAAGGTGTGGCGGGCGCTCAACGAGGCGGCGGCGTAGGGCGGCTTTCGGGGCCGATTGTGTTCGCGGCGCGGCCGTCTGGATCCCGGATCAAGTCCGGGACACGGGTCCATTCGTGATGCACGGTCGTGGCTTCATAACAAAGTGCGTGCCCCGGACTTGATCCGGGCCCAGCCAGTGGCTGCCGCGCGTGAGGAAGTCGACAACTGGCCGAGTTTGCGGCTCTAACTGTGGAGCCTCAACAGGTTGTCGCCTTTTAGGCCGAGGCGACTGATTGGCGGCTTCGAGTTTAGGCTGCCATGGGGTCGATGCCAATTGTACATGTGGTTCCAGACCGGCAGTTCGGCGGCGCGCT